>NZ_JBFTSH010000002.1:0-795163 GCF_056399925.1 Cupriavidus sp. 01L43
CAGGGGTTCTTGCCCGACGGATAGCCCAGCTCACGAACGACCGTTGCCGTCTTTCCCCCGTACTTGAAATATAGCTTGACCGCCCTGATGCGATCCTCGTACGAATACATGAACTACCTCCAAGTAGTCCAAGTTTTCATCCGCACCCCCGCCCTAGACCATTCAGAACCGCCTAGACATTAGGTGTTGGCCGCTTTTTCTAATGTCGCACCCCTCCCCCACATCCTCCCAAGCTGACGGCCCTGCCGCCAAGCCAGGAGCGAAACTGCCCATGTCCGCGCAGACTGGCCCCCCGGTCAAGTCTTCTGATAGCGCGGGGCAGGCTTGCCAACCTGCGTTGCCGCGAACAACGCGGAACGTGCCGCATCGTACTTCGCCCACAGGCTCTCGTCGGCGACAGAGGGCCAGGTGACGGCTTCCCCGTTGTCGAGGCCGACCAGCGCGGCGTGGACCATATCTTCCGCGCTCATCACGCTTTCCGGGCGGAGCGCGGACAGCGGCACGCCGGAGACACCTTCCGTCCAGATTTCGGTCGCGGTCGACGCCGGCAGCACCACTTGCACCTTCACGCCAGTGTTCGCGAGTTCGTCCTGAAGACCGCGAGTGAAAGCCAGCACGTATGCCTTCGTGCCGCTATAGACCGAGCTCACCGGCAGCGAGTGGACCGCCAGCACCGACGCGATATTGATGATGACCCCATCGTTGCGCGACAGAAATCCGGGCAGCGCGGCCTGTGTGAGACGCGTCAGCGACGTGATGTTCAACGCGATCTGCGACGTTGAATCGTTCACCGACGATTGCGCGAGCGGACGCAGTCGCGCGAAGCCGGCATTGTTCACGAGGACGCGCACGCTGGCATCGTTCGCCAGCACTGCCTCGACCTTAGCGACGTCGGCCTCGTTCTCGAGGTCGGCAACCAGAACCTGAACATTGACCCCGTGAGTCTCAGACAGCTTCTCCGACAGTGCGGCCAGCCGGTCGGCGCGCCGTGCGACCAGGACGAGGTCGTAGCCGCGAGCGGCCAGTCGATCGGCATAGATGGCACCGATGCCCGATGATGCGCCGGTTACGATGGCAGTTTTTCTGGAAGTGGACAAAGAAACGTGATGAAGCCGCTACCGCGATTGCGGACGCAGGCGGTATGCCAGGTGAAGAAAAGAGCATTTTCGAGAAGCTGGTTTGCACCAACACCTCGCTCAGGGGACCTCGCGGGCAAACTCGCGATTCAGATGTCCGCGGTGACGCATGCGCTCCGGCCTCTGATTCGGGATGGTCTTGTGGAATTGCATACGGACGAGCAAGACAAGCGGTCCAAGCGTGCATCCCTGACAGGCGTGGGTACCGCCCGCTTGCATGAAGCCATCGTCTATTGGGCGAAAGCGAACCAGCGTGTGGAGGAGGTATTGGGTAGTGATTCAGCTGCCACCCTGCGCGCACTCGCCGACCATGTCGCTTCCGATGCTTTCCTCGATGCGTATGTCGATGATCAGGATGCGACCGTCAAGCGCGCCTAGGCACGGCCGGTGTGCGGAACTCCGCGTCGGCCCCGCGACCTCAATCCAGTGGTAGCGGAATCCCAGTCTCTGTGAAGACCTCGCGTACGACGGACAAGCCGTTCAGTGCCGCCGGAAATCCCGCATATACCGCCATCTGCATCACAACCTCCACCACCTCTCGCGGTTTGCAGCCGACGTGCAATGCAGCCTGTACATGCACGCGAAGCTGCGGTAATGCACTGCCGAGTGCGCAAAGCGCTGCGACAGTTGCCAGTTCCCGCTCGCGCAAGCCAAGCCCGCTTCGCGCGTAGATGTCGCCGAATGGAAACTCAACCACGTAGCGCGCGAAGTCCGGAAACGATTGCGCCAGCGTTTCGACCACGTTCTGACCGGCAACCCCATCCACTGCAGCCAGCATCTGCAAGCCACGCTCGTAACGTTCTGGGTTCATAGGTCACCCCGTTGACAATTGCGCCGGGAAACAGCGGCCAGGGCAGCATGGTGAGTCAGGTTCATTGATCTTCTCCAGAAGAGTTGGTGCGGCAAATGTAGGGCACGCACCCGGGATGCGGAATGACCAAGTTTGTGATACCTTTTTGATATGTCTGATCGCCTCGATTCCCGGTCCCTTTTGCTTTTCCTTGCCGTGGCGGACGCACTGAGCTTCCGGCAGGCGGCCGAGACGCTGCATCTTTCCCAGCCGCCACTGAGCCGGGCAATTCGAGAACTCGAAGAACGGTTGGGAACGCGGTTGTTTGACCGCAATACGCGGGGCGTGACGCTTACCGTCGCTGGGGAGAAGCTGCTCCCTTATGCGCGCAGCATTGCCAAATTGCTTCGCGAGGCCGAGGCAGCGCTCACGATTAAGGGTCTGCCGGCCAACCTCCGGCTTGGACTGACTAGCGCCGTGGAACCAGCCTGGTTCCACGGGCTGGCACAACGGGTGCAAGCCCGTCATCCCGGAACCGTTGTCTCGACCTTCTCCGATACATCGCCCCGGCTCGTACGACAGCTTCGCGCTGGCAAACTGGACGCAGCGTTCATCGCGCTGCCTACGGAAACGCACGAACTGGAGGTCCGGGAACTCGACCAACTGCCGATGGTCGTCGCGATACCGTCACGCCATCTTTTAGCCAAACGCAGAAGAATTGGTCTCGCGGACCTGGCACGTGAGAAGGTCTTCTGGTTCGAGCGTGCGCGACAGCCCGCGTTCTTCGATCACTGCCAGACAGTTTTCTCCCGCCATGGTTTCGCCCCATCCAAATTGAGGGAGCCATCGGACCATCACGTTCTACTTGCCGATGTGGCGAATGGAAAGGGCATAGCCCTGCTGCCGAAATCGTTCACCGCATTACGACGCGCTGGCGTCGTCTACAGGTCATTGGTCGAGGGCGAGGAACTATCGGTTTGCATCGGCCTCGCTTCGCCCGCTGATCGGCAAGGCGTACGTGAAACTCTGGTAGAGGCGGCAATTATGAACCGGCACTCCTAGTACAAGGAACAACAGCATGAAGATGGATGCATTTGCATTTGGGACGACCAACTGGGCGGAAGTCGAAAAGACAGAGCACCAGGGGGAAACCGGCATGGCCTATTGGCGCACGCGATGCTTCGGTGAAAAGCCGAATCAGATTCGGGTGCGGATGGTGGAATACACCCCTGGCTACCTCGCGGACCATTGGTGCCAAAAGGGGCATGTCCTCTTCTGCATGGAAGGTGAGTTGGAAACAACGCTCGAAGATGGACGGAAATTTGTTTTGACGGCGGGCATGAGCTATCAGGTGGGCGACAACGCGGAGCCACATCAGTCTTATACCAAGACAGGCGCCAAGCTCTTCATTGTGGATTGAGCCACAGCAGGTTGACGGCGTCATTCGCATTTTCCGCGAATGTGGCTACCACGCGGGGCTCTCCTCCATCACTTGGTAAAGGGATCGATCGGCGAAGGCGGCGTGCCGCGCGCCTCGATTGCCTTGCCTGCCAGCAGGCACAGGTCCTCCCGAAAATGGCTGGCCACGATCTGTACGCCGACGGGCACCGAGTCGACCAGATTCGTGGAGACGACGAGCCCCGGCAGCCCCATCGCCGGGAGTGCCCGCATGGTCAGCTGCGCTTCCCAGACGCGCTGAAAGCCCGCCGCGCCCTGCATGTCGAGCCCGTCCGGGAACGGCAGCTCTCCCGATACAGGAAGCAGCAGCACCGGGTATTTGGCAAGGAAGGCGCGCCAATGACGCACCAGCGTGGTCCGGCGCACCAGCGAGCTGTTGACGACGTCACCGGGCATCGCACTGACCTTGGCACGCACGCCCTCGACCACGGCCCGCGCCCCGGGATCGCCATCCCGGGTAACAGCGTCGACGAGCGCCGGGAATCCATCGCCGAGCCACAGTCGCTCCTGAACTTCGGCCGCATCACGGATCAGCGGCGTGTCGTCGATCTCTTCGACCGTCCACCCCGCGTCCACCAGCCGCCGCGCCGCATCGCGCAGCGCAGCTTCCACTTCCGGGGCGATCTCCATGCCACCCGGGCGCAAACAGAGCGCCGCCCGCAACGCCGTCTCGGGACCCTGTAGCGGCACGGGCACCCACCACGGATCACGCACATCGGGCGCGGACATGGCCATCAGCGCAACTTCAAGATCCGCCACCGTACGCGCCATGGGCCCCGTCGCGGACATCAATTGGGCGCCGATCGGACGCTCGGGCGACGAGGCGTTGAACGCCGGCACCCTGCCGAACGACGGCCGCAATCCGTGGATGCCGCATGCGTACGCCGGGTAGCGGATAGAGCCGCCGATGTCGGTACCGAGCGCGATACAGCCGATCCCCGCGGTTACCGCCGCCGCCCCTCCCCCGCTCGATCCTCCAGGCGTAAGCGCAGGATTGCGCGGATTGCTTGTATGACCGTGGACCCGATTGTCGGTGAACCAGCGCAGCGCGAACGTGGGCGAGTTGCTGCGGCCAAGCAGGACGGCGCCCGCCCGCGCGAGGTTCTCGACGGCCGGACTGTTGTGCTGCGCAACCAGCCCCTCTTGCAGGCGTGTGCCGTTCGTCGTCGCAAATCCCGCGTGGTCAGTATTGATCTTCGTGGTGACGGGTACACCCGCCAACGGCCCCGGGTCCTCCCCGCGCGCCAACGCCGCGTCAACGGCATCCGCCTGCGCCAGGACCGACTCCGGGCGATGTGCGACCACCGCGTTGATCAACGGATTGACGGCATCCAGGCGTTCGAGCGCGGACGTTGCTGCCTCGCGGGCAGACACCTCACGATGCCGAATACGCGAGGCCAGTTCAGTTGCCGATAGGCGCCAAAGTTCAGTCATGATCCCTCCGTATTAGCTCGCGAAATAATTCGCCATTGCGTCGATGAACGCCGTCGGCGTCTCGGAAAATGGAAAATGGCCCGCGTCATCGAACTCCACCAGCACCGCGCCTGGAATGCCCCGGGCGAGGGCACGGCTGGCGCGCGGCGGGCACACCCAGTCGAACTTGCCGACCAGTACGAAGGTTCGGGCGGAGATGCTGCACAGGAGAGGCCGCAAGTCGTAGGACGGCGCAATCACCGTCATGAAATGCCGCATGATGTCGACCGAAGCGATGCTGAGCGCCGTGAGCGCGGGCGGCACGTCCATGTGGGACGGCGCCGCATAATAGGGACCGACCTCGCGGAAGAAGGCCTCGACGCTTTCGGCGGTAATGTCACCGGAAAACACCCGCGCCGCTACCGCCATCGTTTCGGGCCCGGCGCGCGAGGCCAGCGTCGGCGCCGGCTCTCCGTTATCGTCCATAATCGGCTGCACGGTTGGCGAGCTGCTGCACAGCACCAGCCCCCGTACCAGCGCAGGATGGCGCAACGCCAAATGCATGGCGACAAAGCCGCCGGCCGAATGGCCAAACACATGAACCTGCCCCACGCCGAGATACGCGCACAGCGCCGCGACATCATCGGCCATCTGCTCAAGCGTGCAGGTATCCAGCGGTGGGCGTCCCGAGCGCCCCTGCCCTCGCAAGTCGACGTAAAGCAGTTGCACCTGATCGCGCAGCGCGGACAGCCCGGGCTTCAGGTAGCCATGGTCGAATCCAAGTCCCCCATGGATGACCACCAGCACCGGCTTTTCCACCAGTGTGCCCTGCTCCGGGCGAAATCCTTCGCCATCCACGTCAAAGAAGAGTTCGGTGCCGTTAAGCGTGGCCTGCATGCGTCCTCACAGTCGTTGCTGAATCAACGCACACAGCTTGACGGTTATCGACGCATCACCTTGTCGGGATAGACCAGATTATTTGAAATTGCACCAGATTGGGACGGAGAAGCGGAAGCTGGCGCCTGCTGCGCCGGCACTACAAACTTCAATCTTCCCGTCGTGAGCCTCCACAATCGACTTGCAAATGGAGAGGCCCATGCCCATCCCATATCCTTTTGTGGTGGCCAGAGAGTCGAAGATGTGCGCTGCGATCTCATCCGAGATGCCCCGGCCGGTATCGCTGACTGACACCCAGACCATATGGTGTTCATCAATATGGGTCTGGACTGCAATGCACTTCTCTCGCTCTTCCATGTCACTCATTGCCTCGAGTGCGTTGGTCAAGAGATTCATCACTACTTGCTGCAGCAATATGCGATCACCAGAGACAATCAAGGCATCCGTTGCGAAGGTGCTCGATAGCATTACCTTCTCAGCATCAATGCGCTCCCGCAAGACATTGAAGACCTCGAGTATTGCCTCGTGGATATCCATGCTCGATTTATTCGGACGAGACTCCTTGACCATCGCTCGAATGCTTCCGATGATATTCGTCGCACGCTCGCTGCTTGCGGAGATCATCTCGAGCGCCGCCACGGCCTCCGAAAGGTCCGGAATCTCTCGATTCAGCCATCGAATTGCGGCGCGGGCACACGTGCTCACCGTGGAGATGGGCTGACTGACTTCGTGCACGATGAATGCCGCGAGTTCACCCAATTCTGTCAACCGCGCAGCCCGTGCCAATTTTTCCTGTGTCTCTCGGGCGTAACGGTCGGCTTCCGCGCGCCGAATATGCTCGGCTTCAACGTTCTCATACAACTTCGCGTTTTCCAGGGAAAATGCCACCTGAGATGCGAGAACCTCAAGGGTCCTCACACGCGTCGCATTGAAGACGCCTGCGATCAACGCATTCTCCAGATACAGCAATCCTGTGAGTGAACCCTGCTTGAGGAGTGGGACACACATAATCGACCGCGATCTGTGTGCCCGAACATAGCTGTCGAGTCCGTATTGCGGGTCATCGCGCGCATCCTCAAGCACGACAGACTCCTTGCTGCGCAGCGTCAGGTAGGCGATGGGCGTCGCAATCAACTCCGGCGAGAGGACCGTCCGTACGAGATTCATTTCCAACTGGCCCTGTGCCAATTTTGCACGTGCCGCCACATACAACACGCCGTCTTCGAGCAAGCACAGCACCGCACGCTCCGCGCCGGCATATTGCAGGGCATTCTGGAGGATGATCTTCATGACCTGTTGTAACGAGAACTCCCCCGACAAGGCCCGGACCGACCTCAGTACAATTTCCGTTTCGAAACGATCCTCGCTCCATAACAGTGAGTTCCCGAGTTCGCGAAACTCCGTGCTCCTTCCTGCTCTAAGCGCGGGAAACTCCGCATCGAGGTGCCGAACCTTTGCATCCGCCCCCCAGCAAGCGTATGCACTCCTCGCCTGCTCCAGGTATCCCTGTTGCGCGGAGCGGAGCCCACAACGCGCTGCGAAACGAGATGCCAGCTCTCTGGCGACGCTCTGAATGTGCATATCGCGCGACTGATCCGCCAAGGCTATCGCCTCTTCATAGAGCGCGAGACTATTCGCCTTGTCCTCCATCAGGTCAGAAAGCTCCGCGGCGAGCAATTTCTCGCGCGAGAGAAAATTCTCGGGACAGGCTTCCGCCCAACACTGCATCTGCCGAACCCGATCTCGCACAAGACGCGTGTGAGCTTCGCGATCGGCAGGTGCGGCAGTCCTCGCCATGGCGATGCGCAATAGTCCGCTATAGAAAACAAAATCAGCATTCTCCAGAAAGGCGGGAGACGCCCATACGGATGCGCTGGCGCGCGCTTCAGCCTCCATTGCCTTGGGCAGGTCTCCCCACAGGACCGCGACCTGCAGGCGGTACGTCCAAAATGCAAAAGCGGCAATGTCCCGATGGAACTTTCCACTGATACAGTCGCTCAGCAAATCGAGATACTCGACATTTGGATCGTGCATCCCGATATCGACGGGAACCCCCCTGAGCTCGCGGATCAACCACGCCTGTGCCATGAACGCGTCAACGACTAGCGCAAACGCAGCATCCCGCGCGAGTTTCAAACCGTCCTCGGCGATTTGTTGAGCCTCCGACAACGCACCACCACTGAACAGTAAATTCGTGACAATGTGCCGTCGGGAATAGACGGCGAACGTCATGTCACCCTGGCGGTCGGTGAGTGCCGTCGCCTCCTCCAGATGCCGCCTCGCCTCCGTGGCGGAGCCCGTCCAAGGAAGGCTGAGCGCACCGAAGCACATCTGAACACGACCGGCGTATAGATTCAGCCCTCGCTCCGCCGGGAGCCGCATCGCGAGTTCGCCGAAAACAGCGGTCGTCGCATAGTCCTCAAATCTGGCTCCAGCAATGAAGCTTAGACAGACGTAGGCATAACATGACGCATCGCAGTGTCCATATTCAAGACTGAGGTTGATCATTCGAAGAATGATCAATTCGGCGAGGTCCTGACTGGAAAACATCACCGCCGGTATGAGATCCGTCATCACGTCCATCGCATTTCGAACGCGTTCGTCGACCATAAGCTGCAGGTTGACGAGATCTTGAACACTACGGCTTCCGTAATGCTCTAGAAGTCGCCGATAGTCGGCCTCGACGCCTTCCAATCGATTGTCCTTCGAGAAGACGATGCCGGCCTCCTCTTCGAGATACCGGAATCCAACTTCCAGACCTTTATCGGGCTGGTCCAACGTCACATACATTGCGAGGCGTAGTCGAATAAGCTCTGCCCGGTGCCTGGAATCCAGTAGATCTTTCGATATCGCCGCGATTCGCTCTGATGCTTCAATAGTTCGCATACACACGAACTCGCACTCTCCAAGCCTCAATTCGATAACCGCGAGCAAGTCACCGTCGAGGTCGGCCCGATCTTTCAACAAATCCCGGGCATTGGCGAGGTACGCAATCGCCGCCTCATAGGCCGTCGCTTCCCTAGCCTTATTGGCAGCGTCAAGAATGATCAACGCGAACTGACGCCGTCGATGATCGGAAACCGGCAGCCTCGCCCTGGTCAAATGGTTTGCGACAACAAAAACACTGACCTTCAATCCATTCTTGACAACGTTTTCCCAAAGGTTGCTGCCAACTTCCAGATGTTTCTCCTGCCGTTCGAGATCGCCGAATGTTTCGTATACAGCGTCGCGAACCCGATCGTGCGTGAAGGAGTAGAGACCGTCGCTCAACACAATGAACTGCTTTTCAAGGGCTTCTCGCAGCGAAAGCTCGACCAGATTTTGTGGGCGGCACATCGCCGTAGACAGGATTTCAAGCGATGACGGCTCCGCGAGAATCGCCAGGTATTGCGTTGCCATCAGCGCGTCCTGGGCCAGACTCCCAACCCTTGTTGACAACAACTCGACCACGCTTGAGAGGTCTGATCTTGCTTCAAGTGCCGGCAGGGATGCCACCCATTCGCCGTTGCCCTCGTCGTAGACCATGACCTCATCGTCGATGAGTGATCTGACCAGCTGTATCGTGTGAAGCGGATTACCGCCGCCGCCGCGGTAAATGGCGCCCTCGAGTACGGTGAGATTCCCGACATCATCTTCGTCCAGGACTGCGCGCAGGAGCCCGCCCACTTCCCGTCCAGAGAGAGGTCCGAGTGTCATCCGCTCAACCATATCGGTCAGAACAAAGGGGCGCACGTGAGCCCCCTCGCTCTCGACTTTCCCGTCGCGCATTGCGCCGACCAACAAGACATGACCACAGAGCGGGTTCTGCAGCACATATTCAACAACCTCGAGCGTTGCTTCGTCGACCCACTGCAAGTCATCCAGAAACAATAAGAGCGGGCGCTCTTTCGAGGCGAACGCACGCAATAGCTTTGCGATGGCATCGAGGAAACGATGCCTTTCTGCGTGCGCCGACACAGCGGGATGGTGCGTGTGTTCTCCCAGGAGTCGGCTGAAATCCGGGAAAATGGTCGTGATGATCGATGATTCGTCGGCAAAGGCCTCGCGGAGCCTTCGCTGCAGTTGCGCATACTGCAGCGGAGGATATCCAAGCGCCGCTCTCAAGAGTGCGTGAAGGGCCCGGGACAAGCTGGCATAGGGTGTGACACCATCCCCAAGCTCGCATTTGCCTTGCGCAAACTCACAGGTTTTGCCGCCGACCTCCAACCTGAGACGATTGACTAAAGCGGTCTTGCCAATGCCCGCCGGGCCTTCCACTAACCATAATCTCCGCTTCTGGTCATCCGGCGTGCTTTGAATGGCATCGCGAAGACGCTCAAGCTCCGCCAGGCGACCCACCAGCCTTCCGGATCGGAACAGACCTGCACCCGATCGACGCCTTTGTCCCAAGGTTGCTGTTCGCGGATGATTCACTGTGGTCAGGGCAACCAGATCGTCAACAACATCGGAAGCCCGTTGATACCGCTCGCTTGGCTCCTTGGCCAGCAGTCGACATACAAGCTCAACGAGGCGCGCGTTGAAACTTCGTTTCAGATCAAGGAGCACATCTTCGTCAGGACGACGAGCGATATGCGCATGGATGAGCTCCGATGGCGAAACGCCGGGGAAAAGCACGCGGCCGGTCAGCATGTGGAAGAAAATGCAGCCCAGTGAATATAGATCTGAGCGTTCGTCGAAGACTCGATTGACCCGCCCAGTCGCTTCCGGGGCCATATAGTGCAGCGCCTCGCGGTCCATTTCCCGTTCCGTTCCGCCAGCGAATGCGGACAGCGTCGGCATCAAGGCTAGCGCACGAAAACCCGTCAACCTTGCACGTAGCTCGCCTGGATGCACCATGATGTTCGAAGGCGTCAATCCCCCGTGGACCAGGCCTGCGTCATGGACGGATGCCAGCGACGACGCCACGAGCAGTGCGTGGCGAATGAAAATCTCCGGCGGCATGGCGCCTGAGATCAGGTCTTTCAGCATCTCGCCACCAGAATCGTGCAGCAGCAGAGCCGGGTTTTGATTATGTACGGTGAACCTTAAGGGGCGCAGTGCAAAGCCGCCATCGAACTTGTCTCTGATGCTGTATTCGTAGCGCAGCTGCTCGAGGGAGGTTTCGGACACCGGGGCCACGGGTATCGCAGCGATTACCGACGAATCCACAAACTGTGCGCGGTAGAGTTCGATCGGACCATCGCGAAGCAACGTCAGCCTCGCGCCAGCCAGGCCTTCCGTCTCATTAATGAAATCTTTCAGAATCCTCTCCCGAGCCGATTGAACCCCTGAAGGGGCTGGGGCGCACCAACGCTTATGAAGCGATGATACCCCCCAATCTCACCCGGTCACGGGCCGATTACTGATCCGCTCGGTTGCCTCCGTTTCGTTTATTTAACCGTGCGGCTTACGCCGACAGTTGCCGCATCACGCTGTACAGGTCCGACTTACCCTCGAAGCCGATACCCGGCAAGTCAGGCATCGTGAGGTAGCCTTTCTCTACCTTCACGCCGTCCGGAAAGCCGCCAAACGGTTGGAAGAGGTCCGGATAGCTTTCATTGCCGCCGAGGCCCAGGCCAGCGGCGATATTCAGCGACATCTGGTGTCCTCCGTGCGGAATGCAGCGGCTGGCCGACCAGCCGTGTTGCTTGAGCATGTCGAGCGTGCGCAGATACTCGACCAGGCCATAGCTCAGTGCACAGTCGAATTGCAACCAGTCACGATCTGGACGCATGCCGCCATAGCGGATCAGATTGCGGGCGTCCTGCATCGAGAACAGGTCCTCGCCGGTGGCCATGGGCTTGTCGTAGTAATTGCGCAGCGTGGCCTGGAGTTCGAAGTCCAGCGGATCGCCCGGCTCCTCGTACCAGAACAGGTCGTATTGCGACAGCGCCTTCGCATATTGAATAGCGGTGTCGAGGTCGAAGCGGCCATTCGCGTCCACCGCGAGTTTCTGGCCGTCCTGCAGCACGCTCAGGATCGAATCGATGCGGCGCAGATCTTCGTCCAATGACGCACCGCCGATTTTCTTCTTCACCACGGTATAGCCACGGTCGATATAGCTGCGCATCTCGTCCTTGAGCTTGCCGTGATCCTGGCCGGGATAGTAATAACCGCCGGCGGCATAGACGAACACCTTGCGGTCAGGCTGGCCGTTGCCATAGCGGTCCGCCAATAACTGGAACAGCGGTTTTCCTTCGATTTTCGCCACGGCATCCCAAATGGCCATGTCGATGGTGCCGATGGCCACGGAGCGCTCGCCATGCCCGCCGGGCTTTTCGTTCTTGAACATCGTGTCCCAGACCTTGTGCGGATCCAGGTTGTTGCCGGTGGCGTCCACCAGCGAATCGGGATCGGCTTCCATCAGGCGCGGGATAAACCGCTCGCGCATCAGCGTGCCCTGGCCGTAGCGGCCGTTCGAGTTGAAGCCGTAGCCCACCACCGGTTTGCCGTCACGGATCACGTCCGTAATGACCGCCACCAGGCTGAGGGTCATTTTGCTGAAATCGATATAAGCGTTGCGGATGGGCGAGCTGATGGGGAGCGTCTTCTCCCGGATTTCAACGATTCTCACGATGTGTCTCCTGATGCACAGATAGCACACGCATACGCGTGGGGAATCCGTAGCGTAGGCGGAGAACCATGCTCTAGAATTGAATCCAATTCAAAACATTATTAAATCCAAGTGAAAGCTGACGTCGCCTCGGAGCTTGAGTTCTTTGTGCTGGTTGCCAAGCTGGGCAGCCTTTCAGGCGCGGCGCGCGAGTTGAATCTCACCCCTCCCGCCGCAACCAAGCGGCTCGCACTGATGGAGAGCCGCCTGGGTGTCCGGCTGGTGAACCGCACCACGCGCAGCATCAGCCTGACAAATGAAGGCGAGACCTATCTCGCCTATGCGACTCGCATCCTGGCGGACCTCCGGGAAATGGAGAACGTCGTATCGAGCAGCGGCGCCGAGCCACGCGGGCTATTGAAAGTGAATGCCTCACTGGGCTTCGGTCGAACCACCATCGCACCGCTGGTCTCGGAATTCGCACGGCGCTATGCGCACGTCGAAGTCCAGCTGGAAGTGACAGACCGGCCGGTGGATCTCGTGGAGAGCGGTTTCGACCTGGCCATCCGTTTTGGGACCCTGCCGGACACCCGCCTGGCCGCGCGGCGCATTATGTCGAACCGACGATTCCTTTGCGCGTCGCCGGGCTACCTGGAGCGGCATGGCACCCCAAAATCGCCGGCGGACCTTGCCCACCACCGCTGCATTGTCCATCGACAAAATGACGACGCCTACGGCGTATGGCGTCTGGAACATGACGGTCGTCAGGAGACCGTCAAGGTGGATGGCGCGCTATCGAGTAATGACGGAGATATTGTCCTGGGGTGGGCGCTGGACGGTCACGGCATCCTGATTCGCTCGGAATGGGATCTGGCCAAGTATCTCGAGAGCGGACGCCTCCGCGTCGTCCTGCCCGATGACAAGATCCCCTCCGCTGACCTGTTCGTGTATTACTCCCAGCGCCGGAATCAAACCGCCCGAGCCAGGGCCTTTATCGATTTCCTGGTCGAACAGTTTCAGGCGTAATCCCGGCCAGCAAGCAGAAAATCCCCTCCAGTTGGACGGCAAGGTCCTCCGGATCCGCTTCAGTCAGCCCCGCCATCTCAACCACCTGGCGCATGAGTTGAACGCCCGCAATCACGGCCAGCAGCATCGCGGCGCGTTGGCCAGCCTGGGGCCCGGGTAGCCGCGCGGCCAGCGGCTGTGCGAAAACCTGCTCGAACTTGCCGCGCAGAATCGCCGAAGCCTTCGGACTATTTGCCGAACGCAGCATGATCAGGAAACCGTCCATCGGCGTGGCCTCGGGCATGGTCCGCGTCACCAAGCCGCGCGCCAGCGCCCTGCAAAACGCCTGCATGGCGGGCCGATCGTCCATGACCTCCGCCGTCACGATGCCGGGCGCGGCCAGCACCGTATCCACCACCTCCTCGAACAACTGGTCTTTCGATCCGAAGTAACGATTGACCAGCATGGCCGTCACGCCGGCAGCCTCGGCGATCTCCCGAACCCCCACGTCATAGCCCGATGCCGTAAACGACTGTCGCGCGGCATCCAGGATGACCTGTCGCGTTGCAGCGCCCTTCTTGCCCAGTGCCTTCATAATTTCTACACTCGTAGACTTTCACGAAACGAAATTATACACTTGTAGAACTTTAGCCCACTGGAGTGGATGATGGATTTGCAAATCAAGGGAAAACGCGCCCTGGTAACGGGCGCAACCGCAGGGATCGGTGAAGCGATAGCAAAGATGCTGGCCGCTGAAGGGGCGACCGTGATCGTGCACGGCAGGAACCGGGAGCGGGCGGATGCGGTGATCGCGGAGATCGAGGCCAGCGGCGGGATGGCCGGGTTGGCCCTGGGCGACCTTTCCACCGATGCCGGCGCCGATGCCGTCGCCACGCAGGTTCGCAAAGGCGGCCCTGTCGACATCCTGGTCAACAACGCGGGCCGCTACCAGCATTTGAACTGGACGACTGCCGTGCCCGACCAATGGACCGAGACCTTCGAGGCCAATGTCCTGTCCGCCGTGCGGATGATCCAGCGGTTCGTCCCCGCGATGCGCGAGCGCGGCTGGGGGCGCGTGATCCAGATCGGCGGCGGCCTGGCGGGCCAACCGGGGGCGGGCCTGCCGGACTACAACGCGTCGCTCGCCGCGCGCCATAACCTCGCGGTATCGCTGGCTCGCGAACTGAAGCGTACCGGTGTGACGTCGAACATCGTCGCCCCCGGGGCCATCCTTGTGCCGGCGGTCAAAAGCCTGCTCGAATCGATCGCGCCGCACCACGGCTGGGGAGTCAGCTGGGAAGAGATCGAGCGGGGCTGCGTCCGCGACATGGTGCCCAACGATGTCGGGCGCCTGGGCCGCCCCGAGGAGATCGCCGCCGCCGTCGCCTACCTGTGCAGCCGATACGCCGACTATGTCAGCGGCGCCACGATCCGCGTCGACGGCGGCACGATCCGTTCGGTATCGTGAGACCTCCCCTAACCGTTCTTCGGCAGCATCGATCCCTTCCGCCGCCGGGAGGGCTTCGGCTCTACGCCCACGCGTGCATCCCGTTCGAACACGCGTGCCACCAGCCATTCGGCAGCTTCCTCGAACGCCGGATCGGCCTGGGGCACATACAGCCATTTGCCTAGCACCGGGTGCGGCCGCAAGGCCGGCATGTCCGCGATCAGCGCGGCGTGGTGCTCATGGGAGGTGCAAACCAGCAGCCCGTTCCACGGGTCGTCGCGATCCGCCGCGATCAGGCACAGGTTCCCGTCGATGTAGGCGGCATCGCTGCCAAACATCCGTTTGCAGACGTAGGTGGGATCCCGCTCGAATGCATCGAAGATCCAGACAAGCGCGTTGCGGATGGCGGTGGGCATGGCGTGGGCGGTCAGGCGGGCAGGTGTGCCCGGCATAGGCTACCTGAGAATCCCCGGGCGGTGATCAGGCTCCCCGTTGCGGGGAGCCCTACTACTTTGTGCTTCGTCAGCGAGCGATCAACGGAGGCTGGTCAGCGTCTGCGTGTACGTCGTCATATACGTCGGATTTGCGAAACCCGTTGCATAGGAATAGTTCGACTGCCACTTGACGATGCGGCCCAGGTCCGGCGCCCACCAGCCCAGGATCGTCTCCTTGTAGGTGGCGTTGCCCGCGGCGCCATTGGGCAGCTGGGTGTCGTTCGAGTTGGTGTACGTGATCGTGAAAGCGAGACGCAGCGCGTTGAACGTGCCAGCCGGCGTCGTGATGCTTTCATACGTTTCCACCTTGCCGACCACCGCGCCCTTTTCGGTGTAACCCATCTGGCAAGCGTAGTCCCACGCGCCGGTCCAGGTTTTGCCGACGTAGAGCGGCAGCTCATAGAGCGTGCGTTTGGGCGAATACGTGCACACATTGCCGTTGGTGTACGTGCGCGACAGGCGGTTGCGATCCAGGTCCTGCACGTAGCTGGTGTCCGGCGCGTTCGTGATGGCGTCGGCGCTGGTGATCATCGCCCGCCCGTTGCTCACGGAGGCGATGGTATAGGCCAGGTTCTCGGTCGTCGTGGTGCCGTTGAAGCGGACTTGCGTCTCCGCAAACGTCGCCACCTCGCCCACCTTGTACGCCACGCCGTTGTAGCGCTGCGGCGCCACGGCGATCTTCAGCGTGAACACCTTGGACGGATCGCTGACCTGCGTCGCCGTCAGGGTGATGGCGTCGCCCGTGGGGCTGACCAGATTGCCGGACCACTGGGTCTCGGTCAGCACCTGGTTGGTGACCGTCGTCTTGTCGCTCGTGATCACTGCCTGCCAGCGCACCGGCTGGCTGGTTTGCAGACGAATAAAGTCGCTCGACTGCACGTTCAGCGTGGTGCTTCCCCCCGCGCCGACGCTGGTGCCCTGCGTCTGGCTGCCTGTGGCGCTGACGTTCAGCGCGCTGCCGCCATCCCCGTCACCGCCGCCACAGGCGGCCAGAACCCCGGCCAGCATGACGCAGGCCACCAGATTTCCCATCCTCTTCATGGATTTCCCCAAAAATTGCTTTTGATTTTTCGATGTCTTGGACCCCCGGCATCCCTATGCTGGCATGCGCGGCGGCGAGGATTTTAACGCTGTGTGTCCGATTTATGTCTTAAGCGACACATCCCCCCGAAGGAGGATTGCCGGAGGTATTCCCCAAAAGAAGGCATCCCCCGGGTATCCCCCTGTCAACCGGCAATATTTCAAAGCGTTACGAAATATTACGAGCTGGCCTGCACACCCCGCACGACAAGAAAAAAGTGACGGGCTAGCCATACCTGGCGCTCATTTTGGGCGTTGCGGACAGGGAAGCCATATGCGCAGCCAGTTCCCATCGAAGGAACGGCGCGTGAATCAGGGGAGCGTTAAGTCGTGCAAGCAACATTTTTGACCTTGCGGGGGCTTTCCCAAGCCGACGCAGCGGGACGCTTTGAGCATTTTCCGGCCCGGTATCTGAAATATTTGACTGCCGTGGCCTCGGTGTCGTCGATCTGTTACCCGTCGGGCAGCCGAAAGTGGCTGTCTCGACGCCTGCGGCTGCTGGCCGTGGCGGCCACGCGTGGCAATGCCGCCCGCCTGTGGTTGGGCGCAGCGGCGTCCTGCGTGCTGCTGCAGCGGGTGGCCACGGCCCGGCCGCTGGTGCTGGAGAAGCCGTTCCGCCCGCTCGGCGCGCTGGGCCTGTGTTTCTACGAGCGCGCCCGGCTGATGATCGAGCACTACGCCGTCATGGCCGCGATGGTGCCGGCCTGCGTCTGCGACCGTATCTATATGTCAGGCGGCCTGACCTGGACCTCGGCGGACGGCGTCTACCAGCTGCGCCTGGCCGATCCCGGTCCCAATCCCAGGGAAGGCGAACTGGCGTTCTACTGGATCGACCAGGAAGCCGGCATCTGCCTCGCCCAACTGAGTTTCTACCTGCGCCAGGGCCCGGCCGGCCCCGAGGTGTTCATCGGCGGCCTGCAGGGCACGATGGGCGAGACCGCCCGGGAGCGCATCCGCATCGCCACGCGCGCCTGCGAGGGCCTGCGCCCCAAGGACGTGGTCATGGAAGCGCTGCTGGCCTTCGCCGGCCATATTGGCGCGCGCCGCGTGACGGCGGTGTCCCGGGCGAATCACGTCGGCCGCCAGCGCCATACGCCGCGCGAGATCCAGTGCGACTACGAGGGATTCTGGATGGAGTACCACGGCACGCCAGACGCCGCCGGCAATATCGAGATCCCCGTGCGGCAACCCGAGCGCGACATCGCCGAAATCGCCTCGAAAAAGCGCTCCGCCTGGCGCCGCAAGCAGGCGCTGGCGCAGACGGTACGGGGCGCGGTCAGCCAGTGGCTTGATGTCGATGGTGCCGAGGCCGCCAATACGCCGGCGGTGGCGGAATCGATGGGGCTTGCCGTGGGCGTGGCAGCCTGAGGCGGGGGCGCCGGACTCCCGTCCGGCGCCCTCCCCCCCTTACTTCTTCAGGTCAAACCGGTCCAGGTTCATCACCTTGACCCACGCCGCCACGAAGTCCTTGGCGAACTTCTCCTTGCCGTCTTCACTGGCGTAGACCTCGGCCAGCGCCCGCAGCTGCGAGTGCGAGCCGAACACCAGATCCACGCGCGTGCCGGTCCAGCGGACCTTGCCGGACTTGTCGCTACCCTCGAACACATTCCGTGACACCGGCTTCCACTGCACGCCCATATCGAGCAGGTTGCGGAAGAAGTCGTTGGTCAGCGTTTCCGGGCGATCGGTGAACACGCCGTGGGCATCCTTGCCGCTCTGCACCTTCAACACGCGCAGGCCGCCGATCAGCGCCGTCATTTCCGGGGCGGTGAGGGTCAGCAGTTGCGCCTTGTCGATCAGCATGGCTTCGGCCGGTGCTTGCACCTTCGCGTCGATGTAGTTGCGGAAGCCATCGGCCTTCGGCTCCAGGGCGCCCACCGACTGGACGTCAGTCTTGTCCTGCGACGCATCCATGCGGCCCGGCGTGAACGGCACGGTCAGTTTCTGTCCGCCCGCCTCCGCCGCCTTCTCGATGCCGGCGCCGCCCGCCAGCACGATCAGGTCCGCCATCGAGATCTTTTTGCCGCCGGACTGCGCACCGTTGAACGCGCTCTGGATGCCTTCCAGCGTCTTGAGCACCTTGCCGAGTTGATCCGGATTGTTGGCCGTCCAGTCCTTCTGCGGCGCCAGGCGGATGCGCGCCCCGTTGGCGCCACCGCGCTTGTCCGAGCCCCGGAAGGTCGACGCCGAAGCCCAGGCCGTTGACACCAGTTCCGAGACCGACAGCCCCGAAGCCAGGATCTTCTGCTTGAGCCCCGCCACATCCTGGTCATTGACCAGCGGATGGTCCACCGGCGGGATCGGGTCCTGCCAGAGCAGTTCCTCGGCCGGAACTTCCGGGCCGAGATAGCGCGCGCGCGGGCCCATGTCGCGGTGGGTCAGCTTGAACCACGCACGGGCGAAGGCATCGGCAAACGCCTGCGGGTCGTCCTTGAAGCGCCGCGAGATCTTCTCGTAGATGGGGTCGAAGCGCAGCGACAGGTCCGTGGTCAGCATCGTCGGCTTGAGCTTCTTGGCCGGGTCATAGGCGTGCGGCACCGACTCCGGGGCGTCCTTGGCGATCCACTGATTGGCGCCGGCCGGGCTCTTGGTCAGCTCGTATTCGAAGTTGAAGAGGTTCTCGAAGAAGCTGTTCCCCCACTGCGTCGGCGTATTCGACCAGGTGACTTCCAGGCCGCTGGTGATGGTGTCCGGGCCGCAGCCGGTGCCGAACTTGTTGCGCCAGCCCAAACCCTGCAGTTCCAGTTCGGCGGACTCCGGTTCGTCGCCCACGTTCTCGGGGTGCGCGGCGCCGTGGGTCTTGCCGAAGCTGTGGCCGCCGGCGATCAGCGCCACGGTTTCCTCGTCATCCATGGCCATCCGGCCGAAGGTATCGCGGATGTCATACGCGGCGGCGATGGGGTCCGGATTGCCGTCGGGCCCTTCCGGATTGACATAGATCAGGCCCATCTGCACCGCGCCAAGCGGATTCTCGAGGTAGCGGCCGGGATCGGTCCGGCTGGCTTCCTGGCCGTGCTTCTCGACGTCAGCCACCAGCACGCCACCATCGTCATCCTTGCCCGCCGCGCCCTTGCCATAGCGGACTTCACCGCCCAGCCAGGTCTTTTCATTCCCCCAATACACGTCCTGGTCCGGTTCCCAGGTATCTTCGCGGCCCCCGGCGAAGCCGAAGGTCTTGAATCCCATGCTTTCCAGGGCGACGTTGCCGGACAGGATCATCAGGTCCGCCCAGGAAAGCTTCTGCCCGTACTTCTGCTTGATCGGCCAGAGCAGCCGGCGCGCCTTGTCCAGGCTCACGTTGTCCGGCCAGCTGTTGAGCGGGGCGAACCGTTGCTGGCCGCGCCCGCCACCCCCCCGGCCATCGCCGATGCGGTAGGTGCCGGCGCTGTGCCAGGCCATGCGGATGAACAACCCGCCGTAGTGACCGAAGTCCGCCGGCCACCAGTCCTGCGAGTCGGTCATCAGTGCCGTCAGGTCTTTCTTGACCGCGGCGAGGTCGAGGGTCTTGAACGCCTCGGCATAGTTGAAGCTCTTGTCCAGGGGATTGGACTTGTCCGAGTGCTGGCTGAGCAGATCCAGCCGCAACTGCTGGGGCCACCAGTCCTTGTTGGTGGTGCCGCCTCCGGCGGCATGGTTGAAGGGACACTTTTCGTAAGACATGCGATCTCCTTTGGGGGGTACCCAACGCTAGTTCTAGTCTTTCCGCGTCGACGCTTCCACGTGGGCCTGCCTCGGCAAGCCTGCCGCACACAAAATATAGTTGAGAGCCGCCGTCAACCAAATGTGACGATTGCAATCGTCGCGATAGCGGCTTGCTATGGGCCACCCGGGTCACCTCCCCGGCCCCCCGCCATGCTCGGGTTAGCCCCAACCAAATGCCGTCAGGCGCTTGTCCTATAGTTCCCGTACTCCAGACAACTGTAGCGCCCCACGCTCGGAGGTTGCCCTCATGACCATGTCCACCGCCCTCGCAAGGTGCCTGAGCAAGACGCAGAGCGAGTTCGAGACCGTGCACCGGCACGGCAGTCCCGATGGCGCGGCGCCAGCCCGGCCGATATCGATTCCCGGCGACCGGCTGGCCCGCACGGTGCTGCTGGAGGACAACCGGGGCTACCTCGCCGCCGTGATCCCCGCCACCCATCACCTGAAACTCTCGGAAATCTGCGAACAGACCGGTCGCCAGCTGGCCCGGGCGCGTACGGAAGGCGTGCACGAGGTGTTCCGGGACTGCGACCCTGGCGCGCTGCCCCCGGTCGGCATGGCCTACGGCACGCAGACCTGGCTCGATGACAGCCTGATGACCCATCCCGATGTCTACTTCGAAGCCGGGGACCGCGACGAGGTAGTGCACATGAGCACCGAGCAGTTCGCCGCCCTGATGGCCGGGGCCCGGCGCGGGCATTTCGCCCATCGACGGCTCTAGGGGAGCCCCGGTTTCTGCATCCGCGTGTCAGTCAGGCATCGCCATATACACAGCGATACAAAAACCGTGCATTCCGACACATGGCACTTGCCATGGCCTCATAGACTTCGTGTCAGTTCATCACTGACCCGAGGAGAGAGGAACAATATGTCGGAAAAAATCGATTTGCCCCGTCGTGGTTTCCTGGGCGCCGCCGCCGCAACGCTGGCCGCCGCGCAACTGACGCTGTCGCAGGCCGCCCAGGCGCAGTCCGCCATCACCAAGGCCGCCGCGCTGCCGGCCTCCAAGCCGGGCAGCCACACCAGCTTCGCTCCGCTCAAGCAGATCCAGGCCGGCGTGCTCAACGTGGGCTACGCCGAAGCCGGCCCGGCCAATGGCCCCGTGGCCCTGCTGCTGCACGGCTGGCCGTACGACATCTACGCCTTTGTCGATGTGGCGCCGCTGCTGGCCTCGCGCGGCTACCGGGTGATCATGCCCTACCTGCGCGGCAACGGGACGACCACTTTCCTCTCGCCGGACACCATGCGCAACGGCCAGCCGTCGGCGATTGCCGCCGACATGATCGCGCTGATGGACGCCCTCAAGATCCAGACCGCCGTCGTCGCCGGCTTCGACTGGGGCGCGCGTACCGCCGACATCATGGCCGCACTGTGGCCGGACCGTTGCCGGGGCCTGGTCTCGGTCAGCGGCTACCTGATCGGTAGCCAGGCGGCGGGCAAGGTGCCGCTGCCGCCCGAAGCCGAGCTGCAATGGTGGTACCAGTTCTACTTCGCCACGGACCGTGGCGCGGCCGGCTACCAGAAGTACACGCACGACTTCGCCAAGCTGATCTGGAAGCTGGCGTCGCCGAAGTGGGATTTCGACGATGCCACGTTCAACCGCAGCGCCACCGCCTTCGACAACCCCGACCACGTGGCCATCACCATCCACAACTACCGCTGGCGGCAGGACCTGGTCAAGGGCGAGCCGAAGTTCGACGATCTCGAGAAGCGCCTGGCCACCGCGCCGACCATCAGCATCCCGACCATC
The DNA here is from genome assembly GCF_056399925.1 of Cupriavidus sp. 01L43. NCBI lineage: Bacteria > Pseudomonadati > Pseudomonadota > Betaproteobacteria > Burkholderiales > Burkholderiaceae > Cupriavidus > Cupriavidus sp. 01L43. The sequence goes on from NZ_JBFTSH010000002.1 coordinate 21,705, forward strand.
ACCATGGAAGGCGACGCCAACGGCGCGCCCCACCCCAAGCCCAGCGCCTATGCCAGCAAGTTCACGGGCCGCTATGAGCACCGCGACCTGACCGGCGGCATCGGCCACAACCTGCCGCAGGAAGCGCCGGTGGCCTTCGCCCAGGCCGTGCTGGACGTGGACAAGCGCTAAGCGCTAAACGCCCAGCGCCAGACATCATCAAGTAGTTCGATCTCCTAAGCTCCCCCTAAGCTCCCCTAAGCGCGCGCGTCCGGCTCCCCGCCGGCGCGCGTTTTTTTTTGCCTTCCACCGCCCGTCCTCCCGACTTGTTCCCGCCACGCAAAACTGTTGATGTGGGCGATGCCTTCTTCGTTGGGGCCGGCTCCACTAGATTTGAGCCCAAGGCAAACACGCCGAACCCCTACCAGGAGAATCTGAAATGTCCTCGCAAAAAGTTGTCATCGTGACTGGCGCATCCCAAGGCATCGGCGCCGAATTGGTCAAGGCCTACCGTGCACGCGGCTACCGCGTGGTGGCCACGGCGCGCAATATCAAGCCGACCGACGATCCCGATATCGCCATCGTCCCCGGCGACATCGGCGACCCCGACACCGCCCGCCGCGTGGTGGCCACGGCGCTGGAAGCCTTCGGCCGCATCGACTCGCTGGTCAACAACGCCGGCATCTTCGTAGCCAAGCCGTTCACGCAGTACACCGCGCAGGACTACGCCGCCGTGACCAACGTGAACCTGTCCGGCTTCTTCCACATCACCCAGCTGGCCATCGCCGAGATGGAAAAGCAGCGCAGCGGCCACGTGGTCAGCATCACCACCAGCCTGGTCGATCACGCCATCGCCGGCGTGCCGTCGGTGCTGGCCTCGCTGACCAAGGGTGGCATCAACGCCGCCACCAAGTCCCTGGCCATCGAGTACGCCAAGACCGGCATCCGCGTGAACGCCGTGTCGCCCGGCATCATCAAGTCCCCGATGCATGCGCCGGAAACCCATGAGGCACTCGGCGCACTGCACCCGGTGGGCCATATGGGCGAAATGGGCGATATTGCCGAAGCCGTGCTGTTCCTGGAAAGCGCCTCGTTCGTGACGGGCGAGATCCTGCACGTCGATGGCGGCCAGAGCGCCGGCCACTAAGCGGCTGGTTACCCCAAGTCATTCCCTTGACTTGACGTTCTTCATTCACGATACTTCATCTACTTTCATTCTTGCTTGAAGAACGTAAATCGTGGAACTGGCAGAATTAGAGATCTTCCGGGCGGTGGCGCGTGAGCAAAGCATCACACGCGCCGCCAAGCGGCTCGACCGGGTGCAGTCGAACGTGACCACCCGCGTGAAGCAGCTCGAGGAGAGCCTCGGCGTCAGCCTGTTCCAGCGCGATAGCAAGAAGATGTTGCTCACCCCGGAAGGCCTCCGCCTGCTCGACTATGCCGACCGCCTGCTGGCGCTGGCCGACGAGGCGCGGCAGTCGATGCGCACGGATGCGCCAAGCGGCCCGCTGCGGCTTGGTTCGATGGAAAGCTCGGCGGCCACGCTGCTGCCCCGCCCGCTCGGCGCCTTCCACGCGCGCTGGCCGGACGTGGCGTTGAAGCTGACCACGGGCACCTCGCAGGCGCTGGTCGATGCCGTGCTCGGCCATCGGCTCGACTGCGCCGTGGTGGCGCATCCGGGCACGGGCGCGCCGGCCGACATCGACCTGACCGAAATGGGCGACGGCCTCGACGGCACCTACCTGCATACCGAGGACCTGGTGCTGGTGCTGCCCGCCACGCACCCGCCGGTGCGCCGGCCGCAGGACGTCACACTGCACCAGCTGGCTGCCTTCGCGCGCGGCTGCACCTACCGCCAATGTGCCGAAGACTGGCTGGAGCAGGCGGGCGACGATATGCGCCGCCGGCTCTCGGTCATCGACCTGCCGTCCTACCACGCCATCCTGGCCTATGTGGCCGCCGGGTCGGCGGTGGGCATCGTGCCGCGCTCGCTGCTGGCGGTGCATCGCGAAATGGCCCACCTCCAGACCGTGCCGGTCAGAACCGTCCACACTTTCCTGGTGAAGCGCGCCGGCTTCGCCACCTCGGCCTACACGGCGTTCCTGCGGGAACTGCAGCAAGGCCCATCCCCTTCATCGCCCACCTAACCTGAAGCCCAGCCATGAACTCCGCCGCCCGCAATCTGGTTTCCCTCCTCAACCTCGCCACGCCGATCATCCAGGCGCCGATGGCTGGCGTCAGCACGCCGGCCATGGCCGCCGCCGTGTCCGAAGCCGGCGGCCTGGGCTCGCTCGGCGTTGGGGCGATGGACGCCGAAGGCGCCCGCAAGGTCATCCGCGAGACCCGCGCGCTGACCGCCAAGCCCTTCCATATCAACTTGTTCTGCCACGCCCCGGCCCAGGCCGATGCGGCGCGGGAGGCCGCCTGGCTGCAATACCTGACGCCGCAGTTCGCCGAATTCGGCGCCACGCCGCCTGCCGGCCTGCGCGAGATCTACAAGAGCTTCGTGGCCGACGAGGCGATGTATCAGATGCTGCTGGAAGAAAAGCCGGCCGTCGTGAGCTTCCATTTCGGGCTGCCGGCGCAGGAGAAGATCGACGCGCTGCGGGCCGCCGGCATCCTCCTGCTGGCCAGCGCCACCTCGCTGCGGGAGGCGCGCCAGATCGAAGCGGCGGGCATCGACGGCATCATCGCGCAGGGCATCGAGGCCGGCGGGCACCGTGGCGTGTTCGATCCGGAGGGCGATGACGAAGGACTGGGCACGCTGGCGCTGGTGCGGGTGCTGGTGACACGTACCAGCCTGCCGGTGATCGCCGCCGGCGGCATCATGGACGGCGCCGGCATTGCCGCCGCGCTGGCACTGGGCGCGCAGGCCGCGCAACTGGGCACCGCCTTCGTGGCGTGCGATGAATCATCGGCAGACGCCGCCTACCGCGCCGCCCTGACCGCCGCCGAGCCGCGCGCCACCACGCTGACCCGGGCGATTTCCGGCCGCGCCGCGCGGGGCTTCACCAGCCGCTTCACGGCCCTCGGCGTGGCGCCGGGCGCCCCCGCGATTCCCGACTATCCCGTCACCTACGACGCCGGCAAGGCGCTCCACGCCGCCGCCAAGGCCAAGGGGGTCAGCGAGTTCGCCGCACAATGGGCCGGCCAGGCCGTACCGCTCGCCCGCGCCCTGCCCGCCGGCGCGCTGGTCGCCGAACTGACCGCCGAATTGCGCCAGGCGCTGGACCGGTTGAGCAGCCTGCGGGCATCGATCGAGTAGTCAAGCAAGCCTGATCAGGTTCCAAACTCGCTGAACTTCGAGCCGAGGAACTCCACGAACAGGCGGATGCGCGACGACAACTGGTGCCGTTGCTGGTAGACGGCATAGATGTTCGCCTCGGGGGTGGCGTAGTGCGGCAACACCTGCACCAGCCGCCCGCTGCGCAGGTAGCGCTCGATATCCCATTCGGCGCGCATCACGATGCCATGGCCCTCCAGCGCCCACTGCACGGCGATTTCGCCGTCATTGGTCGTCAAATTGCCACGCACATGGATCGCCTCGGTGCGCTGCTTGGCGCCCTTGCCCGAGGTCAGCCGCCACACCCCGTAGGCATCGCTGCCCTGCCGGATGCCGATGCAGTTGTGCCGCGCCAGATCCCCCGGCGTGGCCGGGACGCCGTGCTCGCGCAGGTATTTGGGCGAGGCGCATAGCAGGCGCCGGTTCGGGGCCAGGAATTTGGCGATGATCCGCGCGTCGGGCGGCTCCCCGAACCGCACGCAGACATCGAAGGCATCCTCCGTCAGCGGCGGCGGATCCGCCGACAGCTGGAGTTGCACATCGACATCGGGGTAGGTCCGGCTGTACTCGGCGATGACCGGCGCCACATGCATGCGGCCAAAGCCCAGCGTGGCGTTCACGCGCAGCAGGCCGCTCGGCCGCCCCTTGGCGCTGGTCAGCAACTGGCTCAGGTCGTCGATCTCGCCCAGGATGCGCCGCGCGTGCTCCAGGAACACCTCCCCCTCGGGCGTCAGCCCCATCCGGCGCGTGGTCCGCGTCAGCAGCGGCATGCCGATGCGCGCCTCCATCTGGGCCAGCCGCTTGCTGACCGCCGCCGTCGAGATCCCAAGATCCCGCGCCGCCGCGCTCAGGCTGCCCGCCGTGGCCACCGCCGCGAAAAAGCCCAGTTCGGACGGTTGAATGCCGCTCGTCGCGCTCATGGCATTGTTAATGTCAGGTTAAAGATGGTTTAACTTTAGCGTCGATCCAACACCGCGTCCACGGTCAAGAATCCGTCCCACGCACTACAGCGATGATTCTGACCAGGAGACACAAGATGAAGACGTACAAGATCGCCACGATCCCCGGTGACGGCATTGGCAAGGAAGTGGTTCCCGCCGGCCGTGAAGTGATGGAAGCGCTGGCCGCCGGTGGCGCCGGCTTCCAGTTCGAATTCGAAAACTTCGACTGGGGCGGCGACTACTACCGCCAGCACGGCGTGATGATGCCCGCCGACGGCCTGGACGCCCTGCGCGGCAAGGACGCCATCCTGTTCGGCTCGGCCGGCGACAACCAGATTCCCGACCACATCACGCTGTGGGGCCTGCGCCTGAAGATCTGCCAGGGCTTCGACCAGTACGCCAACGTGCGCCCGACGCGCATCCTGCCCGGCATCGACGGCCCGCTCAAGCGCTGCGCCCCGGAAGACCTGAACTGGGTGATCGTGCGTGAAAACTCGGAAGGCGAGTACTCGGGCGTAGGCGGCCGCGTGCACCAGGGCCACCCGATCGAGGCGGCCACCGATGTGTCGATGATGACCCGCGTGGGCGTGGAGCGCATCCTGCGCTACGCCTTCAAGCTGGCGCAATCGCGTCCGCGCAAGCTGCTGACCGTGATCACCAAGTCCAACGCCCAGCGCCACGCCATGGTGATGTGGGACGAGGTGGCCGTGGAAGTCGCCAAGGACTTCCCGGACGTGACCTGGGACAAGGAACTGGTCGATGCCGCCACCGCGCGCATGGTCAACCGCCCGAAGACGCTGGACACCATCGTCGCCACCAACCTCCACGCTGACATCCTGAGCGACCTCGCCGCCGCGCTGGCCGGCAGCCTCGGCATCGCGCCCACCGGCAATATCGACCCGGAACGCCGCTACCCGTCGATGTTCGAGCCGATCCACGGTTCCGCCTTCGACATCATGGGCAAGGGCCTCGCCAATCCGGTGGGCACCTTCTGGTCCGTGGTGATGCTGCTCGAACACCTGGGCGAAGACGCCGCCGCCAAGCGCGTGATGGCCGCCATCGAGGCCGTGACCGCCAACCCGGCCCTCCACACCGGCGACCTCGGCGGCAAGGCCACCACGGTCCAGGTGACCAAGGCGGTCTGCGACTACCTGGCCGCCAACAAGCAGGCCAAGGCGGCTTAACCCTCCCGCCCCCTCGCCGTCCCGGCATTTGGCTGGGCGGCCCTTGCGAGCCGGATCGCGGCTCGCGCTGCCCTGCGGACGCTAAAAAACGGCCATCAGAGCCGGTCCGCAGGCGCGCCAGATTCGAATGTGCAGGAGACAGCCATGATTCGAAAGCTACTGGGAAAGCTCTACGTCCAGGTGTTGATCGGCGTTGCCGCCGGTGTGGCACTGGGTGTCTGGGCACCCCAACTCGGCAGCGACCTCAAGCCGCTCGGCGACGTATTTATCAAGCTCATCAAGATGGTCTTCGCGCCGATCATCTTCGCCACCGTGGTGCTGGGCATCGCCCGCATGGAGAACATGAAGGAGCTGGGGCGCGTGGGCGTGCGCGCGCTGCTGTACTTCGAACTGCTGTCGACTTTCGCGCTGGTGCTCGGGCTGATCGTGGTGAATCTGGTGCAGCCGGGGCGCGGCATGAATATCGACCCGGCGCACCTCGACACCAAGGCCATCGCCACCTACACCCATGCGGCTGAAAAGTCACATTCGTTTATCGATTTCCTGATGAACCTGGTGCCGACCAGCATCATCGACGCGCTGGCCCGCAACGACATCCTGCAGATCCTGGTCTTCGCCACGCTGTTCGGCATCGCCCTGTCCCATATCGGCCCCCGCGCCAAGCCGGTGGTCGATTTCCTCGATTCCTTCGTACACGGCATCTTCAGCGTGGTCGGCATGGTCATGCGGCTGGCCCCGCTGGCCGCCTTCGGCGCCATGGCCTTCACGGTCGGCAAGTACGGGCTGGGCTCGGTGGTCTCGCTCGGCAAGCTGATGGGGACGATGTACATCACGTGCTTCCTGTTCGTGGCCATCGTGCTGAACGGCGTGGCACGGCTCTCCGGCTTCAGCCTGTGGAAGTTCCTGCGCTATATCCGCGACGAGCTGTTCACGGTGCTGGGCACCAGTTCGTCCGAATCCGTGGTGCCGCAGCTGATGGGCAAGCTGGAGAAGGCCGGGGTGTCCAAGCCGGTAGTCGGGCTGGTGGTGCCCGCCGGGCTGACCTTCAACCCGGACGGCCAGTGCATCTACTACACCATGGCCGCCATCTTCATCGCCCAGGCCACCAACACGCCGCTCTCGCTGACCGACCAGTTCGTGGTGCTGGGGGTGCTGCTGCTGACCTCGAAGGGCTCCGCCGGCGTCACCGGCTCCGGCTTTATCACGCTGGCGGCGACGCTGGCCTCGCTGGGCACGATCCCGGTGGCCGGCATGGTGCTGCTGCTCGGCGTGGACCGCTTCATGTCCGAGGCGCGCGCCATTACCAACACCATCGGCAATGCCGTGGGCACGGTCGCCATCGCCCGCTGGGTGGGCGCGGTGGATCAGCAGCAGTTGCAGGACGCGCTGGACGGCAAGCTGTCCGATGACCCCGACGCGCTGATCCCTGACCAGCCCGAGCCGGCTACCTCCACAGTCGGCGCCCGGCTGGCCCGCATCGGCGATGCCCATGCCTCGCTCCTCCATTGATCCGATGACCCCGAGCCCCGCCATGGACACCCCCCAGGCCCGCCAACTGCTCCGCGAGATGTTCCAGGCGGCCATCCACGCCGCCCAGCCCGCGCGCACGCTGGCCGCCCACCTGCCCCCGCCGCCACCGTCTCCTGGCCGGACCATCGTGATCGGGGCTGGCAAAGCCTCGGCGGCCATGGCCCGCGCGCTGGAAGATGCCTGGCCGCACCCGCTGGAGGGACCGAAGGGGCTGGAAGGGCTGGTGGTCACGCGCTACGGCTACGGGGTGGAGTGCGCGCGCATCGAGATCGTCGAGGCCGCCCATCCGGTGCCGGACGCCGCCGGCTTCCACGCCGCGCAGCGCATGCTGGAACGGGTGTCCGGGCTGACCGAGGACGACCTCGTCATCTGCCTGATCTCGGGCGGCGGCTCCGCGCTGCTGCCGCTGCCGCTGGCCGGCATGTCGCTCGCGGACAAGCAGGCGGTCAACCAGTCGCTGCTGAAGTCCGGCGCGACCATCACCGAGATGAACACCGTGCGCCGGCACCTGTCGGCGATCAAGGGCGGGCGGCTGGCAGCGGCCTGCCATCCGGCGCGGGTCTGCAACCTGCTGCTGTCCGATGTGCCCGGCGATGACCCGATCGACATCGCCTCCGGCCCCACCGTGCCGGACCCGACCACCCGGGCCGACGCGCTGGCCATCGTCCGGCGCTACGGCATCGACGTGCCGCCGCATGTGCTGGCCGTGCTCGATTCGGACGCGTCCGAGTCCATCAAACCCGGCGATACCCGCCTGCCGCCGATCGACACCACGCTGATCGCCACGCCCCGGCTGGCGCTGGAAGCCGCCGCCGCCGTGGCGCGCCGCGCCGGGCTGCGCGCCTACCTCCTGGGCGATGCCATCGAGGGCGAGGCGCGCGATGTCGGCAAGGTCATGGGCGGTCTGGCGCTGGAGGTGGCGCGGCACGGCCAGCCGTTCACGGCGCCCTGCGTGCTGCTCTCGGGCGGCGAGACCACCGTCACCGTGCGCGGCAACGGGCGCGGCGGGCGGAATGTGGAATACCTGCTCTCGCTGGCGCTGACGCTGCGTGGCGAACCGGGCGTGCATGCCATTGCGGGCGATACCGATGGCGTGGACGGCCAGGAGGAAATCGCCGGCGCGCTGGCCGGCCCGGACACGCTGGCGCGCGCCTGGCAACTCGGCATCCGCCCGCAGGACGCGCTGGCGGCCAACGATGGCCACGGTTTCTTCGAGGCGCTCGGCGATGCGGTTGTCACCGGGCCGACCTTGACCAATGTCAATGACTTCCGCGCCATCCTGATCGCGCGGTGAATGGAGTAACAAGATGAGACGCACCCGCAATGCCAAGATCGTGGCCACACTGGGCCCCGCGAGCACGTCGCCGGAAGTCATCGACGCGCTGTTCGAAGCCGGCGCCGACGTTTTCCGGCTCAACTTCAGCCACGGCAGCCACGCCGACCACAAGCAGCGGCTGGACACCATCCGCGCCGTGGAACGGGACCGGGGCCGCCCCATCGGCGTGCTGCTGGACCTGCAAGGCCCCAAGCTGCGCATCGGCACGTTTGCCGATGGCCCGATCCAGCTGGCCGCCGACGCCAGCTTCCGGCTCGACCTCGACGCCAGCGTGGCCGGCACCGCCAGCCGGGTCAGCCTGCCCCACCCGGAAATCTTCGCAGCGCTGCAGGAAGGGACCGAGTTGCTGCTCGATGACGGCAAGATCCGCCTGCGCGTGGAGCGCTGCGGCAAGGACTTCGCCGAGACCACCGTGGTCAATGGCGGGACGCTGTCCGACCGCAAGGGCGTCAACGTGCCCGGCGTGGTGCTGCCCCTGTCGGCCATGACCGAGAAGGACCGGCGCGACCTGGAGTTCGGCCTGACGCTCGGCGTGGACTGGATCGCCCTGTCCTTCGTGCAGCGGCCCGAGGACATCCTGGAGATCAAGGACATCGTCAAGGACCGCGCGGGCATCGTCGCCAAGCTGGAGAAGCCGGCGGCCATCCAGAGCCTGGAGGCCATCGTCGCCGAATCGGATGCCGTGATGGTGGCGCGCGGCGACCTTGGCGTGGAGATGCCGGCCGAGCTGGTGCCCTCGCTGCAGAAGCAGATCCTGCGGGCCTGCCGCAAGGCCGGCAAGCCGGTGATCGTGGCCACGCAGATGCTGGAATCGATGATCGCCTCGCCGGTGCCGACCCGCGCGGAGGCCTCGGACGTCGCCACGGCCGTGTACGACGGCGCCGATGCGGTGATGCTGTCTGCCGAATCGGCCTCGGGCAGGTATCCGGTGGAGGCCGTGCGGATGATGAACAGCATCATCTCGCGCACCGAGTCGGACCCGCTCTATCACGATGCCATCCAGGCCTCCCACACCCCGCCGCGCGCGGAGGCCGCCGACGCCATCGGGCTGGCGGTGCGCCATGTGGCCGGGCTGCTGAAGTCCCCGGCGACGGTGGCCTACACCAGTTCCGGCTACTCGGCGCTGCGCATGGCGCGCGAGCGCCCCGAGGTGCCCATCCTCGGCATGACCCCCCGCATGGCCACCGCGCGCCGGCTGGCGCTGGCCTGGGGCGTACACGCGGTGCTGTGCCACGAGGTGGTCGATGTGGTCGAGATGACCGAATTGGCCAGCCAGACCGTGCGCAAGGAGGGCTTCGGCGCGGCCGGCGACTCGATCGTGATTTCCGCCGGGCTGCCCTTCGCGGTAGCCGGCACCACCAATCTGCTGCGAATCGCGCAGGTCCAGTAAGTTGCTATTTCGTTAGGAACCCCCCATGCCCATCATCCAGGACATTCGCGGCTACGAGATCCTCGACTCGCGCGGCAACCCCACCGTGGCGGCGCAGGTGCGGCTGTCGGACGGCTCGCAAGGCTTTGCAGCGGCGCCGTCGGGCGCCTCCACCGGCGCCCGCGAGGCGCTGGAGCTGCGCGACGGCGACCCCCGGCGCTACTTCGGCAAGGGCGTGCGCAAGGCCGTGGCCCATATCGACGTCGATATCGCCCGCACGCTGGCCGGCATGCCCGCGGCAGACCAGGCGGCGGTGGACGACTGCCTGATCCGGCTCGACGGCACGCCGGAGAAGTCCCGGCTCGGCGCCAACGCGCTGCTGGCGGTGTCGCTGGCCACGGCGAAGGCGGCGGCGGCCTCGGCCGGCGTGCCGCTTTATCGGACCATCGGAGGCCAGCGCCGCGACGCCCGCCTGCCGCTGCCGATGATGAACATCATCAATGGCGGGGCCCATGCCGACAACAGCGTGGACATGCAGGAGTTCATGATCCTGCCGGTGGGCGCCCCGTCGTTCTCCGAATCCCTGCGCTGGGGCGCGGAGATCTTCCACACGCTCAAGGCGGTGCTCAAGGCGCAGGGGCTTTCCACCGCCGTGGGCGACGAAGGTGGCTTCGCGCCGGACCTCGCCTCGAACGAGCACGCGCTGGAGATCATCCTGCGCGCCATCGAACAGGCCGGGTTCCAGGCCGGGCGGGACATCGCGCTGGGGCTGGACGTCGCCAGTTCGGAGTTCCATCGCGACGGGCGGTACGAGTTGCAGTCCGAAGGCCGGTCCTATTCGGCGGACGGTTTTGTCGACCTGCTGGCCAAGTGGGTCGATCAGTACCCCATCGTCACCATCGAGGACGGCATGGCCGAGGGCGACTGGGCCGGCTGGCAGTTGCTGACCGAGCGGCTGGGCCAGCGCGTGCAGCTGGTGGGCGACGACCTCTTCGTCACCAACACGGCGATCCTGCGGCAGGGCATCGACTGCGGGGCCGCCAACGCGATCCTGATCAAGCCCAACCAGATCGGCACGCTGACCGAGACGCTGAACGCCATCGACATGGCGGAGGCGGCCGGCTACGCCTCGGTCATCTCGCATCGCTCCGGCGAGACCGAGGACACGACCATTGCCGACCTCAGCGTCTGCACGGCGGCCACGCAGATCAAGACCGGCTCGCTGTGCCGCTCCGACCGCGTGGCCAAGTACAACCGCCTGCTCTATATCGAGGCGGAACTGGGCTGCGCGGCCACCTTCGCGGGACGCGCCGCGCTGCGCGTACCGGGTTTGCAGGTGTTGCAGTCAGCGAGTGATCTCGCTATTAGTGAGCAATAAATCACAAATCATAAATACAGGAGACAGACCATGCCGACTTCCCAAACGCTTCCCCGCTTCCTCCGTGCCGCGCTGCTGATGCTGGGCGCCGGGGCCTCCGCCCTGTGCGTGGCGCAGGAATGGCCGACCAAGCCGATCAGCCTGATCGTGCCGTTCCCCTCCGGTGGCACCACCGACGTACTCGCGCGCGCCATCGGCGACCAGCTTTCCAAGAAGCTGGGCCAGCCCGTGATCGTGGAGAACCGGCCCGGCGCCGGCGCCACGCTGGGCGCGGACTACGTGGCCAAGGCCCGCCCGGACGGCTACACGCTGTTGATGGGTGCCGTCCACCACACCATCGCCACCAGCGTCTACAAGAAGCTGCCGTACAACTTCCAGAAAGACCTGGCGCCGATCGCCACCGTGGCGATGGTGCCCAATGTGCTGGTGATCAATCCCGCCAAGACCCCGGCCAAGACCGTGGCCGAGCTGGTGGCGCTGGCCAAGAAGTCGCCCACCGAGTTCGCCTACGGCTCCAACGGCAACGGCACCGCCCAGCACCTGATCGGCACGCAGTTCCAGACCGCCACGGGCGCCCCGCTGCTGCACGTGCCCTATAAGGGCAGCGGCCCGCTGACTACCGACCTGCTGGGCGGACAGGTGACGATGTCCTTCGACACGCTGACCCCGGTGCTGCCGCACATCAAGGCCGGCAAGCTGCGCGCGCTGGCCGTGACCACGGCCAAGCGTTCCAGCGTGCTGCCGGACGTGCCGACGATGGAAGAAGCCGGCCTGAAGGGCTTCGATATCGGCACGTGGTTCGGCATCCTGGCGCCGGCGGCCACGCCCAAGCCCATCGTCGCCCAGCTCAGCGCGAAGATCGTGGAAATCGTCAATTCGCCGGACTTCCAGCAGCGCATGCTGGCCGCCGGCGCCGAGCCGATGCCCAGCGATTCGGCAGCGTTCGCCAAGCGCATCGACGACGAGACCGCCAAGTTCGCCAAGCTGGTCAAGGATGGCAAGGTGACGATCGAGTAAGGCCCCCGGAGCCTTGGCGCGTTACTCGACCTCCACCACCGGCTGGCCCTCGGTCACGGCGTCGCCGGGCTGGACCAGGATGGCCTTGACCACGCCATCCGCCTCGGCCTCCAGCGGGATCTCCATCTTCATCGACTCGATGATCATCAGGACATCCCCGGCGGAGATGGTGGCGCCGGCTTCGATGGCGATGGAGGACACATGGCCGCTGACTGCGGCGTCGATCTGGGGCATCAGGCTGCTCTTTCGGTAAGGGTTTCGGGTTGCTTCGGCGTAGGCGTCTGGAGCGGCGTGGCCAGCACGCGCTGGGTCAGGGCCGTGTCGATGCGGGCATCGGCGAAATCGGGGTGGGCCAGCACGCGCAGCAGGAACGGCAGGTTGGTTTTGACCCCGGCAATCTGGAACGCCTCCAGCGCGGCACGCAGGCGCCGGATGGCGTCGGCGCGGTCGCTGCCGGTGGCGATGACCTTGGCGATCATCGGGTCGTAGTACGGCGTCACGCGCTGGCCCTGCGCGTAGCCGGTCTCCACGCGGATGCCGGGCGCCTGCGGCGGCACGAAGGTGTCCAGCGGCCCCGGCGACGGGAAGAAGCGCACCGGGTCTTCGGCGTAGACGCGGGCCTCGATGGCGTGGCCCTGCTGGCGCGTGGGGGCCGGCAGCACGGCGTCGATCCGCTCGCCGCAGGCCAGCCGGACCTGCGCGGCCACGATGTCGATGCCGGTCACCTGCTCGGTCACCGCGTGCTCGACCTGGAGCCGCGTATTCATCTCCAGGAAGACAAAGCCGGTCTCGGGTGTGTGCAGCATCTCCACGGTGCCGATCACGTCGTAGCCGACGTGGCCCAGCAGCGTGGCCAGCCGCTCGCGCATGGCGGCCACCGCCTCGCCCGACAAGCCCGGCGCGGGGGCTTCTTCCAACACTTTCTGGTGACGGCGCTGCACCGAGCAGTCACGCTCGCCAACAATGCGCACGCCGCCGTAACGGTCCGCCAAGACCTGGAATTCGATGTGGCGCGGCTGCTCCATCAGCTTTTCCAGATACAGCTCCGCCTGCCCGAAGCTGCGCTGCGCCACCGAGCGGGCCTGCTGCCAGGCGGCGGCCAGCCCTTGCGCATCGCGCACCGGCAGCATGCCGATGCCCCCGCCACCGCCAGCCGGCTTGATCAGCACCGGGTAGCCGATCTGCGCGGCGGCGGCAGCCACGACAGCCATGTCGTCCGGCAGCACGCCGGAACTCGGCGCCATCGGCATGCCGTGGCCGGCCATGAAGTCGCGCGCCTGCGTCTTGTGGCCCAGACGGCGGATCCAGGCGGGCGACGGGCCGATAAAGCAGAGCCCGGCCGCCTCCACCCGTTCGGCGAAGTCGGCGTTTTCCGACAGGAAGCCATAGCCGGGGTGCACGCCGTCCGCGCCGGTCTCCCGGGCGACATCGAGCAGCTTTTGCTGATGCAGATAGCTGTCCAGCGGCGCCGCCTCGCCGATGCGCACGGCCATATCGGCCTCGCGCAGGTAGGGCAAGCCGGCGTCGGCGTCCGAGTAGACCGCCACCGAGGCGATGCCGAGCTGGCGCAGCGCGCGGATCACGCGCGCCGCCACGGCGCCCCGGTTGGCCACCAGCACGCGGCGCAGCGTGCGGACCTTGATGGTGTCGTTCATGCCGTCTCTCCTGCGCGGATCACCACCGCATCGACCAGCACCGGCGCCACCGCCCCACGGGCGACGATCACCGGGTTGGCATCGACCGAATGCACCGTGCCGCGCGCCGCGACCATCCAGTCGCCCAGACGGACCAGCATGTCGGCCAGTTGGTCGAGGTCCACCGCTTCCATGCCGCGCAGCGCGGCGAACGCCGGGGCGATGCGCAGCCGGCCGATGGCGGCCCGCGCCTGACTGGCCGTGAACGGCGCGACGAGGAATTGCACGTCCTGCAGCGCTTCCACCAGCACGCCACCCTGCCCGACCATCACCACCGGGCCGTAGGCCGGATCGATATGGGCGCCCACGGCCAGTTCGAACGCGCCGCGTTGCTGGCGCGCCAGCAGCACGCCGCCGTGGCGGACTTCCATCCTGTGCAGGATCTGGTCGATCTCGTCGAAGGCGGCCACGGCGGCGGCCTCGCCGGACAGGTTCAGCTTCACCAGCCCGTGCTCGGACTTGTGCGTGATGTCCGGGGACACGCCCTTGGCCACCACCGGCGCGCCCAGTTCGGACACGGCACGGCGCACGTCGTCGGCGCTGTGGCAGAGCCGGTGCGCCACCACGGGCAGGCCCGCCGCCGCGAGTTCGGCCAGGCTGCGGACTTCATCGAGCGCCTGGGCAGGAGCCGCGTGCGTCAGTACTCCTGCCGGCACGCCAGCCGGCAAGGGCGCGGCCAGCGCCGCCTCGCGGCGTTCGCCATATTCGGCCAGCAAAGCCAGCGCCTGCATGGCGGACCGCTCGCTGTCGAATACCGGCACGCCCTGCGCGCGGAACGCCTGCGCCACCCACTCCTGATTGGCGCTGACCGCCACCGGCACGCCGCTGGCCGAAGCAAAGCGCCCGGTCTGTGCGGAGAAATCGTCGAAGTCGTAGCCTTCGCCGCCAATCGGAAAGCCGACGAAGATCAGGTCGGCCTGCCGCTGGGCCGCCACGGCGTCGAGCGTCTGGCCATAGATCTGCGGCTGGCCGAGCAGCGCCGTGGTCATGTCGATGGGGTTGCGCGCCGAGACATAGCCGGGCAGCACGGCGCGCAGCGCGGCGGTGCCGGGTTCGTCGAACTGGCACAGGTCCAGCCCGTGGGACTCCGCCGCGTCCGCCGCCAGCACGCAGGTGGCGCCCGAGTTGCTGATCGCCACCACCTTGCGGCCACGCGGCCGCTGGCCGCCCGCGAAGATCTGCGCGTACTCGGACAACTCCCGGAAATCGTTCACGCGCAGGATGCCGTGCTGGCGCAGGAAGGCATCGGCCAGCGCGTCCTCGCCGGCCATCGCCCCGGTGTGGGAGCTGGCGGTCAGTTGCCCGGCGCGGGTCCGGCCGGCCTTGACGGCGAGGATCGGCACATCGCGCGCATGGGCGATGCGTGCGGCCTGCGCCAGCACGTCGGGGTCGCGCAGGGATTCCACGTACAGCAGCATCACGCGCACGGCGTCGTCCTCGGCAATCGCGCGCAGCGTTTCGGCGGCGGTCACGTCGGCCTCGTTGCCTGTGGCCACCATATAGCGCACGCCAATGCCCTTGCGACGCAGCCCGCCATAGACGATGGACGATCCCGCGCCGCTCTGGCTGACGATGGCCACCGGGCCGTCCTGCGGCGCTTCCTCGTTGATCATGGTCGAGAAATGCAGCACGGCGCCGGTGGCGAAGTTGGCCACGCCCTGCGTGTTCGGCCCGAACAGCCGCAAGCCGCCGGCGCGGGCCCGCGCCACCAGCCGCTGCTGCTGCGCCGCGCCGGCCTCGCCCAGTTCGGCAAAACCAGACGAGTAGATCACCGCGCCCTTGGCCCCCACCGCGATGCATTGCTCGATGGCCTGCTCGGCCTCGGTACCGGCCACGCTGATGACGACCACATCGGGCGAGTCCGGCAGCGCGGCCAGGTCGGGGTAAGCCGCCAGGCCCTGGATCTCGGCCCGCTTGGGGTTGACCGGGTAGATGCGCCCGGCGTAGCCGTGGCGCCGCATATAGTCGATGGGCCGGCCGCCGGCCTTGATCGGGTTGTCGGACGCGCCCAGCACCGCCACCGAGCGCGGCGCCAGCAATGACAACAACGAAGCTTGCTCCTTGGTATCCGCCATCGCTCAGTCCACCTTGACCTTGGCCTCGATGGCCACGCGCTTCCATTTGTCGAGTTCGGCCTGCACGAAGCTGCCGAACTGCTCGGCGTTGAGCGCGCCGGGGCTGGTGCCGTTCTGGGTCAGGTAGGTCTTGGCCTCGGCGCTGTTCATGCTCTTGACCGCTGCGTGGTTCAGCTTCTCCACCAGCGCGCGCGGCAGGTTGGCCGGGCCGTAGAAGCCGATCCACGTGGTGGCTTCGTAGCCGGGCACGCCCTGCTCCGCAATGGTCGGCACGTTGGGCAGCGCCTCGCTGCGCTTGGCCGAGGTCACGCCGATGGCCTTGACCTTGCCGTCCTTCACGTACGGCGCCATGGTCATCACGTCATGGAACAGCGCGGGGATCTGGCCGCCCAGCAGGTCGGCCAGCGCCGGGGACGCGCCCTTGTACGGAATGTGCGTCATCGGCACCTTGGTCATCAGGCGCAGCAGCTCCCCGGACATATGCGTGGCGCCGCCAATGCTCGACGAGCCGTAGGACAGCCCCTCGGTCTGCTTCTTCGCATAGGCCAGGAACTCGGGGAGATTGTTGGCCGGCACCTTGTTGTTGACCACCAGCACGTTGGGCGTGGTGGCCAGCAGCGCGATGTTCGTGAAATCCTTCGACGCGTTGTAAGGCAGCTTGGGCCGGATGGCTGGGTTGATCACGTGGTGCGTGGCCGAGACCAGCAGCGTGTAGCCGTCCGGGTTGGCGCGCGCCACGATCTCGGTGCCGATCTGCCCGCTGGCGCCGGCGCGGTTGTCCACCACGAAGGGCTGCTTCAGCTCGGCCTGCATGTCACGGGCGATGCGGCGCGCCAGCAGGTCGGTCATGCCGCCCGCCGGGAACGGCACGACGATGGTGACGGGCTTGGCGGGCCAGTTCTCCTGCGCGAAGGCCGGCGCGGCCAGCGTGGTGGCCAACGTGGTGGCCATCAGGCCGAGACACAGCGAAGGTAGGGATCTGCGTTGCATGCGGTTTGTCTCCTGATTCTTTTTTTAGGATTTTGGCTAGGGGTTGCCGAACGCTTTCAAGGCCGGATGCCGAACTTGCGCACCCCCGCCTCGCGCAGCGGCGCGGCGAGGTTGGCGAACTCGCACAGCAGCGCCCGCGTGTCGCGCGGGTCGATGATGTCCTCGATCACGAAGGCTTCCGCGCTGCGGAACGGCGAGGTCAGGCTGCGCACCCGCTGCTCGATCTCGGCCCGCTTCTGCACCGGGTCGTCGGCGCCCTCGATCTCGGCCTTGTAGGCCACCTCCAGCCCGCCCTCGATCGGCAGCGAGCCCCAGTTGGCGGACGGCCACGCATAGCGGAAGTTGAAGCGACCCATGTGCTGGTGCCCCGCCGCCGCCACACCGTAGGCGCGGCGCACGATCACCGAGCACCACGGCACGGTGGCCTGATAGACCGCCGCCAGCGCGCGCACGCCGTAACGCATGATCCCGGCCTTCTCGGCCTCCAGCCCGATCTGGAACCCGGCGATATCGACGAGGTTGACCACCGGCAGGTGGAAGGCCTCGGCCATGTCCAGGAAGCGGGTGAATTTCTCGGCCGTGGGGCCGTCCCAGCCGCCGCCGTAGTAGTACGGGTCGCTGGCGACCACGGCCACGGGCCAGCCATCCAGCCGCGCCAGCCCGGTGACGATGGCGCGGCCCCAGTGCTTGCCGATCTCGAAGAACGAGTCCTGATCGACCAGCGCCTGCACGATCGGCCGGATCTTGTAGACCTGGCGGCTTTCGCGCGGGATGGCGGAGAGCAGCCATTCGTCGCGGCGGCGCGTGTCGTCGGCGGGCGCGGCGCGCGGCGGCAGCTCATACACGGACGGCGGCAGGTAGGACAGGAAGCGGCGGGCCCGGTCGAAGGCCTCTTCCTCGCTCGCCACCTCGTCATCGACCACGCCGTTGCGGGTGTGGATCTGACTGCCGCCCAGCTCGTTCTTTTCCAGGATCTGGCCGATGCGCGCCACCACGGGCGGGCCGGCGTTGAACAGTTGCGTCGTGCCCTTGACCATCACCGAGTAGTGGCTGGCCGCCACGCGCGCCGCGCCCATGCCGGCCACCGAGCCCAGCGCCAGCGACACCACCGGCACCACCGACATGTTCTCCACCACGTGCTGCCACACCTTCATGGTGGGGATATTGGTGTAGCCACGGTTCTCGATATTGCGCACCGAGCCGCCGCCGCCCGTGCCATCGACCAGCCGCACCATCGGCAGGCGCAGGTCGTGGGCCATCTTCTCGGCGTGGATCAGCTTGTCGCCCACCGCGCCGTCGTTGGCGCCGCCGCGCACCGTGAAGTCATCCCCGACCAGCACGGCGGGACGGCCACCCAGATGTGCGCGACCCATCACCAGATTGGCCGGGGTCAGGCCCACCAGCCGGCCATTGCTGTCGTACTGGCCGCTACCGGTGAGCGCGCCCACCTCGCGGAAGCTGCCGGGGTCCGCGATGGCCTCGATGCGCTCGCGCACGGTGAGCTTGCCGGCGTCCTTGTGGCGCTTGACCTTGTCGGGTCCGCCAAGTTCGGCGGCCAGTCGCTTGCGATAGGCCAGTTCGTCGATTTCCGGCTGCCAGGACATGTGTCTCCTCTGTGTCTTCGGGCTTATGGGTATGGGTGTTATCCGAGAGCTAACGCACTACCCGTGCCAGCCATGAAGCACATTGATTTCATTGCGATTTTTTCGACTGGCCGGTAGAGTGTCCGGCACGAGGACACTCAGATGTCCCGCATGGAGACACAATCAATGTCGTCAGTGAAGACACAAAGCCTGGGCGCGCTGGTGCTCGGGGCCGGCGGGGAGACCCTCGCCGCCTCGGGCACAGCCCGCAATCCGGCCATCGCCCGGGCCGCGCAGGCCGGCGTGGCCGCACTGCCCCCCGCCGAGAACCACCATGCCGGCCGCATTTTCGATATCGAGGTCGATGGCGAGCGCCATATCGGGCTGGCCTTGCTCGATGCCAGCCAACAGACCATCCTGCTGCGCCGCGCGGCGGCCGGGGCGGCGCTGTTCGACTTCCTCGGCGCAGTGCCGTTTGCGGACGCCATCCTCGAACACTTCCTGACCAATCCCTATCAGGCGATCACGGTGGTGGACCACACGGGGTGTATCCGCTTCATCAGTCCCGTCCATGAGGCGTTCTTCGGCCTGCGCACTGGGGAAGGCACGGGGCGCCCCGCCGAGCAGGTCATCCCGAATTCCCGGCTGGGCCACGTGGCGGCGACCGGCAAGGCCGAGATCGGCCAGCTTCAGCGGATGAATGGCGTGACGCGCGTGGTGAACCGGGTGCCCATCGTTGCCGATGGCAAGACGGTCGGCGCGATCGGACAGGTCCTATTCAAGGAGCCGGAGGCCATCGGACGGATGCACAAGGAGGTGGAGGAACTGCGGTCGCAGCTGGCGCACTACCGGCGCGAACTGCACGGGCTGCGCCAGCGCGACTCGGGAGTTGGCCTGCTGATTGGCGAGAGCGCGCCGATGCAGCGGCTGCGCCGGGAGATCGAGACCGTGGCGCGGCTCGACGTGCCCGTGCTGGTGCTGGGCGAGTCCGGCACGGGCAAGGAACTGGTCGCGCGGGCCATCCACAGCGCCGGCCGGGGGTCGCATGGCGTGCAGGGCGATGACGAGGGGACGCAGGCCGCGCCGCTGGTCAGCCTGAACCTGGCCGCGTTCCCGGCCACGCTGATCGAGGCCGAACTGTTCGGCCATGCGGCGGGCGCCTTCACGGGCAGCCATCGGCATGGCCAGCCCGGCAAGCTCGAACAGGCAGCCGGCGGCACGCTGTTCCTGGACGAAGTCGCCGATATTCCGATGGAGATGCAGGTCAAGCTGCTGCGCGTGCTGGAAGACCGCATGGTCGAGCGGCTCGGCAGCCGGCAGGCGCGGCGGGTGGATTTCCGGCTCGTGACCGCCACCAACCGCGACATTCAGGCGCTGATCGACGGTGGCCGCTTCCGGCTCGACCTCTACTACCGCCTCAGCGGCGTGGTGCTGCGCGTGCCGGCGCTGGGCCAGCGGCTGGAGGACATTCCCGCCCTGCTCCATCACTTCGTGCAGGCGTTCTGCCAGCGCAACGGCGTGCCGGTGCCGCAGGTCATGCCCGACGTGGCACGGCACCTGGCCTCGCGGCGCTGGCCCGGCAATGTGCGCCAGCTACGGCAGAAGATCGAGGAAGCGCTGGTGTTCTGCGACGGCAGCCGGCTCCGGGTGCAGGACTTCGCCCGGGGCGAGGAAAACCATGTGGCGACGATGACGGGGCCGGCAACGCACCCGCTCGGGCAGGTCTTCGCGCCCGAGGATGCCCCGGCCCCGGCGGCGGCCCGGCTGCGCGACCTCGCTTATGACGCCGTGCTGCAGGCCATCGCCCGCCATGGCGGCAACAAGAAGCAGGCCGCGCTGGAGCTGGGCATTTCCCGCTCCCATCTATATAAGATGCTCGAGCGCGGCGGCGAAGCCTGAACCGGGCGCCTAGCCTTTGCCCTGGTTCAGCGCCACGGCGGCACGGATCAGGGCCTTCAGCGCCTTGGCATCGATCTTCTCGCCCTCGCGGAAGTCGATGGCGCGCCGGGTGTTGCCGTCCAGGCTGGAATTGAACAGGCCGGAAGGGTCTTTCAGCGAGGCCCCCTTGGCGAAGGTCATCTTCACCGCGCTCTTGTAGGTCTCGCCGGTGCACAGGATGCCGTCGTGGGACCACACCGGCACGCGCCACTTCCATTCCTCCACCACCTCGGGGTCGGCTTCCCTCACCAGCGCGCGCAGGCGGGCGAGGGTTTCGCCGCGCCAGTCGCCCAGTTCCGCGATCCGGGCGTCGATCAGGGCTGCCGGGGACTCGTCCGCTGGCGCGGTGGCCTTGGTTGCGGTCTTGGCCGGGGCTTTGGTCTTCGTTTGGGTCATTCCCGCCTCTCCTCTCGTATTTATCCGCCTTTTGGTGCGTGTATGGTTGTCGAAGTGGCGCACCTTGCCAAGCCCCCGCTGGCGGGCGCTGGCCGGAATCTGCCCGTTTTTCATGGGCCCCRCCGTCGAGGCCGGGCACCTGCCGTTACAATTGCCCCTCGCCCCAGCATTTCACTGGCCGCTTGCGCAGCACCCCGCAGACGACGCATGGACCACGACTTCACCCTCATCACCACCATCGCCGCCGGCTTCGGCATCGCCCTCGTGCTTGGCTTCCTGGCCGAACGCGTCAAGATTCCCGCCCTGGTCGGCTACCTCGTCACCGGCATCATCATCGGCCCCGGCACGCCGGGCTTCGTCGCCGATGTTCATCTGGCCTCGCAATTATCCGAAATCGGCGTGATGCTGCTGATGTTCGGCGTCGGCCTGCATTTCTCGCTGCGCGACCTGCTCGCGGTAAAACGTATCGCCATTCCCGGGGCAGTGGTGCAGATGGCGATTGCCACCGCGCTGGGCATGCTGGTGGCG
This sequence comes from Cupriavidus sp. 01L43, assembly GCF_056399925.1. Lineage (NCBI taxonomy): Bacteria > Pseudomonadati > Pseudomonadota > Betaproteobacteria > Burkholderiales > Burkholderiaceae > Cupriavidus > Cupriavidus sp. 01L43. The sequence goes on from NZ_JBFTSH010000002.1 coordinate 42,926, forward strand.
TGGATCTGGGACTGGAGCCTGGGCACAGGGCTGGTCTTCGGCCTCTCCCTGTCGTGCGCGAGCACGGTGGTGCTGCTCAAGGCGCTGGAAACCCGCAACGTGCTGGAAACCATGAACGGGCGCATCGCCGTGGGCTGGCTGGTGGTGGAAGACCTCGCCACGGTGCTGGTGCTGGTGCTGCTGCCGCCGCTGGCCGGGCTGCTCGGCGGCACAAACGCCGCGCCAGACCAGGGCGCGCAGGCGCTCGGCTTCACCATCCTCCAGACGCTGCTCCAGGTGGTGGCGTTTATCGCGCTGATGCTGGTGGCCGGGCGGCGCATCCTGCCGTGGCTGCTGTGGCAGGTGGCCAAGACCGGCTCGCGCGAGCTGTTCACGCTGGCCGTGGTGGCCGTGGCGATTGGCATTGCCTATGGGGCGGCCGAACTGTTTAACGTGTCGTTCGCGCTGGGCGCCTTCTTCGCCGGCATGGTGATGCGCGAGTCGGAGTTCAGCCATCGCGCCGCCGAGGAATCGCTGCCGCTGCGCGACGCGTTCTCGGTCCTGTTCTTCGTCTCGGTGGGCATGCTGTTCAAGCCGGCCATCCTGATCGAGCAGCCGCTGCACGTGCTGGCCGTGGTCGCCATCATCGTGTTCGGCAAGTCGCTGGCGGCCTTCGCGCTGGTGCTGGCCTTCCGCTATCCGCTCAATACGGCGCTGACGGTGTCCGCCAGCCTGGCGCAGATCGGCGAATTCTCGTTCATCCTGGCCGGGCTGGGGGTCACGCTGGGGCTGCTGCCGGAGGAAGGCATGAGCCTGGTGCTGGCCGGCGCGCTGATTTCCATCGCGATCAATCCGCTGCTGTTTGCCGGCGTGGAGCCGCTGCGAAAGTGGATTCTCAAGCGATCGGCGCTGGCGCGGCGGCTGGAGCAGCGCGGCGACCCCTACGCCGAGCTGCCGATGACCACCGAGCGCAAGTTTCTGGAAGGCCAGGTGGTGCTGGTCGGCTACGGCCGCGTGGGCAAGCGGATTGCCCAGGCGATGCAGGAGCGCGGCATTCCCTTCGTGATTGCGGACGAGAACCGCGAGCGTGTGGAGTCCCTGCGCCGCGCGGGCTTCGCGGCGGTCTCGGGCAATGCGGCCGACCCGGCGGTGCTGATCCAGGCCCATATCGCCCACGCGGCGATGCTGGTGATTGCCGTGCCGGAGCCGCTCTACGTGCGCCAGATGGTGGAAACCGCCAAGACGCTGAACCCCAACGTGGAGATCGTGCTGCGCACGCATAGCGAGGACGAGTCCGCGCTGCTGCGCAAGGAAGGGCTCGGCACGGTGTTCTATGGCGAGGAGGAGCTGGCCAAGGGCATGACCAGCCATGTACTGGGGCGCTTCGTGCCGCGCGGCGCGCATGAGGCCACGGCTTGAGTCGCGTCAGGATCGATTCACGATTACCTCAGGATTGATGCGATTGGCAGAAATCCGATTTCCTTAGCCAGCGTGCGGAAACACGGCGGACCTTGATCTGGATGCGGGTTCGCCCGCGATGAAGTGGCATAGCCTCCCATTCCCGGGAAACTCCCGCCACTACCTCGCGAACCGCTATGAAAGGCTTCCTCGTACTTCCGCTGCTCACCACTGCCCTGCTCGCCGGTTGCGCCGGCACCGATGTCAACAGCCTGGTCACCGCCGGCACCTCGCTGGCGCAGGCCGCCACCCTGACCGACGCGGAGGTGAAATCGCTGTCGGACCAGGCCTGCGCCGAGTCCGACCAGACCAACAAGACCGCCGGCCCCCGCACCAACTACGCAAAACGCCTCACCAAGGTCATGGCCGGGCTGAAGAACAGCGATGTGCCCAATCTCAACGTGCGGGTGTACCTGACCAAGGACGTCAACGCCTGGGCCATGGCCAACGGCTGCGTGCGGGTCTACAGCGGCCTGATGGACATGATGAGCGACGACGAGGTCCGCGGCGTGCTGGGCCACGAACTCGGCCACGTGGCGCTGGGCCACAGCAAGAAGGCCATGCAGGTGGCCTACGCCGCCACCGCCGCGCGCAGTGCGGTCGGCGCCACCAACGGCGCCATGGCCGCGCTGTCTTCCTCCCAACTGGGTGAACTCGGCGAAAAGCTGGTCAACGCGCAGTTCTCGCAGGCGCAGGAGACCGCCGCCGCCGACTTCGCCTTCGACCTGTTGACCAAGAACAAGGCCAATACCAAGGCGCTGGTCACCGCGTTCGAGAAGCTGGCCAAGCTCGATGGCGGCAAGTCGAGCATGTTCGGCTCGCATCCGGGCTCGGAAGCGCGCGCCAAGCATATCGAGGGCCGCATCAGCAAGGTCGCATCGAAGTAAGACCCGTACGACCAATACGAAAAAAGGGGCCTAGGGCGTGGCGATGTCGCGCAACCGGGCCTCCAGCGGGGCGAGCCGCTCGCGCAACAGCGCCTGCAACTGGCGCACCGCCGGCGAGAACTGCTTGCGATGCGGGCAGATCAGGCTGAGCGGCGCGCTCTCGCCCGGCTGGTGCGGCAGCACCACCTCCAACGTGCCCGCTTCCACATCCGCGCAGACATCGAGCCACGACTTGTAGGCGATGCCCTGCCCCGCCACCGCCCAGCGGCGCGCCACGTCGGCATCGTCGCAGATCATCGCCCCGTTCACCGCCACCAGCCGGCGCTTGCCCTCCACCGGAAACACCCATTTGTCATAGAGGCGCCCGCCCAGCAGGTACAGCACGCAGCGGTGGCGCGACAGGTCGTCCAGGCTTGCCGGCCGCCCGTGCGCGGCCAGATAGTCGGGCGATGCCACCAGCACGCGGCGGTTCTCGGGGGCCAGCGGCAGGGCCACATAGCTGGCGTCCTCGGCCAGTCCGTAGCGGATGGCCACGTCGACCGGCTCCCGGAACACATCGCTGACGCGGTCCGAGAGCAGCAGCCGCAGTGACAGGCGCGGATGGCTCGCGCAGAACGCCGTGATCCACGGCAGCAGCACGTTGCGGCCGACATCGGACGGCGCCGACACCTGCAGGACCCCGCTCAGATCCCCCTCCTCGCTCCGGGAACGCTCGTGACCTTCGTGCAGCAGCGCGAGCACATCGGTGGCATAAGGCAGGTATCGCTCACCCTCGGCCGTCAGCCGCAGGCTGCGCGTGGAGCGCACGAACAGGCGCAGGTCCAGCTCCCGTTCCAGCCGCTGGATGGCTGCGCTGACCTGCCCAGGCGGCAGATCGGCTTCGCGCGCGGCGCTGGAAAAGCTGCCGAGCGCGGCACTGCGGACAAACAGGGTCAGGTCCTCGAGTCTGAGCATCGGATCATCACGATTTGGGGGCGCGGGGGTGCGGAAAGCGCATTCTGCCGCATCCCCGCTGATTGGGCTGATCACCAAGCCCGCCCGTACAACGTCCACCTGTTGCCGCCGGACGGGCTGTGACCGGGGCGCGGCCTAGCGTGCCGGCTGCGGGGGCTGATACGGCTCCAGCCGCGCATTGTGCATCGCGTAACCGGCGTCGCCCATCATGGTTTCGGCGCGCTCCACGCGCATCACGCCGCTGATCCAGACCGTGTCCATCGTGCGCAGGCCCGCCAGCGGCTGGGCCGCGCGCACGTGCACGACCTGGTTCGACGGCGGGGGCGGCACATGGATGCAGGCGCCGAAGTACGGCACCAGCAGGAATTCCCGGATCGCCTCGCCCTCCCCGTCCAGCGACACCACGAAGCCGGGCAGCCGCACCGCCTCGCCGTCGAGCGCGGTCTCGATGGGCGCGTCGCGCCAGAACGCCCGCGCTTTCTCCAGCGCGGCCTGCGCGCGCGGGTCGCCGTCTTCCATCTCCTGCAGCGGCAGCCCCTTGAACGGCGCCATCGGGTCCCAGCCCTTGGGCAGCAGGGCCTGCCAGTCGATTTCGCGGTAGTTGGTGCCGGATGCCGGGGCGGGCGATGGGGGCAGCGTCTGGCCCACCGTGTAGGGCTGGTCGGACTTCGGCCGATCGGCGGACGGCCACCACAGCCAGCGCACCATTCCTGCGATGCAGATCAGGCCGATGACAGCGGCGGTGGCCAGGACGGGCGCCGACAGGCGCGGCTTGGTGAATAGCTTCATCGATCTCAGGTATGCGGCGTCAGCCCGTCGCTCAGGCTGAGGCGATAGGCGCGCCACCCCGGCAACAGCGAGGCGATGGCGCCGGCGGCAATGATCGCCCCCAGCAGCGGCAGCTCGCTCGCCCGGGGCCAGGCCACCGGCAGCGCCACGCCAAGGCGGGCCTCCAGCCACGGCGCGCCGGCCAGTGACAGCCCGGTCAGCAGCAGGTAGCCGGCCAGCGTGCCGACGAGCATCAGCACAAAGCCTTCGCTCGCCAGCAGGATCAACAGGTCGATGGGACGGGCGCCGACCGCCCGCAGGATGGCCAGTTCACGCCGCCGCTCGCCGAGCGCGGCCAGGATCGACGACACCAGCCCCGCCAGCCCGACCACGCCGATCAGCGCGGACATCCCCAGCAGGGTTTTCTCGCCCACGCCGACGATCTGCCACAGCGCGTCGAGCGCCACGCCGGGCAGCACCGCCATCAGGGCCTCGTGCGGATCTTCGTCGATCTCGCGCTGCAGCGCGAACACGCGTGAGCGCAGTTTCAGGCCCACCAGCACGCCGGTGATGTGCGTGGGCGTCAGCTGGAACTTGCCGACCAGCGCCGGCGGAATCGACATGCCCGGCACCGGCGCGCCGGCCTGCCAGTCGAGGTGGATGGCTTCCATGCCGTCCAGCCGGATATGGACGGTGCGATCGACCGGCGTGCCGGTCGGGGCCAGGATGCCGGTGACCACGAAGGGCTTGTCGGCATGGTCCGCATGATGGTCGTCGTCGGCATGCGCGGGCTCGCCGTGGCTCAGCACGATGCGGTCCCCCACCCGGTAGCCCAGCCGCCGCGCCACCTCCGCGCCCAGCACGGTCTCGAACACGGCCCCGAACGGCCGCCCCTCGACCAGTGTCAGCGGACGGCGGTCGCCGTAACGGAAGTGCCGGAAGTAGTCTTCCGAGGTCGCCAGCACCGGAAACCCGCGATGGGAATCGCCGAGCGAGACCGGGATGGTCCACGCCACGAGCGGATGGTCGGCAATGCGCTGGGCGCTGGCCCACGACATGCCGTGGGTCACGCCGCCCAGATGGAACACGGTAGAGAGCGTGAGCTGGACCGGGCTGGTGCGCGCCCCGACGATCAGGTCGGTGCCCGAGATCGACTGCGCGAAGCCGGTGCGCACCTGATGGCGCAGCCGCTCCACGCCCAGCAGCAGTGCCGTCGACAGCGCAATCGCCACGATCATCAGCAGCAGGTTGTAGCGGCGGTTCCAGGCGCTGCGGGCCGCCATGCCGGTCAGCGTCATCATGCGGGCACCGCGACAAAGCCGTGCGGCATGGCGACATGGCGGTCGAAGCGCGGCATCAGGCGCGTGTCATGGCTGACGAACACCAGGCTCGCGCCCACCGCGCGGCATTCGCGCTGGAGCAGGTCCATGAAGGCCGACTGGCGATCCGCGTCCAGCGCGGAGGTCGGCTCATCGGCCAGCACCAGCTCCGGCCGACCGAGCAGCGCCCGCGCGGCAGCCACGCGCTGCTGCTGGCCGACCGACAGCCGCGCCGCGGGGCGGTGCCACAGCGACTCCGGCAGATCCAGCCGCGCCAGCAGCATGCCCGCCGCCTCGGCCGGGCTGCCGCCCTGCGCCACGCTGCGCTGGCGCCGATGGGCCGAGAACTTGCACCCCAGCAGCACGTTGTCGAGCACGGACAGGTAAGCCAGCAGGTTCAACTGCTGGAAGATGATGCCGATGTGGTCGGCGCGTAAGCGGTCGCGCCGGGCGCCGGACAGCGCGGTCAGGTCGGTGCCGTTCACTTCGACCCGGCCCTGTCCCGGAGTCAGCACGCCCGCCAGCAGGCCCAGCAGCGTACTCTTGCCGCTGCCGCTGGCGCCGGAGACGAAGACGTGCTCGCCGGCGCCCACGACGAAATGATCCACCCGCAGGCTCGGCCCGTCCTGGCCCGGCCAGGCGAAGGCGATATCGCGGAGCGCAGCAACGGGCGGTGCGGGGTCTGGGCGTGCCATTGAGGTGAGTCGAACCAGCAAAGGAGCCGCCGATATTAACGCAACTCGGTTGCAATGGCGAGGCGCTTGAGCCGTCAACGATTAGCCGAATGCCCTTACAATGACGCGCCGCATCAATCCGCCCCATCCTCCGCTTTAAGCCCCCAATGTCTTTACATACCCTCCGCCAGGAATGGCTGTCGAATATCCGTGGCGATCTGCTCGCGGGCGCCGTGGTCGCCCTGGCCCTGATTCCGGAAGCGCTCGCGTTTTCGCTGATTGCCGGTGTCGATCCGCAGGTCGGCCTGTACGCGGCCTTCGCGATTGCCGTGGTCACTGCCATCGTGGGCGGCCGGCCCGGCATGATTTCCGCCGCCACGGGCGCGGTGGCGCTGCTGATCACCTCGCTGGTCAAGGACCATGGCGTGCAGTACGTGTTTGCCGCCGCGCTGCTGGCCGGCCTGTTCCAGATCGGCGCGGGCCTGCTGCGGCTGGGCGGGCTGATGCGCTTCGTGTCGCGCTCCGTGGTCACCGGCTTCGTCAATGCGCTGGCCATCCTGATCTTCCTGGCGCAGTTGCCGGAGCTGATCGGCGCGCCGCTGGCGGTCTACGCGCTGACGGCAGGCGGGCTGGCCATCATCTACCTGTTCCCGCGCCTGACCCGCGCGGTGCCGTCGCCGCTGGTCTGCATCGTGGTGATTTCGATCATCGCTGCCCTGCTTGGGCTCGATGTGCGCACGGTGGGCGACATGGGCGCCTTCCCGGACCACCTGCCCAGCTTCGCCCTGCCTGCCGTGCCGTTCACGCTGGAGACGCTGCGCATCATCTTCCCGTACTCGGTGGCGATTGCCGTGGTTGGGCTGCTGGAGTCGCTGATGACGGCGGCCATCGTCGATGACTTCACCGACACGGCCAGCGACAAGAACAAGGAATGCCGGGGCCAGGGCATCGCCAATATCGTCGCCGGCGTGCTGGGCGGCATGCCGGGCTGCGCCATGATCGGCCAGTCCATCATCAACGTGAAGTCGGGTGGCCGGGGCCGGCTGTCCAGCTTCGTGGCCGGCACGCTGCTGCTGGTGCTGGTGGTCTTCCTGGGGCCGTGGGTCAAGCAGATTCCGATGGCGGCGCTGGTGGCGGTGATGATCATGGTGTCGATCAGCACCTTTAGCTGGCGCTCGCTGCGTAACCTCGCCACCCATCCGAAGAGTTCGTCGGTGGTGATGGTGGCGACGGTGATCGTGGTGGTGGCCACGCACAACCTGGCGCTGGGGGTGCTGGTGGGCGTGCTGCTGAGCGCGGTCTTCTTCGCCGCCAAGGTGCAGCGTGTGCTGCACGTGGACGCCACGCTGGACGCCGATGGCCAGACGCGCCGCTACGCCGTGCGCGGGCAGGTGTTCTTCGCCTCGTCGGAGCAGCTGGTAGCGGCGTTCGACTTCCGCGAGCCGGTCAGCCAGGTGCGGCTGGACCTGTCCCACGCGCATTTCTGGGATATCACCGCCATCGAGGCGCTCGACCGCATCGTCCACAAGTTCCGCCGCAACGGCGTGGCGGTGGAGGTCACCGGCCTGAATCGGGCCAGCGTGACGATGGTGGAGCGCTTCGGCACGCATGACAAAGCCGGCGCCGAGGCCACGCCGCCAGAAGCGGCGCACTAGCACCGAGCCTTACGTGGTGCCCCGCTCGATGATGCGGAAGCCCACGTCGATCACCGACTCGGGCACCGGCTCGCCCCGAAAACGCGCCAGCAACTGCCGCGCGGCCAGTTCGCCGATCTGCGCGCCGTCCACGTGGACGGTGGTCAGCGGCGGGTTCATGTGCGCGGCGAAGTCGGCGTCGCCGAAGCCGCAGATCGCCAGATCCTGCGGCATGCGCAGCCCGCGCGCGTGTGCTTCGATCATCACACCTTGCGCGAGCTGGTCGGAACTGCAATAGATTGCCTCGATGTCCGGGGCCTGCGCCAGCAGGTCAGCCAGCGCCTTGCGGCCGTATTCGAGGCTGCTCGGGGCGGGTACCACCACGGTCGGCACATCGTGGCCCACCGTGGACAGGAAGCCCTCGCGCCGCACGGCGGCCCGCTGGTCGTCGCCGGTGGCGATGGCCAGCCGGYGCCGCCCCTGCCCGAGGAAGTAGCCAGCGATGGCGCTGCCCACCTTGAGGTGCGAGAAGCCCACCGCCATGTCCACGGGCCGATCGCTCAAATCCCAGGTTTCCACCACCGGAATACCCGCGCGGCGCAACTGGTCGCGCGCGGTCTGCGAATGGATCAGGCCGGTCACCACGATGCCGTCCGTGCGACGGCTGATCATCGTGGCGAGCAGTGCCTCCTCCCGCTTATCCCGGGCGTGGTCATAGCCGGTCTGGCCAAGGATCAACTGGTAGCCGGCGGCGTCCAGCGCATCGGTCAGCGCCTTCACGGTCGGCAGGAACTGCTGCACAGCGATGTTCGGCACCAGCGCGGCCACCATCAGGCTCTTGCGGGACTTCAGCCCGCCGGCCAGCAGGTTCGGGATGTAGCCGGTCACCGCCACGGCCTCGCGCACGCGCGCGATGGTGGCCTCGGACACCATGCCCGGATTGCTCAACGCCCGCGAGGCGGTAATCAGCGAGACGCCGGCCTGCCGGGCGACATCATGGAGCGTGACGGACTTCGACGCTGGAGCTTGGGGCATGCGGGTTCTGGCGGGTTTAAGCGGATGGATGGAGATACGATGTCGGCCGACGGGTTGACCCAGTCGTATGACAACGTTAGCATTCTACCGACGATTGCCTGAACTGGCGCGCATCCAGTCCATAAACAACGACCACGTGGCCAATACGACGCATCCCAGCCTGGCATTCCGCCCTTGAATGACAACGTTGTCATACCCTGAAAAGGAACCCGCATGTCTCCCGATTCGATCGCCTGGATCCGCCTCTCCACCTGCTACCTGCCGCTCGCCACCCCGATCAGCGACGCCAAGGTGCTGACCGGCCGACAGAAGCCGATGACCGAGGTGGCCATCCTGTTCGCCGAAATCCAGACCGCCGATGGCCACGCCGGGCTCGGCTTCAGCTACTCCAAGCGGGCCGGCGGCCCCGGCCAGTACGCCCACGCCTGCGAGATCGCCCCGGCCCTGCTGGGCGAGGATGCCAGCGACATCGCCAGGATCTGGGACAAGCTGTGCTGGGCCGGCGCCTCGGTGGGACGCAGCGGCCTGTCCACGCAGGCCATCGGCGCGATCGACGTGGCGCTCTGGGACCTGAAGGCGAAGCGCGCCGGCCTCTCGCTGGCCAAGCTGCTGGGCGCCCATCGGGATGCCGTGCGCTGCTACAACACCTCGGGCGGCTTCCTGCACACCCCGCTGGACCAGCTGAAGGTGAACGCGGCGGCGTCCGTCGAGCGCGGCATTGGCGGCATCAAGCTCAAGGTGGGCCAGCCAGACCGCGCCGAAGACCTGCGCCGCGTGGCCGCCGTCCGCGAGCATCTGGGCGATGCCGTGCCGCTGATGGTCGATGCCAACCAGCAGTGGGACCGCCCCACCGCGCAGCGCATGTGCCGCACCTTCGAGTCGTTCAACCTGGTCTGGATCGAGGAACCGCTGGACGCCTACGATCACGAAGGCCACGCCGCGCTGGCCACGCAGTTCGACACCCCCATCGCCACCGGCGAGATGCTGACCAGCGCCGCCGAACACTGGGACCTGATCCGCCACCGCGCCGCCGACTACCTGATGCCCGACGCGCCGCGCGTGGGCGGCATCACGCCGTTCCTGAAGGTGATGGCGCTGGCCGACCACGCCGGGCTGATGATTGCGCCGCACTTCGCCATGGAACTGCATGTGCATCTGGCGGCAGCGTATCCGTGCGAGCCGTGGGTCGAGCATTTCGACTGGCTCGAACCGCTGTTCAACGAGCGGCTGGAGATCCGCGACGGCCGCATCACCGTGCCCACGCGCCCCGGCCTGGGCGTCTCCATCAGCGAGCAGGCCCGCGCCTGGACCCGCGCGCAGACGGAGTTCGGCGCCCAGCCCTGAGCCTCGCCCCGGGGCGGTCTCTGACTTATCAGAGATCGCCCGATACACGCCCTCCGCACGCCCCACACACATCACGCCGTGCCATATTGGCCCAATGCGCGCTTGACATCACCGGATGCGCTTCCTTAAATGATCCCGTCCCCACGAAATCCATGCCGGACTTTGCGATGGCTGTCGCCGACGATCCGCAGCGCAAGAAAGAAGAACTCCGGAGCTTCCTGTTCCTGACCGCCGTGATGGTGCCGGTGCTGACCGTCATCGTCGTGGCCGGGTACGGATTCATCGTCTGGATGACCCAGCTCGTCAGCGGCCCGCCCACGCATTGATTGGCATGGACCGACGTCGCCCGGTGGGGTGACGCCTGCAGTTCCTGTAGCACTGAACGACGCGGCCTGCTGCCGCAAGGACAGTCATGCCAGGTACCACGCATTCCACCCCCGAGCCGCCACTCCCCACGGCGCAGCCGGGAGACACCCGCGCAGAGAGCCCTGATGACGCCGATGCGCAGCAGTGGCACATCGCCGGCGTGCTCGTGCACACCCAGCCGGCGAGCCTCGATGCCGTGCGCGGCGCCATCGCCGGTTTGGCCGGTGCCGAGATCCACGCCGCCAGCGACGCCGGCAAGCTCGTCGTCACGCTGGAAGCCCCCACCTCACGCGCCATCGCGGCGCATCTGACGTTCCTCCATCAGCTGGACGGCGTGCTGGCGGCCACCCTGGTCTACCAGCACAACGAGGATGCGTGCGACATGGACACGGAGATTGTCGATGAAAGTCACTCGCCGGGACTTTATTAAGCAGACGGCCGTGGCCGCCACCGCCTCGGTGGGCGGCATTCCGCTGGGCGCGGACGCGGCCAACTTCGTCACGGACAGCGACCTGACCCGCCTGAAATGGGACAAGGCGCCCTGCCGCTTCTGCGGCACCGGCTGCGGCGTGACCGTGGCGGTCAAGGAAAACAAGGTGGTGGCCACCCAGGGTGACCCGCTGTGCGAGGTCAACAAGGGCCTGAACTGCGTGAAGGGCTACTTCCTCTCCAAGATCATGTACGGACAGGACCGGCTGACCAAGCCGCTGCTGCGCATGAAGAACGGCCAGTACGACAAGAACGGCGAGTTCCAGCCGGTGAGCTGGGACAAGGCGTTCGACGTGATGGCCGCCCAGTTCAAGCGCGTGCTGAAGGAGAAAGGCCCCACGGCGGTCGGCATGTTCGGCTCGGGCCAGTGGACGATCTGGGAGGGCTACGCGGCCTCCAAGCTGATGAAGGCCGGCTTCCGCACGAACAATATCGACCCGAACGCCCGGCACTGCATGGCCTCCGCCGTGGCCGGCTTCATGCGCACCTTCGGCATGGACGAGCCGATGGGCTGCTACGACGATATCGAGGTGGCCGACGCCTTCGTGCTGTGGGGCTCGAACATGGCCGAGATGCACCCGATCCTGTGGACCCGGGTGACGGACCGCCGCCTCTCCGCGCCCAAGACCCGCGTGGCGGTGCTGTCTACCTTCACCCACCGCTCCTACGAACTGGCCGACCTGCCGATCATCTTCACGCCGCAGACCGACCTGGCGATCCTGAACTACATCGCCCACTACATCATCGCCAATAACAAGGTCAACAAGGACTTCGTCAACAAGCACACGGTGTTCAAGCAGGGCGTGACCGACATCGGCTACGGGCTGCGCCCGGACCACCCGCTGCAGAAGAAGGCCAAGAACGCGGCCGACCCCAACGCCGCCACGCCGATCACGTTCGACGATTTCGCCAAGTTCGTGGCGAAGTACGACGTGGCCACCGTCAGCAAGCTCTCCGGCGTGCCGCGCGACAAGCTCGAACAGCTGGCCGCCCTCTACGCCGACCCGAACATCAAGGTCGTGTCGTTCTGGACCATGGGCTTCAACCAGCACACGCGCGGCAGCTGGGCCAACAACATGGTCTACAACATCCACCTGCTGACCGGCAAGATCGCCACGCCGGGCAACAGCCCGTTCTCGCTGACCGGCCAGCCCTCGGCCTGCGGCACCGCGCGCGAGGTGGGCACGTTCTCCCACCGGCTGCCGGCGGACATGCTGGTCGCCAACCCCAAGCACCGCGAGACCGCCGAACGGATCTGGAAGATCCCGGCCGGCACCATCCCCGAAAAGCCCGGCTACCACGCCGTGCTGCAGAACCGCATGCTCAAGGACGCCAAGCTCAACGCGTACTGGGTGCAGGTGAACAACAACATGCAGGCGGCGGCCAACCTGATGGAGGAAGGGCTGCCGGGCTACCGGAACCCGGAAAACTTCATCGTGGTCTCGGACGCCTACCCCACCGTGACCGCGCTCGCGGCGGACCTGATCCTGCCTGCCGCCATGTGGGTGGAGAAGGAAGGCGCCTACGGCAACGCCGAGCGGCGCACCCAGTTCTGGCATCAACTGGTCGATGCCCCCGGCGAGGCCCGTTCGGACCTGTGGCAGTTGGTGGAGTTCTCCAAGCGCTTCAAGATCGAGGAAGTCTGGCCGGCGGACCTGATCGCCAAGATGCCGGAGGTCAAGGGCAAGACGCTGTTCGATGTGCTCTATCGCAACGGCCAGGTGGACAAGTTCCCGCTCAAGGAAGTCAACCCGGACTACCACAACGATGAAGCCAAGGCGTTCGGGTTCTATATCCAGAAGGGGCTGTTCGAGGAATACGCGAGCTTCGGCCGGGGCCACGGCCACGACCTGGCCCCGTTCGACGCCTACCACGAGGCGCGCGGCCTGCGCTGGCCCGTGGTCAACGGACGCGAAACCCTGTGGCGCTACCGCGAAGGCAGCGACCCCTACGTGAAGGCCGGCACCGGCTTCCAGTTCTACGGCAACCCGGACGGCCGCGCGGTCATCTTCGCCCTGCCCTACGAGCCCGCCGCCGAGTCGCCGGACAAGGAATACCCGTTCTGGCTGGCCACCGGCCGGGTGCTGGAGCACTGGCATTCCGGCTCGATGACCCGTCGCGTGCCCGAGCTGTACCGCGCCTTCCCCAACGCCGTGGTGTTCATGCATCCCGAGGATGCCAAGGCGATGGGACTGCGGCGCGGCGTGGAGGTGGAGGTGGTGTCCCGGCGCGGGCGCATGCGCTCCCGGATCGAGACGCGCGGGCGCGACCAGCCGCCGCGCGGGCTGGTCTTCGTGCCGTGGTTCGACGCCAGCCAACTGATCAACAAGGTGACGCTGGACGCCACCTGCCCGATCTCGCTCCAGACCGACTTCAAGAAGTGCGCGGTCAAGATCGTGAAGGTATAGGGGGGCCACGCCATGCGATCAACAGTCTGGATGGGTTGGATCCTCGCCAGCCAGTTCGTGCTGGCCGGCGCGCAGGCCCAGTCCGAGGGAAAGGGGCTGACCGACGCCATGCGCGGCCCCACGCCCATCGGCAGCGAGTCCAAGCCGCCCCTGCTCTACCCCACCGAGAACAAGGACGTGCGCCGCACCCGCAACTACACCATGCAGCCGCCGACCATCCCGCACAAGATCGACGGCTACCAGCTCGACAAGGACTACAACCGCTGCATGTTCTGCCACGCGCGCACCCGCACCGAGGAGACCCAGGCGATTCCGGTCAGCATCACGCATTACATGGACCGGAATAACAACGTGCTGGCCGATGTCTCGCCCCGGCGCTACTTCTGCACCCAGTGCCACGTGCCGCAGGCCGACGCCAAGCCGCTGGTCGGCAACACGTTCACGGACGTGGAGACCATGCTGAAGAAACCGGCGGCGCCCAAGGGCACTGCAGCCAAGAAATAAGACCTGGCGGACTAGCGCGATGCTCGACCTGCTCAAACGATACTGGCGCACCATCAACCGGCCCAGCGCGTATTTCAGCCTCGGCTTCCTCACGCTGGGCGGCTTCATCGCGGGCGTGGTGTTCTGGGGCGCGTTCAACACGGCGCTGGAGTTCACCAATACCGAGAAGTTCTGCACCGGCTGCCACGAAATGCGCGACAACGTGTACCAGGAGTTGCAGGGCACCATCCACTTCACCAACCGCAGCGGCGTGCGCGCCAAGTGCTCGGACTGCCACGTGCCGCACAACTGGACCGACAAGATGGCCCGCAAGATGCAGGCATCGAAGGAGGTCTGGGCCAAGATCTTCGGCACCATCGACAGCCGCGAGAAGTTCCAGGCCCATCGGCTGGAGCTGGCCCAGCACGAGTGGGCGCGCTTCAAGGCCAACGACTCGCTCGAATGCCGCAACTGCCACGACTACCAGTCGATGGACTTCACGCGGCAGAGCCCGCGCGCCCAGGCCATGCACTCCACCTACCTCGCCAACAAGGAGCGGACCTGCATCGACTGCCACAAGGGCATTGCGCACCGGCTGCCCGATGTCTCCAAGGCCGAGGGCAGCGAATGACCCACGCCGCGCGCGCCCGTTCCCGCTCCCGACCCCGTTCCGGCTGAGGCCCGCCCCATGCTCGCGGCCCACCAGCTCGCCTTTGCCCGCGCCGGCCGCGCCGTGTTCCATGGCATCGACATCGACCTGGCGCCGGGACAGGCCATCGCCCTCACCGGGCCCAATGGCAGCGGCAAGTCCACGCTGCTGCGGGTGCTGGCCGGGCTGCTGGTGCCGCTGGCCGGCGCCGTGACCTGGCAAGGGCGGCCCGTGCGCGGTGGCGATCCGGACTATGGGCGAGCGGTGGCCTACCTCGGCCACCACAACGGGCTCGATGCCGACATGAGCGCCACCGAGCAACTGGTCTATGCGGCGCGGCTGGCCGGCCACCGGGTCACGCCGGAGGCAGCGCGGGCGGCGCTGGCGGACGCCGGGCTCGCGCGGATGGCCGATGCGCGCCTGCGTACGCTCTCCCAGGGCCAGCGGCGGCGTATCGCGCTGGCGCGGCTGACCCTCACACCGCGCCCGCTGTGGCTGCTGGATGAGCCGCTGGCGGCGCTGGACGCCCCCGCCGCCGACCACTTCCGCACCCGCCTCGACGCCCATCTGGCCGCCGGCGGCATGGCCGTGATCGCCCTGCACGGCCCGCTGGCGCTGCCACTGGCAACGGCGCGCGGCAGCCTGCGCGGGCTCGCGCTGGAGGGCACCGCCTGATGCATGCCTTCGGCGCCACGCTCGTCCATGACCTGAAGCTGGCCTGGCGCCGGCGCGACGGCCTTGTCGCCACGCTGGTGTTCTTCGTCATCGCCGCCAGCCTGTTCCCGCTCGCCATCGGCCCCGATCCGCAGCAACTGCGCGCGCTGGCGCCCGGCATCCTGTGGGTGACGGCGCTGCTGGCCTCGATGCTGTCGCTCTCGCGCCTGTTCGCCGCCGACCATGCCGAAGGCAGCCTGGAGCAGATGCTGCTGTCCCCGGCGCCGCTGGCGCTGCTGGTGCTGGCCAAGATCTGCGCGCACTGGCTGACCAGCGGCCTGCCGCTGCTGGTGCTGACGCCGGTGCTGGCCCAGCAGTACTCGCTGCCGGCCGGGGCCACGTGGATGCTGGCGGCGTCGCTGCTGATCGGCACGCCGGTGTTGAGCCTGATCGGCGCGGTGGGCGCGGCGCTGACGCTGGGCGTGCGCGGCGGCGCGGTGCTGCTGTGCATCCTCGTCCTGCCGCTCTGCGTGCCGGTGCTGGTCTTCGGCGCCGGGGCCGGCGCGGCGGCGGATGCCGGGCTCGACGTCATGCCGCAGTTGTCGCTGCTGGGCGCCTGCCTGGCACTGGCGCTGTGCCTGTGTCCGCCGGCCGCCGCTGCCGGCCTGCGCATTGCCATGGAGTGAGACGATGGGACCCTCGGCCGACCTGCCCCGCTCCGCCAGACTGCCCCAGCCCTCCCGGTCGCGCTGGCTGGCCTACGCCTCTCCGGCCCGCTTCGACCCGCTGGCCCGGCGGCTGACGCCGTGGTTCGCCGTGGCGGCAGCGCTGCTTCTGATCGCCGGGCTCTACCTCGGCTTCGGCGTGGCGCCGACGGACGCCCAGCAGGGCGAGGTCTATCGCATCATCTTCATCCACGTGCCGGCAGCGTGGATGTCGATGTTCATCTACCTCGTGATGGCCAGCTACTGCGCGCTGGCGCTGGTGCTGCGCACGCGGCTCTCGTCGATGATGGCCTCCGCGCTGGCCCCCACCGGCGCGCTGTTCACCTTTATCGCGCTCTGGACCGGCGCGCTGTGGGGCCAGCCGACCTGGGGCACGTGGTGGGTCTGGGACGCCCGGCTGACCTCCGAACTGATCCTGCTGTTCCTCTACCTCGGCTTCCTCGCGCTGGAAAACGCCATCGACGACCCGCGCCGCGCCGAGCGTGCCTGCGCGGTGCTGGCGCTGGTCGGCGTGGTGAACATCCCCATCATCTATTTCTCGGTGCAGTGGTGGAACACGCTGCATCAGGGCGCGTCGGTGAGCCTGACCGCCGCGCCATCCATGGCGCACACCATGCTGGCCGGCATGCTGCTGATGACGCTGGCCTGCTGGATGTACACGATTGCCGTGGCGCTGGTGCGCGTGCGCTGCATCCTGCGCGAGCGCGCCGAGCCACGGCTGGCGTAGCGAGAACCGGAGCCGATCATGCTGAACCTCCTGCTGTCTTCGCCCCATCTGGGCTATGTGGCCGGCGCCTTCGGGGTGGCGTTTGCCGCGCTGGGGCTGGAAATGATGCTGCTGGCGCGGCGCGCGCGGGCCGCGCGGCGGCTGCCGGCTGGCGACGCACCGCGCGCATGACCACCCCGCGCCGTCGCCTCGGCTGGCTGCTGGCCGCGCTGGCCTGCGCCGGCGTGGCCACGGCACTCGTGCTCAACGCGTTCCGGGGCAACCTCGTCTTCTTCTTCAGCCCGACGCAGGTGGCCGCGCAGGAAGCCCCGGCCGGCCGGGCGTTCCGGCTGGGGGGGCTGGTCGAGACCGGCTCGCTGCGCCGCGAGGGCGACGGCATGACCATCCGCTTTATCGTCACGGACACCATGCGGCAGGTGCCGGTGGTCTATCGCGGCCTGCTGCCGGACCTGTTCCGCGAAGGCAAGGGCGTGGTGGCGCGCGGCCAGTTGCACGACGGCGTGTTCCAGGCCACCGAAGTGCTGGCCAAGCACGACGAGAACTACATGCCGCCCGAGGCCGCCGAGGCGCTGAAGCAGGCCGCCCAGACCAAGGCACGCATCCCGGAGACCACGCCACGATGATCGTCGAACTCGGTCACTTCGCCCTGATCCTCGCGCTGTTCGTCGCCGTGATGCAGGCGGTGCTGCCGATTGCCGGCGCCGCGCGGGGTCCCGGCGGCGACGCCACGCTGATGGCCGTGGCCCGCCCCGCCGCCGTCGCCCAGGCGCTGCTGGTGATGGCAGCCTACGGCGCGCTGACGCGGGCCTTCCTCGACAACGATTTCAGCGTGCGCTACGTGGCGGCCAACTCGAATACCGCGCTGCCGGCGATTTATCGCGCGGCGGCGGTCTGGGGCGGGCACGAGGGCTCCATGCTGCTGTGGACACTGATGCTGGCGCTCTGGACGCTGGCCGTGGCGCGCTTCAGCCGCGGCCTGCCGCCGGCGCTGCGGGCCCGCGTGATCGGTGTGCTGGGCGCCATCAGCGTGGGCTTCCTGCTGTTCCTGCTGTTCGCCTCCAACCCGTTCATCCGCCTGCTGCCGCCGGCCATGGAGGGGCGCGACCTGAACCCGCTGCTGCAGGACCCCGGCATGGTGTTCCATCCGCCCCAGCTCTATATGGGCTATGTGGGATTTGCCGTGGTCTTCGCCTTCGCGGTGGCTGCGCTGCTGGGCGGGCGGCTGGACGCCGCCTGGGCGCGCTGGGCGCGGCCGTGGACCACGCTGGCGTGGAGCTTCCTGACCATCGGCATCCTGCTCGGCAGCGCCTGGGCCTACTACGAACTGGGCTGGGGCGGCTGGTGGTTCTGGGACCCGGTGGAGAATGCCTCGCTGATGCCCTGGCTGGCCGGCACGGCGCTGATGCACTCGCTGGCCGTCACCGAGAAGCGCGGCGCCTTCCGCGCGTGGACCGCGCTGCTCGCCATCTTCACGTTCTCGCTGAGCCTGCTCGGCACCTTCCTGGTCCGATCGGGCGTGCTGACCTCCGTACACGCCTTCGCCGTGGACCCGACGCGCGGCGTGTTCATCCTCGCCCTGCTCGGCGCCATCACGGGCGGCGCGCTGGCGCTCTATGCCTGGCGCGCACCGCGGGTGTCGGTGCGCGCGGCCTTCGCGGCGGTCTCGCGCGAATCCTTCCTGCTCGCCAACAACGTGCTGCTGGCCGCGGCGGCGGCCACGGTGCTGCTCGGCACGCTCTATCCGCTGCTGCTGGACGTGCTCGGCCTTGGCAAGATCTCGGTGGGACCGGCCTACTTCGAACAGGTCTTCGTGCCGTTGATGGCGCCGGCCGTGCTGCTGATGGGCGTGGCCCCACTGGTGCGCTGGCGCCATGCCGCCCTGCCCGACCTGGCCGCACGGCTGCGCTGGGCCGCCATCGGCAGCCTGCTGGTGGCCCTGGCGCTGCTGGCGACGCTCCGCAACGGCTCCGCGTTGACCGGGCTCGGACTGTGGCTGGCTACCTGGTGCGTGGCCAGCGGGCTGACCAGCCTCGCCAGCCGGCTGCGCCATCGGGGCCGATCGGCGCTGCGGCAGTTGCCGGCCGGGTATTACGGGATGCTGCTCGCGCATGTCGGCGTGGGCGTGTTTATCGCCGGGGTGACGCTGGTGAAAAGCCAGGAAAGCCTGCGCGAGTTGCCGATGCGCGCCGGTGAGGTGGTCAGCGTGGGCGGCTACACGTTCCGCTTCGAGGGCGTGGCGCCGGTACGCGGCCCGAACTACGCGGCGTTCCGCGCCAAGCTGGTGGCCAGCCGCGACGGGCAGACGGTGGCCACGCTGGCGCCGGAACGGCGCGTCTACCGCAGCCAGGACATGCCGACGACCGAGGCCGCCATCGACAATGGCTTTACCCGCGACCTCTATGTGGCGATCGGCGAACAGGTGGCCGACGGCCAGTGGGCGGTGCGGCTCCACGTGAAGCCGTTCGTCGGCTGGATCTGGGGCGGCTGCGTGCTGATGGCGCTGGGCGGCGTGCTGGCGGCTTGCGACCGGCGTTATCGACGTCGGACGGCCGAGGTGGAAGCGGAGGCCGCGCCCCCGGCCCCGCGCCCCGCCGTGCCGCTCGCCACCACCCGGGAGCCGCTGCGATGACGCGCTTTCTGCTGCCGCTGGCCGTCTTCCTCGCCCTGGCCGCCGCGCTGGCCGCCGGGCTGCGGCACGATCCGCGCGAACTCCCATCGGCCATGGTCGGCAAGCCCGCGCCAGCGTTGCAGTTGCCGCTGCTGAAGGCTTCCGAGGGCGTGCGTGCCACATCCGACCTGAAAGGCAAGGTGTGGATGCTGAACGTGTGGGCGTCGTGGTGCACCGCGTGCCGCGTCGAACATCCCGTGCTGACCGACTTCGCCGGGAAGTCCGAGGTGCCGCTGGTCGGCCTGAACTACAAGGACCAGCCCGACGCCGCGCGCGACTGGCTGCGGCGCATGGGCGATCCGTACGTGGCGTCGCTGGTGGACGCGGATGGCAAGGCCGGCATCGACCTGGGCGTGTATGGCGTGCCGGAAACCTATGTCATCGACCGAGCCGGGGTGGTGCGCTATCGACAGGTGGGGCCGGTGACGCCGCAGGTGCTCGAGCAGAAAATCCTGCCGCTGCTGCGCACGCTGGAGCGGGAGCCCGGCCATGCGTAGATTGGCGCTCGCCTGCCTGCTCTGGATGGCGTGCGCCGCCCACGGCGCCGACGATGCCGCCAAACTGGACGCCCGCGTGCATGCGCTGGCGGAACAGCTGCGCTGCCTGGTCTGCCAGAACCAGACGCTGGCCGACTCCAACGCCGACCTCGCGGTGGACCTGCGCGGGCAGATCCGGGAGCAGCTACGCGGCGGCGCGAGCGAGACCGCCGTGAAGGACTTCCTCGTGCAGCGCTATGGCGACTTCGTGCTCTACGACCCGCCGGTGCGGCCATTGACGTGGCTGCTGTGGTTCGGGCCGGCGCTGCTGGTGCTCGGCACTGCGGTGGTTGTGGTGCGGGCGCGGCGGCGGCATCGGGCGGTGTTCCGGCCTCGGACGGATCCGCCTGAATTGGCCGATTCTGTTGCGCCGCCGGGACGGTCCCGTTGGGTGGTCGCCGCCTCGCTGGCCCTGCTGCCAGGCGGGGCGATGCTGCTCTACCTCCACCTCGGCAACCCCGGCATGGTCCGCGCGGCGTGGGCCAGTGCGCCGGCCACGCTGCCGACTGGCGATGGGCATACGGTCGACATGCAGCAAATCGACGCCATGGTGTCCCGGCTGGCGCTACGGCTGCGGCAGGAACCGGGCGATGCCAATGGGTGGTACATGCTGGCGCGGTCGTATACGGCGCTGGAACGGTTTGATGATGCGGCGGCGGCTTATGGGAAGGCCGTGGCGCTCGTCCCGGATGCGGCGGCGCTCAGGGCTGATTATGCGGATGCGCTGGCCAGCGCGGCTGGGGGGCAGCTGGAGGGGGCGCCGATGGAGCAGGTGCGGGCGGCGCTGGCGCTGGATGGGGATGAGCCCAAGGCGCTGGCCCTGGCGGGGACGGATGCGGCTGAGCGGGGGGCGCTGCCTGAGGCGATTGGGTATTGGGAGCGGTTGTATCGGTTGCTGCCGGCGGATTCTGAGACGGCTCGGAGGGTTAGGGGGAATTTGGAGGTTGCGAGGGGGGCGGTTCGTTGATGGATGGTGTTGGCTTTTGTTGGCAACGGCATGTTTCACATCGCCCTGCGGGCGCTGCGACTCCAAAAGCCAACACCACATCAGCGTTTACCCCAAGTTTTCATATAACCATAAAAAGGTAACGTCTCACCCCATGCAGACGACCCGCCCGATCACCCTCACCGAACGCGTCATCCAGCAACTCCGCGCGGAGATTGCGGACGGCGTCTACCCGGTCGGCGCCCGCCTCCCCACCGGCAAGCAGCTCGCCGAGCAATACGGCGTCAGCACCGCCGTCATCCGGGAAGTGACCGAGCATCTCCGCTCGCAGGGGATGATCGAAAGCCGTCAGGGGCTCGGCAGCACCGTCCGTTCCCGCGTCAGCGACGCTGGATTCCGCCTGTCCGGCCAGGCTGGCGCCGACGCCGCCGATCTGGCGGCGATCTACGAGCTGCGTCTCGATCTGGAAAGCGCCGCCGCCGCGATGGCCGCGCGTCGCCGGACCGACGACGATCTCCGGCGTATGGCCGACCTGCTCGGTACCCTCGCCGCCCAGTTGCACGACATCGACCGGGGTGCCGAATCCGACACTCAGTTCCACGTGGCCGTGGCCACCGCCACCCACAACAAGTACTACCAGGACCTGCTCCAGTACCTGAACCTGCAGCTCCATCACGCCGTGCGCACCGCGCGCGGCAATTCCCAGCAGCAGCCGGGGCTGCCCGAGCAGGTGCATGGCGAGCATGTGGCGATTTTCGAGGCGATCCGCGCGGCGGACCCCGAGGCCGCCCGGCTGGCCGCCGCCGCCCATCTTCGCAATGCCGCCGCGCGGCTTGGCCTGCCGCTGCGGGCCGCCGCCTGAACCCCCTCTATATATAGATAGGTATCCCATGTCCGACGCCGCCTTCCTGCAACGCCTGACCGACACCCTTGGCCCCGACGTGGTGGCCACCGCGCCCGATGACGTGGCGCCGTGGACCAGCGACTGGCGCGGCCTCTACAAGGGCCAGGCCCAGGCCGTGATTCGGCCGCGCACGACCGAGCAGGTCTCCCGGGCGCTGGCGCTGTGCCAGCAGGCCGGCGTGCCGGTGGTGCCGCGCGGCGGCAATACCGGCCTGTGCGGCGGTGCCGCGCCGGACAACCGGTCCGTCAACGTGATCCTGAGCCTGGACCGCATGGACAAGATCCGGTCGATCGACACCATCGCCAACACCATGGTCGTGGAGGCCGGCTGCATTCTCGGCAATCTGCGCCGTGCCGCCGAGGAGGCCGACCGGCTGTTCCCGCTCTCGCTGGCGGCCGAGGACTCGTGCCAGATCGGCGGCAATCTCGCCACCAACGCCGGCGGCGTGAACGTGGTGCGCTACGGCATGACGCGCGAGCTGGTGCTGGGCGTGGAGGCGGTGCTGCCCGATGGCGAGGTCTTCCACGGCCTGCGCACGCTGCGCAAGGACAACACCGGCTACGACCTCAAGCAACTGCTGATCGGCTCCGAAGGCACGCTGGGCGTGATCACGGCTGCCGCGCTGCGCCTGCTGCCGCGCGCCGACTCGCGCGCCGTGGTGCTGGCTGCCGTGGAATCGTCCGAGCAGGCGCTGAAGCTGTTCTCGCTGCTGTTCGCCCGTTGCGGCGCCCGGCTTCAGGCTTTCGAGTTCTTTACGGGCGACTGCCTGGAACTGGTGCTGACCCATGCCGAAGGCGTGCAGGCGCCCTTCCCGGAGCGCCATCCGGCCTACGTGCTGGTGGAAATCGCCGACACGGCGCCCGAGGACGTGCTCAACGCCCTGCTGGAATCGGTGATTGGCGACGCGCTGGAGCAGGGTCTCTGCCTCGACGCGGCGGTCTCGGCCTCGCTGGCCCAGTTGCAGAGCCTGTGGCGGCTGCGCGAGGAGATCTCCGAGGCCCAGCGCGCCGACGGGCTGCACCTGAAGCACGATGTTTCCCTGCCGATCGAGCGGATTCCGGCCTTCATGGCGTCGATGGAGGCCCGGCTGCTGGCGAAGCACCCCGGCATCCGCCCGTTCATCTTCGGCCATTTTGGCGACGGCAACCTGCACTACAACCTGTCCCGCCCGCTCGGCGCGGACGCCAAATGGGCGCTCAACGAGGGCAAGGCGGTCAGCGAGGACGTGCTGGACGAAGTGGCCCGCTACGACGGCAGCATCAGCGCCGAGCACGGCATCGGCCAGCTCAAGCGCGACGCGTTCCTGGCACTGAAAGACCCGCTCGAACTGCGCCTGATGCGCGCCATCAAGCAGGTGTTCGACCCCAGCGGCATCATGAATCCGGGCAAGCTGCTTTGATTCCGCGCAGGCGCCGGCGTCGGGATCACACGGCGCTATACTGTCAGCCCTTTTCCGCACCCTATCGGTTGAAAAATTGGCTGATCAAGACCTGAGCAGGCTGAAGATCGATCGCAGTGCCATGGCGCCCGCGCCGCGTGGGCGCCGCCGCTGGCTCCGCTACGCGGCCATCGCCGTGGTCGTGCTGGCCGTGATCGGCATTGGCGCCCGGCTGGCCGGGCCGCAGGCGGTGGAGGTGGTCACCGTCTCCAGCGCCTACCCCTCCCAGAACTACACCCTGCTGAACGCCACTGGCTACGTGGTGCCGCAGCGCAAGGCGGCACTGGCGTCCAAGGCGCAGGGCCGGCTCGAATGGCTGGGCGTGCTGGAGGGTTCGCGCGTCAAGAAGGACGAGATCATCGCCCGGATCGAAAGCCGGGACGTGGAGGCGTCGCTGGCCCAGGCCAGGGCGCAGGTGCAGGTGGCACAGGCCAACCTGCAACTCCAGCAGGCCGAACTGCGCGATGCCGAGGTGAACCTGCGCCGCTCCGAGACGCTGCTGGCGCCCAAGGCCATCTCGGTGCAGCAGTACGACGCCGACCTGGCCCGCTACAACAAGGCCCGCGCGTCGATCAACAACTCGCAGGCATCGATCACCTCCGCCCAGGCCAACGCCCGCTCGGCGGAGGTATCCGTCGAGCAGACCGTGATCCGCGCGCCGTTCGACGGCGTGGTGCTGATCAAGCACGCCAACGTCGGCGACAACATCACGCCGTTCTCGGCCGCCTCGGACACCAAGGGCGCGGTCGTGACCATTGCCGACATGGAGACCCTCGAAGTCGAGGCCGATGTGTCCGAGTCGAACATCGTCAAGATCATCGTCGACCAGCCCGTGGAACTGCTGCTGGACGCCCTGCCCGACCTGCGCATGGCCGGCCGGGTGTCGCGCATCGTGCCGACCGTGGACCGCTCGAAGGCCACCGTGCTGGTCAAGGTGCGTTTTGTCGACCGTGACCCGCGCGTGCTGCCGGACATGAGCGCCAAGATCGCCTTCCTCTCCAAGCCTGTGCCGCCCGAGGACCGCAAGGCGCTGGTCGCCGTGCAGCCGGCCGCCATTGTCGAGCGCGACGGCAAGCCGGTGGTGTTCCAGGTGGTGGATGGCAAGGCCAGGCAGGTGCCGGTGACCAAGGGCGCCCGCGTGGGCGAGCTGGTGGCCGTGCAGGGCGTGAAGCCCGGCGACACGCTGGTGCTGGCGCCGGCCGACAAGCTGTCCGATGGCAGCAAGGTCACCGTGGCGAAGAAGTGACGTGACGACCGACGTGACAACCGACGTGACAACCGACGTGACAACTGATCCCGCCGCCCCCCGCCCCGCTGAGCCGCTCGTCGCCATCCGCCACCTCGCCAAGTCGTACCGGCGTGGTGCGCAGACGGTGCCGGTGCTGTCCGACATCACACTCGACATTGCCGAGGGCGATTTCATCGCGCTGATGGGGCCGTCCGGCTCGGGCAAGAGCACGCTGCTGAACCTGATCGCCGGCATCGACCGCCCGGACAGCGGCGAGTTGCGCGTGGCCGGGGTGGACATTGCCGGGCTGCCGGAATCCTCGCTGGCCGACTGGCGCGCCGCGCACGTCGGCTTCATCTTCCAGTTCTACAACCTGATGCCGGTGCTCACGGCGTACGAGAACGTGGAACTGCCGCTGATGCTGACGCGCCTGTCGCGCCATGAGCGGCGGGAGCGCGTGGAGATGGTGCTGGGCATGGTCAATCTGGCCGACCGGATGGACCACTACCCGTCCGAGCTGTCCGGCGGCCAGCAGCAGCGCGTGGCGATTGCCCGCGCGCTGATTACCGACCCCACGCTGATCGTGGCCGACGAGCCCACCGGCGACCTCGACCGCACCTCCGCCACCGAGATCCTGGCCATGCTGCAACGGCTCAATGCCGACGCCGGCAAGACCATCATCATGGTCACCCACGACGCCCACGCGGCCGAGGCGGCGCGCTCGCTCGTCCATCTGGAAAAGGGCGAACTGCTGGCCGGCCGGCGCTAGTTTCAGCATTCCAGGACATCAGGACCCCATCGCCATGTACCTGCCCCGGCTGATCGCCCGCAACGCCATGCGCCACAAGCTGCGCACGGCGCTGACCGTGCTCGGGCTGGTCATCGCCGTGCTGGCCTACGGGCTGCTCCAGACCGTGGTGGATGCCTGGTACGCCGGCGCGGCGGCGGCGTCCAACGCGCGGCTGGTCACGCGCAACTCGATCTCGCTGGTGTTTCCGCTGCCGCTGAGCTACGAAAATCGCATCCGTGGCGTGGAGGGCGTGACGCAAGTCGCCCGCTCAAGCTGGTTCGCGGGCACCTATCGCGACCCCAAGAACTTCTTCGCCCAGTTCGCCGTCTCGGACAACTACATCGATCTGTATCCCGAACTGATCCTGCCGCCCGAACAGCGCGCGGACTACCGGCGCGACCGCCGGGGCGCGCTGGTGGGCCGGCAATTGGCCGACCAGTACGGCTTCAAGATCGGCGATGTCATCCCGCTCAAGGGCACGATCTACCCCGGCACGTGGGACTTCGTCGTGCGCGGCATCATGGAAGGCCGCGATGAGTCCACCATCACGCGGCAGATGCTGTTCCACTACGAGTACCTGAACGAAAGCATCCGCAAGAAGGCCGTCGGCAAGCCGGATCAGGTGGGCGTGTTCATCCTCGGCATCGACAACCCGGACAATGCCGCCGCCGTCTCCCGCCGCGTGGACGACGTCTTCCGCAACTCGCTGGCCGAGACCATGACCGAGACGGAGCAGGCGTTCCAGCTCGGTTTCGTGGCGATGTCCAACCAGATCATCGCGGCCATCCGCGTGGTGTCGTACGTGGTGATCGTGATCGTGATGGCCGTGATGGCGAATGCCATGGCGATGAGCGCCCGCGAGCGGACCACCGAATATGCGACGCTAAAGGCACTTGGCTTCGGGCCGGGCTTCCTGGCGATGCTGGTGTTCGGGGAGTCGATGGTGCTGTGCATGATCGGCGGCGCCATCGGCATATTACTGACCCCACCGGCCGCCAATCTGTTCAAGTCGACGGTCGGCAATGTGTTCCCGGTGTTCACGGTGTCGCACGAAACCGCCGCGATGCAGGCGGCCTGCGCACTCGTCTGCGGCGTGGCGGCGGCCATCGTGCCGGCCGTGCAGGCGGCGCGCGTGCGCATCGTCGAGGGCCTGCGGGCCATCGGCTGACCGGCCCGGCCCCCTCCCCCACATGGTCATCCCACTCCACTACATCGCACGCAACGTCTGGGCCCGGCGGCTCACCACCGCGCTCACGGCGGGCGGGCTGGCGCTGGTGGTCTTCGTCTTCGCGGCGATGCTGATGCTCGACGCCGGCCTCAAGCAGACGCTGGTGACCACCGGCGAGGCGGACAACGTGGTGCTGATCCGCAAGGGCGCCGAAACCGAGATCCAGAGCGCGATCACCCGCGACCAGGCGGCGGCCATGGAGATGCACCCGGCCGTGGCGATGAACAAGGAGGGTCGGCCGATGGCCTCGCGCGAGGCCGTGGTGCTGATTTCGCTGACCAAGAGCGGCGCGGCCTCCCCGGCCAATGTGGTGATCCGGGGGATATCGCCGCAGGGCGTGACGCTGCGCCCGCAGGTACGTATCACGGCCGGGCGCGTGTTCCGGCCGGGTTCGTCGGAGATCATCGTCGGCAGCAGCATCGCCAAGGGCTTCGGCAACGTGCGCATTGGCGACCACCTGCGCTTTGCCCAGCGCGACTGGACCGTGGTGGGCCATTTCGACGCCGGCGGCAGCGGCTTCGACTCCGAGATCTGGGGCGATGTAGACCAGCTCATGCAGTCGTTCCGGCGCACCAGCTATTCGTCGATGGTGGTGCGGCTGGGCCAGGCGGACGGCTTCGACAAGTTCCGGGCCGACATCGACGTGGACCCCCGCCTCGCCAACGAGGCCAAGCGCGAGCAGCAGTTCTACAGCGACCAGTCGCGCGCGCTCTCCACCTTCATCAACATCCTTGGGCTGACGCTGACCACGATCTTCTCCGTGGCGGCGATGATCGGCGCCATGATCACGATGTACGCCTCGGTGGCCAATCGCGTGGGCGAGATCGGCACGCTGCGCGCGCTGGGCTTCCAGCGCACCAATGTGCTCGCGGCGTTTCTTATCGAGGCGGTGCTGTTGGGCTTTGTCGGCGGCGTGGCCGGGCTGGCCTGCGCGGCGCTGATGCAGTTTGCGTCATTTTCGACGACGAACTTCCAGACCTTCGCCGACCTGTCGTTCCGTTTCCTGCTCACGCCGGGCATCGTCGTCAAGACGCTGCTGTTCTCGATGGCGATGGGCTTCATCGGCGGATTCCTGCCAGCGCTGCGCGCGTCGCGCCTGAATATCGTGGATGCGCTGCGCGCGCGTTGATCGGAAACCCGTTCGGGTGATCGGATAGATCCGGATCGAAACCGGGTCGGGGGGGCCCCCCCGGCGTCTCCCGGTTTCTAAAGTTTCTACCATTCAGCGCAGACCGCTTCATTTCTACCCTCCATGCACACTCATGGAGAGCAGAAATGAACACCACCTATCGCGCAGTCTTTAACGAATCCCTTGGCACCTGGGTTGCCGTTTCCGAAATCGCCAAGTCCCACGGCAAGCGCAGCAGCGTGCGCAAGGCCGTCGTCGCCACGGCCGTAGCGGCCGCCCTGCTTGCCATGCAAGCCACCGGCATGGCGCAGGAGATTGGCGCCGAAGCCGCCTGGGCGGAACAGCCGGTTGCCAC
Organism: Cupriavidus sp. 01L43; assembly: GCF_056399925.1. Taxonomy (NCBI): domain Bacteria; kingdom Pseudomonadati; phylum Pseudomonadota; class Betaproteobacteria; order Burkholderiales; family Burkholderiaceae; genus Cupriavidus; species Cupriavidus sp. 01L43. The sequence goes on from NZ_JBFTSH010000002.1 coordinate 70,701, forward strand.
GCAAGAGCTGGGCGAGGTCGGCCCGGGCACCCCGGACGCCGCCGTGTGCGAGCCGCAACTGGATGCCGATGGCATGCCGATTGCCGACACCTGCGAGGAAAATTCAGGTTCTTCCGATCATCAGGCCTTGATTGGCTCGGGCATCGTGGCCGGCGCCGCCGGTCTTGCCGCGCTGTTTAGCGGCAGCGGCAGCCACAGCGATGCCGCCGCGCCTGTTACCCCGGCGGCCCCGGTTGCTCCGGTTGCCCCGGCCGCGTCGCTCGCCCCGGCGACCCCGGTCACTCCGACGGAGCCGCCCGCGCCCCTCATTCATAGCACCGAAAACCTGGCGGTCGCCAACGGCGCCACCGGCCTGCGTCTGGATGAAGACAACACCGTGCTCCTTATCAACGGCCACACCGCCATCTCCGGCGAGGGTTCGACCGGCACCTCCATCCATGGCAAGGGCGCCAGGGTGGTCATCGGCGGCGAAACCACGGTCTCCGAAGGCGGCACGGGCGTCGGGATCGAGGGCGATCAAGGCTCGGTGTCCCTGGACGGCACGACCGCGGTGTCCGGGCCGGCCTCCACCGGCGTCGACATGACGGGCGACAACGCCAAGGTCTCGCTCGGTGGCAAGGACGCCGCTGCACCGACCACCGTCACGGTGGACGGCGGCGGCACCGCCGTCCGGATCACCGGCAACGGTGCCGACGTCCAGGCGTCCAACATCGACGCCACCAGCACTGGCGCCGGCTCCTCGCTGTTCTCGATCACCGGCGATGACGCAAGCGCCAACCTCAGCGGCACGCTGACCGTGCGCGACGGCGCCCGGGGCGTCGACATCACCGGCAGTCGCGCCACGGTACAGTCCGCAGCCAAGATCGACGTGGCGGACGCCGGCTCCATCGGCATCCGCGTGGCCGCCGAAAACCCCGCCGAAGGCGACTTCACGCGCTTTACCAACACGGGCGACATCCAGGTCAGCAAGAACGCCACGGGCGCCGGCATTTCCGGCAGCCAGGCGGATGTCACACTGGGCGGCAATATCAACGTCACGGTCGCCCGCAATGCGGAAGGTGTCCTCCAGGGCGGCCAGGGCGTTGTCGTCGAGGGTGACCATGGCAAAGTCAGGATCAACGGCAACGTCACGGTGGCCAACGAGGACATCGGCACCGACGTGACGCAAATGAGTGCTTCCTTCGTCACACGCGGTGTATCCGTCAGCGGCAACGACAACCAGGTCTCAGTGGACGGCGCGATCAACATCGCGGCAACGGGGCAGATCACCGGAAGCGGCCAGTCGCAACAATGGAGCGGCCTGCAGGTCACCGGGGACAACAACACCGTCAATGTCGATGGTGGCGTCATGGTGCGGCTCGAGGCAAGCGACGCCAACAAAAACCATATGACGCCGACGGGCATCGCCGTGAACGGCAAGAGCTCCGTGACGGTGAGCGGCCAATCCGCCATCCAGAACTTGTCGCTTCGGGGCCAGGACTCCAAGTTCGCAACGGTCCAGGGCGGCGGTTCACTGAAAATGACCGACGCGTCCGTTCTCGACATAGACCATGTAGCGAACGCGCACTACTCCTATAACGACGGAGGCGTGCTTGCCGCTGCCGGCGCCGGCAGCACGATCGCCAACGCGGGCGCCATCCGTGCAAGCGGGGACTTTACGGTACTCATGGCGGCGAGCTCGGGCGCCCGGCTGCAGAACTCCGGCACGATTTCCGCTACCAATTCGAGATCGTCCAACAATCACTCTGCCGCCATGCAGTTGGTACGCGGCGCCGGTTCGACCGCTGACAACAGTGGGGAGATCCGGATGACTTCGTCCGCCACGCCGCGCTCCACCAACGGCGTCAATATATATCCGTTACGCTGGGCCGGCGACGCAGGCTATGCCCAGTTGGCGAACAACTACGGCACGGTCACCAATGGCGCCAATGGCTCCATCGTCCTGGAGGGCGCAGCGCTATTCGGGCCGTCCGCCAGCGCGAACGGCACCGCGCTGAACGCCGGCCAGGTATCGCTCAATGGCGCGGTGGCGGTCGTCGACGCCCAGGGCCAGATCACCGGTCACACGCCCTACACCACCACGACGTCCTATTACCGTGGCGCCGGCATGCTGGCAGGTTCCACTGACGCCCCTTACGGCGAAAATGCCAGGGCCACCAACACGGGCACGATCAGCGTCAAGAACTCCGGCTTCGGCATGCTGGCGCTCTCCGGCGGCACGACCGTCAATACCGGCACCATCAATCTTGACGCCGACGCCGCAACGGTTGCCGACGGCACCGCGCACCAATTGATCGGACTCGGCGCACTCGCCGGCGGTACCGCCATCAACGAGCAGGGCGGGGTCATCAACGTCAACACCGATCTGGGCCGCGCCTTCTATACCGAAGGCAACGGCCTGGTCGTCAACCATGGCAGCGTGAACTTCAACGGCGCGGCCATGGACCCGAGCGACGCGCATAGGGGGGCGGCGCCGACCATGGCTGAGGTGCTGACCGACGTCATTGCCGGAACAGGCCAGTCCGTCTCGCTGGATGACCCCCTGGGTTATGTCGCCGCCAACCATCTCACCAACTATGGCGCAGTGACCAACGCCGCCACGCTGGACATGCGCGGCAAATGGCTGCTCAACCAGCAAGGCGCCAGCTTCTCGTCGCCGTCGAACTCGCTGGCGCTGGGTTCTTTCGAGAACAAGGGCACGCTGGCGGCCGGCGCGGTGCGGAGCGGCACGGGGTACAACCGGGCCGGTGCCACGATGAATGTGGAACTGCTGACGCTCGCTTCGAACGCCACCTTCTTTAATGAAGGCAACTTCCACGGCAGCGCAACGGCGGCGTCCTATACCAACAACATCGTCAATACCGGCGATTGGACAGTGAGCGCGGGCAATGCCATCCAGGGCCGGCTCAACGTCACCAATCAACAGGGCGGCACCCTGCGCAATACGGCGCCGGGCACTGGCGCGCTGGTCAACATCAGCTCCCTGCCTGGCGGCCAGCCGTTCAACAACGCCGGCACGATCACGGCCACCGACGGCTACGCCGCCCTCAAGACCGCCCATGGCGACGCGACGGACAGGCCCAACAACTGGCTGGTCAACCGTTCGACGGGTGTGATCAACGGCGTGATGAACGGCGCCGAGAAGGCACTGATCAGCATGGGCCGTGCCACCAATTTCGGCAACGAAGGCACGATCAATGTGCAGGGCAACGGGGCGGTGGGCATTCTGGGCGCCGCGTCGAGCTACACCACCAACATCATCAATGCCGGTACGCTCAATGTCGGCACCGAAGCCGGCAAGGCGGACGGTACGAACGGCACGGGCCTGATCGGCATCAAGGGCAGCAACACCGCGAACGAGATCACCAACAACGCTACCGGTGTCATCAACGTCTATGCCGATGATTCGTACGCCTTCGGCGGCAATGGCAAGGTCGTCAACAACGGTACGGTGAACCTCGCCTGCGACACCGGCTGTGCGATCTTTGCCCCGGGCAGCGCTGCGGCTATCACTGGCGCAGACAAGGTTATCGCGACTCAGGAGAAGCTCCCCGGGCAGGGCTCCGTGCCCACGCCCGCCCCTGAAGTCGCCCCCCGCATGCTGCTGCGCGGCTACCAGGTCGGCACCAACGCCAACGGCACCGCCGGCACCCTGCGCGGCAACCATCTGGACGTCTCCGAGGTCAAGGTCGACACTGCCTTCGCCGCCGGCACCGCCGCCAAGGCGGTCACCTTCGACAACGTGTTCCAGGGCACCGATATCACCGGCGCCCAGAACATCCAGTCCGACAGCGCCGTCTGGACCGCCAACGCGGCCCAGGACGCCAAGGGCATCGACGTGACGATGACCAAGAACGCCTACCAGGACGTGGTGACCGACGCCAAGCTCAAGGACGCCGCCGCCGCCCTCGAAGGCGCCTACTCCAACAACGCCGTGTTCCAGAGCCTGAACCTGGCCACCGCCGCCGAAGTCACCAAGGGCGTGAGCCAACTCACCGGCCAGGGCTTCGGCCAGGCCATGAACCAGGCCAAGGTGCTCAGCAACCGCTTCAGCGTGCTGGCCGACAACGTCAAGGAAACCCCGAGCGGCCTGGGCTTCAACATGGTCACCCGTGGCACCCCCGGCGCCCGCCTGGCTGGCTCCGAGTACGACATGGCCGTGCTGTCCTCGCGCTTCAGCGTGGGCGACCAGGGCAAGGTGGCCGTGCGCTACGGCGTGGCCAACCTGGCCAGCATCGACGCCGGCTCCAACGCCGCCGCCAGCAACGGCCTCTCGGGCGTGAGCCAGTTCGCCGGCGTGCAGTACGTCAACCCGATCGCCGCCGGGCTGGAACTCTCCGGTGACCTGCAGTTCGAGCAGCATCGTCTCGAATCGAGCCGCTCGCTCAACTACGGCAGCGTCAACGAGACGGCTTCCTCGAAGAACGGCCAGGACAAGTACCGCGCCAACTTCGTGGTCGGCAAGCCGGTGGAAGTGGCGAAGGGCTTCACCGTCACGCCGATGATGGGCCTGGACATGCGCCAGACCCGCGACCACGCGGTGAACGAGCAAGGCGCCGGGGCCTACAACCTCAACGTCTCGGGCGCCACCACCACGGCGATGGACGCCATCGGCGGTGTGAAGCTGGGCTATCAGCACGCGAACGGCCTGAACGCCAGCGTGCGCCTGCAGGGCGGGCCGAACCTGTTCTACGGCGCCGGCCAGCGCCAGGCCAGCCTGGCTGGTGCCCCGGATGCGCGCTTCGCGCTGCCGGACGCCACCCAGCGCAGCCGCTTCAACTACAACAGCACGGTCAGCGTGGGCTACGCCAAGGACCTGCTCAACCTGTCCGCCAACGGCTACACGGCCGACCAGGACGGCGTGAAGGACTATGGCGTGATGTTCAAGGTGGTCAAGCAGTTCTAAGACGGATCCGAATCCGCCTCTCCATGCAGTGACTTCGGCCGGGCGCCTTGCCCGGCTTTTTTTCGTTTGCCTGATTACCCGATCACCTCTTCGCAGACCGCCAGCCACGCGCGCGCCGCGTGAGACAGGTAGCGGCCCGGCGGCCAGACGTGGGCCATCGCCCAGTCCATGGTCGGCTCGGTCAGCCGGGCCATGGCGAGGGTGTCGGCGGCATCCAGCCGCGCCAGCAGCGGTTCAGGCAGAAAGGTGGTGCCAAGGCCCGCGGCCGCCATCGACACCAGGAAGTCCCAATGGCCGCTCTGCGCCACCACGCGCGGCGCCATGCGGGCCGTGGCAAACGCCTGACGCAGCTTGCGGGTCAGCGAGAACTCGTCGGTGAGCAGCACCAGCGGCGTCTCGCGCAGCGCATCGAGCTTCACCGTCCGGCCACCCGCCCAGGGCGCGCCGCGCGGGCCGACCACCCAGATCGGATACCGCGCGAACTCGCGCGTGGCGAGATCCAGCCCGCTGTCGCCGGGCAGCACCGTGGCGCCCACTTCAAGTTCGCCATTCGCCACTTGTTGCTCGACCACCTGCCCGCCATGCTCGGACAAGGTCAGTTCGAGATTCGGATACCGCTGACGGAACGCGCTGACCGCAGGCGAGAAGAACAGGTTGACCATCGGCGGCAGGCCCACGGTCAGCTGCCCGCGCCCGAGTGACGACAGATCCGCCACTTCCAGCGTCAGCCGATGCACTACGCCAAGCGCCTCCTGCCCACGGTCGTAGACCACCCGGCCCACATCGGTCAGTCGCACGGACTTGCCTTCGCGGATCAGCAGCGGCTGGCCCACCTCGTCCTCCAGCTGACGCACCATCTTGCTGATGGTGGACTGGGTGACGTACAGCGACGCCGCCGCCTGCGTGAAGCTCTTGAGCCGCGCGGTTTCCACGAAGTAGCGCAGCGCGCGGATGTCGATGGGCATGGCATTCCCCGGGATCGATTGATATGAAAATTCCGACTGGATCGACGAATTTTAAATCATGCAGGGAATGATCGCCAGTTCGCTACACTGCCCCGCAACGCTCCCACACACTTCCGCCCCCGGACGATTCCCATCATGGCTGGCTGGCCGCATGCCCGACAGTGGCTGTTCTCGCTGAAGGCATTCGCGGCCGCGATGCTGGCGCTCTATATCGCCCTGTCCTTCGGCCTGCCGCGCCCCTACTGGGCCATGGCCACGGTCTACTTCGTCTCGCATCCGCTCACGGGCGCCACGCGCTCCAAGGCCGCCTATCGCGTGGCCGGCACGGTGCTGGGCGCCACCGCCGCCGTGGTCACGGTGCCGGCGCTGGTCAATATGCCGATTGTGCTGACGGGCGCCATCGCGCTGTGGATCACGGGGCTGGTCTACCTCTCGCTGCTGGAGCGCGGCCCGCGCAGCTATGTGTTCCTGCTGGCCGCCTACACGCTGCCCATCGTGGCGCTGCCGGCCGTGAGCCATCCGGGGGAGATTTTCGATGTGGCGGTGGCGCGCATCGAGGAGATTGTCATCGGCATCGTCTGCGCGGGGCTGGTCGGGGCGATCGTGCTGCCGGCCAAGGTGGCGCCGGCGCTGCGCGAGCGCGCCGGGGAGTGGATTCGCGATGCCCGGGCCTGGTCGGCCGACATCCTCGCTGCCGACCCGCACGCCAGCGCCAGCCGCCACCGGCTGGCGGCGGACATGCTCGCGCTGGACCAGATGATCGCGCACCTGTCGTTCGATACCGAGAGCCGGCACACGCTGCACCACGCGCGGGCGCTGCGCGAGACCATGTCGCGGCTGATGCCCACGCTCTCCGCGCTGGACAGCGTGCTACGGGCCAAACCGCGCGCGCCGCACGCCAACCCCGCCCTGCAAGACACGGCCGATTTCCTGCGCGGCCGGATGGACGACTTGCTAGCCACCTGCGACGCCCTCCAGCACGGCATCGGCGACCGTCCCACGCAAGCCGCCCCGCCGGCCTCGGCGCGCATCGCCCCGTCAGAAAGCCCCACGGCAAGCCGCTATCACGATCACGGCATGCTGCTGTTCGGCGCGGCTTCCACGGGTCTGGCCGTGTTCTGCGCGGGGCTGATCTGGATGTGTTCCGGATGGGAGGATGGGGGCGGACCGGTGGCGGTGGCGGCCATCGCGTGCTGCTTCTTCGCCACCCTCGACGAACCGCGCCGCGTGACGCCGGTGTTCGCGCGTTGGAGCCTGGCGTGCCTGGGCGTGGCGTCGTACTACCTGTTTCTGGTCGTGCCGCACGCGCAGACCTTCGAGGCGCTGGTCGGCATGCTCGCCCTGCCCTACCTCGGCATCGGCCTGTTGATCGCGCGGCCCGGCTTCCAGTTGATTGCAATGCTGCTGTCGGTCAACACGGCCTCGTTCGCCAATATCCAGAGTATTTACGATGCCAACCTGCTCGGCGCCTTCAACACGAGTCTGGCGAACGCGGCGGCGATGCTGTTCGCGCCGCTCTGGGCGACGCTGGCGCGGCCGTTCGGGGCGCATGTGGCCGCGCACCGGCTGATCCGCGCGAGCTGGCAGGATCTGGCGCAGGCCGCCACGTGGCGCGGCGACCCCGCGCCGCTGGGCGCGCGCATGCTGGACCGCTTCGGGCAACTGATGCCGCGCCTCGGTGCCAGCGCGGACCGGCTGGCTTCGGACGGCTTCACGGAACTGCAGGTGGGCTACTGCACGCTGACGCTGCAGCAGGCGCTGCCGACCTTGCCGCCCGCCGCGCGCAAACCCGTGCGGCGCGTGTTGAGCGGGGTGGCGCGGCACTATCGCGGACGGCTGCGGACGGGCGAGGCGGTGCCAGCGCCGGCGCAGTTATCGGCTCGGATCGGGGAAGCCCTCGGCGCGGTTGCGGATGTACGTGACAACGCTGCCGTAATCAGCGCGCTGGTGGTGTTACGCGTGACGCTTGTCCACGGTGAGGACGAGGTGATATCGCGCATTCCGCGCAATCCCTCTCCCCCGGCCCCTCTCCTGCAAGCGGGCGAGGGGAGCAAACCGCCGTCCGTTGACGGGCCGAGGGGGTGCTCCCCTCTCCCTCCGGGAGCGGGGCGGGGGAGAGGGCAGGCGGCTCAAGATGCGTGATCGCATCGAGAAAGCGTGCGAGAGAAAACCCCTTCACACAACCGCCCCCGCCAGATACTGCGCCAGCGCGTCGAGCAGCAGCCCTGAGCCATGCTCCCGCGAACCGGCATCGTCATAGCCATCGAGAAAAGCGCCCTGCTCCGTCATGACCAGCCGCGTGCCATCGCCGGCTGGCTTCATTTCGAAGGTCGCCAGCGAGACGGAGATCTTGCGCTCGCCCATATGCATCTCGTAGGCGTAGACCAGACGCTCGCCGGGCACCACATCGTAATAAATGGCATCGAAGGTCGAGACCAGCCCGTTGGCCCAGCCGCCCTTCAGGTGCTCGCGGCCACCGGGGCGGGCATCCATGGTCCGCGCCAGTTCCTGATAGTCCTTGCCGCCCCCGAACCATTGCGCCTTGGCCTTGGGGTCGGTCAGCGCCCGGAAGACCTGCGCCGGCGTGGCCTTGAAGGTGCGCTCGATGCGGAAGATGCCGTGCACCACCGAGCGCTCGGCGGGCGGCGCATCGGCCATACGGGCCACTTCCACCTCCAGGCGGTCCAGCGTCTCGGCCCAGCCCTGCGCGGCGCCGCGCGTGAAATTGCCGGCGACCGGGTCCAGCAGCGTGTAGCGCTGCTCGACATCGAGCTGCGTGCCGCCGCAGACGTTCTCGAACGACACCGTGGTCAGGGCGTTGAACAGTGCGGCGCCGTCGCCGCCGACCACGGTCATGTCGATCACCAGCCGCGCGTTCGGCAGGATCTCGACAAAATGGCCGCGCACCCAGTGCGATTGCCCATCCGGCGCGCGCATGCAGTAGTCGAACTTGCCGCCCACGCGGGGCTCGACCTCGGCCTCGGGAATCGTGAACCCTTGCGGGCAGAACCAGTGCTTGACGTGCTCGGCGGACGTCCACGCCTGGAACACGAGTTCCTTGGGTGCGTTGAACGCGCGCGAGACCGTCAGTGGGCGCGGTTGCGCCAATTGGGTTGCCGTATCTTCAGTTGCCGTCGCCATCGGGGGTTGCCTCCTTCTTCATGGTTTCCAGGTATTCGCCCAGGCGGTCGAAGTGGCCTTCCCACTCGGCCCGCCGGGCGCTGATCCACTGCTCGGCCTGACTCAGCGCGTTCGGCGCCATCCGGCACGTGCGTACCCGCCCGACCTTCTGCGACTGCACCAGCCCGGCCTGTTCCAGCACGGCCAGGTGTTGCATGACGGCCGGCAAGGACATCGCCAGCGGCCGGGCAAGGTCGGTCACGGACGCGGGGCCGCGTGACAGTTGCACCAGCAGGGTCCGGCGCGTGGTGTCGGCCAGCGCCTGGAACGTCATATCGAGAGGATCAGATTGGTTAAGCATGTGCTTTAGTATAGCGACGGCAAATAGTTAAGCAAGGACTTTAGCAACAAATCTTCAGGCGGGTTGGCGAGAAGCTTGCTGCGCCTGTAGCGCGGCGATGCGCGCCAGCACGGCGGGCAGTTCGGGGGGCGGCGTGAGCTGGCCGATCAGCCACTGCACGGCATCGGCGACCTTGTCGGCGTCGTAGTCGGCGGAAAAGCTGTGGAGGGTCGCGCCGTGGAGGAACAGCCGGAGCGCGAGCAACTCCGGCTGCGACGGGTCGTTCGGGCCCTGCCCGAACAGCCGCGCCGGCACGGTGGCCAGCAGCGGGCCGATGGCCTCGGCCAGCCGGGTATCGCCACGCGCGGCCATCCAGACTTCCAGGATGGCCAGCGAGGTGTGGCGCTGGCGGCGGTTCACCAGCGCATGGAGCATCAGGTGCAGACGCACGCGGGATGGCATCGGCCCGAGCGCGGCCAGGCGCGCGGCCTCGGTATCGATCAGCTGCTCGACCATCGCCGGCAGCAGCGTGTAGCGCCCTTCCGGGAACTGATGCCGCAGCGACCCGCGGCTGATGCCAGCCATTTCGCAGACGCGCGCCTCCCCAAAGGCGGCATAGCCCTGTTCGATCAACAACTGGGTGGCGGCATCGATCAGCGCCTGTCTGGTGGACGCGCTGCGCTCGGCTTGGGTCGGCATGGCCGCGATTGTAGCCACATCGCCCTGTGTCGCCATTGATTCCTCAACTGTCACAAAACAAACATACAAGTTTGTTTATATCTGGCCCGCGCGTGGCAAGAGAGCCCATGGTCCGGCCGCGCGCGCACCCACGACAACAAGGAAATCCCGAATGTTCAAGCTCCCCCGAGCCGGCTGGCTGGCCGCCTTGCCCGCCGCCGCCTGCGCCGCGCTGGCCGCGTTGGCTGTCTCCGCCTGCGGCTCCGACGACAACAAGAGCACCACCACCACGCCGCCTGCCGCCGAAGTCCCGGCCCCGGTCGTGCCGAAGACCATCCAGTCGGTGCGCCACGTGTTCGTGATCACGCTCGAGAACCAGAACTACGCCACCACCTTCGCGGCGGACTCGAAGGCACCCTACCTCTCCAAGACCCTGGTTGCCCAGGGCGCGCACCTCCAGCAGTACTTCGGCACCAGCCACGTCAGCCTGGGCAACTACATCGCCATGATCAGCGGCCAGTCGGTCACCGCCGACACCCAGATGGACTGCATGGTCTACAAGGACTTCGCGCTGACCGGCATGGCCGACCACGGCCAGGCCATCGGCACGGGCTGCGTCTATCCGGCCTCGATCAAGACGCTGCCTGACCAGCTCAAGGCCGTGAACCTGGCCTGGAAGGGCTATATGGAGGACATGGGCAACGACCCGGCCCGCGAATCCGCCACCTGCGGCCACCCGGTCCTGAACGCCACGGATGCCACCCAGTCGCCCCAGGCCGCCACGGCCGGCGGCGTGCCGGCGGACCAGTACGCCACGCGCCACAACCCGTTCGCCTACTTCCACTCGATCACCGACTCGCCGGACTGCGCGACCAGCGTGGTCAACCTGAACAAGCTGACCGACGACCTGAAGACCGTGGCCACCACGCCGAACTTCACGTTCATCACGCCCAACCTCTGCAACGACGGCCACGACTCGCCGTGCGTGGACGGCGCGCCGGGCGGCCTGGTCTCGGCCGATGCCTTCCTGCAGAAGTGGGTGCCGATCATCATGGCTTCGCCGGCCTACCAGCAGGACGGCCTGATCATCATCAATTTCGATGAAAGCTCGTACTCGTCGCAGGCCATCGACACCACCACCACGCCGCCGACGCTGAACATGATCTTCTCTGGCCAGACCTGCTGCAACCAGCAACCCGGCCCGAACGTCACGTTCCCGATCACGCAGAGCTTCCCGGCCTCGGTGTCGCACTATCCGTACGACATCAACCTGGTCACCCAGAGCCATGGCGGCGACCGCACCGGCGCCGTGCTGCTCTCGCCGTTCATCAAGCCGGGCACGGTGTCCACCACGCCGTACAACCATTACTCGATGCTCAAGAGCCTGGAAGACATCTTCCAGGTGGGCGGCTACCTTGGGTACGCGGCGCAGGACGGGCTGGTGAGCTTCGGCACCGATATCTTCACCAACCTTTGATCGTCATCTGATCGACCACTGACTGCCGCCGGGTTGCGCAAGCGCCCGGCGGCTTGCCGTTGCCATGACCCTCGATACCGGATTGCCGCGCCGCCTGGGCGCCCTGCTGTGGCTGGCTATGTGTGTGAGCCTGCTGGCTGCCTGCCAGCCGCGTGATGCTGCCACCCCGGCCGCCGCCGCGTCAGCCCCCGCCCCCGCCAAGCCCGACGCCGCCACGCTGGCCAGCCTCGGCAAGGCGATTTTCTTCGACCCCACGCTGTCTGCCTCGGGCCGGCAATCGTGCGCGAGTTGCCACGATCCCGCCCACGGCTACGGCCCGCCCAATGCGCTGGCCGTGCAGCTTGGCGGCCCGGACCTCACCCGCCAGGGCAAGCGCGCCACGCCCTCCCTGGCGTACACCCTCAATCGCACGCCGATCTGGCACAAGGTGCAGGTGGCCAGCCTCAGCGAGCGGCTGACCGAGACCGATAGCCCGCCGACGGGTGGCCTGATGTGGGATGGCCGCTTCAACAGCCTGCGCGAGCAGGCCGGCGGCCCGCTGCTGGATCCGGACGAGATGGCGAACCCGGACCGCGAAGCCGTCGTAGCCAAACTACGACGTGCTGCCTATGGCGACGCCTTCCGCGCCGCCTTCGGCGCCAATGTGTTCGACGATCCCCAGCGCGCCTTCGATGCCGCCACCCAGGCCCTCGAGCGCTTCCAGCTCGACGACCCCAGCTTCCATCGCTACAACAGCAAATTCGACGCCTTCCTCGATGGCGAAACCACCCTCAGCGCCGCCGAGACACGCGGTTTGCGGCTGTTCTCGGACCCGGCGAAAGGCAACTGCGCGGCCTGCCATCGCATCGACAAGGGCGCCGACGGCTCCCATCCGCTGCTGACCGATTACCAGTTCGCCGCGCTCGGCGTGCCGCGCAACCCGGAGATCGCCGCCAACGCCAATCCGCAGTATTACGACCTCGGCCTGTGCGGCCCGAAGCGCACCGACCAGGCCGCCCAGCAGGGCTACTGCGGCATGTTCAAGACCCCCACGCTGCGCAACACGGCGCAGCGCGGCGCGTGGTTCCACAACGGGCGCTTCCACAATCTGGAAGACGTGGTGCGCTTCTATGTCGAGCGCGACCTGAAACCGGCCAAATGGTATGGGCGCGATGCGCGTGGCCGCACCGTGGCCTACGACGACCTGCCGCCCGCGCTGCGCCAGAATATCGACGACTTCGACCCGCCGATGGACCGCAAGCCCGGTGCCCGCCCGGCGCTGGACGACCGAGAGATCCGCGACGTGGTGGCGTTCCTGCGCACCCTCGACGACGGCTTCCGGCCCTAGCCCGCTTTTCGCCCGCCCCGGGGCGGCGCCAGCGCCACATTGCAGGTGCCGCCCCCAGCGCCCGCCGGGCCCGTCCTCAGTGCGCCGTCCCGCAAAAAGGCGTATTCTGGTGCGCTTGTCATTCCCGCGCCACCGGCGTAGTGTTGCGCATCGCCCGGCCCCTCCGCGCCGGGACGCGTTCCAGATTGTTGACGGATGAACCAGAAATCCCCGAATTTCCCGGATGAGCCGCCCATGCCGCCCACCTGGGATGCCCGCCTTGCCCGCCGCCTTGTGCGGCCCCTCCGGAATACCCGAGTCACCCCGAACCACCTGACCACGTTGCGCCTGCTCATCGGGCTGGCCGGCGTTGCCTGCCTGGCGCAGGGGGGCTACGCGTGGACCAATTACGGCGCCCTGCTGGTCGTGCTGTCCAACTTCATCGATCACACCGATGGCGAACTGGCGCGAATCAGCGGCAAAGGCAGCAAGATCGGGCATTTCTACGATCTGGCCAGCGACGCCCTGATTACCGTGTTGTTGTTCGTCAGCATGGGCATGGCGATTGGCGCGACCGCGCCCGCGACCACCGAGGCGATCGGCCCCGTGGGCCGCGGCACCGTGGCCGGGCTGGCGGTGGCCCTGATCTTCTTCCTGCGCATGCGTATAGAATCGCGGGTTGGCAAGAGTGGCACCAAGCAGGCTTCCGCCGCCGGGTTCGAGACCGAGGACGTGCTGTACCTGTTGCCGCTGGTCACGCTGACCAGCAGCATCGGACCGTTCCTGGCGCTGGCCTCGGTTGGCGCGCCGCTGTTTGCCCTGCTTGTGATCATCGACTACTGGCGCGTCATGCGGCGCCCCCAGGCGGTCGGCACCCCAACGAAACATTGAGGCAGCCATGACGGAACAGGCTACCCGCGACATCGCGCTCGATTCCCCGCTCGATCCAGTCATCGACGCTCCCGCGCCGCCTCCGCGTCATGCGGGCCACCCGGATGCCGCCGTGGCACGCGCGGCGGCCGGGCTGGACACGCCCGCGCTGCGCGCCGACTTCGACCGCCAGGGCGCGTTCCTCTACCTCGACACATTCCTGCCGCCCGAGCAGTGCGCCGAGCTGGAGGCGCTGGCCCGCGCGCTCCAGCCGGGGCTGAACCGCAACTACCTGCCCGGCCACAAGCAGGGCGGCAGCGTCAGCCGACACACCATCGACGAGCAGGCGCCCTTCATTGCCGAACTCTATCGATCGCCCGCGCTGATTCATTGGCTCGAACAGGTCACCGGAGACAAGCTCCAGGTCTGCCCGCCCACCGACCCGCACGCCTACGCGCTCTATTACTACACGCGCCCGGGCGACCATATCGGCTGGCACTACGACACCTCCTATTACGACGGCCGGCGCTACACGCTGCTGATCGGCGTGCTGGACGAGTCCTCGTGCCGGCTCGAATACGAACTCCACACCCGCAACCTCGAGGTGCCCGATGAACCGGGCGCGGTGCAGATTCCGCCGGGCGGCATCGTGCTGTTCGATGGCGACAAGCTGCGCCACCGCATCACCCCGGCCGGCCCGAACGAGATCCGCGTGTCGCTGACCTTCGAATACGTGACCGATCCGGGCATGCGGCCGTGGCTGCGCTTTATCTCCAATATGAAAGACGCGGTGGCCTATTTCGGCTTCCGGCAGGTCTTCAAGCGCCTGCTATCAGGCGGGAAGTCTGGCAAGTGACGCGTGCCGCATTTATTCTGCTGACGATTGGCGCGGCGCTGTTTGTCGCGCTGTTGGCATGGCAAGGCTTTGGCGCGGTCACGACCACGCTGATGTCGGCCGGCTGGGGCCTGGCCGTGGTCGCCGCGTTCCACGTGGTACCGCTGGCGCTGGACGCCGCCGCCATCGCCGTGCTGGTGGACCGCACCGCGCACCATGGCTCGTTCTGCACCGCGCTGCGTGCGCGCTGGGCCGGCGAGTCGGTCAACAGCCTGCTGCCGGCTGGCCAGATCGGCGGCCCGGTGCTGATGGTGCGCTACCTCGCCCATCATGGCGCCCGCATGCGCGACGCCGCCGCGGCCATCACCGTCAGCACGACCACGCAGGCGCTCTCCCAAATGCTGTTCGCACTGCTCGGCATTCTGCTGTTCGGTGCGCAAGGCAACCTCTCCGACCAGCGCACGCCGATCATCGCCGTGACGGTGGTCCTGGCCCTGTGCGTGCTGGCCTTCTGCATCCTCCAGCGGCGCGGCATGTTCGGCCGGGTGATGCGCGTGGCCGCGCGCGTGTTCGGCAAGCGCAACTGGGATGATCTGGCGTTGCGCGCCGATGCCGTGGACGAGGCCATCCGCGCCCTCTACCGCGACCGCCGCAAGGTAGCCGCCAGCTTCATGCTGAATCTGGCCGGCTGGATCGTTGGCACCGGCGAGGTCTGGCTGATTCTTTACTTCCTGGGCCATCCGGTGAGCTGGCACGAGGCATTGCTGCTGGAGAGCGTGGGTCAGGCGATTCGTGGCGCGGCGTTCGCCATTCCCGGCTCGCTCGGTGCGCAGGAAGGCGGCTATCTGCTGCTGGCGCCGCTGGTGGGCCTGCCGCCCGATGCCGCGCTGGCGATGTCGCTGGCCAAGCGCGTGCGCGAACTCGTGCTCGGCATTCCGGGCCTGCTCTACCTGCATCACAGCGAGCGTCGATACCAGCGCCGGCGCACCCGGCAGGCCGCGTGGCAGGGCTCCGAATAATGCATATCGAATAACCCGTCGACCCAGGCAACCCCCGGATACATCCCCAGGCAAATCCTCAAGCAAGGTGAACAGACAATAATGCGAGCAATCATTCTCGCCGCGGGCCTGGGCCTGCGGCTTCAGCAACAGGCGGGCAAGCAGTTTCCGAAGTGCCTGCTGCGCTTTGACGGCATCACCCTGCTCGAGCGCCACCTGCGCATGCTCGACGCGGCCGGCGTCACGGAAGTTGTGCTGGCGCTGGGCTTCGAGCCCACTCAAGTGCAGGCCGAACTGGCCCAGATCGAGCGCCCGGCCGGTCACCCGCCCGTGGAAATCGTGCTGAACCCGCGCTTCGACCTCGGCAGCGTGCTGACCGTGCACACCGTGGCGGACGCCCTCACGCGCGGCGGCGACGTCCTGCTGATGGACGCCGACGTGCTCTACGATGAGCGCATTCTCAACGCACTGGTGGCCGGCGAGACGGTCAACCGCCTGCTGATCGACCGCGATTTCGAGGCCGGCGACGAGCCCGTCAAGCTCTGCCTGCGCGACGGCGTGCCGGTAGAGCTGCGCAAGCAGCTGATGGCCGACCTCCAGTACGACACCATCGGCGAATCCGTAGGATTTTTCCGATTCCAGGAACACACGGCACGCCGGCTGGCCGAGATCGTCAAGGGTTACGTCGATTCGGGCCGCGCCAACATGCCGCACGAGGAAGCCGTCCGCGACCTGCTGCTCGAGTCGCTGGCCCAGCGTAGCCACCAGTTCGACACGGCCGACGTAACCGGCGCGCCGTGGATCGAGATCGATTTCCCCGGCGACGTCGAACGCGCCGCCAATGAAGTCCTGCCCCAACTTCTGCCCATCGTGGGATTCGCACAATGAACGCCATCGACCCGAACCTGCTCGCCACCTCCCGCGCCGCCCGTCTGCGCCAGATGCTGGTGTCCAACCAGCTCGAATTCATCATGGAAGCCCACAACGGGCTGTCCGCGCGCATCGTGCGCGAGGCCGGCTTCAAGGGCATCTGGGCCTCCGGGCTGGCCATTTCGGCCCAGTTCGGCGTGCGTGACAACAACGAGGCCAGCTGGACTCAGGTGGTGGACAACCTCGAGTTCATGGCCGATGCCAGCGACCTGCCGATCCTGCTCGACGGCGACACCGGCTACGGCAACTTCAACAATGTGCGCCGTCTGGTGCGCAAGCTCGAGCAGCGCGGCATTGCCGGCGTCTGCATCGAGGACAAACAGTTCCCGAAGACCAACAGCTTCATCGACGGCGAGCGCCAGCCGCTGGCGGAAATCGACGAATTCTGCGGCAAGATCAAGGCCGGCAAGGACTCGCAGACCGACGACAATTTCTCGATCGTCGCCCGCGTGGAGGCCCTGATCGCCGGCTGGGGCATGGAAGAAGCCCTGCGCCGCGCCGAGGCCTACCGTCAGGCCGGCGCCGACGCCATCCTGATCCACAGCAAGCTGTCCAAGCCGGACGAGATCCTGACCTTCGCGCGTGAATGGGCGGGCCGGGGTCCGCTGGTCATCGTGCCGACGAAGTACTACAGCACGCCGACCGAGGCCTTCCGCAAGGCGGGCATCAGCCTCGTGATCTGGGCCAACCACCTGGTGCGCGTGGCGGCCTCGTCAATGCAGGCCGTGGCCCGCGAAATCCACGACAGCGAAACGCTGGTGAACGTGGAAGACCGCATTGCCTCCGTCAACGAGATCTTCCGCCTGCAGGACGCCGACGAGTACTCGGCCGCCGAGAAGATCTACCTGTCCGGCGCGCAGGTGCCGGGTGCCGCCGTGGTGCTGGCGGCGGGCCGTGGCAAGGGCCTGGAGGCGCTGACCGAAGACAAGCCCAAGATCATGCTGCCGGTGGCCGGCAAGCCGCTGCTGCGCTGGCTGGTCGATGGCTTCAAGAAGCAAGGCATCAACGACATCACCGTGGTGGGCGGCTACCAGGCGCAGGCCATCGACACGGCCGGCATCAAGCTGGCGGTCAACGAGCGCCACGCCCAGACCGGCGAACTGGCCTCGCTGGCCTGCGCGGCCGATGCCATGCAGACCGACACCGTGATCGCCTACGGCGACCTGCTGTTCCGCAGCTACATCCTGCGCGACCTGCTCGAATCCGACGCCCCGTTCAGCGTGGTGGTGGATTCCTCGCAGACCGCACCGTCGAACCAGAGCGTGCGCGACTTCGCCTGGTGCTCGGGCGGCGACGATCGCGATCTGTTCGGCCAGACCATCACCCTGAAGAAGGTCTCGGACACCCTGCCCGCCGCCGGCGAAGCCCAGCCCAATGGCCGCTGGATCGGCCTGTTCAGCGTGCGTGGCGAAGGCCGCGCCAAGCTGCAGGCGCTGCTGGCCAAGCTGCGCGAGCGGCCTGACTTCGACCAGCTCGACCTGCCCGACCTGCTCAACGCGCTGGTCGAAGCCGGCGAGAAGGTCGAGGTCAAGTACGTGCACGGCCACTGGCGCGGTGTGAACGATCTGGACGATTTCCGCCGTGCCGGCGACTTCGCCCATACGCAGACGCCGTACGCCCTGGGGAATGTCGACGGTGAGGCTGACGGCGAGGCCGCCCGATGATCGAGGCGGTCCAGTTCGTGGAGGCCGCGCGCGAGCGTGGCTTCCAGTGGTACGCGGGCGTGCCCTGCTCGTACCTGACGCCGTTCATCAACTACGTGGTGCAGGACAACTCGCTGCATTACGTCTCGGCGGCCAATGAGGGCGATGCCGTCGCCTTTATCGCCGGCGTGACGCAAGGCGCGCAAAACGGCGTGCGCGGCGTGACGATGATGCAGAACTCGGGCCTCGGCAATGCCGTCAGCCCGCTGACCTCGCTGACGTGGACGTTCCGCCTGCCGCAGTTGCTGATCGTGACGTGGCGCGGCCAGCCCGGCGTGCATGACGAGCCCCAGCACGCGCTGATGGGCCCGGTCACGCCGGCCATGCTGGAAACCATGGAGATTCCATGGGAGCTGTTCCCGACCGAGCCGGCCGACGTCGCCCCCGCGCTGGACCGGGCGGTGGCCCATATGGACGCCACCGGCCGGCCCTACGCGCTGGTCATGCAGAAAGCCAGCGTGGCGCCCTATCCGCTGACGGCCCAGACGCCGCCGCAGGCACGGCCCAAGGCCACGCCGCAGGTGTCGCGCCGCAACGTGCCGGCCGCCGAACTGCCGAGCCGCCGCGACGCACTGGCCCGCGTGATCGCCCATACGCCGGTCGACGGCACCGTGGTGCTGGCCTCCACCGGCTTTTGCGGTCGTGAGCTTTATGCGCTCGATGATCGGCCGAACCAGCTCTATATGGTCGGCTCGATGGGCTGCCTCACGCCGTTCGCGCTCGGCCTCGCGCTGGCGCGCCCGGACCTGCGCGTGGTGGCCATCGATGGCGACGGCGCCGCGCTGATGCGCATGGGCGTGTTCGCCACGCTGGGCGCCTACGGCCCGGCCAACCTCACGCATGTGCTGCTGGACAACAACGCGCACGACTCCACGGGCGGCCAGTCGACGGTGTCGCACAACGTGTCGTTCGCCTCGGTGGCGGCTGCATGCGGCTACGCGTCGGCAGCCGAGGGCGATCACCTCGACCTGCTCGACCAGGTCCTGCAAGGCGCCGCCACGGCCAAGGCCGGCCCGACCTTCGTCTGCCTGCAAACCCGCGCCGGCACGCCGGACGGCCTGCCGCGCCCGACCGTGACGCCGGTGGAAGTCAAGACCCGCCTCGGCCGCCAGATCGGCGCCGATCAAGGCACAAGCCAAGGCACCGACCATGCTGCTGCTTAACCCGGGCCCCGTCACGCTCTCCGAGCGTGTGCGCCAGAGCCTGCTGCAAACCGACCTGTGCCACCGCGAAAGCGAGTTCTTCGACCTTCAGGACGAAGCCCGCGCGCGGCTGCTGAAGATCTACGCGCTCGACGCCGCCGCATGGTCCACCGTGCTGATGACGGGCTCGGGCACCGCCGCGCTGGAAAGCATGATCGCCGGCCTCGTCCCCGAGCAGGGCAAGCTGCTGATCGTGCAGAACGGCGTCTATGGCGAGCGCATCGCGCAGATCGCCACGCAGTACCGCATCGCGCACACGCTGGTGAAGCACGACTGGATGGACGCGCCCGACCTCGACCGTATCGCCGCCGCCCTCAAGGCTGACAAGGCGATCACGCACGTGGCGGTGATCCATCACGAGACCACCACCGGGCGGCTCAACGACATCGCCGCCGTGGACCGGCTCTGCCAGGAACACGGCGTGCGCCTGCTGGTGGATGCGGTGAGCAGCTTCGGCGCGGAGGCCATCGACTTCGGCGGCAACATCGACGCCGTGTCCGCCACGGCCAACAAGTGCCTGCACGGCGTGCCCGGCGCGGCCTTCGTCATCGCCCGGCGCAGCGCGCTGGCGCAGGCGGCCAGCCGCACCTACTACCTGGACATCGGCCGGTTGGCCAAGCTCCAGGACCAGCGCAACACGCCGTTCACGCCGTCCGTGCACGCGTACTACGCGCTGGTGGAAGCCCTGCGCGAGCACGAGGAAGAAGGCGGCTGGCAGGCGCGTCATCAACGCTACGCTTCGCTGGCTGAACAAGCCCGCGCGGGGCTGGCGGCACTCGGCATCGAACCGCTGTGGCCCGCCACCCAGTCGTCCGTGGTGCTGCGCGCGTACAAACTGCCGCAAGGCGTGACGTACGAGCAACTTCACGACGGCCTGAAGGCGCGCGGCTTCGTGATCTACGCCGGCCAGGGCGGCCTGTCCGCGCAACTGTTCCGCATCTCCACCATGGGCGCGATCACCCCGGCCGACATCGACCGGCTGGTGGACGGCTTCAAGGCGCTGACGCAGCGTTAGTCGGCTAGTCGATCGGCGAGTCGGTCGGCTAATCGATCAGAGGGAATCCGGCAGCGGGGTAAAGCAGACGGCCCAGTCGTCGGCTTCCTGCTCGCCGATCCCCTCGGCCATCAATCCCTGTTTCCAGCGGCCTTGCACCGTCCCGGCGATTTCGTCGAGGATGTCCTCCGCCTGCGCGCGCGTCAGGCCAAAGACCGCGCAGTCGCTCAGGATGTTCTGCCGGGTGGCGACGAAACCCTCCTCGCCAATGGCCAGCGCGTGCTCCCTGCGCCGGGTGGCGTGCTGGCGCGGCACCAGGTCGTAGGCCGGCGAGAGCGTGTACAGCCCCGGCGTATCGCCGGCAAGAAAGCCGTGGTTGCGCTCGTGGTCGTCCGTATTGGCGATGCAGCAGTTGAACACCATCCGCCGGTAAAGCTCCACGCGGTCCGCGGCTAGCGTCTCGCTGAAGCGGGCCATTTCGCGCGACAGCCGTGCGTAGCTGCCTGTGAACGCGTAGGCCTGCACATCGACATTGGCGTGGAACACGGTCTGGGCGCTCAGGAACGCGTCGCGCCGCCAGCCGGTGCCATCGGCACTGCGCGCCCGATCAAAACGCTCTACCAGCAGGAGATCGTCCTCCACCACGCGGGTGTTGACGGAACGGATGCCACAGGCTTGCGCCAGCCCCAGCATGGCCCGCTCCACGCGGGCAATCGGCGCGCCATGGTCTTCCTGCGTCGGGTACTTCGCGATCCACTGCTTGCCCTCATGCCCGATTGTCATCTTCGGGCGTGCGCCGCCCAGATTGGTGTTCGGGCGCACCAGCCCAACCAGCGCCGGATCGACATGCCGGCGCTCCTGCAAGCCCCGGAGCACCCCGCGCGTCAGCGGCAGGATGTCGTAGCCGGGCAGCGAATAGGTCTTGGGCGGGATCTCCCGCGAGGTGCTGAAACCCAGATTGCCGATCGAGTCGCCCTCGCCCCGCAGCAGATAGCCCGTCAGGTCGGCCGGCGGGCCGAAGAGCCGGTCGATGACATAGCGGCCCCAGTCGTCAGGCATCGCATCGCGCATCGGGCCGAAGACACCTTCCAGCGCCGTGGTCTCGTAGACGCGGTCCACCAGCCGCAGTTGCACCGGGTCGAGTGCGAGCGCGTCCGGGTTGGTCAGATAGGAGCGGCCGTAGACGAACTCGCCACGATACCGTGGCGTGCCGCCGCCGGGCAGTTTCGTGTGGCGGAAGCGGCCGGCCAGCGTGGGCTCGGTGTCGCCCGGCAGCCAGGCCCAGACCCAGATTTCAGAAGTCATTGTCGAGTGCCCTTCGAATGCGCACGCGGCGCTCGCCGGGCTGGTATTCGAGTGCGGCGCCTTCCTGGTCGAGCGCGGCGTCGGCCACGACGTCCAGTTCGCGGTCGAGGCCCATGACCCAGAGGGCGCGGGCGAAGGCGCCGATGGCGGTGTCGGGGCTGCCGCGCTCGATGGCCTCGATGGTCGAGCGGGACAGGCCGGCGCGCTCCGCCAGATCGACCTGGCGCAGCTTGCGATGCTGCCGGGCGTCCCGGATACGGGAGCCGAGCGCGGCGAGGCGCAATCCGACTTCAGGGGGCAGTGGCGAGGCGATCGGGCGTGTCATAACAAGCATTATTGGCGTTACTGCTTGTTATAGCAAGCACGGGTACGCATGTGCCTCCGTCATCACAACTCCGATTCCACCGGCAGCAGGCGCATGAAGCCTTGGCCGATACGGTTCCAGGTGCTCATGTCCGGCTCGCTGGTGTAGGTGCGCAGCACGCCGTCCTCCCGGGTGATCCAGGCCAGTTGGAGGTTGCCGGTCTGGGGGTCGGGCAGCAGCACGACCTGGTAGGCGGCGTCGAGCAAGGCATCGTCGAGCCGCTTGCCAAGCATGTCGCACAGCGGCGCGCTGTCCACGACGATGCCCATCTCGGTGTTGAGCCGCGCCGAGCGCGGGTCCAGGTTGAGCGAGCCGATGAACAGCAGGCGACGGTCGACCATATAGGTCTTGGCGTGCAGGCTGGCCCGGCTGCTGCCGCCCATGCCGTGCCCCTTTTTCTCCTTCGCCATTTCCGCGTAGGCGCTGGGCTTGAGTTCATAGAGCAACACGCCAGCCCGGAGCAGCGCCTCGCGGCGCGGGGCGTAGCCGGCGTGGACCGCCGAGACATCGGTGGCGCCGAAGGAATTCGTGAGGATGTGGACCTGCACGCCGCGCTGTTGCAGCCCGGTCAGCCACGCCATGCCGGCACCGCCGGGCACGAAGTATGGGGAGACCAGCGTGAGGTCGTGCTGCGCGCTGCCCAGCACCTTGATCAGCGCCGGAATCGCGTGGGTCGAATCGTCCTCGGGCGGCAGCGTGACCTTGGCGGCGCGGTCGGCGATCACCGTGGCGCGGCCCCAGTAGGCCGGCAGCGCCTCCTGCTGGATGGCGCGGATCACGCCGGACTCCAGCACGGTCTTGCCGTACGGCGTGGCGCGCAGCTTGACCTTGCGGTCGTCCAGGTACTGGCGCACGCGCTGCTGGAAGGCCACGGTCTCGGCGTCCGACTGGGGCGTCGCCAGGGTGGCGAGCGGATAGGTGGCCTCGGCATTCCAGTAATCGTCGAACACGGCCGAGACCTGCGGCACCACCGGGCCCGCCGCCAGCAGGTCCAGATCGCTGAAATCGACATCGGACTTGGCCGCGAAGTAGGCATCGCCGATATTGCGGCCGCCCACCACGGTGAGCTGGTTGTCCGCCGTCATCGACTTGTTGTGCATGCGCCGGTCCACGCGCCGGAAATCAGTAGCGAACTCGAACATCCGCACGCCCCGGTTGGCAAACGGATTAAACAGGCGCACTTCGACGTTGGGATGGGCGTCCAGCGCGGCCAGCGCCTGGTCCTGGCCATCCGTGTGGAGGTCATCCAGCAGCAGTCGCACGCGCACGCCACGGTCGGCGGCAGCCATAACCTCGGCGAGCAGGGTCAGGCCGGTGTCGTCGGCATCGAAGATGTAGTACTGGAGGTCCAGGCTGCGCTGGGCGGTGCGGGCCAGCGCGAGGCGCACGGCGAAGGCATCGGCGCCGGCGGTGAGCGGATAGAACACCGATTCGCCGGGATGCTGCGCCAGGCGCGGCGCCAGTGCCCGGCCGAGTGCGGTATCGGCGGAATCGGCCAAGGCCAGGGCCTGTGTCGGTGGCTGGGCCGGATGCGGCGGCAGGCTGGCGCAGCCCGCCCCCAGCATCGACATCACGATCACTCCTGCCGCCATCAGCCAGTTTGCAACGCGCATCGGACCGCTCCTGGATTGTTCCACCCGCAACAATTGAGTGGGTCGAAATCGACGTTTGCGATCTTACCGCGCGCTGCTAAGCTTGCGTTACTTGCAGTTTGCAAGCTTTATAACCGTGACGGATATGCTTATGCCCACCCTGTTCGATCCCCTGCAAATTGGTGACCTGGCGCTGCCGAACCGCATCGTCATGGCGCCGCTGACCCGGCTGCGTGCCGCCGAGCCCGTGCATGTCCCCAACGCGGTCATGGCCGAGTACTACGCCCAGCGCGCCTCCGCCGGCCTGCTGATTTCCGAGGGCGTGCCCATCTCCGAAGACGGCGTGGGCTACCAGAACGTGCCGGGCCTGTGGTCCGGCGAGCAGGTAGCAGGCTGGAAACAAGTAACGGATGCCGTACACGCCGCCGGCGGCCGCATCGTGGCCCAGCTGTGGCACGTGGGCCGGATTTCCGACCCGAGCCTGCTCAATGGCCGCCAGCCTGTGGCGCCGAGCCCGATCGCGGCCGGGGGCAATGTGAGCCTGCTGCGTCCGCAGCGTCCCTTCGTGGTGCCGCGTGAACTCACGCGTGACGAGATCCGCGCCGTGGTGGCCGACTTCGGCCGCGCCGCCGCCAACGCCAAGGCGGCCGGTTTCGATGGCGTGACCATCCACGCCGCCAACGGCTACCTGCTCGACCAGTTCCTGCAGGACGGCAGCAATGTGCGGACGGATGAATACGGCGGATCGATCGAGAACCGCGCGCGCATCCTGCTGGAAGTGGCGGATGCCGTGACGGCCGTGTGGGACGCCAAGCGCGTGGGGGTGCATCTGGCGCCGCGTTCGCCCAGCCATTCGATGGCCGAAAGCCAGCCGGCCGAGACCTTCGGCCATGTGGCGCGGGCGCTGGGCCAGCGCGGCCTGGGCTTCCTGTTCGTGCGTGAGACGCCGGGCGAAGGCGCCCTGCTGCCGCTGCTGAAGCGCGAATTCGGTGGCGCGATCATCGCCAACGATGGCTTCGACCAGGCCGCCGCGACGGCTGTGCTGGCGACGGGCGATGCCGACGCCGTGGCGTTCGGCCGCGCGTACATCGCCAATCCGGATCTGGTGGAACGGCTGCGGCTGGGCGCCGACCTGAACGCGGTCGACCCGGCCACGATGTACGGCACGGGCGGCGTCGAGACGCGCGGGTATACGGACTACCCGACGCTGGAAACCGCGTCGGCGTCGTAATGGCGTAGGTCGGCTGGGACGGGGTTCAGATCTTCTGGATCGGAATCACCGTCCGGCCGCCGCACTCGCGCAGCAGGTCGCGCAGGTCGCGGATGACCGGGAACACCTCGTGGTTCCAGTCCGCGCCCTGCTTGTCGTGGGCGGCCTGTTCCATCTCCACGATCTCGCGGTCTTCCTTGAAGATCCGTTCGGTGAACCAGACCAGCAGCGGCCACGCCAGGTCCAGCGCGAACGGCAGCCCCGGGCGACGAATCGACAGCATGCCGAAGGTCCGGTTGGTGCGCTGCGCCGCGTCCAGCGGCACGTAGGCAATCCACAGGTCCATCACCAGCGTCCCGCTGCCCGAGCGAATCTGCAGTGTCTGATAGGGATAGACGGTACGTACCGTCATCACATCCTTGCTGGCCTCCCCGCCGTCCTTGCTGAACACCAGCGCCTCGCCCACGGGCTGCTTGCCGCCCTCGCGGGTGAAGGTGTAATCGACCTCGACGAAGCCCTCGCCGCGCCTGCGCCCGACCGAGCGCGCGCGCATCATGCCCATCTGGCGCCGATGCAGGAACTGATGGTTCATGTCCATCAGGTTTTCATGCATGAACGAGTAGTGGCACTTCACCGCGCGGCCCAGGCGGCGGGTCTTGTACTGCTTGTCCGCCACGGAGGCGAAGGCCGGCAGCGGCTTGCTGTCCGCCAGCGCGGGGTCCCCGGGGAAGACGAAGATCAGGCCAGCCACTTCCTTGCAGGGGTAGGCGCGCACGCCGTTGGGGAGGCGTTCCTTGCCGAGGTAGGGCACGTCGATGCAGCGGCCAGTGCAATCGTAGGTCCAGCCGTGGTAGCAGCAGCGGATCGATTCGCCATCGACCACGCCCGCGTGCAGCGGCACCTGTCGATGGGCGCAGCGGTCTTCGAGCGCGAACACGTTGCCGCTCTCGGTGCGCACCAGCACGATCGGGTCGCCCGCGAAGCGCACGCCGTGCGCCTTGCCGCGCTTCACTTCCTTGGACCAGGCTAGCGGATACCAGTAGTCGGGGTGGATCGGCACGCGCCGCAGGTCCCGCACGCCGACGTCACCGGCCAGTGGCTGCGGCGCCGCCATGGCGGCTGGCGGCGGCTCCGCCTGCACGGCTGAATCGATGGTTCGGCGGTCAAGCGCGGACTCGGCATACATGCGTGGCGTCTCCGTGGAGCCAGGACTGGCAGGGAAGCGATCGAGTCTACCCCATTGCGCCCCCCCGGTATGTCGGCATTTCTCCGACGTTACCCCACCCCGGCACGCCCCGCGCCACGTGTTGCGGAGCGGCGACAGCCCCGGCCTGCCCGATGGGTGGGAATCTCCTGCCTGCGGGTAGCCACCGGGCCAGAAATGGTCGAAATCTATGTATCCTTGGAGGATCTGAAGCCAGCCAACACGATGCCGCGCCCCGCATCCCCACCCTCCCCGCCCCCGCCGCCTTCGCAGCCTTCGGGGCCCTCGCCAGCCGCCTCGCCCAACGATGTGGATAGCGAACGCCTGCGCACGCTGGTGGAAGCCGTCACGGACTACGCCATCTTCACGCTGGACGCCGAGGGCCACGTCACCAGCTGGAACACCGGCGCGCAACGGATCAAGGGCTATGCGCGCGACGAGATCGTCGGCCAGCATTTCTCCCGCTTCTATACCGACGAGGCGCGCGCGCGTAACTGGCCGGGCATGGAGCTGGAGACCGCCGCGCGCATCGGCCGCTTCGAGGACGAAGGCTGGCGCGTGCGCAAGGACGGCACCCGCTTCTGGGCCAACGTGGTCATCACGGCGCTGCGCGACCCCAAGGGCCACCTGCTCGGCTTCGGCAAGGTCACGCGCGACATGACCGAGCAGCGCCTCGCCGCCGAGGCCCTGCGCCAGAGCGAGGAAACCTTCCGGATGCTGGTGGAGAGTGTCAAGGACTACGCCATCTTCATGCTCGACCCGCACGGCCGGGTGATGAGCTGGAACGCCGGCGCCTCCTATATCAAGGGCTACCGCCGCGACGAGATCGTCGGCAAGCACTTCTCGGTCTTCTATCCCGCCGAGGACCTGGCGGCGGACAAGCCCGGCCGCGAGCTGGCCATCGCCCGCGCCACGGGCCGCGTGGAGGACGAGGGCTGGCGCGTGCGCAAGGATGGCTCGCTGTTCTGGGCCAACGTGACCATCACGGCGGTCTATGACGAGCGCCAGAACCTGCGCGGCTTCGCCAAGGTCACGCGCGACATGAGCGAGCGCAAGCGGCTGGTCGAACTTGAACAATCGGAGCGCCGCATGAACGAGTTCCTGGCCACGCTCTCGCACGAGTTGCGCAACCCGCTCGCGCCGATCCGCAACGCACTGACCGTGATGCGGCTGCGCCCGCAGGAGCCCGCCGTCACCGAAAAGAGCCTGAGCCTGATCGACCGGCAGATGACCCACCTCACCCGGCTGGTGGACGATCTGCTCGACGTGGGCCGCATCGCCGCCGGCAAGATCGAGCTGCGGCGGGAGCCGATGCAGGCGCGCGAGATCATCGCGCTCGGCATCGAGGCCGCCGAGCCGACGCTGGCCGCCAAGTCCCAGCCGGTGGGCGTAACCGCCGCCACCGAGGACATCCCGCTGTTCGCGGACCGCACGCGGCTGGTGCAGGTGATCCAGAACCTGCTGCTCAATGCCTCCAAGTTCTCGCCGCCGGGCGCGTCGATCTCGATTACGTCGATGGTGCGCCACCGCACGCTGGTGATCCAGATCATCGACCATGGCCGGGGCATCGCGCGCGAGTCGCTCGACACGATCTTCAACCTGTTCGTGCAGGAAGACCGCCCCGGCAGCACCGCGCAGGGCGGGCTGGGCATCGGCCTGTCCCTGTGCCGCTCGCTGGTGGAGATGCACGGCGGCTCGGTCTCGGCCACGAGCGAGGGGCCCGGGCTGGGCGCCACCTTCACGGTGCAGCTGCCGCTGGCTGCGGCGTTCAATCCGGCCAGCGAGAACGCCGATGCCGCCGCCGGCACGCCCCGGCCGCTGCGCGTGCTGCTGGTGGACGACAACCGCGACGCCGCCGACAGCATGGCGATCCTGCTCGAGATGTCCGGCCACGCCGTGACGATTGCCTACGATGGCATGGAAGCCGTGCACGCGGCGGCGCGCGTGCGCCCGGACGTGGCGCTGGTCGACCTGGCCATGCCGGGCATGGACGGCTTCGCGGTGGTCCACGCGCTGCGCCAGATGCCCACGCTGGCCAACACGCGCTATATCGCGATGACCGGCTTCGGGCAGGCCTCGGACCGCCAGCAGACCCAGGAGGCCGGCTTCCACCGGCATCTGGTCAAGCCGGTGGAACTGGAGGCGCTGCTCCAGGCCATCGACGCCGGCTGATTCCGGCTGATCTCCCCTACTTCACACGCGGCGCCCGCAGCGCCTCATCCGCCTGCGGCAGCCCGCCGGACCGGCGCAGCCGCACCGCGCTGGCCACGGCCCCGGCCACGGTTTCCACCTCGCGCTGCACGTCCCCATCGACATCGAGTTCGCGGTGCGACGTCGCGTAGGGCTTGTAATAGCCGATGAAACGGTCGAGCCGGGCCTTCTGCCCCGCATCGACCAGCCCCATCCAGTCGAGCCAGTCAGACAGCGCGCGCCGCACGCCTTCGATGCCGGCCACGTCGCCATGCACCGCGAGGCCGTAGACCCGGCCCGCGAGGTGCTTCGGGTAGTCCCAACCCTTCAGTTCCAGTGCCTTGGCCTCGGGCACGGTCTTGCCGTGTGTGCTACTCGGGTCCGGGTTACCGCCATCGGCGCAGACCAGCCGGTCCATCATCAGCTTGAGCGGGCTGGTCACCTGATACCAGTACACCGGCGTGATGATCATCACGCCGTGCGCGGCGGCCCAGCGCGGGTAGAGGTCGTTCATCCAGTCGTTGACCTGCCCGAGCGCGTGGTTCGGATAGCAGCTGCACGGCCAGTGGCATAGCGGCATGGCGGTGGAGACACAGCCCTTGCAGGGGTGGATCTGGCGGTCCGGGTCCGAGGTCAGCACGCTGAGGTCGAGCACATCGACGGTCATGCCATCGTGTTCGAGCCGCGCCCGGGCCAGTTCGGCGAGCCGCCATGACTTCGACATCTCGCCTGGGCAGGTGAAGTCGTTGCGCGCGGCAGCCACCACCAGCAGCACGCGGGGCGGCGTGGCGGGGTCTGACTGCCGTTGCTGCGCTGCCGCGATGGCGTCCCGGGCGGCGAGCCATTCCACGGAGACGTCGTAGCCGGGGTCCGCCGCGCCCGGGCCGGCCTTGGCGGTCAGCGGCGCCTTGCGGCTGTCGGCGTAGGCGGCCCAGGCGATGGCTTCGAGCCGGTCGATCGCGGCCTCTTCGGCGCGGAACGCCGGGTCGTAGAAGCGCGCCCGGAAGCGCTCGCGAAACGCCTCGCGCGGCATTTTTTCGGTGACCTGCCCCTTGCGCACGTCGTGGGCGGCGTCTTTGTCCATGGCGTTCCCCATCTGTGGTGACGCATAGGTCTCTGCAAGATAGGCGCCACCCCGCAGCGCCCGCCAGTGGGGCGGCTTGGCAAGTCTTACAAGGGGATGCGTGGAGAACGATGCAGGTTTTGCGCGCGGCGTCGCCCGTGGATACGCCGTCCCTCTCCCCCGCCCCTCTCCCGGAGGGAGAGGGGAGAAAACCAGGGGCCCATCAAAGCCTGCCGGTGTGCTCCCCTCGCCCGCTTGCGGGAGAGGGGCCGGGGGAGAGGGCCGGCGGCTCCAGCCGCGCTGGCACAAAACCTGCCCCTCCACGCCATCACTCGACAAGGCATCGACATGAAAGAAAGTCCTGAAATCCGGGATACGGCGCAATTCCTCGCGCGCCATGGTCTCAGGCTGGCCACGGCGGAGTCGTGCACGGCCGGGCTGATCGCGTCGCGCATTGCCGAGGTGCCCGGCTGCGGCGACGTGCTGCGCTGCGCCGTGGTGGCCTATGCGCCCGACATCAAGACCTCGGTGCTGGGTGTGCCCGAGGAAGTCATCCGTCGCCACGGGCTGACCAGCGAGGCCGTCTCGCTGGCCATGGCGCACGGCGTGCTGCGTCTGGCCGATGCCAATCTGGCGATTGCCAACACGGGCGTGGCCGACGGCAACGCGCCCGACGACACCCCGGCTGGCACGCAGTGCTTCGCGTGGGTGCTGCGGATGCCGGGCCGCACTGCCCCGCTGGCCGTGTTCACGGAGACGCGGCGCTTCGACGGCGACCGCAACACCGTGCGCTTCGCTGCCGCCGACTACGCGCTGCTGCGCATCCAGCACTACTACGAACAGGCACAGCGCGGCGCCGGCCGGGATTGACCTACCCAGGCACCGGCCACACCCGCCCATCCCCCACCACATAGACCCGCTGCCCCGGCGCGCGCCGGATCGTGGCATGGCCAGTGAAGGCGCCGAAGGCCGGCAGGATACCGCCCGCCTCCCCCAGCACGAAGCACGGCAACCGCAGCGCGTCGGCCCCGCTGCCGCGCAGCACCACGGCCGGATGGAGGTGGCCCGCGAGCACATAGCCGTCCGGGGAAGCGCCCGGCATATGGCACAGCGCGAACGGGCCGGCCCGCAGCGGTTCCGTGACCACGGTCATGCCGAGTTCCGGCGGCGGGTCGCCGGCGTGGGTGTCGTGGTTGCCGCGCACCAGCGTACAGCGCACGCGGGCCGGCATCGCCCGGCGCCAGTCGTGCAGCGCGACGATGACCGCCGCCGTGCGCGCGGCGCGGGCGTGCAGGAAATCGCCGAGAAACACCAGCTCCCGCGCCGGATAGCGCACGGCCAGCGCGTGCAGCCGGGCGAGGTTCTCCGCCGTGGTGCCGGGCGGCACCGGCTGCCCCAGCGCCCGGAACGCGGCGGCCTTGCCGATATGGACGTCCGCCACCAGCAGCATTGCCGCGCCGGGCCACCAGATGGCGTGCTCGGGCAGCAGCCACAGCGTCTCCCCGGCCACCTCCACGGCGTGGGCGCCGAAGGCATGCAGCGTGGCGGCGTCTGGCTGGCTCATAGCAGCGGAAGCGGTTTCGATGGCTTGCGCGGGCGCCCCGAGCGACGTGCGCGACCGCTGGCCCCACTTCTTCCACCACTGCGTCCACGTGACTTGACGTGATCTGCCATGCCGAAGCGCGCCACCTCGGCCACCTGCGCGGCATCAGCATCGGCATCCGCTTGGCTTTCCTTCGCATCGCCCACCGGCCCTGCCGCCGCCTCCAGCTCGGCCAGCATCCGGGCGATGCGGTCCGCCAGCTTCTCGGTGCTCAGCTTTTCGCGCAGGAACTCCACCACCAGCGGAAAGGCCAGCGGCGAGGGGCGCTTCAGCGCGTGCAGGTCCAGCCGCAGCGCGCCCAGCCGGGCCAGCGTGTCGGCCAGGCGGTGAGCGTCCAACTCCTGCATCAGCACCTCCCGCTCGGCCTGCCCGAGCAGCAGGTTGGCCGGGTCGTGCTTGCGGAAGACCTCGTAGAACAGGCTCGATGACGCCTGCAACTGGCGCGCGCTCTTGTGGGCGCCGGGGTAGCCCTGGAAGATCAGCCCGGCCACGCGGGCGATCTCGCGGAAGCGCCGCAGCGACAGCTCCCCCGCGTTCAGGCTGCCGAGCACGTCGGCGGCCAGGTCGCGTTGGCGTTCCTCGGCCAGCACCAGCGGCAGCCAGTGCGCCCAGTCGAGCGGCGCCGAGGCCAGCAGTTCGAGCCCGTAGTCGTTCACGGCCACGGAGAACGTCGCCGGCACCTGCTGCCCGAGCCGCCACGCCAGCAGGCTGCCAAGCCCCAGATGCACCGAGCGGCCCGCGAACGGGTAGAGAAACAGATGCCAGCCTTCGGGCGAATGGAGGGTCTCGGCCAGCAGCGTGGCGCGCGTGGGCAGCGCCGACCAGCGCGCCTGCAGCTCCACCAGCGGCTGGATCAGCGGCAGTTCAGGCGTGCTGGCCGGGTCGAGGTGGCCAAGCTGGGCGGCTTCGAGCGTATCGACCACGGCCTCGGCCAGTTCGGTGGAAAGCGGCATCTTGCCGCCGTTCCAGCGCGGCACCGAGGGCCGCTTGCCGGCCGCGCGGCGCACGTAAGCGGTCATCTCCTGCACGCGCACCAGTTCCAGCAGCCGGCCGCCGAACAGGAAGCAGTCGCCGGGCGCCAGCCGCGCGATAAAGCCCTCCTCCACCGTGCCCAGCGAGGCCCCGCCACTGCCCGCGCGCGTCCAGAATCGCACCTGCATCGTGGCATCGCTGACGATGGTGCCCACGCTCATGCGGTGCCGGCGCGCCAGCCGGGCATCGGGCACGCGCCAGACGCCGGCCTCGTCGGGCATCGCGCGGCGATAGTCGGGATAGGCGGACAGCGTGCTCCCGCCCTGCCGCACGAAGTCGAGGCACCACTGCCATTCTTCGTCGCTCAGCGCGCGATAGGCCCAGGTGGTGCGCACCTCGGCCAGCAGGTCATCGGCGCGGAAGCCGCCACCGAGCGCCACCGTCACCAGATGCTGGACCAGCACGTCGAGCGGCTTGTCCGGGGACTCGCGCGCCTCGATACGGCCAGCGCGCACCGCGTTGCGCGCCGCCACGGCTTCCACCAGTTCCAGGCTGTGCGTGGGCACCACGGTCACGCGCGACGCCCGCCCCGGCGCATGGCCAGACCGTCCGGCGCGCTGCAACAGCCGCGCCACGCCTTTGGGCGAGCCGATCTGGAGCACGCGCTCCACGGGCAGGAAGTCGACGCCCAGATCCAGGCTCGACGTGCACACCACGGCGCGCAGCGCGCCGTTCTTGAGATGCACCTCCACCCAGTCCCGCACGGCGCGGTCCAGCGAGCCGTGATGCAGCGCGATCTGGCCTGCCCACTCGGGGCGTGCATCGAGCAAGGCCTGATACCAGAGTTCGGCCTGCGAGCGCGTGTTGAGGAAGACCAGCGCGGTGCTGGTGGATTCCAGTTCGCGCACCACGTGCGGCAGCATCGACAGGCCGAGATGCCCCGCCCACGGAAAGCGCCCGGCGGCGTCCGGCAGCAGCGTGTCGATGACCAGCGTCTTCGGCGTGTGGCCGTGCACCAGCACCCGGCGATCGTCCGGCAGGCCGGCCAGCAGCACGTCGCTGGCATGGTCGAGGTTGCCGAGCGTGGCCGACAGTCCCCAGACCATCAGCCCGGGCTGCCATTGCCGCAGCCGCGCCAGCGCCAGTTGCACCTGCACGCCGCGCTTGGAGCCGATCAACTCATGCCATTCATCGACCACGACCAGACGCACGCGGCCCAGCGCCTCGCGTGCGTCGGCGCGGGTCAGCAGCAGGGAGAGGCTCTCCGGCGTGGTCACCAGCGCCGTGGGCAGGCGGCGCGCCTGCGCGGCGCGTTCGCTGCTGCCGGTGTCGCCGGTGCGCAGCCCCACGGTCCAGTCGAGGCCGAGTTCGGCCAGCGGGGCTTGCAAGGCGCGCGTGGTGTCGGCGGCCAGCGCGCGCATCGGCGTCAGCCACAGCACGGTGAGCGGCGGCGGCGTGGCGCCGGCGCGGCTGGGCGGTTCGGCGAAGGCCAGCAGCGCGCCGAGCCACGCGGCGTAGGTCTTGCCGGTGCCGGTGGTGGCGTGGAGCAGCCCGCTTTGGCCGTGGGCGATGGCGTCCCACACGTCGCGCTGGAAATCGAACGGCTGCCAGTGGCGGGCCGCGAACAGCGCCGGCAGCGTGTCTACCACTGGCGGGGCGCGGACGAACGGTGCGGCCTCGCTCATGCGGCATCCTCGGCCGGCACCGAGCGCGCGGCGCCCGGCAGCATCGCCTCCAGCGTGGCCAGCGTGTCGGCCTCCTCGATCGGCTTGTCCGTGCGCCAGCGCAGCATGCGCGGAAACCGTACGGCGATGCCGCTCTTGTGCCGCCCACTGCGGGAAATCCCCTCGAAGCCGAGTTCGAAGACCAGTGTCGGCGTGACGCTGCGCACCGGGCCGAAGGACTCCACGGTGGTCTTGCGCACGATGGCGTCCACCGCGCGCATCTCGGCATCGGTCAGCCCCGAGTACGCCTTGGCGAACGGCACCAGCGCGCGCTCCGGCGTGCCCGGCGGGGCGTTCCAGACTGCGAAGGTGAAGTCGGTATAGAGGCTGGCGCGCCGGCCGTGGCCGCGCTGGGCATAGATCAGCACCGCATCCACGGTGTAGGGATCGATCTTCCACTTCCACCAGACGCCCACGTCCTTGGTCCGCCCCGCGCCGTAGGCGGCGTCGGCGGCCTTGAGCATGAAGCCTTCCACGCCCAGTTCGCGCGAGGTCTCCCGCAGCGTGGCGTAGCGCGCCCAGTTGTCGGCATCGACCAGCGGGCTCAGCTCCAGCGCCGGGTGGACGTGATCGGCAATCACCTGCTCCAGCCGCGCGCGGCGTTCGGCCTGCGGGCGGGCGCGCCAGTCCTCGCCCTGCCATTCGAGCAGGTCGTAGGCCATCAGGATGGCCGGCGCCTCGCGCAGCAGCTTGGCGCCGAGCGTCTTGCGGCCGATGCGCTGCTGGAGCAAGGCGAACGGCTGCACGCGGCGGTCCTGCCAGATCACGATCTCGCCGTCGAGCACGGTGCCGTCCGGCAGCGTGGCGGCGGCTTCGGCCAGCTCGGGAAAGCGCTCGGTGATCAGTTCCTCGCCGCGCGACCACAGCCATGTGGCGCCGGCCCGGCGCACCAGCTGGGCGCGGATGCCATCCCACTTCCATTCCACCTGCCAGCGGGCCGGGGCGCCGAGCACGGTGTCGAAGTCCTCCACGGGGGCCTGCAAGGGATGGGCGAGGAAGAACGGATAGGGCTGGCCGCCGCGCTGCAAGGTGGCGAGGGCGCCCTCGCCCGCCGCCGTCCCGGCATCGTCCGGGGCGATCAGCGCGAGGTAGTGCGCGGCATCGGGGCGGCGCGAGATGTCGGTGTAGCCGACCATGCGCTCGGCCACGCGCTTGGCGTCCAGCCCAGCCACCTCGCCCAGCGCGCGGGTGACCAGCAGCCGCGACACGCCCACGCGGAACGCGCCCGTGATCAGCTTGAACAGGACCAGCCGCCCGCGCGCGTCGAGCGGGCGCCAGAGCGCATCGAGCCGCTCGCGCAGCACCTCCGGCGGCTGGCCGCGCAGCGGCAGCAGGCGCTGCTCGACCCATTCGGCCAGCCCGGCCGTGTCGATGTGGGGCGTGGCCGGCAGCAACAGCGCGATGGTCTCGGCCAGGTCGCCCACGGCCTGATAGCTTTCCTCGAACAGCCACTCGGGCAGCGCGGTGGCCTGCCGGGCCAGTTCGCGCAGCATCGCCACCGGCACGAGCTGGCGCGGCTTGCCGCCGGACAGGAAGTAGACCGCCCAGGCGGCGTCCTCGGGCGGCGCGGCGCGCAGGTAATCGACCAGCGCCGCCAGCTTGGCGTTGCTGGACGTGGTGCCGTCCAGCGCCGCGTAGAGGTCGGCGAAGGCTTTCATGGCGCTGCCTCCGGGGTTTCGACCGGGGTTTCCACGGTCTCCTGCGACGGCTCGTCATCGTCCCCGGCGTCGTCCCCATACTCGGTCTGGAACGCCTGCGCCTGCCAGCCCTGCTCGCACAGGTAGCGCACCATCACCGGCACGTTGCCATGCGTGACGATGACGCGCGGCGCGCCCGTGGCGGTGATCGCCGAAAGGAGCCCGGGCCAGTCCGCATGGTCGGACAGCGCGAAGCCGCGATCGACGCCGCGCCGGCGCCGCGTGCCGCGCAACTGCATCCAGCCGCTGGCGAAGGCATCGGCGGCCTCGCCAAAGCGGCGCAGCCATGTGGAGCGCTGCGCGGACGGCGGCGCCACCACCAGCGCGCGGCGCAGGGCCGGGCTGCGCGCCGGCAGGTCCGCCGTGGTCAGGGTGGGTGGCAGGGCCACGCCGGCATCCGCATAGGCCTGGTTCAGCGTGGTCATCGCCCCATGCACGACGATGGGCCCCGGCAGGGCCACGTCCGCGCCCGCATGGCGCATCAGCCCGTGCAGGATGCGCTGCGCCTTGCCGAAGGCGTAGCAGTACAGCACGCTCGCCCGCCCCGCCGCCGCGTTGGCCTGCCACCAGCCGAAGATCTCGGCCATCAGCGCGGCCTGCGTCGGCCAGCGGTAGATCGGCAGGCCGAAGGTGCTTTCTGTGATGAAGGTGTCGCAGCGCACCGGCTCGAACGGGTCGCAGGTGCCGTCGGCCTCGACCTTGTAGTCGCCGGAGGCCACCCAGACCTGCCCGCCATGTTCCAGCCGCACCTGGGCGGAGCCCAGCACGTGTCCGGCCGGATGGAGGCTCAGCCGCACCCCGTGATGCGTGATGGCTTCGCCGTAGGGCAGCGTCTCCAGCGCGATGCCCGGCAGCCGCGCCAGCAGCACGCCGCGCCCGGGGGCGGCGCAGAGGTAGCTGCCGTGGCCGAAGCGCGCGTGGTCCGAATGGGCGTGGGTGATGACGGCGCGCGCCACGGGGCGCCACGGGTCGATATAGAAGTCGCCGGGCGGGCAGTACAGCCCTTCCGGCCGCGCGACGATCAGGTCGGCCATCGGGATCCATCCCCCTCTATATATATAGGCGGGGCGTCAGGTAGCGGACGGCCCCGCGCGCCGCGCCTTGCGGGCCTCCGCCATGCCCCGCACGTTCAGCGCGGCCAGCGCGAACTGGAGCACCACCAGCGCCCACGCCCCGGTATGGAAACCCCAGCCCACCCACATCGCGTTGCTGGCCAGGAAGACCCAGAAGCCCACCTTGCGGCGGCCCGCCGCGCGGCTGCCGACCAGCCAGGTGGCGGCCACCGTCACCGCCATCGCGGGCCATTGCAGCGCATCGAGCCAATCCACGGAAATCCTCCCGACCTGACGATCCTTATCCAGCGTAGTCGGCCCGGGGCGGCGCCGGCCAGCGTGGGGTGTCCCGTTCGGCTGTCGGCGCATTCTCACAAAGTTACCAATGCATCACTTAGAGAGCAGAATGCCGATTTCCCATACGGCGTCAATCAGCCGGGCGCCGATAGTGTCGACTATGAATCTCTCCTAGAATCGACTCAACGTCCTGCCGTGCGGCGTGGTCAGCCGCGGACGCCCCCTTGCCCGATCCCTCCCATCTTTCACACCTTCATGCGCCCAGAAAACCAGCGACTAGCGGACCTCCTGCGCGAGGACCCGGACACCATCCTGCGCGGCTGGACCGCCGAATATCACACCTACACGGGCGGCCGCGGCCTGAGCCAGAACCTCGAGACCGAGCAGCGCGCCATTCTCAAGGCGCTTGACACCGGCCTGTCGGCGGATGCCGACGCGAGCAACTTCGACAGCCGTGCCTGGACCACCCTGCGGGACACGCTGTCGCACCTGTCCGCCGCCCGCGCGGCGCAGGGCGAGACGGCCGACGTGACCAGCGGCTTCGTGCTGGCGCTCAAGCGCCCGCTGTTCGATGGCCTGCAGCGCCATCGCGGCGAGGTGGAGGGCCAGATCGAGGTGGTCTGGGCCGCCTCGTCCATCGTGGACCGCATGGCGCAGTGGACCGTCTCCACCTACCAGAAGACGCGCGAGGACATCATCATGCGCCAGCAGCACGAACTGCTGGAGCTGTCCACGCCCGTGATCAAGCTCTGGGACGGCGTGCTGGCGGTGCCCGTGATCGGCACGCTGGACAGCAGCCGCGCGCAGATCGTCATGGAAACGCTGCTGGAGCGCCTGGTGAACACCGGCTCCGAGCTGGCCATCATCGACATCACCGGCGTGCCCACCGTGGACACCCTCGTGGCGCAGCACCTGATGAAGACCGTCACGGCCATCCGCCTGATGGGCGCGGAAAGCATCATCAGCGGCATCCGGCCGCAGATTGCGCAGACCATCGTCCATCTTGGCATCGACCTGCAGGGCATCATCACCAAGTCCACGCTGGCGGACGCGCTGGCCACGGCCATGCGCATGACCGGCCACACCGTCACCCGCGCCGCCTGAACCCGGAGGCGCCATGGAACGGATTCCAATCCTGCGGATGGGCAAGAACCTGCTGGTCACGATCCAGATCGACATGCAGGACCAGACCGCATTGATGTTGCAGGAAGACATTGCCTCCACCATCGACCAGACCGGCGCGCACGGCGTGCTGATCGACGTCTCGGCGCTGGAGATGGTGGACTCGTTCATCGGCCGCATGCTGGTGAGCATCTCGGACATCAGCCGCATCCTCGGCGCGACCACGGTGGTGGTGGGCATCCGCCCGGCCGTGGCCATCACGCTGGTGGAGCTGGGGCTCTCGCTGGGCGGCGTGAAGACGGCCCTGAGCGTGGAGCGCGGCATGCAGATGCTCGACGCCGCCGCGCGGGTGGCCTGAGATGGCCACCCCTGCCGTGGCCACCGAGCTGGCCGATACGGGCAGCGCCCCGCTCAAGGACGAGCGCGATATCGTCCATGCGCGCGCGATGGTGCGCACGCTGACAATCCAACTGAAGTTCTCGCTGGCGGAGCAGACTAAGATGATTACGGCGGCCAGCGAACTCGCCCGCAACACCGTGGTGTACGGCGGCGGCGGCGAAATGCGCTGGGAGATGCTGGCCGAGGGCATCCGCAAGGGCCTGCGGCTGCATTTCGAGGACAAGGGCCCCGGCATTCCGGACGTGGAACAGGCGCTGGTCGACGGCTGGACCACGGGCAGCGGGCTGGGCATGGGCCTGTCGGGCAGCAAACGGCTGGTGAACGAGTTCGCCATCAGAACCAAAGTTGGCGAGGGAACCTGTGTCAGCATCACTCGGTGGAAGTAACAACCTGGGCCCGCACATCGCCGTGCCGATGGGCGACCGCAGCCGCGTGGGCGAGGCCCGCCGCGCCGCCGCCGAACTGGCCGGGCGGCACGGCTTCGATGCCATCCAGTCCGGCCGGCTGGCCGTAGCCGTCAACGAACTGGGCAACAACCTCGTCAACCACG
Source organism: Cupriavidus sp. 01L43 (assembly GCF_056399925.1). Lineage (NCBI taxonomy): Bacteria > Pseudomonadati > Pseudomonadota > Betaproteobacteria > Burkholderiales > Burkholderiaceae > Cupriavidus > Cupriavidus sp. 01L43. The sequence continues at coordinate 109,369 of NZ_JBFTSH010000002.1, forward strand.
CCCGGGGCGGCCGGCTGCTGGTGGCAGCGTGCCAACTGGGCGACGGCATCGCCATCGAGCTGATTTCGATCGATGATGGCCCCGGCATGGCGGACCTCCAGGCCTGCCTGCGGGACGGCTATTCCACCGGCGGCAGCGCCGGCCAGGGCCTCGGCGCGGTCAGCCGGCTGGCCGACGACTTCGACATCTACACACGGCCCGGCCAGGGCACGCTGATCCTGGCGCGCTTCTACCGCGAGCGCGATGCTGGCGGCACGGCGCGCCGCACCAGCGACGGCTTCGATGTGGGCGCGGTCTGCGTGGCCGCGCCGGGCGAGACGGTCAGCGGCGACGGCTGGAGCGTGGCCGTGCACGACCACCGCGCCGACGTGGTGGTGGCGGACGGCCTGGGGCACGGCCCCGACGCCGCCGAAGCCGCCGCCGTGGCGCTGTCCGTGTTCGCCCGGGCCCGGGGCAGCCATCCCGGCCGCTACCTGGAACTGGCGCACGGCGCGCTGCGCACCACGCGCGGCGCCGCCGTGACGGCCGCACGCGTGGACGCCGGCGCCCAATGCATCCGCTATGCCGGCGCCGGCAACGTCATGGCGCGCGTGATATCCGGCATCGACGACCGCACGCTGCTGGTCCAGAATGGCACCGCCGGCCTGCAAATGCGGGCCGTGCAGGAGCAGGAGGTGGAGTGGCCGCCGCACGCCGTGCTGATCGTGCATTCGGATGGCATCCAGTCGCGCTGGCGGCTGGACGACCCGGCCGTGCTGCAGCGCGATCCGTCGCTGGTGGCCGCGTTCGTGTTCTGGAAATTCTGCCGGGGCCGCGACGATGCCACCGTCGTGGTGGTTCGCCGCGCGCAGCGGTGATGCCCCCGGGCCCCCGCAAGACACCGTGAGACTGGCCGCTATGACCCACCCCACCCACCCGACCCACCCGACCGCCTCCCCCGACACCGACCCCGCCGCACTCCAGGCCGCGCTGGCGGCGCGCACCCAGGAAGTGGAGGCGCTGCGCGCCGAGCTTGATGAGACCAATCGCGGCGTGCTGGCGCTGTACTCGGAACTGGACATCCAGGCCGACCAGTTGCGCCAGGCCACCGAGCTGAAGAGCCGCTTCCTGGCCTATATGAGCCACGAGTTCCGCACGCCGATCGTCGCCATCCAGAGCATTACCCGGCTGCTGATCGACCGCGTGGACGGCCCGCTCACCCCCGAGCAGGAAAAGCAGGTGGTGTTCGTGCGCGACACTGCCGCCGAGTTCGCCGAGATGGTCAACGACCTGCTCGACCTGGCGCGGCTGGAGGCGGGCCGCGTGGATGTGTCGCCGGCCTGGTTCGACATGGTGGCGCTGTTCGATGCCCTGCGCGGCATGTTCAAGCCCGTGCTGACCAACCCGGAGGTGTCGCTGATCTTCGAGGCCCCGCACGACGTGCCCAAGCTGTTCAGCGACGACCGCAAGCTCTCGCAGATCCTGCGCAACTACGTCTCCAACGCGCTGAAATTCACGCCGAGCGGCGAGATCCGCGTCTCGGCCGTGTGCGACGGCGACGACACCATCACGTTCTCCGTGCGCGATACCGGCATCGGCATCCCGGCGGAGTCTCACGGCGAGGTGTTCCAGGACTTCGTGCAGATCGACTCCCCGCTGCAGCGGCGCTACCGGGGCTCCGGCCTCGGGCTGGCGCTGAGCAAGCGACTGGCGGAGCTGCTCGGCGGGCATGTGGGCTTCGAGAGCGAAGTCGGCGTGGGCTCGCGCTTCTACGTGACCGTGCCGGTGGCGCTGCCCGTGCCAACGGACGCGCCTGCCGGAGACCATCATGGCTGATCACATCGTAGCGGCCATCGGCAGGGGCGACACCCCGCCGCTGGTGCTGGTGGTCGATGACAACCCGGTCACGCGCTACGCCACGGTGCGCGTGCTGAGCGCGGCCGGCTTCCGCACCATCGAGGCCGAGAGCGGCCAGGAGGCGCTGCAACGCGCCGACACCAGCGTCTCCGCCGTGGTGCTCGACGTCAACCTGCCGGACATCGACGGTTTTCAGGTCTGCCGCCGCCTGCGCGAGCGCGCCGAGACCGCCACCGTGCCGGTGGTACACCTCTCCGCCACCTACGTGGCCGACTACGACAAGGTGCGCGGCCTGGACGCTGGCGCCAGCGCCTACCTGGTCCACCCGGCCGAGCCGGCCGTGCTGGTGGCCACGATCTCCTCGCTGCTGCGCGCCAGCGCCGCCGAGCGCTCGCTGCGCGAGAGCGAGGCGCGCTTCCGGGCGATCTACCACCAGGCCATCGGCGGTATCTGCACGCTGGATCTGGACGGGCGCTTCGTCGACCTGAACCCGGCCATGCTGGGCCTGTTGCAGCGCCCGGCGGAGGCGCTGATCGGCCAGCATGTGGCCGCCTTCGCCCCGCCTGACTGGGTGGCGCGCGTGGCCGAGGCCACCGGCCAGCACCTGCAGGACGGCTGGCAGGGCGCGTTTCCGCTGCGCGACGCGCAGGGCGAGACCATGCACCTGGAATGGAGCATCTCGGCCGTGCTGGAGAACGGCGTGAAGGTGGCCGTGGTGTCCAACATCACCGACCGCGTGCTGCTGGAGCGCCAGCGCGAGCAGCTGATCGAGCGCGAGCAGGCCGCGCGCGCCGCCGTGGAGCGGCTGAACCGGATGAAGGACGATTTCATCGCCATCCTCTCGCACGAACTGCGCAACCCGCTGAACGTGATCTCGGTCTGGACCCATGTACTGAGCCGCCACGTGGCGTCCGAGGAAGGCCGGCGCGGTCTGGCGGCGGTGGAGCGCAATATCGCGATCCAGCGCCGGCTGGTGGCGGATCTGGTCGATGTGTCGATGCTCAACGTCGGCAAGATGAAGCTGGAGCGCGAGTTGACCAACCCCGCCGATGTGATCGGCGGCGCGCTGGACAGCATGCAGGCGCAGGCCGCCGAGCGGCGCGTGGCGCTGGACGTGATCCTGCCGGCCACGCTGGTCCCCCGCGCCTGGCTGGACCCGGCGCGCTTCCAGCAGATCCTGTGGAACCTGCTCTCCAACGCCATCAAGTTCTCGCCCGAGGGCGGCGCGGTGCGCGTGGAGGCCAGCTCAGACGCCGAGACGCTGCGCGTGCGCGTGATCGATCAGGGGCGCGGCATCTCCCCGGACTTCCTGCCGCTGCTGTTCGACCGCTTCACGCAGAGCGACGACGCCAACCGGCGCCAGCACGGCGGCCTGGGGCTCGGGCTGGCCATCGTCAAGCATCTGGCCGAGATGCACGGCGGCACGGTGCATGCCGCCAGCGATGGCGAGGGCAAAGGCGCGATGTTCGAGGTCTCGATTCCGCTGGTGGAGCCGGGCTCGCCCGAACCGGGCGCCGAGCGCGCCGAGGTGGCGGCGATCCAGCCGGGCGTGCCGCTGAACGCGCTGGACGTGCTGCTGGTTGAGGACGATGACGATGCGGCGGCGGCGCTGTCGGCCATCCTGTCGAACGACGGCGCGCGGGTGCGCACCGCGCGCGACTGCGAGACCGCGCTGGATGAAATCGAGGCCGCCACGCCGGACCTCATCATCAGCGACATCGGCCTGCCCGGCCGCGATGGCAACGACCTGATCCGCGAAGTGCGCATCCGCGAGGCGGTGGCCTCGCGGGCGCGCACGCCAGCCATCGCCCTGACCGCCTTCACCCGCCAGCAGGACCGCCGCGCGGCCATCGAATCTGGCTTCGACGCGGTGTGCGGCAAGCCGCTGCGGCTGCAGGAACTGATGTCGGCGATCGAAAACGTGCTGGGGTTGATGCAGTAGGGACGGCTTCGGCTCCGGCAGGCGCCTGCCCTCTCCCCCAGCCCCTCTCCCAGAGGGAGAGGGGAGCACACCACTGGTTTTCTCCCCTCTCCCGCTTGCGGGAGAGGGGCCGGGGGAGAGGGGCAGCGCCGCTACGAAGTCAGTCGCCCATCCGCACCACATAACGCCCGCGTGACTGCCGCGCCAGCATGCGGGCCATGGCGTCGGGGATGTCCTGGAAGGCGATCTCGTTGGCGACCAGATCGAGGTGGCGCGGGCGGTAGGTATCGGCGATCTTCGCCCAGACTTCGCGGCGCAGCGCCATCGGGCTGTTGGCGTTGATGCCGATCAGCTTCACGCCGCGCAGGATGAATGGCAGCACGGTGGCGTCGAACTGGGCGCCCGCCGCGTTGCCGAAGGCCGTGGCCACGCCGTCTGGCTGGAGCGTGCGCAGCATCCACGCCAGCACCTCCCCGCCCACGGCATCGACGGCGCCGGCCCACTGCGCCGGGTCCAGCGGCTTGCCCGTCCCCTTGGCCACCTCGGCCGGCAGGATCTCCGCCGCGCCCAGCGTGCGCAGGTAGTCGAGTTCGGCAGCCTTGCCGGTCAGCGCCGTCACGGCGTAGCCGCGCCCCGCCAGCATGTCGATGGCGATGCTGCCCACGCCGCCCGTCGCCCCGCTCACCACCACCTTGCCGCGCGCCGGCGCCAGCCCGTTGTGCTCCATCCAGTGCAGGCACAGCCCGGCCGTGTAGCCGGCCGCGCCGAGCGTGGCGGCCTCGCGCAGCGAGAGCCCGGCCGGCAGCGGCATCGCCCAGTCCGCCTTCACGCGCGCGTACTGCGCGTGGCCGCCGTCATGGTCCACGCCGATACCGAAGCCATGCACTACCACCGGGTCGCCTTCACGGAAGCGCGCGTCGGACGAGGCCGCCACGGTGCCGGTCAGGTCGATGCCGCCGATGCGCGGGTACTGCCGCACGATGGCGTTGATGCCGGCGGCGGCCAGCGCGTCCTTGTAGTTCAGGCTCGACCACGCCACGCGCACCAGCACCTCGCCGGGCGACAGGTCGTCGACGTTCAGTTCGACAAAGCCGGCGGTGGGGGTGCTGGACCCTGCCGTGGGCGCGTGAAGCCGGTAAGCCAGAAATCGGGACATAGCCTTTCCTATCTATCGATTGCTAATCAAACCATTGCCAATCAATCCAGCGACGTGCCGGTGGACTTCACCAGCGCCGCCCACCACGCGGTGTCCGCGCGGATCTGCTGGGCGAACTGCTCAGGCGTGTTGCCGACCGGCTCGGCGCCCTGGTCGATCAACCGCTTGCGCATCTCCGGCCGCGCCAGGATCTTCAGCGTGGCCTGGTTGAGCCGGTCGATGACCGCGCGCGGCGTGCCGGCCGGCGCCATCAGGCCCTTCCAGGCCGTGACCGTGAATCCCTTCAGCCCGGCCTCCTCCGCCGTCGGCACGTCCGGGGCAATCGGCACACGCTTGTCGCTGGCCACCGCCAGCGCGCGCAGCTTGCCGGACTGCACGTGCGGCCACAGCGGCGGCATGTTGTCGATCAGCACCGTGATGTGCCCCGCCACCAGGTCCGCCACGGCCGGGCCGGTGCCCTTGTATGGCACGTGCTGCATGCGCAGGCCGGCCATCTGGTTCAGCAGCTCGCCCGCCAACTGGGCCGGCGTGCCGTTGCCGGGCGAGCCGAAGGTGACCTGCCCGTTGTGCGTGCGGGCGTAGGCGATGAACTCGCTGACCGTGGTCACCGGCAGCCCGGCATTCACCACCATCAGGTTGAAGTCGCGCGAGATCATCGTCACCGGCGCGAGGTCGCGCGCGGGGTCGAAGGTCATCTTCGGATACAGGCTCGGGTTGATCACCGTCGGCCCGGCGCTGGCCAGCAACAGCGTGTAGCCGTCCGGCGCGGCACGGGCGACGATCTCGCCGCCGATATTGCCGCCCGCCCCGGGCTTGTTCTCGACCACCACGGTCTGGCCCAGCTCCTCGCGCAGCGGATCGGCCAGCAGGCGCGCGACGATGTCCGCCGTGCCGCCCGGCGCGAACGGCACCACGAGCCGTATCACCCTATTGGGGTACGCGCCCTGCGCCTGCGCCACCCCCACCACGCCCAACATCGCCCATGCAAGACTTGCGACGACTACAGATGCTTTGAACATTTTTGTCATCTCCGGTGGTTTTATCCGGATGTGACATTACACGTTCAGCGCTGCGCCGTCGCCTGCGCGATGGTGCGCCGGGCGATATTCAACTGATGGATCTGGCTGGTACCCTCGTACAGCCGGAACAGGCGCACGTCCCGGTAGAAACGCTCGATGCCGTAGTCGGCGATATAGCCGTAGCCGCCGAACATCTGCACGCAGCGGTCCGCCACGCGGCCGCACATCTCGGAGGCGAAGTACTTGCAGATCGACGCCTCCATGGTCACGTCCGCGCCCGCGTCACGCTGGCGCGCGGTCTCCAGGATCAGCGCGCGGGCCGCATGGATGTCGGTCTGGCAATCGGCAATCAGGCCCTGCACGAGCTGGAAGTCCGCCAGCGGCTGGCCGAACTGCTTGCGGTGGGTGACGAAGCGCACGGCGTCGTCCAGCATGCGGATGGCCGGCCCGGTGCACAGCGCCGCCAGGTGGATGCGCTGCTTGTTCAGCACCTTCATCGCCGTGCGGAAGCCCTGCCCCGGCTCGCCGCCGATCACGCTCTCTGCCGGCACGCGGCAATCGTGGAAATACACCTCGGAGACCGGCGAGCCGGCCTGCCCCATCTTGCGGTACGGCGCGCCGGTGGTGAGCCCCGGGGTGTCGCGCGGGATGATGAAGGCCGAGATGCCGGCCGCGCCGGCGGTGTCCGGGTCCGTGCGGGCCATCACCGTGAACAGGCCGGCGAGGGGCGCATTGGTGATGAAGCACTTGGTGCCGTTCAGCACGTAGTGGTCGCCGTCGCGCCGGGCCGAGGTTTGCAGCGCGGTGGCGTCCGAGCCGGCTTCAGGCTCGGTCAGCGCGAAGGCGCCGGTCACCTCGCCGCTGGCCAGTAGCGGCAAGTAGCGGCGCTTCTGGGCGGGCGTGCCGTCGGCCACCAGCGCCTCCGAGCCGATGCCCGTGTTGGTGCCCACGCGGGCCCGGAACGCCACCGAGCACTGCGACAGCACCATCGCCGCCAGCACCAGTTCCTCGGTGGTCATGCCCGCGCCGCCGTATTCCTCTGGAATCGAATAGCCGAACATGCCTTGCGCGGCCATGGCGTCCACGATGTCGCCGGGCACTTCGTCGCGCTCCGCCACCTCGGCCTCTCGCGGCACCAGACGTTCACGCACGAAGCGTTGCAACGCTTGCAGGAAGGGATCGAAGACTTCCGGGTCTCTGATCATTCAGTGTCTCGCTCTAATCGGCACCAGCAAAGGCGATGCATCGAATCGAGCCTACGGGGGGCGCATCGTTCGCACTATCGATGTTTCGCTATCTTGAACATCGTCTACCCTTATGGGACAGCGCGGCCAAGACCGCAAACCAAGGGTTAACCCCATGCCCTCTCGCCCCCATCACCCCGATCCCGCGTTCGCCACCACGCTGGCCCATGGCCTGGGGCTGCTCCAGTGCTTTCGCGCGGGCGAGACGGTGCTGAGCAACAAGGAACTGGCGGACCGGACCGGCTTGTCGAAGGCCACCATCAGCCGGCTGACGTACACGCTGGCCGCCCGGGGCCTGCTGCTCTACGACAGCCACTTGCGCCGCTACCGGCTGGGCTCCACGGCGCTCTCGCTCGGCTATCCGCTGCTGGCCTCGCTGGGCGTGCGCCAACTGGCCCGCCCGCTGATGAAACGCCTCAGCGACCGCATGGGCGGCACGGTCTCGCTCGGCATGCGCGACCGCCTGCATATGGTCTACGTGGAAACCATCCGGGGCCACGACGCCATCGCGTTCCGCCCGGAGATCGGGGCCTCACTGCCGATGCTGACCACGGCGATGGGGCGCGCCTGGCTCGCCCAGGCCCCCGAAGCGATGCGCGCGCCCGTCATCGCCGGGCTGCGCGAGCAGGCGCCGGACGACTGGCGCGACCATGCCCATGCCCTGCCGGAGGCCATCGAACATCTGGCGCGGCTTGGCTTCACGCGCACGCCCGGCACCTGGCAGCACGATGTGCACGCCGTGGCCGTGCCCATGCGCACGCTGATCGACGGGGAAATCCTGATCTTCAACTGCGGCGTGCTGGCGAGGCGCCTGACGCCGGGCATGCTGGAGGACCGTATGGGGCCGGGCCTGATGGAGATGGTGCACGAGGTGGAGCTGCTGCTGGCGGGAGCCGGCTGATGGCGCTTCCGCCTCCCCAAGCCCCCGCCTCGCCCGAGCGCGACCGCCAGTTCGCCACCACGCTGGCGCGCGGCATCGACATCCTGCTGGCCTACCGCCCCGGCGAGTCCCTGCTGGGTAACCGGGATTTCGTGATGCGCACGGGCTTGTCGAAGTCCACCGTCGCCCGGCTGACCCACACGCTGGCCGTGCTCGGCTACCTCCGCCATGACGTGGCGCTGGGCAAGTACCGCCTGGGCGCGGCGGTCCTGGCGCCGGCCTACCCGCTGCTGTGCGGCATGCCGATCCGCCAGCTCGCCCGCCCGCTGATGCAGGCGATGGCCGACGAAGTGGTCGGCGCGGTCTCACTGGGCGTGCGGGACCGGACCCAGATGATCTACGTGGAGACCGCGCTCGCCACCCATGACCTCGCGGTCACCCCCGATGTGGGCGCCGCCATGCCGATGCTGGCCACCGCCATCGGCAAGGCGTGGCTGTGCCGGGCGCCGTCCGAGGCCAGCGCGCCCGTGCTGAACCGCCTGCGGCTGGAAGACCCGGAGGCGTTCCACCGCGCCGCGCCGGCGCTGGCCCAGGCGCGCAAGGATCTGGCACGGCACGGCTACTGCACCAGCCGGGACGAATGGCGGCGGGATGTCTTCGGCTTCGCGGTGCCACTCTGCGCGCGCGTGGATTCACGCTGGTTCGTGCTGAATTGCGGGGTTTTGGCCCGAACTGGGGCCTTCCATGCCGCCGAGAAGGTGGTTGGCCCGCGCCTCGTGGCGCTGGCCCATCAGCTCGAGACGCGGCTGGGGCTGCGCTGACGCGGCAAATCATCGCAAAAACACCACAAAAGACCGTCTTCGCACGGGCTTTTCCTTGACGGCGCAAGGCTCGGCTAGGATCATTCGTCTTTTCCAATTAACGCGAATCGTTCGCATTCCCGTTAGTATTCGCACCTACGAGCCAAAGAACAATGACCTCCTGCTTGCCCAATGCCGCACGCCGGCAGCATGCGCCGTCGCGCGTGCGCCCTCTGGCCGCTTTCGCCCGGATGGCTGTCCTGACCGGATTCCCGCTGTGTGGCGTCGCCTTCGCCCAGACCACGGAGCCGGCGGCAGCCGCCCCGTCCGAGCAGGCGCTGCCGGCCGTGACCGTGAGCGCGGCGCAGGAAATCGAGATTGGGCCGCAGTTGAAGAAGAAGGCCTCCGGCGGCGCCCTGGGCAGCCGCCCGCAGCTCGACACGCCGTTCTCCACGACCATCGTGACCGGCGAAGACCTGGCCGACCGCCAGGTGACCAAGATCGGCGACGTGTTCTTCAACGACGCCTCGGTCTCCGACAACAGCAACGCGAATAACGCGTGGGCGGCGTACACCACCGTGCGCGGCCTGCAGCTCGACTGGCGCAACGCGTACAAGATCAACGGCATGCCGTTCATCAGCTACGGCCTGACGCTGCCCTACGAACAGCTCGAACAGGTGGAACTGCTCAAGGGCGCCTCCGGCTTCATGTACGGCTTCGGCAACCCGGGCGGCACGGTCAACTACGTGACGAAGCGCCCGACCGACCAGTTCACGGCCAGCGTGGAACTGGGCTACCGCTCGTCGCACGTGTGGACCGAGCACGTCGACGTGGGCGGCCGCGCCGGCCCGGACAACATGTTCGGCTACCGCCTGAACCTGACGCACGAGGAAGGCAAGCCCAGCAATGCCGTGGGCATCAACCGTAATTCGGTCTCGCTGGGCCTGGACGCACGCATCACGCGCGACCTGACCTGGACCTTCGACGGCATCTACCAGGACCGCAACACCTGGGGCGCCACGCCGACGTTCTACACCGGCCAGATCCCCGCCGGCGGCCAGCTCCCGGGCGTGGTCAGCGGTCGCGGCGGCCTGTACGCCGGCCCGGACGCGCACTTCTACTCGAACCTGCAGGTGTACCAGACCGGCCTGCGCTACCGGCTCAATGACGACTGGACCGTCAGCACGACCTACAGCTTCAGCAAGCAGTCGCGCAGCCGTAACGAAACCACGCTCAACCTGCAGAACGGCCTGGGCGACTACACCGACTTCCGCTACGACGGCGCCGAAAGCCAGCAGTTCACCAACTGGACGTCGATGGTCGAAGGCAAGTTCCGCACCGGCCCGTTCCGCCATGAACTGGTGGCCGGCCTGAGCTGGCAGAAGCAGATTGACCGCTACAGCACCAACTCGGTCTACACGCAACTGGCCGACGGCAATATCTACGCCCCGTACACCGGCGTGTACTACAGCCAGACCGGCTTCAACAAGTACCGCGCCGGCGACACCGAGCAGAAGTCGGCGTTCGTCAGCGACACCATGTTCCTGACCGAGCAATGGTCGGTGCTGGGCGGCCTGCGCGTCACCAACTACGAGCAGAACGGCTACGGCTTCCCCGGCACCACGGGCGGCAACACCAACTTCACCAAGAACGGCCTGATCACGCCCACCGCGGCGATCATGTTCAAGCCGATGCCGAGCACCACGCTGTACGCCAGCTACGTGGAGTCGTTCGACGGCGGCGGCATCGTCTCGTCGTTCTACTCGAACGCCGGTGCCGCGCTGACGCCGGCCAAGAGCCGCCAGTACGAAGTGGGCGCCAAGACGGACCAGGGTCTCTGGACCGGTACGGCGGCACTGTTCCGCATCGAGCAGCGCACGGAATTCGGCCGCAACGACGGCGGCTCCCTGCCGGTCTTCGTCCAGGACGGCAAGTCGATCTACCAGGGTGTGGAGCTGGCCGGCAGCACGCGGATCGGCTCGCAGTGGGAAGTGGGCGGCAGCGCGATGTACCTGGACAGCTCCTACGACCAGGGCCAGCTGAACATCGGCAACCGCGTGGCCGGTGCGCCGAACTGGATCCTGACGGGCCGGATCAGCTACCGCATTCCGTTCGTGCCGGGCCTGAAGGTGGGCCTCGACGGCAAGTACACGGGGACGACCAAGGTCCGCCCCGAGGGCGACCTGACGGCGGGCGGCTACACGGTGTTCAACCTGGGCGCCTCGTACAACACCCGCGTGGCGGGCAAGGAACTGACGCTGCGCGCAGCGTTGACCAACCTCGCCAACAAGCGCTACTGGGGCTTCCAGTACGCTGGCTACGTCCAGCCGGCGGACCCGCGCGCCATCAGCCTGACGGCGAAGATCGCGTACTAAGGCGCGCACCCGTCGCGTACTGCGGCGATTACGCCACATGTGAAACGCCCTGCCCTGGCAGGGCGTTTTGCTTTGCGGCAGGTTGGAGCGCCGATCCTGCCCGTATACAATCGCGGTCTTTATCCGTTCACCCCAGACCTCCGCCCCGCCATGACCACCCTCGGAACGCCCCTCTCCCCCTCCGCCACCAAAGTGATGCTGCTCGGCTCCGGCGAGCTCGGCAAGGAAGTGCTGATCGCGCTGCAACGGCTGGGCGTGGAAACCATCGCCGTGGACCGCTACGAGAACGCGCCGGGCCAGCAGGTGGCGCACCACGCCCGCACCATCACCATGAGCGACGGCGAGCAACTGAAGGCGCTGATCGAGGCCGAGCGCCCGGACCTGGTGGTGCCCGAGATCGAGGCCATCGCCACCCCGATGCTGGAGGCGCTGGAAGCCGCCGGCGTGGTCCGCGTGATTCCGACCGCCCGCGCCGCACGGCTGACCATGGACCGCGAGGGCATCCGCCGCCTGGCCGCCGAAACGCTGGCCCTGCCGACCAGCCCGTACAAGTTCTGCGACTCGCTCGAGGAACTCCAGGCCGCCATCGACGGCGGCATCGGCTACCCGTGCGTGGTCAAGCCGGTGATGAGCAGCTCCGGCAAGGGCCAGAGCAAGATCGACGGCCCCGAGGGCGTCAAGGCTGCCTGGGACTACGCCATGGCCGGCGGCCGCGTGAGCCACGGCCGCGTGATCGTGGAAGGTTTCATCGACTTCGACTACGAAATCACCCTGTTGACCGTGCGCGCCGTGGGCGCCGATGGCCAGGTGGAAACGCAATTCTGCGAGCCGATCGGCCATGTGCAGGTCAGCGGCGACTACGTGGAAAGCTGGCAGCCCCACCCGATGCACCCGAAGGCCCTCGCCACGGCGCAGCACATCGCCCGCGCGGTGACGGCCGACCTCGGCGGCCAGGGGCTGTTCGGCGTGGAACTGTTCGTCAAGGGCGAGCAGGTCTGGTTCAGCGAGGTCAGCCCGCGCCCGCACGACACCGGCATGGTGACGATGATCACCCAGTGGCAGAACGAGTTCGAACTCCACGCCCGCGCCATCCTCGGCCTGCCGGTCAGCACGGCGCTCAAGAGCCCCGGTGCCAGCGCCGTGATCTACGGTGGCGTGGAAGCCCAGGGCATCGTCTTCGACGGCGTGGACGACGCCCTGCGCGTGCCGCAGACCGAGCTGCGCCTGTTCGGCAAGCCGGAAAGCTTCGAAAAGCGCCGCATGGGTGTGGCGCTGGCCTACGCCGAAAATGTGGATGTGGCCCGCGAGCGTGCCAAGGACGCGGCCAGCCGCGTCAAGCCACGCAAGGGCTGACCGGCCGAGCCGGTTTGACGCCGGTCAAGGCGTGATGGCGACCTTCAGCACGCCGTCACGCTGATTCGAGAACAGGTCGTACGCCTCGACGATGCGAGACAGCGGGAACCGGTGGGTCACCATCGGTCCGAGATCGAGGCGATTGGTCTCGATCACCTGCATCAGCCGCCGCATCCGCTCCTTGCCGCCCGGGCACAGCGACGTCACGATGCGATGGTCGCCCAGCCCGGCGGCGAAGGCATCGAGCGGAATACGCAGGTCGCTCGAATAGACGCCCAGGCTCGACAAGGTGCCACCCGGCTTCAGCACGCGCAGCGCCGCCTCGAAGGTGGCCTGCGTGCCGAGCGCCTCGATGGAGGCGTCCACGCCTCGCCCCCCGGTCAGGCGCAGGATCTCCGCCACGACGTCCACCTTGCGGAAGTTCACCACGGCATCCGCGCCCATCTTCTGCGCGATGGCCAGACGCTCGTCGAGCCCATCCACCACGATAATCATCCCCGCGCCGCACAGCCGCGCGCCAGCCGTGGCGCAGAGTCCGATCGGCCCCTGGGCGAAGACCGCCACCGCATCGCCGATCTTGATGTTGGCCTGCTCCGCCCCGGCAAAGCCCGTGGACATGATGTCCGGGCACATCAGCACCTGCTCATCGGTCAGGCCATCCGGAATCGGCGAGAGGTTCGCCTGGGCATCGGGCACCAGCACGAATTCGGCCTGCGTGCCGTCGATGGTGTTGCCGAAGCGCCAGCCGCCCATCGGCTTGTAGCCATGGCCGTGCGCCTGGCCGTCCTGCGAAGGCCGCCCGTCCTGGCACGCATAGGAATGGAAGCTCGGACAGATCGCCCCGGCAATCACGCGCTGGCCCACCCGGTAGCCCGTCACCACGCTGCCAAGCTTCTCGATCACGCCGACCGGCTCATGGCCGATGGTCAGGCCCGGCTTGACCGGATATTCACCCTTGAGGATGTGGACATCGGTGCCGCAGATCGTGGTCGTCGTGATGCGGATCAACGCATCGGTCGGCCCCACTTCCGGAATCGGCTTTTCCCGGAGTTCGATCTGTCCGGGTCCCTTGAAGACCAACGCTTGCATGCTTGCCATGACGCACTCCCGACGGTTGTCGCAGATAAACAGGCTAGGCGATGGGACAAGGACATGCCAATCCGGAGCCGGGTCATCTGCGCGCGGGTTGATCGCGTGCAAGCTTGCTGCAAAGTCTGAAGCTTCAGATCAAGGAAACGCCGTTACGCCCGCGCGTCCGCCGCCGCCACGGCAAGTGCCGCATGCTGCGCGCCGAGCACCGGATTGGCCCGCAGCCCGCTCAGGTCCGCACCGGACGGCGCCTGGTACAGCCGCAGCCCCAACTCCGGCAGGATCGCCAGCAGGTGGTCGAAGATATCGCCCTGAATGCGCTCGTAGTCCGTCCAGCCGGTCAGCGTGGTGAAGCAGTAGACCTCGATGGGAATGCCCTGCGAATCGGGCTCCATCATGCGCAGGTTCAGCAGCAGGTCGTGGTGGATTTCGGGATGGGCACGCAGGTAGGCCATGCCGTAGGCGCGGAATGTGCCCACGTTGGTCAGGCGGCGCCGGTTCACCGGGTCGTCGTCCGGGCCGCTCAGGGTAAGGTTGGCCTGCGCCACCTGCGCCTGCTTGATCTCCAGGTAGTCGTGCAGCAGCCGGAAGCGCATCAGCGCGTGCAGTTCCTCGTCCTCCAGAAAGCGCACGCTGGTGGCGTCGATGCGCAGCGTCCGCTTGATCCGCCGCGCGCCGGACTCGAACATGTGCCGGTAGTTGCGGTAGCTCTCCGAGAACAGCTTGTAGGTGGGCACCGTGGTCACGGTGTTGTCCCAGTTCTTGACCTTGACCGTGTGCAGCGCGATGTCCATGACGAAGCCGTCGGCATTGGACTGTGGCATCTCGATCCAGTCGCCGATGCGCAGCATGTCGTTGGTGGTCAGCTGCGTGCTGGCCACCAGCGACAGCAGCGTGTCCTTGAAGACCAGCAGCAGCACCGCCGAGAGCGCGCCCAGGCCGGAGAGCATCCAGAGCGGCGAGCGGTCGATCAGGATCGACAGCACCAGCACGCCGCAGATCAGCCACAGCGCCAGCTGGGCGATCTGCACATAGCCCTTGATCGAGCGCGTCTGCGCGCGCTGGCTGCCCGCGAACACGGTCTGCCAGGCCGAGAACACCCCGGACAGCATCAGGAACACGCTGACCCACGTGCCGGCATGGGCCAGCCGCTCGATCAGTCGCGAGAAACGGCCGAGGTTGGGCACCTCGCCGATGCCAAGCGCGATCACCGCCAGGAAGATGGCGTAGCCGAGCCGGCGGTAGATGCGGTGGCGCAGCAGCGCCGCGGCCCAGTTGCGGTGGCCGGACAGGCTTAGCACGCGGTAGACCAGGCGGCCCGCCACGCGCGCGATCAGCCACTGGGCCAGCGCGGCGATCACGCCGAGCGCCAGCACATAGAGCGCGATCTGGGCCGAGGGATGGGCGGGAAGGCGTTGCTGGAACAGGTCCAGCAGGGCATCGAAATTCATGCGGCAGGCAGGTCGGTCATCAAACAAGCGCCAAGTGTACTAGCCCCGCGTGTGTCTCCCCTCTCCCGCTTGCGGGAGAGGGGAAAACCTGCTCACCCGTGCGGCGCGTACATCGCCATCAGCTGCTCGTCGGTGTAGCCCCACTGGCGCGCGTCCTCGAACGCCACCACGGTGTCCTCGCTCTGGGACAGGTCGATGACCTGCGGCGGCACCGCCTGGGATGCCGCCACGTTGTAGAACGTCATCACGCGCGGCCGCAGCGGCTCGTCCTCGTTCTGGCCGCACACCACCCCCAGCCGGCTGGAGCGCAGCCGCAACACCGTGCCGAGCGGGTAGATGCCCACCGTCCGCGTAAACGCCTTGAAGACCCGGCGGTCGAACAGCGTGTCCACGCGCACGGCGATGTACTCCACCGCGCGCGCCGGCGCCCAGGCCTGGTGATTGGGCCGGGGCGAGGTCAGCGAGTCATAGGTATCGCAGATCGCCGCGATCTTGGCATGCACGCTGATCTCGTGCTCGACCAGCCCGAACGGGTAGCCGCGCCCGTCCACGCGCTCGTGGTGGTGCACGCAGACGTCGAGCGGGATATTGGTATACAGGCGCGCCTCGTTGAGGATGCGGTAGCCCGCCGACGGATGGCGGCGCATCTGCTCTTCCTCGGCCGGCGTCAGGTCGGTGGCCTTGTGCAGCAGCGAATCGGGCAGCGTCAGCTTGCCGATGTCGTGCACCAGCCCGGCCAGCCCGAGTTCGCGCACCTCGCCATCGGGCAGCTTGAGCGTGCGGCCCACGGCAATCATCAGCGCACACACGGAGAACGAGTGCAGGTAGGTGTAGTCGTCCTTGGCCTTGAGCCGCGCCATGGCCAGCAGCGCCTGCGAATGGCGCGACAGCGACAGCGACGCCGAATCCACCAGCAGCAGCGCCCCGGCGGTCTCCAGCGCGCGGCCCATGCGCACATCGCTGAACATGTTGCCGACCAGAGAGCGACCACTCTTGATCAGCTCGCGCGCGCGTTCCAGTTCTTCCTCGAAACTGGCCTCGGGCTCGTCGTCGGCGAGATCGGCCTCCATCATCTCCGGCGCGGCCGGCGTGGGGAGGTTGCGGCCCTTGAGGATGTCGATCCACACATCCTGCACGTTGGCCGACTGGATCTGCGTGACCTGGTCGTCGCTGGTGACGAGGAAACGCGAGCGCCAGAACGGGTGGTTGATCCAGGGTCCGCCCAGCCTGGCCACGAACATGCCCACCTGGAGCTGTTCCGCGCGAATTCTTCTCAGCATGCACTTGCCCCTTGAAATGGGTGCGGATGTCTCCGCGAACCCGTCAATCCGGGGCTCTGTCAGGCCCCTTGTCCGGTGTCGCGGTCGTTGCCGCGGCACGCAGTTGTTGTTTGCGACCCAGTTGTGTAAGACCCTTTTGGCCCGCGTTAACGGCAAACGCCGGCCGATCTTTAGTGGTTTCTTCGGATTCTTCCGAATTCGACCATCCCGCGCGACGCACCACCCAGGCCAGCAGCCAGACCCCAACCCCGGCCGACCCCGCCACCAGCCCGACGCCGGCCATGCGCTGGTCGTCGATCAGGTAGCTCGCGCACAGGCGCGCGGGTGCGTCGACGAAGAGCATACCGAAGGTCAGGCCCATCCAGACCATGTTGCCGCCGAAGAACAACACCAGCGGCCACGCCGCCACGCGGAGCGCGATGCCGGTTGACAAGCCAGCCACGAACACCGTAGCGAATTTGGCGGCATTGACCATCGGCGACAGCCGCGCGAGGTCCAGCGCAATCGGCAGCATCCACAGCCCGTAGCCGAAGGTCGCCACCACCAGCAGACTCAGCGCGTGCGGCCGCAGCGCCGCCATCGCCCGGACCTGCCAGCGCGCTGGGGCCAGGCGGGCAGCGAGCCAGCCAGCGGCGAACACGGCCGGCAGCAGGCCCAGCATCTGCAGGGCCATCGAGGCTTCCAGGGGCTCCCGCAGCGGCGGGACGGCCAGGACGATCAGGACGGCGATCAACGCCAGGAATCGGACGACTCTCATCGCCCCACTCCGCCCGCCGCCGCATGGCGCAGGGCCAGCGCATAGGCCGCGTGGAAGTCTTCCAACTCGAAACTGCCCAGCACCACCCCGTGCGCATCCACCACCTGCAGGCCGCCGTTGTGGACGAAGCCACCGAAGCCGTCCGGAATGGCGATGATGTCGGCCTCGCGCAGCAGCGCTTGCATGGCGACGGGCGCGTCCGGCGCAGCCACCCGCCATTGCGGCGGCCGTGCACCATGCTCGCGGGCGTAGCTGGCGAGGTCGGCGCCGTCATCGCGCGGGTCGAAAGACAGCGAGATCAGGCCGATCCGGCCCGCCATGCCGTCCGCCTCCACCTGGCGCGATAGCTGGGCGAAGGCGGCCCCGAGCGCGCGGCACACGGTCTGGCAGCGGGTGTAGATGACATCGACGAGATAGACGGCGGGGGCGCCTGCGGCTGGTCCTGCGGCTGGTAGTTCGCCGAAAAACCTCTGCGGCTGGCCAAGCTGGTCATGCACCGCGATGGGCGGCAGGCGCATCTCGTGCGCGGCGATGCGCGCCTCGCGGCGCTGGTCGAGCGTCCAGGCGGTCAGGCCATGCGTGATGGCCCAGAGAGCGATGCCACCCAGTACCAGCACCAGACCGAAAACCGCGCGCACAGCCAGAGACCCGCGCGGGCGCGCGGGCCGAACACCGTGTGCGAGGCTAGCCACCCGGACTGCCGAGCGCCGCGTCACCATCGAACGGCGCCGCCATGGCGGCCGTCTGGGTGCGTGCGGCGGCGACGGCTTCCGCCGTTACCGGGCCAGCGGTATTGCCCCACTGGCTGCGCACATGGGTCAGCACCGCGGCAATTTCGGCATCGGACAACTGGTCCGCGAAGGCCGGCATCGCCCCGTTGTAGGCCGTGCCCTTGACGGTCAGCTTGCCGGTCACGCCGCGCAGCACGATGGAGGCCAGCCGCGCCTCCTGCCCCACCACCCACTCCGAGCCCGCCAGCGGCGGGAACACGCCCGGCAAACCCTGCCCGGTGGCCTGATGGCAGGCCACGCAACGGGCCTGGAACACCGCCGCGCCATCCACGGTGCCGCCGCCGGCGCCCTTCGGCTTGCCTTTCAGGTCCGCCAGGGTGCGGCTGTCGCCCAGCGACGAGGGCTGGTCGCTTTCGGACGTCACGATATAGAACGCCCCCCACGCCACCAGCGCGGCCACCATGGCCAGCACGTAGCGGGGAATCGGCGCGCGGTTCTCGTGCGGATCGGCATTCTCGCGGGCACGCGCCGCGGCGGCCTGACGTTCTTCCGATGGATCTGCCATCTGTTTCCTCTGCGGATGCTTATCGGGTGCTTATCGCGGGTGCTTATCGCGGGTTCGACTCGCTACCTTCGGGCGGCAACACCGCCCCGGTGCGGTTCAGCGACTGGAGATAGGCCACCAGGTCAGACGCGGCGGCGGTCGGCACCACCACCTTGCCCGGCGGTGCGTAGCCCGGGGGCAGCGTCACCGGCTTGTCGCCCGGCTCCGGCGCGTCCTTCACATCGAACAAGTACGGGTAGCTGGGCATGATGCTGCCGCTCACGTAGGCACGCGGCTGGTACAGGTGCCCGAGGTGCCAGTCGGCGCCGGGCTGGCGCACGCCGATGTTCATCAGGTCCGGCCCGGTGCGCATGGTGCCCAGCAGGTGCGGCTTGTCGTAGTAGTAGTCGCCGGCCACGGCCACGCGACCCCAGCCGCGCTTGGCGTCCGGCGCGTAGGAACTGTCGCGCGGCTGCTGGGAATGGCAGTAGATGCAGCCGTTGGCGATATAGACCTCCCGCCCGCGCAGCTGCGCGGCGGTATAGGGCTTGGTGCCTTCGGTGGGCTTGACGTCCTGGAGTTGCAGATACGGCAGGACGACCAGCGCGCTGGTGGCCAGCGCCAGCATGGTCATGCCCCCCGCCAGCAGGGCGCTTTCATTGTTCACGGTTCAGACTCCCTCGGCAGGTTTTTGGCCCGACTGGCCCGTTTTGCGCAGGCGGCCCTGGTGGAACAGCGCCGGGCGGTCACGATTCGGCCCGAAGCCGAAGACCGCGCAGACGAAGTTCGTCACGAAGAACAGGTGGCCCGTCAGCATCATTGCCCCGCCCAGCGAGCGGGCGCGCAGGTACGGCAGGGTCACGGCGACCGAGTCCATGAACGGGCGCGCCGCGTCCAGCATGGCCAGCCCCTGCAGCCAGCCGCCAATGCTCAGGAAGACGAAATAGATGCCGATGCCGCCCGCCGCGAGCCAGAAGTGCATGTAGATCATCCAGCGGTACGGCCATTCGCGGCCGGTCACGCGCGGCACGATGAAGTACAGCGCGCCGAAGAAGGCGAAGCTGACGAACGCATACAGCCCCAGGTGGGCGTGGGCCACGGTGTAGTGCGTGAAGTGGGCCACGCGGCTCACCGTGCGCAGCGCCTCGAACGAGCCCTGGATGGAACTCAGCGTGTACATCATCCCGCCGAAGGTGATGAAACGCAGCGTCGGCGAGTCGATCAGCCGGCGGAAGTTGCCGCGCAGCGTCTGGTGCTGGTTGATGGAGAACGCGACCACCGGAATCAGCATCATCATGCTCTGCACGATGGATAGCGTAATCAGCCACCCCGGCACCGGCCCGCCCACGAGGTGGTGGCCGCCCACCTGCCCGTAGAAGAACGCCAGCGCCCAGAAACCCAGCAGCGAGAGCCCGTACGACCGGACCGGCTGGCCGATGATCTTGGGCAGGAAATAGTAGATGGAAGCCAGCGCCAGCGGCGTGTAGAACAGCCCCAGCACGTTGTGGCCGAACCACCAGTTCATGGTGGCCTGCTCTACGCCGAAGTGCACGCCCGGCACGTTCGCCACCAGGAACAGCACCGGGAACCAGAACAGCGCGCAGCCCATGTACCAGACCGACACGTAGAGGTGATCCACCTTCCGGTTGACCAGCGTCAGCACCAGCGGCAACCCCACGAAGGCGCCGCCGATCACGAACAGGATGTCCACCTGCCAGGGAATCTCGAGCCACTCCAGCCCATCGGAAATCCCCGCGCCGATGCTGCCGATGCCGGCAATCAGCCCCGCATTCCACACCGCCGCCCCCAGCACCGCCCAACGGGCGCCGACCAGCGCCGTCTTGAGCAGCCGGGGCAGCAGGAACAGGGCGATGGCCAGCCCGGCCATCGGCGCCCAGCCGTAGGCCACGGCGTTCAGGTGGATGGTGCGGATGCGGCCAAAGGACAGCCAGGGCACGCTGGCGAGCAGGTCCGGTTCGTGCAGCTTGATCGAGGCGGTGAGCCCGGCCATCGACGCCACCACCAGCCACACCATGGCGCAGCAGATGAACAGGAACACGACTGGCGCGGAAGATGCATCGGCGGCATCGCGGGAGGGATCGTCCAGCCCGGGCGTCAGGTGCGCCGAGGCAGGATCCTCGGGGTGCCCGGTCTCGCCGTCGGCAAAGATCACCCGCGCGGCAGCTGGCGAAGTATCGAACAGGCCCTTCTGCATGCTCCAGATAAAGGCCGCCAGCGCGATCACGGAAAGCAGGAACGCGGAGAGCAGAATGGCGATGGTATTCATGGCATTGCCGGCAGGCATGAGATGAGTCCTGCGCAGATTACGCACGGGGCGGATAGGCGCCCATAGCCACTTCCTGCGTTTTTTGGGTGACCACCGCCGCCTCAGGTTGCAGGCGCGATACGCGCAGGGGGCGCGCAGCGGGTACTGAATCGAGGCACCGATGAGAGCCCGCCCCCTGGAGAGCGCCGCGCCGGACCCCGCCCCCGCAGCGTGGTTTTTTGTCGAATTACCTTAAATTGCATCAAGGATGCAACTTAACTAGAATGGCGGCAGCGCCTGCCTGCGCGCGGTTTTCCGACCGATGACTCGCCCCCGCCCCCATCATGAACGTCCACTTGAGCATTGAAGGCCGCCACGGCCTGGCCAGTCAGATTTATCGCCAGTTGCGCGCCGGTATTCTCGACGGCCGGCTGGCCGCTGGAGAGCGGCTCCCGTCGACGCGCGACCTTGCCACGCAACTCGGTGTTTCCCGAAAGACAACACTCGATGTCTTCGAACGGCTCACCGCCGAGGGCTATCTGCGCTCGCGCACCGGCGAGGGCACCTTCGTGGCGGCGGCCATGACGCGGCGCGGCAACCTGCCCACGCACGCCACGGCCTTGCAGCCGGCCGACGCGCTCTGGGAATCGATGCCGGACGCGCTGCCGATCCGCCAGGAGGGCGTCTCCCCGCAGTACGACTTCATGGGCGGCGTGACCGAAAAGCGGCTGTTTCCGTTCGACCAGTGGCGCCGCTGCGTGAGCCATGCGATACGCGTGCAGGCGCGCGTGCCGGCAGGCTACCGGGATCCGGCCGGCGAGCCGGAACTACGGCTGGCGGTGTCGCGCTACCTGGCCTTCAGCCGCGCCGTGGTCAGCAACTGGCACGACGTGATCATGACCCAGGGCGCCCAGCAGGCGCTGACCCTGCTGGCGCGGGTGGTGCTGCGGCCCGGCGACGTGGTGGCCATGGAGGACCCCGGCTATCCGCCCGCCCGCATGAGCTTTACGGCGGCGGGCGCCCGGGTGGTGCCGGTACCGGTGGATGCGGATGGCATCGTGGTCAGCGCCCTGCCCGCGGACGCCCGCATCATCTATGTCACCCCCTCGCACCAGTTCCCGCTCGGCATGCCGATGAGCCTGGAGCGCCGGCTGGCGCTGCTCGACTGGGCGCAGCGGCGCGGCGCGCTGGTGGTGGAGGACGACTACGACGGGGAATTTCGCTTCGAGGGCCGGCCGATGGACTCGCTCAAGAGCCTCGACCATGACGACGTGGTCGCCTATGTCGGCACATTCTCGAAGACTATTTTTCCGGAACTGCGCATCGGCTACGTGATTCCGCCCGCCCCGCTGGCGCAGGCGCTGTGCCGGGCCAAGCAGACCAGCGACTGGCATAGCTGCACCCTCACCCAGACCGCGCTGGCCAAGTTCATGCTCGACGGCTATTTCGCCAAGCACCTGCGGCGCATGCACAAGGAGTACGCGGCGCGGCGCGCGGCGCTGCTGCGCTGGCTCGATCTCGACCTGTCGCCCTGGCTGGCCCCGCTGCCGGCGTCGGCCGGCATCCACCTCGTGGCCGAAATCCGTCCGGTCGGCCTGAAACAGGCTGACGAAGCCGCCTTTATCGCCCGGGCCGGGGCGGCGTCGATCGGGCTCTACGGCGTCAGCGGCATGTTCGCGGGGCGGCCGCCGCGCCCCGGCGTGCTGATGGGCTACGGCGGCCTCAGCATCGAGGAGATCGATGCGGCCATGCAGCGGCTGCTGGACACACTCCACGGCCGGGCGGTGTTGCCGGGGGCTGTGCATCTGTTGCCCAGCCAGCATACGCGGCCGGGCCGGGCCGCTATACCTTGAAAAATTCGGCAATCTGCCGTTAATTGTTGTCGGCCTCCGCTATTGCGTCTTTCCTGCTTGATGCATACCCATTACGACAACCTCAAGGTATCCCGCGACGCGCCCCAGGAAGTAATCCGGGCCGCGTACAAGTCGCTTAGCCAGAAATATCATCCCGATCGCCATGCGGACGGCGAGGAATCCAACCGCATCATGCGGCTGCTGAACGTGGCCTATGACGTCCTGAGCGACCCCGGGCGGCGCGCGGAGCATGACCAGTGGATCGTGGAGCAGGAGCGGATGGAGGCGATCCGCGCCCGCCGCCGCGAGGTGCCGCCGCGCCCTGCGCCGGGCACGGCGCGGCCCCAGACGGCGCGTCCGCAGGCCCAGCCCCGGCAGCCACGCGCTGCCAGCGGCGCTGCCGGGGCGGCGGGAGGGGCCAAGGCCGGCGGTGCATCCGCCCAGGGTGCCTCCGCGCGCGGCGCCAACAACAAGTCTTCGCAGAAAGCCGAAGAAGCCCGCCCCTCGCGCAGCGAGAAGACCCGTTTCCGCCCCAAACCCGAACCCCGGCCCGATGGTCCGCCGCCGCGCGGCCAGCCGCTGCCGGCCCATCTGGCCTTCCTGCTCTATATCGCGGTGGGGGCCAGCATCGTGGTCCTGCTTGGCGACTGGACGCCCAGCGCCAGTTCGGCCGCCGACACCCCGGTTGCGCTGGTCAAGCCGGCCCGGGCCGAGGAAGCCTTCCCGCCGCAACCGCCCCGCTACAGCCGGCCGGCCAACACGCCGCGCGGCATGCCGTGGCCGAGCCGCTCGGGCTACCTGACCGGCTATCCGGTGCTGAACAGCAACGGGTTGTCCACGGTGACCGTGGACAACACCCGCAATGTGTCCGATGTGTTCCTGAAACTGGTATCGATCGAGGGTGACGCGGCGATTCCGGTGCGCACAAGCTTCGTACGCAGCGGGTCGATGTTCACGATGGAGAATATTGCGCCCGGCCGTTACGACGTGCGCTACCGGAGCCTCGACTCCGGGGAGATCTTCCGTTCCGAGCGCTTCGACCTCAAGGAGATCCAGGAGGCCAACGGCACGAGCTTCGCCAACAACACGCTCACGCTCTACAGCGTGATGGGCAAGTCGAAGAGCGTGACCATCACGGAATCGGAATTTCCCTGAACCGGCTGGCGCCGGCCCAGTAACAGCTCAGGCGCCGTTCAGTACGGCTTGGGCTGCGGCTGCTTGTTCGGCGCGCCCTGGGTGCCCGAGGGGTTATAGGGCACCGGCTTCGGCGCGGGGGCCGGTACCGCGCCATAGAGTTTCTGCCAGCGGGACTTCAGCCCGTCGGCAATCTCCTTCTGGTTGTACTGCTCGGCAAAGTCGATCGCGGTCATGCGCTGCTGGTTCTTCAGGCGCAGGTCCGCGCCCTCGTCCAGCAGCACCTTCACGGTGTCGATATGCCCGCCGCGCGCGGCCATCATCAGCGGCGTGGTGCCGTTGGGGCTTTCCGCATCGATATAGGCGGCGTGATCGACGAGGTACTTCACCACCTCGTTGTGGCCGTTGGAGGCCGCGTAGTGCAGCGGCGCCCAGCCCTTCTTGTTGATCTCGGCCTCTTCGCCGTCGACCATCAGCTTCACCATGTCCAGCTCGCCCTGCAGGCTGGCCATCATCAGCGCGTTCTCGCCGGCCGGGTTGGTCTTGTCGAAGTCGATGTTCTTCGCCTTGATCAGCACCGTGGCGGCCTTGATCGATTTCTCGCGCAGCGCCAACACCAGCATCGGGTTGCCCCGGGCGTCGGTCAGGTTCGGGTCCACGCCGCGCGCCAGCAGTTTCTGCACCGTGTTGGCATCGTCGAATTCCACGGCCTTGCGCATGTCGTCCGCCGGCGCGGCCCAGCCTGCCGTGGCGGCGCCCAGCATCAGGGCGGCCACCGCGCCACGCATCGTCTTCATGTCAAACATGAGCATTCCTGTCTATGTGCTTGAAGAGACGGAAGAAATTATCCGTCGTCTGTTCGGCGATGGTTTCCACCGGCACGCCGCGCAACTGGGCGATGAACTCGCCCACATGGCGCACCCACGCCGGCTCATTGGTCTTGCCGCGATACGGCACCGGCGCCAGATAGGGCGAATCGGTCTCGATCAGCATGCGGTCCAGCGGCACCTTTTTCGCGGTTTCCTGGAGGTCCGCCGCGCTCTTGAAGGTGACGATGCCCGAGAACGAGATATGGAAGCCCTCGTCGAGCGCCTGTTTCGCCACATCCCAGGTTTCGGTAAAGCAGTGCATCACGCCGCCGGCCTCGCGCGCATTCTCCTCGCGCATCACGCGCAGCGTGTCGTCCGCCGACGACCGGGTATGGATGATCAGCGGCTTGCCGGTCTGCCTGGCGGCGCGGATATGGGTGCGGAAGCGTTCGCGCTGCCATTCCATGTCGTCGATGCTGCGGCCATTGAGCCGGTAGTAGTCGAGCCCGGTCTCGCCGGTGCCCACCACGCGCGGGTGCGCGGACAGCGCCAGCAGGCGTTCGAGCGTCGGGTCCTCGCCCTCCTCGTAGTCCGGGTGCACACCCACCGACGCATACAGGTGCGGATGCTGCTCGGCCAGCGCCAGCACGCGCGGGAAGTCCTCCAGCGTCACCGAGATGCACAGCGCGTGGGTGACCTGATTGGCCTTCATGTTCTCGAGCAGCTGCGGCAGCCGCTCGGACAGTTCCGGGAAATCGATATGGCAGTGGGAATCAACGAACATCGTCAGTCTCTGGATGCGGGTCAGTCGAGCCGGCGGCCGACGATCACGAGATCGCGCTCGATGCCATCGAGCACCGCCACGCGCGGCAGGTCGCCCCAGCGGGCGAAACCGTGCCGCTCGAACAGGGCCAGGCTCGGCGTGTTGTGACCGAAGATGAAACCGAGCAGCGTGGTCACGCCCACCTGCGGGGCATGGGCGATGGCCTGCTCGAGCAGGTAGCGCCCCAGCCCTTGCCCACGGCGGTCCGCGTGTAGGTAGATCGACAGCTCGGCGGTCGCGCCATAGGCCGGACGGCCATAGAAATCCGAGTAGCTGAGCCAGCCGGCCATACGGCCCTCGGCATCCTCGCACACCCACAGCGGGCGGCGCTCCGGCTGATGGGCGTCGAACCACGCCTGGCGGGACGCCACGCTCACTGGCTCCGTATCCGCCGTGACCATGCGCGATGGCACCGTACTGTTATAGATCTCGACGATGCCGGGCAGGTCGGCCGGCGCGGCCAGGCGCAGGGTGAAATCGGAAATACGCATGAATAACAAATACTTGCGAAGCTAACTTCGCGTGGATGATCAGATTGCTACAAGGTCTGGGTCGGCCGTCCGGAATCGATGGCCTTGCCCAGGATTTCCTCGACGGCACGGCGCAGGTTGCGGCCATTGTCGTCCTCGGGCAGATGCACGCCCACGCCGGGGGTCTTCATCGGCGTACCGGCCGGCGTGATCCACGCCACCGTGCCCTGCACCTGGTATTTCTGCGGGCGGTCCAGCAGGGACAGCACCAGGAACACCTGTTCGCCAATCCGGAACGGCCGGTTGGACGGCACGAAGATACCGCCGCGCGTCAGGAACGGCATGTAGGCCGCGTACAGCCCCGCCTGGTCCTTGATCGACAGCGACAGCACGTTCGGCCGCTGCGCGGCGCCTGCCGTGGCAGGTTGGCCCGGCACGGTGGTGGGTGCTCCGGGTGCTCCGGGTGCTGCGGGTGCGGCCGGACGCACGGGCGCGCCGGTGACTGGTGCATTCATTGTTTGACCCCTGTTTGGCGTTGCGCCCTGTCCGCTTGGTGCGGCGCTATTTGGCGCGTTTGACAAATCGACAGCTTGACTGCGTTAGCTTTTACCACGGGCGGCGCCCGATTCCTATCGCCCGGCGGCACTTCCCTGGAACAAATGCCGGTAATCGAGGAAAACGGACTCCATGACGAGGCGCGCCGCCAACGGATGGTTCTCGTTGCGCCGATGGCCGACCAGCCGGGCGCTGAACGCCTGGAGTCGGTGGGCATCGGTGGCGCCGGCACAACGCGCCAGCGCCGCCTGCTCCTTCGGGAAATAGCGGACCGCACCGGTGCCGACGCAGAGCGCCAGCAGGTCATAGGTCCAGCGCTGGAGCGTGCCGAGCACGGCCGGCACCGGCAGCTTCTGGAGCTGCTCGGCGGCGGCCAGCGCGTCGAACGCGGCGCCCGCGCCCAGTTGCGAGACCAGCCAGCGCTGCATCGGCTGCTCCTCGGCTTCGGCGGCATGGAGCGCCGTCAGCGGCGATCCGCCAGCCAGCGCCAGTTGCGCCTCGGCATCGGCCACGCCCTGGCTGCGCAGCCAGTCCAGCGCAGCGGCGGCCGTGGGGCGCTCCACGGAAAACTGGCGGCAGCGGGACAGGATGGTCGGCAGCACGCGGTCCAGCCGGTCGGTCACCAGCAGGAAAACCGTGGACGGCGGCGGCTCTTCAAGCGTCTTCAGCAGCGCGTTGGCGCCTTCGGTCTGCAGGGCATCGAGCGGATAGACCACCACCACGCGCAGCCCGGCGCGGTGCGTGCCCACGCCCACGGCCTCGATCAGCGCGCGCACCTGCTCCATGCGGATGATCTTGCTTGGCGCCTTCTTCTTGGCGCCGCCCTCGGCCTCGCCATCCGCTTCGCCGCTCGCATCGAGCGCCTCGGGGCGGACCACCGTGAAATCGGGATGGTTGCCCTGGCTGAACCAGTGGCAGGCCCCGCAGGTATTGCACGGCTGGCCATCGGCAAGAGCCGACTCGCACAGCAGGCCCTGGGCGAAATGCAGCGCCAGGTCCCGCTTGCCAATGCCTTGCTGGCCATGCAGCAGCATCGCGTGCGGCAGCCGGGGGCGCAGCGCAGCCAGTCGTTGCCAGTCTTCTCGTTGCCAGGGATAAAGCATGCCGATTCAGTCAGTTAGCAGGGATCGCTCATGTATTGTCGGAGGGTGGCCAGCGGACATCATCGCCGCCATATAGGCCATCCGGATCAAAGGCTTGCGATGATTTCCTCGAGCGTTACGCGAATCTCGTCGATCGAGCGCGTGGCGTCGATGACCCGGAAGCGCGCCGGGGCTGCCGCCGCACGGCGCAGGTACTCGTCACGCGTGCGCTGGAAGAAGGCGCGCGATTCGGCCTCGAACTTGTCCGGGGAACGCGCGCCGGCCAGCCGCGCACTGGCGGTCTCCAGCGGGACATCGAACAACAGGGTCAGGTCGGGTTGCAGGCCGCCCTGCACCCAGGTTTCGAGCACTTCCAGCCGCCCGGTGGGCAGGCCTCGCCCGCCGCCCTGATAGGCGAACGTGGCGTCGGTGAATCGGTCCGAGATCACCCAGTCGCCTCGAGACAGGGCTGGCTCGATGACTTCGGCGATGTGCTCGCGGCGCGCCGCGAACATCAGCAGCGCCTCGGTTTCCAGGTGCATCGGCCGGTGCAGCAGCAGCTGGCGCAGGTCCTCGCCCAGCGGCGTGCCGCCCGGCTCGCGCGTGGTCACCACGCTGCCCGTATCGGCACGTGCGCGCAGGCGTTCGGCCACCCAGTCGATATGGGTGCTCTTGCCGGCGCCGTCGATGCCTTCGAAGGTAATGAATTTTCCGCGCATGAAAGGCTTATTTGCCGCGCTGGTATTTATCTACCGCGCGATTGTGTTCGGGAAGCGAATTGGAGAAATGGCTGCTGCCGTCGCCGCGCGCCACGAAGTACAGCGCATCGGACGGCGCTGGCGTCGTGGCTGCGGCCAGCGAGGCGATGCCCGGCAGCGCGATCGGCGTGGGCGGCAGGCCGGTGCGGGTGTACGTATTGTACGGGGTGTCCGTCTGGAGGTCCTTCTTGCGCAGGTTGCCGTCGAACGACTCGCCCACGCCATAGATCACGGTCGGATCGGTCTGCAGCATCATGTTCTTGCGCAGCCGGTTGATGAACACGGCGGCAATCATCGGCCGCTCCACGGCCTGCCCGGTCTCCTTCTCCACGATGGAGGCCATGACCAGCGCCTCGTACGGCGTCTTGTATGGGAGGTCCGGCGCGCGGGCGTTCCAGGCTTCGTTCAGGCGCTTCTGCATGGCGCGGTAAGCGTGGCGATACAGCTCGACATCGCTGCTGCCGCGCGCGAACAGGTAGGTATCGGGGAAAAACAGCCCCTCGGGTGACGGTTCCGTCGCACCGATGGCCTTCATCAGGTCGGCATCGGACATGCCCGCCGTGTCGTGCTTGAGTGCCGGGTTGGCATCGACCACCGCCCGCATCTTGCGAAATTCCCAGCCTTCGATCACGGTAACCACATAGTGCGTGACCTCGCCCTTCACCATCTTCTCGATGATGTCGAGCGGCGTGATACCGGTCTCGAACTGGTAGCCGCCGGCCTTGAGGTCGGCGCCGTGGCCGGTGATGCGGGCCAGCAACTGGAACAGGCGCGGGTCCATCGACACGCCGCCGCGCTGGATCTGGCGGCCGACGCTGGCAACGCCCGAACTGGGCTTGATGATGACCTCGACGGGCGAGGCGGACAGGCCGACCGGCTGGTGCGCCCACCAGGCGAAGCCGCCGGCGGCTGCCAGGGCAAAGACCAGCAGAACCCCGATCAGACGCAGAACAATACGTTTCATGGAGGATTGGTGAATTTTGGCGACGCCAGGGTGATGCCAACGCCATGCCCCCAACGGCGGGTCGGGATCGGCAGGGCGGCGGGCCGGAATGGCGACAGCCCCATATAATACCGGGAGCCCCGCGCCGCCACGAGCCCGCATCGTCACGTTGCCGATTTGCCCTGGCGGCAAGCGTCCCTATATAGAGGAGGCGGCGGCACCCCATTCGGCGTGCCGCCGCCTCCCGTCACCTGTTCGCCAACCGGCCTGATTGCATGTCCAACGCAACTCCCACCCTGGCTTCGAGCCTTGAATCGCTGCGCCGCACCGGCGTAATCGCCACGCCTGCTGGCGTCGGGCTGATCCGCGTGGCCGGCGACGATGCCGCCGCGTTCCTGCACACCCAACTGACCAACGCCGTCGAGGATCTGTCCCCGGACACGGCGCGGCTGGCCGGCTACTGCTCGCCCAAGGGTCGCCTGCAAGCCAGCTTCCTGATGTGGCGCGATGCCGACGGCATCGTCCTGCAGATCTCGGCCGACATCCAGCCGGCCATCCAGAAGCGCCTGAGCATGTTCGTGCTGCGTGCCAAGGCCAAGCTGTCCGATCTTTCCGCCACACATGGCGTGCTCGGCGTAGCTGGCCCGGCTGCCGCCGGCGCGCTCGCCGTGGCGGGTCTGCCCGCGCCGCAGGGTCCGCTCCAGGCAGCGAGTGCCGAAGGCGTCACCGTGATTCGTCTGGCCGATGCCGATGGCGGCCAGCGCTGGCAGATCGTGGCCCCGGCGGAGCGCATCGCTGCCCTGCAACAGACGCTGTCCGGCAACCTCGACGCCGCCGCGCCGGCCTTCTGGGACTGGCTCGACGTGCTCTCCGGCGTGCCGCGCATCAGCACGCCGACGCAGGAGCAGTTCGTGCCGCAGATGATCAATTTCGAGCTGATTGGCGGCGTGAACTTCCGCAAGGGCTGCTATCCGGGCCAGGAAGTCGTGGCGCGCAGCCAGTATCGTGGCACGCTCAAGCGGCGCATGTGGCGCCTGCATGGCGATGGCGAGGTACCGGCCGCCGCCGCCGAGATCTTCCGCCCGGAAGACCCGGAACAGCCGTGCGGGATGATCGTCAACGCGGCGCCGTCGCCTGAGGGCGGCTGGGATGCGCTGGCGGAACTGAAGATCGAGGCGGCCACGGGCGCGCTGCGGCTCGGCGCTGCTGACGGCCCGGCCGTGGCCACGCGTGCGCTGCCGTACGAAGTGCCGCTGCCGAATGCGGCCGAAGCGGCCGGCTGAATCTCCCCGGAGCGCCGACATGAGCGATCATCTGTACGTCTATTTCAATGTACCGGACGAGCGGGCCGTCGAGGCCCTGCCCCACTGGCACCGCTGGATGGAAACGGTGGCCGAAGCCACCGGGATTGGTGGTACGCTCATGCGCAGGCCCGAGACCCGCGCCGGCCTGCAAACCTGGATGGAATGCTATGCCGATGTGCCGCCCGCCTTCGACGCCACGCTCACGGGCCTGTGGCACCAGAGCGGGTTGTCGCAATGGGTCAGCGGCGAGCGGATGGCGGAACGGTTCGTGGATCTCGATGTCTTGTAGTGTGCTGTGCCAAGACATCGACTGATCAAGTTGTAAAGGAAGTGCTATGTGCCTGATTCTGGTGGCCTGGCAATCGCACCCGGACTATGCCCTGGTGGTTGCCGGCAACCGCGACGAGTTCTATGCCCGCCCGGCGGCGGCCGCGCACTGGTGGCAGGATGCCCCCCACGTGCTGGGCGGTCGTGACCTCGCGGAAGTGATTGGCGAACCCGGTACGTGGATGGGCATTGCGGGCGCTGACGCCCAGCATGCCGGCCACGCCCACCCGGGCGCGCGCTTTGCCGCGCTGACCAATTACCGCGCGCCGTCCGAGAAGCGCACCGATGCGCGCTCGCGCGGCGAACTGGTGTCGCAGTTTTTGCGCGGCAACCAGAGCGCCGACGAATACCTGCATGCGCTGGCCGGCGACCACGGCGCCTACAACGGCTTCAACCTGCTCGCGAGCGATCTGCACGACCTCTGGTGGTACAGCAACCGTTCGCCGTCGCGCCAGCCGCAACGGCTCAAGCCGGGGCTCTACGGCTTGTCCAACGCGCTGCTCGATACGCCGTGGCCCAAGGTGCGCAGCCGCGTGGGCGCGATGTGCGAAGTGTTGGYAGCGGATAGCGGCCAGCCTACCGCCAGCGCGGAACCGTACCTGCAACTGCTGGCTGACGACCGTCAGGCGCCCGACTGGGAACTGCCGCGCACGGGCGTGGCGCCGGAATGGGAAAAGCTGCTGTCGTCGTCGTTCATCCGCTCGCCGAGCTACGGCACGCGCGCCAGCACGCTGCTCCGCGTGCGGCACGATGGCCGTTTCGACTTCAGCGAGCGCAGCTTCGATGCGAATGGTCCGACCGGCGAGGTGATGTATCGCGGCCGGCTCAACGTGGCGCGTGACCCGGGCACCGTGCCGGCGCCCCGGTAATCACTGTTAAATCTGCTTCCGCATCTCCACGTGCGGGATGCCGGCTTCCTCGAATTCCTCACCCACCTGCTCGAACCCCACGCGCGCGTAGAACGGCGCCGCGTGGGTCTGCGCGTTGAGGATCAGTTCGGGATAACCGAGTTCAGCGGCCTTGGCCATCAGCGCGTCCAGCACCTTCGCACCCATGCCGGTGCCGCGCGCCACCTTCAGCACGGCCATGCGGCCGATGTGGCCGTCCGGCAGCAGCCGGCCCGTGGCCACGGGCGTGCCATCGGCGGCGAATGCCAGCGCGTGCCAGCTCGGCTCGTCCATGTCGTCCCATTCCAGTTCCACCGGCACACCCTGCTCCTCGACAAAAACGCTGTAGCGGATGGCGCGGGCGCGCTCGAGGGCTTCGGCCCAGGCGCAAACGATGACGGTCTCGGACATGATTCGATCCAGCTTGGAAGTCTGTAGAAAGGCGCAATCATACGCTGCGCAACGGGCGAATCGTAACGCAATGCACCAATCATCCTAGGGTTTCCCCGGTCGGCAGGCGCGCTGAAAATTTGTATGATGACCTGACTACCTGATCACTGCCCTCCCTCGCCGTGCCCGTCTTCCAGAAAATTCCCGCCCGCGCCCTGACCGACAGCGTTGCCGAACAACTGCTCGAGAAGATCGAGGGTGGCGCCTTCCCGCGCGGCGCCAAGTTGCCGACAGAGGCCGTGCTGTCCGAGGAATTCGGCGTCAGCCGCACCGTGGTCCGCGAGGCGATTGCCCGCCTGAAGTACGAGGGGCTGGTGGAATCGCGCCAGGGAAGCGGCGTATTCGTCACCGATCAGGCGGGCATCCGGCCGCTGCGCATCGACTACACCGATACCGGCACGCTCGAATCGGTGCTCCAGATCGTGGAACTGCGCCGTTCGATCGAAGCCGAGGTAGCCGCGCAGGCCGCGCGCCGCCGCACCGATACGGCCATGACGAATATCGACGCCGCGCTGGCGCACCTCGATGCCACCGTGGCCGAAGGCGGCGATGGCGTGCAGGCGGACGTGGCCTTCCACCGTGCCATTGCCGAAGCCACCGGCAACCCCTATTTCCTCAAGACGCTGGCCTTCCTGAGCCAGTACCTCGAAACCGCCACGCGGGTGACCCGCACCAACGAAGCCCGCCGCGAGGACTTCTCGCGCCAGGTGCGCGAGGAACACCAGACCATCGTCGCGGCCATCCGCGCCGGCGATGCCGATGCCGCGCGCAACGCCGCGCAGACCCACATGTACAACGCCGCGCGCCGCCTCGCCCAACTGGGCGAGGACACGCCGGCCGAACGCGACGGCCTCCGCTCGCACTGAAACACTTCCGTAGGAGATTCAATATGTCCCGCAATGTCGGCGTCATCGGTTTGGGCGCAATGGGCAATGGTGTCGCGCAGTCGCTGCTGCGTGCCGGTTTAAAGGTCCACGCCTGCGACCTGCGCCCCGAGGTGCTGCAACGCTTTGCCGATGCCGGCGGTGTGCCGTGCGCCAATCCGGCCGAACTCGGCGAACGTTGCGACGTGGTCATCACGCTGGTGGTGAACGCCGCGCAAACGGAAGCGGTGCTGTTCGGTGACAACGGGGCCGTGCCGGCCATGTCCGCCGGCAAGCTGGTCATCGCCAGCGCCACCGTGCCGCCCGTCTTCGCCGAGACGCTGGGCAAGCGGCTGGCCGAGCGCGGCCTGCTGCTGCTGGACGCACCGGTCTCCGGTGGCGCAGCCCGCGCCGCCAGCGGCGAAATGACCATGATGACCTCCGGCCCCGCCGAGGCCTACGCGCTGGCCGAGGACGTGCTGGCCGCGATGGCGGGCAAGGTCTACCGCCTGGGCGACGCGCACGGTGCCGGCTCCAAGGTCAAGATCATCAACCAGCTGCTGGCCGGCGTGCATATCGCCGCCGCCGCCGAGGCCATGGCGCTGGGCCTGCGCGAGGGCGTGGACCCGGACGCGCTCTACGACGTCATCACGCACAGCGCCGGCAACTCGTGGATGTTCGAGAACCGCGTGCCGCACATCCTCTCCGGCGACTACACCCCGCTGTCCGCCGTTGACATCTTCGTCAAGGATCTGGGGATGGTGCTCGACACCGCCCGCACCAGCAAATTCCCGCTGCCGCTGTCCGCCGCCGCGCACCAGATGTTCATGATGGCCTCCACCGCCGGTCACGGCGGCGAGGACGACTCGGCCGTGATCAAGATCTTCCCCGGCATCGAACTGCCGGCGGCCAAGACCAAGTAAGGGAGCGCGATGATGACTGCATCGACCCCATCGACCCACACGCCCCTGCTCGGCTGCATTGCTGACGACTTCACCGGCGCCACCGACCTTGCCAACACGCTGGTTCGCAATGGCATGCGCACCGTGCAGACGATTGGCGTGCCAGCAGCCGGCACGGCCAATGACGCCGTGCAGGCGGACGCCATCGTCGTGGCGCTGAAGTCCCGCACCATCCCGGCCGCCGACGCCGTCGCGCAATCACTGGCCGCGCTGGCCTGGCTGCGCGCCCAGGGCTGCCGCCAGTTCGTGTTCAAGTACTGCTCGACCTTCGATTCGACGGACGCCGGCAACATCGGCCCCGTGGCCGAGGCGCTGCTCGAGGCGCTGGGCAGCGACTTCACCATCGCCTGCCCGGCCTTCCCCGAGAACGGCCGCACCATCTTCCGCGGTCACCTGTTCGTGGCCGATACGCTGCTGAGCGAGTCCGGCATGGAACACCATCCGCTCACGCCGATGACCGACGCCAACCTGGTGCGCGTGCTGCAACGCCAGAGCCAGAGCAAGGTCGGCCTGCTGCGCTACGACAGCGTGGCGCGCGGTGCCGACGAGACCCGCACGCGCATCGGCGCCCTGCGTGCCGAAGGCGCGCGGCTGGCGATTGCCGATGCGATCTCCGACGCCGACCTGTTCACGCTGGGCCAGGCCTGCGCCGACCTGCCGCTGATCACCGGCGGCTCCGGTATCGCCCTGGGCTTGCCCGAGAACTTCCGCCGTGCCGGCCTGCTGCCGCAACGCGTGGATGCCGCCGAGGTGCCGTCCGTCGATGGCCACGGTGTGGTGCTGGCTGGCAGCGCGTCGCGCGCCACCAATGGGCAGGTAGCGCACTGGATCGCCCAGAAGCGCCCCGCCCTGCGCATCGACCCACTCCGGCTGGCCCGTGGCGAGCCGGTGGTGGACGAGGCGCTGGCCTTTGCCGCCGATCATGCCGATCCCGTGCTGATCTACGCCACCGCCACCCCGGATCAGGTCAAGGCCGTGCAGGCCGAACTGGGCGTGGAGCGCGCCGGCCATCTGGTGGAGGCCGCGCTGGCTGGCATCGCCGCCGCGCTCAAGGCCTCGGGCACGCGCCGCTTCGTGGTGGCCGGCGGCGAGACCTCCGGCGCCGTGGTCCAGTCGCTCGCCGTGCAGGCGCTGCGTATCGGCACGCAGATCGCGCCGGGCGTGCCCGCCACGGTCACGCTGGACGCCACGCCACTCGCGCTGGCCCTGAAATCGGGCAACTTCGGCGGCGAGAATTTCTTCGACGAGGCGCTGCGCGCGCTAGGAGCGGCGCAATGAGCGGCAAGACGGAATCCGCGCTGCGCGAGGAGATCTGCCGCGTCGGCGCCAGCCTCTACCAGCGCGGCTACACGGTCGGCACGGCGGGCAATATCAGCGCCCGGCTCGATGACGGCTGGCTGATCACGCCGACCGACGCCTGCCTCGGCACGCTCGACCCGGCCGCCGTGGCCAAGGTCGGCCTGGACGGCAGTTGGGTGTCCGGCGACAAGCCGTCCAAGACGCTGACGCTGCACCGCGCCGTCTACGACAACAATCCGAACGTGCATGGCGTGGTCCATACCCACTCCACGCACCTGGTGGCGCTGACGCTGGCTGGCGTCTGGCAGCCCGACGATGTCCTGCCCCCTCTCACGCCGTACCACGTGATGAAGGTGGGTCATATACCGCTGATTCCCTACCACCGTCCCGGCGACCCAGCCGTGGCCGCGCGCGTGGCCACGCTGGCCAACGACGTGCGCGGCGTGCTGCTGGCGCGCCTCGGGCCGGTGGTGTGGGAAGACAGCGTCTCGCGCGCGGCGTACGCGCTGGAAGAACTGGAGGAGACCGCCAAGTTATGGATGATGCTCAAGGACCAGGCCGGCTTTGCCGACCGCGCCAGCCTCGATGAGGCTGCGTTGACCGAACTGCGCGACGCCTTCAAGGCGCGCTGGTAGCCCGGGCAGGCCCGACGTCGATCAGTAGAACGCCCCCCTAGGACAAAACGCGACGATTTTCGCGACGCGAGCTGCGTGGTGCCCCCGGCCCCGCGCGGGATGCGTGCGCGCCAACGATTGCCGGCCGTCATCCGACGGCCATGAAATTGGAGACCTCAAACGTGAATACTTCCCACACGGCGGCCGGCGCGGCTGCCATTCCCGCCAGCGGCCGGCTCGACGCCGACGCCGTCATCGAGAAACGCGCCTACAAGAAGGTGTTCTGGCGCATCATGCCGTTCCTGATGCTCTGCTACGTGATCGCCTACCTCGATCGCGTGAACGTGGGCTTCGCCAAGCTGCAGATGGCCCAGGACCTGCAATTCTCGGAAACCGTGTTCGGCCTCGGCGCCGGGCTGTTCTTCATCGGCTACTTCCTGTTCGAGGTGCCCAGCAACCTGCTGATGCACCGCATCGGCGCGCGCATCTGGATCGCGCGGATCATGATCACGTGGGGCATCATCTCGGCGCTCTTCGTGTTCGTGAAGACGCCGACCACGTTCTACATCATGCGCTTCCTGCTCGGTCTGGCTGAAGCGGGCTTCTATCCCGGCGTGATCCTGTACCTCACCTACTGGTTCCCGGCCGACCGCCGCGCCAAGATGATCGCGCTGTTCATGTCGGGCATTCCGGTGGCCGGCATGTTCGGCAACCCGCTCTCGGGCTGGATCATGGACGCCTTCCACGACACGCACGGCTGGGCCGGCTGGCAGTGGATGTTCTTCATCGAGGCCCTGCCGGCATTCCTGATCGGTGTCGTCACGGTCTTCGTGCTGCGCGACGGCATCGACAAGGCCCCGTGGCTCGACGCCGATGAAAAGCGCGTGCTCAAGCGCAATATCGAGGAAGACGAGCGCAACGCCAGCGCCGCCGCCACGGCCAACGGCCAGCGCGGCGTGCATTCGCTCGGCGCCGTGTTCAGCGACCGCCGCGTGTGGTGGATGTGCCTGATCTACTTCTGCTTCGTGACCGGCCAGTACGCGCTGACGTTCTGGATGCCGACCCTGGTCAAGGCCAGCGGCGTAAGCGGCAACCTGAAGATCGGCCTGCTCTCGGCGATTCCGTTCGTCTGCGCCATCGTCGTCATGAACATCCTCGGCCACAGCGCCGACGCCCGTCGCGAACGCCGCTGGCACCTGATCGTGCCGGCCCTGATGGGCGCCGTGGGCTTTGCCATCGCGGCCTCGTTCACCGACAATACCGTGGTAGCCATCGCCGCGCTGTCCCTGGCGGCCGCCGGGGTGTTGACCTGCGCACCGCTGTTCTGGTCGCTGCCGACCGCGTTCCTGTCGGGCATCGCCGCCGCATCGGGCATCGCCGTGGTCAACTCGGTGGGCAACCTCGCCGGCTTTGTCTCGCCGTACATGGTGGGCACGCTGAAGGATCTGACCCACAGCACGCAGCTGCCGATGTATGTGCTGTCCGGCATCCTGGTGGTGGGCGCGCTGCTGGTGTGGCTGACGCCCGCTAAGATGGTCAACCGCTGATTCCATTCCTCCTAGGAGACCGCCATGCCGCGCTTTGCCGCGAACCTCTCGATGATGTACACCGAGCACGATTTTCTGGACCGGTTCGCCGCCGCGGCGGCGGACGGTTTCCAGGCGGTGGAATACCTGTTCCCGTACGATCATCCGGCCGCCGAGATCCGCAAGCGGCTCGATGACAACGGGCTGACCCAGGCGCTGTTCAATGCGCCGCCGGGCGACTGGGGCGCGGGCGAGCGCGGCATCGCCGCCCTGCCCGGCCGCGAAACCGAGTTCCGCACCGCGTTCGCGCGGGCGCTCGAGTACGCCGGCGTGATCGGCAACGACCGCGTCCACGTGATGGCCGGCCTGGTGCCGGCCGATGCGGACCGCGCGAAGGCGCACGCCACGTATCTCGAGAACCTGGCCTATGCCGCCGCCTCGGCCGCCGCGCAGGGCGTGACGGTGCTGATCGAGCCGATCAACACGCGCGACATGCCGGGCTACTTCCTGAACCGCCAGGACGACGGCCAGGCCATCTGCCAGCAGGTGGGCGCCGCCAACCTGAAGGTGCAGTTCGACTGCTACCACTGCCAGATCGTCGAGGGCGACCTCGCGGTCAAGCTCAAGCGCGACTTCGCGGGCATCGGCCATATCCAGATCGCCGGCGTGCCGGACCGCCACGAGCCGGACCTGGGCGAACTGAACTATCCCTACCTGTTCAACGTGATCGACGAACTCGGCTACGACGGCTGGATCGGCTGCGAGTACCGCCCGCGCGCGGGCACCTCGGCGGGTCTCGGCTGGCTGAAGCCGTACCTCAATCGCTGAACTGAACGTCTACACGACTGAGCTGCAACCATGAATGTACTGATTACCGGCGGTGCCGGCTTCCTCGGCCTGCAACTGGCCCGCCTGCTGCTCAAGCGCGGCAGCCTGAACCTCGACGGCAAGGCCGTCACGATCGACCGCCTGACGCTGCTGGACGTCGTGGCGCCGCAGATCGACGATGCGCGCGTGCGCGTGGTCACCGGCGACCTCTCCGACCCGGCCGTGCTGGCCCGCGCGATGGATGCCGATACCGGCGCCGTGTTCCACCTGGCCGCCGTGGTCAGCGGGCAAGCCGAGGCCGATTTCGACCTTGGCATGCGCGTGAACCTCGATGCCTCGCGCGCGCTGCTCGAAACCTGCCGCCAGCTGGGCCACCGCCCGCGCGTGGTGTTCACGAGTTCGGTGGCCGTCTATGGCGGCAAGCTGCCGGCCGTGGTGCAGGACGACACCGCGCTGAACCCGCAGTCGTCGTATGGCGCGCAGAAGGCCATCGGCGAACTGCTGCTGTCCGACTACAGCCGACGCGGCTTCGTCGATGGCCGCGTACTGCGCCTGCCGACCATCAGCGTCCGCCCGGGCAAGCCCAACGCGGCGGCGTCGTCGTTCGCCAGCGGCATCATCCGCGAACCGCTGGCCGGCGAGGCCGCCAACTGCCCGGTGGCCCCCGAGACGTCGCTGTGGCTGCTCTCGCCGCGCGGCGCCATCACGGCGCTGGTCAACGGCCTGGAACTGGACGGCGCGCGCTTCGGCAACCGCCGGGTGGTGAACCTGCCGGGCCTGTCGGTGACCGCCAAGCAAATGGTCGAGGCGCTCCGGCGCGTGGCCGGCGACACCGTGGCCGACCGCGTCACCTGGCAGCGCGAAGAACGCATCGAGAACATCGTCGGCACCTGGCCGGCGGCATGGGACGCCACCCGCGCCGTCGAACTGGGCTTCCAGAGCGACGCGAGCTTCGATGACGTGATCCGCGGCTATATGGAGGATGCGGGAATCGACGGCTGAGCATGTCAATTTGACGTGTCGAATGCGCCACATGCAGATCGTAATCAGATTTGAGGCTGCCACGCGAAACCGGTAAAGTGCTCCCAGTGGCGGGCCTCTGTCCCGCAGTCGACAGGAACGAACCATGACAGCCCGGGACGATGAACGCGATCTGCTGAACCGCTGTGCGGCCGCGGCCAAGGGAGAAGTCCTGGGCGCGGCCGATCAGCGCGAGGCAAACGTTTTCCGCCTGGCCTCGATGGTCCTTCGTCCGCGCCTGCCGGCCGAATCTACGCGATTGATGACCGCCAGCGAGCAGTATTTCCGCCAGCATCCCGCCGAACAGGTGGAGAGTGCGCAAGTGGTGCGCAATGGATGGGTGCCCAGCGTTCCGCGCCTGCGGGCCATGCTGACGATGCAGCTTCGACTGGCCTGAAATGCTGCCGCAAACCGCCTTTCACACCCATACCGCCCTTGCGGAGGGCCTTCGCGAACTGTTGAAACAGCTCGAGGGACGCCTCTCGTTGCGCCAGCCGTTGACGGTGTATCTGGCGGGCGGCATGGCGGTGCATCTTTACACCGCGAGCCGGGTCACCACCGATGTCGATGCGGAATTCTCTGGCCGGGTCATGCTGCCGCAGGATCTGCTGGTCGAGGTGACACTCGAGGACGGCTCGC
This sequence comes from Cupriavidus sp. 01L43, assembly GCF_056399925.1. Taxonomy (NCBI): domain Bacteria; kingdom Pseudomonadati; phylum Pseudomonadota; class Betaproteobacteria; order Burkholderiales; family Burkholderiaceae; genus Cupriavidus; species Cupriavidus sp. 01L43. Next base: position 149,217 of record NZ_JBFTSH010000002.1, read on the forward strand.
CCCAGGTGATCTACCTCGACACCAACTACAACTCCACCTTTGCGCTGATGCACGAGGACTACCAGGAAGATGCCATTCCGGTCGACCTTGGCCTCGAACAGATCCGCGTGCGCGTCCTTGCGCCCACCGACCTCGCCGTCAGCAAGATCGCCCGGCTGGCGGACAACGACCGGGAGGACATCCAGGCGCTGGTGGCGGCTGGCTTGACTTCGGCGGATGAGATCGAGGCGCGCGCCACCGACGCGCTCGGCGGCTACGTGGGCGGCGTGGAAATGCTGCGCGCCAATCTGCGCGATGCCCTGGCTTTGGCGCGCGAGGCAGCAAAGCCCACGCGCCCCTAGCCCTACCGCTCCGGCTTCACCACCTCGTACGCCTCGATCGTCTCCCTGACCTGCCCGGGGATCGGGGCCGATTTCTGCGTGGCCGGGTCAGCGCAGACGTAGATCACCTCCCCGGTGATCAGGTGTTCGTCGCCGCGATACATTTCCACGCGGAACAGCATGCTCGAACGGCCCAGGCGGGCCATGCGGCCGCGGATCTCCAGCATGTCGTCGAACCGCGCCGAGGCGTGGTATTCCAGGGTCGACTTCACCACGAAGATGTCCACGCCGTGCGCGTGGAGCACGTCTTCGGGATAGCGGATGCCCACCGCGCGCCAGTACTCGGTCACGCAGATATCGCAATACGTCAGGTAGTGCGCGTTGAAGACGATGGACTGCGGGTCCACCTCGGCCCAGCGCACGCGCAGCGGCACGCTGTGGCGGAAATCCTCTTTCGCCATGTTTTGTATTCCCCAAGCCAATACGGGCGCCTCGAGGGGCGCCCGCATGTCATCGTCATTCAGCGAATTACTGTGCCTTGGCCAGGCCCAGCTTCTCGATGATGGCCTTTTCCTTCTTGACCGTCTCGGCGGCGAAAGCCGCGTACTGCTCGCTGCTCATGTAGTACGGCTCCATGTCGAACTTGGCGAGCGACTCGCGGTAGTTCGGCATTTCCATCGCCTTCTTGAACGCGTCATGCAGTTTCTGCACGATCTTCGGGTCCGTGCCCTTCGGCACAACCAGCCCGAACGGCGACGTCTGGACGATGCCCATGCCGAGTTCCTTTAGCGTCGGCACGTTCGGGAAGCGCGCCGAGCGCTTCTCGCCCCAGGTGGACAGCAGGCGCAGCTTGCCCTGCTCCACATACTGCGCCCACGCCGGCGTGTCCGCCACCGACATCACGTGGCCGCCCAGCAGGGCCTGCATCGATTCCGAGTTGCCTTTGTAAGGAATATGCGAGAACTGCACGCCCTGGCGCATGGCCAGTTCTTCCATGGTCAGGTGCAGCGTGGTCATCGAGCCTGGCGAGCCGTAGGTCAGCTTGCCCGGATTGGCCTTGGCGTAGGCCACGTACTCCTGCATCGTCTTGATCGGCGAATCGGCCGGCACCACCAGACCGAACGAATACCCGGCCAGGTTGATGACGTACGACAGGTCCTTCACCGGATCCCAGTTGATCTTGGTGGTGTACGGCAGGCGGTAGACCGGCATGGCGACCTGGGCCAGCGTGTAGCCGTCAGGCGCCGTGGATTGCATCAACTGAGCCGGCAGCACGCCGCCGGCACCCGGCTTGTTCTCGACGATCACGGGCTGGCCGAGGATCTTCGAGGCGTTGTCGGCCAGCACACGGAACGGGATGTCGGTGGAACCGCCCGCCGTGTAGCCGATGATCAGGCGGATCGGCCGGGTTGGGAATTTGTCCGCCTGCGCGTGGGCCGGCAGGGCTGCGAAACCGATCGCGGCCGTGGCGGCGAGCATGCCCGCACGGGCGATGAAATGGCGGCGTTGCATAAGTCAATGTCTCCTTCTTCTGCTGCAGTTCTGCAATATTGCGACTTCAGGTCTTGAATGCTTGACGGAGCGCGCCGTTGGCGTCGGCGTGCGCCTGTAGTACAGCCGGCACGAAGCGGCCGAGCTTGAAAAAATCGTGAATCATCGACGGATAGTCGACCAGCGTGGCCGGCACGCCCGCCGCCTGGAGCTTGGCGGCGTAGGCCACGCCCTCGTCATGCAAGGGGTCGTAGCCGGCCACGGCGATCCAGGCCGGGCATACCCCGCGCACATCGGCGCCGGTACCGCCCCCGTCCAGCGGCGCGAAGCGCCAGTCGTCACGGTCGGCGTCCTGGCCCAGATAGTGCGAAAAGAACCACTGGATCATGTCGCCAGTGAGCAGGTAGCCCTCGGCCAGTGCGCGGTGCGAGGGTGTGTCCTGCCGCGCGCTCGTGCCTGGATAGATCAGCAGTTGCAGCACCGGCGCCAGGCCGGCGTTGCGGGCCGCCACGGCGCTGGCTGCGGCCAGCGTGCCGCCGGCGCTGTCGCCGCCGAGCGCGATCCGGGCCGGGTCGGCGCCCAGCCGCTCGGCCTCGGCGAAGACCCAGTGCAGCGCGTCGAACGCATCGTTGGCGGCCGTCGGGAATTTCCAGTCCGGCCCGAGCCGGTAGTCCACCGACAACACCAGGCATTCCGCGCCCATGCAGAACGTGCGGCACAGCGCATCGTGCGAATTGACACTCCCCACTGTAAACCCGCCGCCGTGGAAATACACCAGCAACGGCAGCGGATCGGCCCAGCTTGCCTCGCGCGGTGCATAGAGCCGCACCGGAATCTGATGGCCGTCGCGCGCCGGGATGGCGAAGTTCTCCACGTCATGGACGGGCGGCGGCGAAATATCGAGGATCGGGGCGCTTTTCTCGTACGCAATCTTGGCGTCCGCCACGTCCAGCGCGTGGATCGGCGGGCGCTTGGCGCGCGCGATCAGGTCCAGCAACTGCGCAACTTGCGGGTCGAGCGGCTGGGAGGACTTGCCAGGAGGAACACCGGACGCGGAATCGGTCGGCAAAGGCTTGGCGGACATGGACTGACCCGAGGAAGCTGTCTCTGAATATTGTCGAGGTTCGAATAGTGAACGATCGTTCGTTTTCCGTATCATGCCAGCGTTTTGCGGTTGCAGCATGACGAAATCATTCCGGCGATGTGTTTTGGCGACGCTTTTGCGCGATCATCGACCACATCAGCGGCTATGCTGAGAGCGTATTCCATCGGGAGACACCATGACAGGCGAGCACTTGCAGGTTGTACACGGGGATATTACGCGGCTGGAGGTCGATGCCATCGTCAATGCCGCGAACAACGGCTTGTTGGGCGGCGGGGGTGTGGACGGCGCCATCCACGGCGCGGGCGGGCCGGCCATCATGAACGCGTGCCGGGCGATCCGCGAGGCACAGGGCGGCTGCCCGACCGGCGAAGCGGTCATCACCACGGGCGGCCTGCTGGCGGCGCCCTATGTCATCCATGCAGTGGGGCCGGTCTGGAAAGGCGGGAGCCAGAACGAGGACGCGCTGCTGGCCAACGCCTACCGCAACAGCGTGCGGCTGGCCGGCGAGCAGGGCCTGCGCACCCTCGCCTTCCCGAACATCAGCACCGGCATCTACGGCTTTCCGCGCGAGCGCGCCGTGGACATCGCCATCCGCGCCGTGCGGGACGCCCTGCCCAAGGCGCCGAGCCTGGAGCAGGTGACCTTCGTCTGCTTCGATGACGAGAACTACCGCCTGTATCGCGAGCGGCTCACCTAGTCACCCTTCACCACCCTCCACGATCGATCACGGCAGCGCGCTGCGGATCAGCAGATTGATCCGCTCGGGCTGCTCGTGGATGATCCAGTGCGTGCCTTCCGGAATCCGCTCCAGGCGCAGGTCGGGGACGAAGTCCTCCAGCCCGTCCGCGAGCGTCTTCGGTAGCGCGCGGTCGTTCTCGCCCCAGATCACCAGCGTGGGCACGCGTACGAGGAAGGCCGACGGATCGAGCCGCGAGATGTCCGGCGCGGCTTCGCCCGGCCCGGGCGGGTGCATCGGCGAGGCGCGGTAGTAGTTCACGCCCCCCGTAAGCGGATGGCTCCCGGCATCGCCCGGCTGCGACCACGCCGCGTGGTACCGCGTGCGCGTCTCGCCGTTGAACCAGACGGGCAGCCGGTCGGCATCGCCCGTCAGCATCTTCTCCAGCAGCGCGAATTCGTCAGCGGCCAGCGCCTGCTCGGACCCCGGCTTGCGCAGCCAGTTCATATAGCCCGATGCCTTTTGCTGCGCCGCATCGGCCGACAGCGCGCGCGCAAACACATAGGGATGGGGCGAGTTGATGATGATCAACTGCTCGACCAGATCCGGATGCTGGATGGCGAGGTTCCAGCAGATCGCCCCGCCCCAGTCGTGCGCCACCACCACGCAGCGCTGGTAGCCCAGCGCGCGCACGAACTGCACGAGATCCTCGACCAGATGCTTCGGTTTGTAGGCGTCCGGCTCGGCCGGCTTGCTGGACAGGTTGAACCCACGCAGGTCCGGCGCCACGGCGAAATGGGTCTGGCCGAACTGCGCCAACTGGTGCTCCCAGGCGTACCAGAACTCGGGAAAGCCATGCACGAACAGGATCAGCGGCCTGCCCTGCTCCCCGGCGCTCGCGTAATGGAGGCGGGTGCCGTTGGGCAGGTTGGCAAACTGCAGGTGCTGAATCACAGCGGGTGCGGTCATCGCGGTCTCCATCGCCACTCCTTTACGTTAGGGTGGCTCGGTTCAGCCGCGCAGCGCGGCGATCAGGCCGGCGCGCACTTCTTTCTTGTCGCCGAACGGATCGCCCGGATTGCGCTGGCCGACGATGTCCTCCATGCGTTGCCGCACCGTCTCCAGCGCCTGCGGGTGGGAGTAAATATAGAAGCTTTCGTCGCGGATGGCGTCGAAAGTGAGCTGCGCCACATCGGCCGCCGTCACCTTGCCCGAATGCACGGCCTTGTCCGACAACGCCTGCGACACCAGTTGCGAGCGCGTGGGCGGTGCCTCATTGGCCAGCCCGGCCGGCCGGTTGCGCTGCGACTGGCTGATGCCGGTCGGCACGAAGTACGGGCACAGCACCGAGCAATGCACCTGCTCCGTGACCAGGCTCAGATCCTGGTAGAGCGATTCCGATAGCGACACCACCGCGTGCTTGGAGACGTTGTAGACCCCCATCGCCGGCGGGTTCAGCAGCCCCGCCATCGACGCCGTATTGACGATATGGCCCTGGTAGGCCGGGTCCTTCGCGGCGGCGGCCAGCATCAGCGGGGTGAAGATCCGCACGCCGTGGATCACGCCGTAGAGGTTCACGCCGAGCACCCAGTCCCAGTCCTTCTGGGTGTTTTCCCAGAGCAGCCCGCCCGCGCCGACGCCGGCGTTGTTGAACAGCAGGTGGACTTCGCCGAACGCGGTCATCGCCGCGTCAGCCAGCGCCTGCATGTCTTCTGCGCGCGACACATCGGTGCGCAGGCCGATGACTTGCACGCCCTGCGCCTTGAATTCGGCGACGGTTGTGTCGAGTGCATCCTCCTGCACATCGGCCAGCACCAGCTTCATGCCCAGCGAAGCGCCGATCCGGGCGAACTCCTTGCCGAAACCGGACGCGCCGCCGGTGATCACCGCCACCTTGCTCTCGAACTGCTTCATATCGTCTCCTCCGGCAGATGCCTTCTTATATAGGGATGTCAGGCGGCGGACTGCACGTGGTAGCCCTGCCGCGGGAAATGGACGTTGACGGCGCCGGCACGCGGGTCCTGCCGGCGGATGGTGACCACGTGGCCGGTCAGCGTCAGCAGCACGCCGGCGACGGGATCCTTCGCATAATCGGTGGGCGTGACCGTGACCGGGTCGCCCGCCGCCAGGCCGCTGCCCGGCAGGATGGTGGTGTCGTGCGGCAGCGGGTCGTGGTTCAGCGCGTCGGCGATGGCGGTCTCGGGCGGCACCACGCGCAGCTTGCCGTGGCCGTACGCCTGCATGCGCGCGAACCAGGTCTTGACCAGCGGGTAGCCGTCGAGGATCGCCGCCAGCGGCGTGGCGCGGCGGATGAACCAGAGGTTGTGGAACAGCGAGAAATCGGCAATCGACAATTCCGGGCCGGCCACATGCGGCACGCCGGCTGCGAACTGCTCCTGCAGGCGGCCCAGCGTGTCGTGGAGCATCGCGGCGGCCTCGGGCAGCGGCATGCGCAGCGCGTTGGTATCGCCGCGCATGGCCTTGCGGTCGGCGATGAACGCCTGCACCTGGCCCGGCGTCAGGTGCGCCAGCATCGCCTGCACGCCGGCCGGCTGCATCGTGTAGGTGACCGAGGCCGTGAACAGCGCGCTGTCGATCCACGCCGCCGCCAACCGCGCCGAGGCAGCCTGGATGGCCGGATAGAGCGGCGGCTGGGGGGCCAGCCGGTCCAGCACGTCGCAGATCAGCGCCGTATCGCAATAGATGTCCGCGCCAATCTGCATCACCGGGGTGCGGCGGTAGCCGCCAGTCAGCGCCAGCAGATCGGGCTTGGGCAGAATGGGCGGGATCTCCACCGCGTTCCAGGTCAAGCCCTTGGCGCCGAGCACGAGACGAATCTTCTCGGAAAACGGCGAGGTGGCGTACTGATGCAGGATGATGTCAGGCATGCGATGCGGGTCCGGTCAGGTCGGGTTGGATCGATTGGGGGCTTATTCCAGGAGGTCGGGCTGCTCGCGCACGATGCGCGCGTACAGCGGCTGGAACTGGAACCAGCCCGCCTGTGCGGTACCGACGATGGAGTATGCCTGCCGCGCCGCTGCCTCGCCAATCATCTTGAGCGGGGCGTTGGTACGCGCCGCCGCGGCCTCCGCCAGCAGCTGCACCTGGCACGAGCGCTCCATCGTGATGAACCACCACGCGGCCTCGTCCACGGTCTTGCCGACGGTCAGCAGGCCGTGGTTCTGGAGGATGGCGGCCTTGTTGTCGCCCAGCGCGTTGGCAATGCGCTGGCCTTCGTCGAGTTCCACCACCACGCCGCCGAAGTCGTCATACAGCGCGTGGTCGTCGTAGAAGGCGCAGACGTCCTGGGTCAGCGGATCGAGCTTGCGGCCCAGCGTGGACCACGCGCGGCCATGGGTGCTGTGCGAGTGCGCCGCCGCCACGGCGTCCGGCCGGGTCCCGTGCACGCGCGAGTGGATGGCGAACGCCGCCGCGTTGACCGGGTAGTCGCCCTCCACCACGTTGCCGTGGTGGTCGCAGCGGATCAGGTTCGACACCGTCACCTGGCTGAAATGGACGCCGAACGGGTTGACCCAGAAGGTGTCCTCGAACTCGGGGTCGCGCGCGGTGATATGGCCAGCCACGCCTTCATCGAACCCGAATTTCGAGAACAGCCGGAACGCCGCCGCCAGCCGCTGCTTGCGGTGCAGCCGCTCCTGCGCCGGGGTGTCGAACTTCGGCGGGCGCGGCAGGTTGCGGTAGCGGGCCTTGACCTCCTCGGACAGGCCCTCGGCCATGTCGTCGGGGCGGGGTGCGGATTGCGGGGCGTTCATGGGGTGTCTCCCTCTATATGTATACGTTTAGCGTCAGACCAGCTTCACGAGCTGCTTGCCGAAGTTCTTGCCCTTCAGCAGGCCGATAAAGGCTTCCGGCGCGCTGGCCAGCCCTTCGGCAATGCTCTCGCGGAACTTGATCTTGCCTTGGGCGACGTAGGTGCCCAGTTCCTTGAGCGCCTGCGGCCAGACGTCCATGTGCTCGGAGACGATAAAGCCCTCGATGCGTGCACGCGATACAAGGATCGCCCGCGGATTGCGGATCGGCATGTCCTGGCCGTCGTAGCCGGCGATCAGGCCGCACACCGCCACGCGCGCGAAGGCGTTCAGGCGGGCCAGCACCACGTCGAGGATGTCGCCGCCCACGTTCTCGAAGTAACCGTCGATGCCGTCCGGGGTGACTTCCTTGACCATCGCATAGAGTTCCTTGGCGTCCTTGGCGGCCTTGTAGTCCACGCAGGCGTCGAAGCCGAGTTCCTTGACCACGTAGTCGCACTTATCCTTGCCACCGGCCACGCCGATCACGCGGCAGCCGGCCAGCTTGGCCAACTGGCCCACCACGCTGCCCACCGCGCCGGACGCGGCGCTGACCACGATGGTCTCGCCCGCCTTCGGCGCGATGATCTTGTTCAGGCCGTACCAGGCGGTCACGCCGGGCATGCCCACCGAGCCGAGGTAGGCCGACAGCGGGATATGCGTGGTGTCGACCTTCTGGATGCCGCCGCCATCGGTCACGCCGTATTCCTGCCAGCCGAACATGCCGACGACCTTGTCGCCCACGTTCCACTTCGGATTCTTGCTCGCCGCCACCTCGCCCACGGTGCCGCCGATCATCACCTCACCCAGCGGCTGCGGGTTGGCGTACGACTTGCCCTCGCTCATGCGGCCGCGCATGTACGGGTCCAGCGACAAATAGTGGTTGCGCACGAGCACCTGGCCATCGGCCAGTTCCGGCACGGGCGCCTGCTCCAGCCGGAAGTTGTCGGGCGTGACGGCGGCCTCGGGGCGCGATGCCAGGACGATGCGCTGATAGGTTTGCTTCGACATGATGGGTTCCTTCGCTCGGTCAGGAGATACGTTCGGAAAAATACGAGAAAATGCGGCGCGGCGTTCAGCCGTCCGCGCCGGAGTCAGGCGAGCCGGGCTTGCGCTGGGGCGGCTTGCGCTTGATGTACTTGAAGGTGCCGGAGGCCTTGGAGACGATGGCGCCGGCCTCATCGACGATCTCGCCCTCGCAGAACACCATGGTCGAGGTGCGATGCACGGCCAGTCCGCGCGCGCGCAGCTTGCCGCGCCCCGGCGCCATAAAGCTGGTTTTCATCTCGATGGTGACCACGCCCCGGCCATCGGTGTCCATCGAACGGCCGGCGACGGCCATGGCCACGTCCAGCAGCGTCATCAGCACGCCGCCGTGGGCCATGTCCCAGCTGTTCTGGTGGCGTTCGCGCAGGTCGAGTTCGATCTCGCTGCGCCCGCCCTCCATGAAGTTGCAGCGCACGCCGAGGTCGGCCAGGAACGGGATCTTGAGGTTGAAGCCGTTGTCTTGTGTCATGGCTCAGATGGGGCTCAGGTTGCGCTCAGACCGCGCTCACGCCACCGTCGACGGCCAGGATCTGGCCGGTGATGTGCTTGCCCGCCGCCGTGGCGAACAGCAGCGCGGCGCCCTTGAGGTCTTCGTCGTCGCCCAGGCGGTGCAGCGGCACGCCGGCGCACATCGCCTCCACGCCCAGCCGCTCCAGCGAGCCCTTGGTCATCTTCGACGGGAAGAAGCCCGGCGCCAGCGCGTTGACGGTGATGTTGTGCTCGCCCCACTCGGCCGCCAGCGTGCGCGTGAAGTTGACCACGGCGCCCTTGGAAGTGTTGTAGGCAATCGTCTCCATACTGCCCGGCGGGTTGCCGGCCAGCCCGGCAATGGACGCCACGTTGATCACGCGGCCATGGCGGCGCGGGATCATCGACAGCTTGCCCACGCGCTGCGTCAGCAGGAACAGGCCGCGGATGTTCAGGTTCATCACCTTGTCCCACGCTTCCACCGGGTGGTCTTCGGCCGGGGCGCCCCAGGTGGCGCCGGCGTTGTTGACCAGGATGTCGATGTGGCCGAGCCGGGCCAGCGACTCATCGGCCAGCCGGGCGATTTCGTCATCACGCGCGCCATCGGCGGCGATCCAGTCGGCCTCGATGCCGCGCGCCTGCAGATGCGCCTGCGCGGCCTGCAGCTCGTCGGCCTTGCGGGCGGACAGCACGATGCGCGCGCCCTGCTCGCCCAGCGCCTCGGCAATCTGCAGCCCGAGCCCGCGCGAGCCGCCGGTGATCAGCGCGGTCTGGCCCTTGAGGTCGAACAGTTGCTGGATGGTGTGCATGCTTGTCTCCTTGTTTTCTTGTGGATGCGGGCGCGCCGGGGGTCAGAACCAGGCATCCTGCATGTCCAGCGTCGTACGGTCCAGCGTGGCCAGCAGGTCGAGCTGCGGGTACACCTTCGGCAGCTCGAAGCGGAAGAAGAACGCCGCCGCCGCCAGCTTGCCGCGATAGAAGTCCGCGTCCTCGCCTTGTGCCTGCGCCAGCGCGGCTTGTGCCACCAGCGCCTGCTCCAGCCAGATCCACGCCACCACCACGTGGCCGAATGCTTCCAGATAGACCGAGGCATTGGCGAGCGTGACGTTGGAATCCCCAGCCGACCACAGCGTGGCGGTAACTTCCGCCAGCCGCTGCGACGCCTTGCCGAGCGCGGCGGCCTGCGCCGCCAGCGTCTTGTCGCCCGTGGCGACCGCACGCTCGCACGAGGCGCGCAGGCGCTCGCCGACCAGCCGGAGCGCGGCGCCGTCCTGCATCACCACCTTGCGGCCCAGCAGGTCCAGCCCCTGTATGCCGTGGGTGCCTTCGTGAATCGGGTTCAGGCGGTTATCGCGATAGAACTGTTCGACGTTGTACTCGCGCGTGTAGCCGTAGCCGCCATGCACCTGGATGGCGAGGTTGTTCGCCTCCAGACACCATTGCGACGGCCAGCTCTTGGCGATCGGGGTCAGGATGTCGAGCAGCAGCGACAGTTCACGGTGCCGCTCAGCCTCGCCGGCAGCCTTGGCCGCGTGCTCCTCGTCCACCAGCCGCGCGCAGTACAGGTTCAGCGCCAGGCCGCCTTCGACATAGCTCTTCTGCGCCAGCAGCATGCGGCGGATGTCGGCATGCTCGACCAGCTTCACCTGCGGGCTGGCCGGGTCCTTGCCACCCGGGCCGACTGGCCGGCCCTGCGGACGGTTGCGCGCGTAGTCCAGCGCATGGAGGTAGCCGGTGTAGCCCAGCGTCACCGCGCCCAGACCCACGCCGATGCGGGCCTCGTTCATCATGTGGAACATGCACGCCAGGCCCTTGTGGGGCTCGCCCACGAGGTAGCCGATGGCGCCAGCCTTGCCGTCCGGGCGATATTTCATGCCTTCGCCGAAGTTCAGCAGGCAGTTGGTGGTGCCGCGATAGCCCATCTTGTGGTTCAGGCCGGCCAGCACCACGTCGTTATGCTCGCCGAGCGAGCCGTCGCCATTGACGAGGAACTTCGGCACGATGAACAGCGAGATGCCCTTGACGCCCGGGATCAGCTTGCCGTCCGGGCCGGGAATCTTGGCCAGCACGAGGTGGACGATGTTGTCCGACAGCTCGTGCTCGCCGGCCGAGATCCACATCTTGTTCCCGCGCAGCCGGTATTGCTGGCCGAGCGGCGATTCGCCTTCGTAGTCGGCCCGCGTGGTGATGTCCGACAGCGACGAGCCCGCCTGCGGCTCCGACAGGCACATCGTGCCGAAGAAGCGGCCTTCGAGTTCGGGGCGAACAAAGGTGTCGATCTGCGCCGCCGTGCCGTGGGTGAGCAGCAGGTTGGCGTTGCCGATGGTCAGGAACGGATACGAACTCGTGCCGACGTTGGCCGCCTTGAAGTAGGCGAACGCGGCCTTCTCGAGCGTGACCGGCAGCTGCATGCCGCCGTACTCGTAGTCCTGCCCGGCGGCCATCAGGCCGGCGTCGCAGAAGGCGCGCAGCGCGGTGCTGACTTCGGGAATGATGGTGACCGTCTCGCCATCGAAGTGCGGCTCGTTGGCATCGCTCTTCTTGTTGTGCGGCGCGAACAGGTCCGTGGCGATCTTCTCGCAGGTGTCCAGCGCGGCGTCGAAGGTCTCGCGCGAGTGGTCTGCGTAACGGGGAATCTGGGTGAGGTCCTCCGCCTTGAGCCACTCATAGAGCACAAAATTGAGGTCACGGCGGGAAAGAATCAGCGACATGGAATGCGAGGCTCCGGGCTGAGGGGATGAGGGATGTTGCTCCCCTCTCCCGCTTGCGGGAAAGGGGTTGGGGGAGAGGGCGGGAATGTCTCGATGCGATAGCGCATGTTGAACCGCCTGCCCTCTCCCCCGCCCCTCTCCCAGAGGGAGAGGGGAGACAACCATCAAGCGGGAGAAGACTTACAGCACTTCGAACAGCCCGGCAGCGCCCTGGCCGCCGCCGATGCACATCGTCACGACCACGTACTTCACGCCACGGCGCTTGCCTTCGATCAGCGCATGGCCGACCAGGCGGGCGCCGGAGACGCCGTACGGGTGGCCCACGGCGATGGCGCCGCCGTTCACGTTCAGGCGGTCCATCGGAATGCCGAGGGTGTCGGCGCAGTAGAGCACCTGCACCGCGAAGGCCTCGTTCAGCTCCCACAGGCCGATGTCGTCCACCTTCAAGCCGGCCTTCTTCAGCAGCTTGGGCACCGCGAATACCGGGCCGATCCCCATTTCGTCAGGCTCGCAGCCGGCCACGGCAAAGCCGCGGAACACGCCCAGCGGCTGCAGGCCGCGGGCGGCCGCCACGCTCGCGTTCATCACCACCACTGCCGAGGCGCCGTCCGAGAACTGCGAGGCATTGCCAGCCGTGACCACGCCGCCGGGCATGGCGGTGCGGATCTTCGACACGCCTTCCAGCGTGGTGTCGGCGCGGATGCCCTCGTCGGCGTCGATCGTCACTTCCCTGGTCATCAGCTGGCCGGTGGCCTTGTCGGCCACGCCTGCGAGGACCGTCATCGGCACGATCTCGTCCTTGAACTTGCCGGCTTCCAGCGCGGCGGCGGCACGTTGCTGGCTGCGCACGCCGTATTCGTCCTGGCGCTCCTTCGAGATGTTGTAGCGCTTGGCCACGTTCTCGGCGGTCTGGAGCATGCTCCAGTAGATTTCCGGCTTGTTCTTGTTGAGCCAGCTTTCCTGGATCATGTGGCGGTTCATCTCCTGCTGTACGCACGAGATGGACTCCACGCCGCCGGCCACGAAGATGTCGCCTTCATCGGCAATCACGCGCTGTGCGGCCATGGCGATGGTTTGCAGGCCGGACGAGCAGAAGCGGTTCACGGTGGCGCCGGGCACGGTCACCGGGCAGCCGGCGCGCAGAGCGATCTGGCGCGCGATGTTGGCACCGGTGGCGCCTTCCGGGTTGGCACAGCCCATCAGCACGTCTTCCACTTCACCCGCCTCGATCTTGGCGCGCGCGATGGCGTGCTGGACCGCGTGACCGCCCAGGGTCGCGCCGTGGGTCATGTTGAATGCGCCCTTCCAGCTCTTGGCCAGCCCGGTGCGGGCCGTGGATACGATGACTGCCTCGTTCATGTCTTGCTCCTCGGTATCTTGGTGTCTCTTGCGAGTTATTCAGTGTGTTCAGCGTGGGGCGGCGGGATGGCCTTCCAGCACCTGCGCGGCCGTCGCCCGGACCACGCCGGCGGCGGTCATGTCCGCCCAGGCCTGTTCCAGCGAGGCGTTCAGGTCGATGGCGCGGCAGGCGTCCTCGATCACCACGACCTCGAAGCCGGCGGCGCGCGCATCGAGCGCGCTCCAGGCCACGCAGTAGTCCGTGGCCAGCCCGGCGCAGAAGACGCGGGTAACGCCATGCTCGCGCAGGTAGCCGGCCAGCCCGGTGCGGGTGGTGCGGTCGGCCTCCAGGAACGCGGAATAGCTGTCCACGTCCGCATGATGGCCCTTGCGCAGCACCAGCCTTGCGTGCGGGATACACAGGTCCGCATGCAGCGCGGCGCCCGGGGTCTCCTGCACGCAATGGTCCGGCCAGAGCACCTGCTCGCCATAGGCCAGCGTGGTGGTCTGGAACGGCGCGCGGCCGGCGTGGCTGGTGGCGAACGACGCATGGCCGGCGGGATGCCAGTCCTGCGTCATCACCACATGGCCGAACGCCCGCGCCAGCCGGTTGATGACGGGCACCACTTCATCGCCCCGCGGCACAGCCAGCGCGCCATCGGGCATGAAGTCGTTCTGCACGTCGATCACCAGCAGGCAGTCCTGCGCGCCGTAGGTCATGGTCGAATCCGCTTCCTCACGCTATCTACTATCTATATCGGTGGCGGGTCAGCCGTTGAAGCCCTTGCCCTCGTCGGCCAGCTTCGTCAGCAGTGCGGCCGGCTTCCAGGCTTCGCCGTGATAACCCTTGGCGTAGCGCTGCATGGCCTGGACCACGTTGAACAGGCCAACCTGGTCCGCGTACAGCATCGGGCCGCCGCGGAACAGCGGGAAGCCGTAGCCAGTCAGGTAGACCATGTCGATGTCGGACGCCTTCGAGGCAATGCCTTCGTCCAGGATCTTGGCGCCCTCGTTGACCAGCGCGAACACCAGGCGCTCCACGATCTCCTCGTCGGAAATCTTGCGGCGCGTGAGTCCGAGCGCCTTCGAGTGCTCGACGATCATGTCGTTGACCTGCTGGTTCGGGTACGGCTTGCGGTCGCCCGGCTTGTAGTCGTACCAGCCGGCGCCGGTCTTCTGGCCGAAGCGGCCCAGTTCGCAGAGCTTGTCGGCGGTCTTCGAGTACTGGATGTCCGGCTTGTCCACGGCGCGACGCTTGCGGATGGCCCAGCCGATGTCGTTGCCGGCCAGGTCGCCCATGCGGAACGGGCCCATGGCGAAACCGAACTTCTCGATGGCCTTGTCCACCTGCTCGGGCAGCGCGCCTTCGTCCAGCAGATAGCCAGCCTGGCGGCTGTACTGCTCGATCATGCGGTTGCCGATGAAGCCGTCGCAGACACCGGACACCACGGCAGTCTTCTTGATCTTCTTGGCGATCTGCATCACCGTGGCCAGCACGTCCTTGCCGGTTTCTGCGCCACGCACCACTTCCAGCAGCTTCATGACGTTGGCCGGGCTGAAGAAGTGCATGCCGACTACGTCCTGCGGACGCTTGGTGAACGAGGCGATCTTGTTCACATCGAGCGTGGAGGTGTTGGAGGCCAGGATCGCGCCGGGCTTCATCACTTCGTCCAGCTTCTTGAACACGATTTCCTTGACGCCCATTTCCTCGAACACGGCCTCGATGACCATGTCGGCGTCCTTGATGTCGTCGTAGGACAGCGTGGTGTTCAGCAGGCCCATGCGCTGCTCGACCTTCTCCTGCGTGAGCTTGCCCTTCTTGGCGCTGTTCTCGTAGTTCTTGCGGATCGTGGTCACGCCACGGTCCAGCGCTTCCTGCTTGGTTTCCAGCATGGTCACCGGAATGCCTGCGTTCAGGAAGTTCATGGTGATGCCGCCGCCCATGGTGCCGGCGCCGATCACGGCCACGCGCTCGATCTTGCGCACCGGCGTGTCGCTGGACACATCGGGGATCTTGCTGGCGGCGCGCTCGCCGAAGAAGGCATGGCGCAGCGCGCGCGATTCCGGCGTGCCGACCAGGTACATGAAGCCTTCGCGCTCGGCCTTCAGGCCCTGCTCGAACGGCTTGAGCGAGGCTGCCACGGCCTCCACGCACTTCAGCGGCGCCGGGAAGTTCTTGGCTACGGCGGCCACGGTGGTCTTGGCGAAGGCCAGGAAGCCCTCGGCGTTCTCGTGGCGCACCTTCAGGTCGCGCACCTTCGGGTACGGGCCGGGGGCCGCGCCAACGTTCTGGGCGAACTTGATGGCGGCGGGCAGCACATCACCGTCGACGATTTCATCGAACAGCTTCGAACCCGCAAACTTCTCGGACGGGATGGCCGTGCCCGAGACGATCATGTTCAGCGCATGCTCCAGGCCGATCACGCGCGGCAGGCGCTGCGTGCCACCGGCGCCGGGCAGCAGGCCCAGCTTCACTTCCGGCAGCGCGATCTGCGCGCCCTTGGCGGCCACGCGGTAGTTACAGCCCAGCGCCAGTTCCAGCCCGCCACCCATGGCCACCGAGTGAATCGCGGCCACGACCGGCTTGGCGGAGGCTTCCACGGCGCGGATCACCGAATGCAGCGTCGGCTCCTGCGTGGCCTTCGGCGTGTTGAATTCGCGGATGTCGGCGCCGCCCGAGAAAGCCTTGCCGGCGCCGGTGATGACGACGGCCTTGACGGCCGCATCGTCCAGCGCACGGGTCAAGCCTTCGACGATGCCCAGCCGGGTGCTGTGACCCAGGCCGTTGACGGGGGGATTGTCGAGCGTGATGACGGCAACGCCGTCCTGAACCTGATACTGCGCTGTCATGCTGGTTCCTTTGGTCTTTGGTTGTCTCGGGATTCGAATTCTCGAATTTTTGTTACGGCCGGGGCCTTGCGCGGCGGTGTCGTGAAATGTCTCCTCACCCCGCAATCCCTTGCTCCACGGGCTGTCGGGCCCGAAAGCGGATCAAGCATACACAAAATAGCACGGTCGTTCAATTTCAATTTTCTGCGATGGATTCCCTGTCATGCGCGGGCTTCATGGCCGCTCCATCCGGCGTTCATGGTGAGCCTCGAAGCGGGCCGAAACCCTCAGGGGGAACCCGTAGGGAATCGGCCCGCTTGATGCCCGTCATGGCGGCGGAGGCACTTTTCAACCACCCTGCGGCCCGGGTTCGACTTTATTTGACGCCGCCCTCCAATCCACTAAAAAGGACAGGTTAGACTCGCGCCTTTTCGTTTTTATGGGTATGGCGTCCCCGCGCGCCCCGGCCGGCTTACGAGGCCGCCGGTATTCCCTGACGTTGCAGCGACCCTGTGTCTACCTGATGTCTTCCACTCACTCGCATCCCCATCCGCATCAACATCCCGTCGTCGAGCACGACGACCTGCGCCGCCAGCTCAAGGCGCGCCACCTGACCATGATTGCCCTCGGCGGGGCCATCGGCACGGGGCTGTTCGTGGCCTCTGGCGCCTCGATCGCCCAGTCCGGCCCCGGCGGCGCCCTGCTCGCCTACTGCCTGATCGGCCTGATGGTCTATTGCCTGATGACCAGCCTCGGCGAACTGGCCGTGCACATGCCCGTGGCCGGCTCGTTTGTCACCTATAGCGCGGTCTATGTCGAGGAAGGCTTCGGCTTCGCGCTGGGCTGGAACTACTGGTTCAGCCTGGCCGTGACGATTGCGGTGGAACTGACCGCCGCCCAGCTCGTCATGCAGTACTGGTTCCCGGACGTACCGGGCGTGGCCTGGAGCGCCGGCTTCCTGGCACTGATGTTCGCGCTCAACGCGTTCTCGGTGCGCGGCTTCGGCGAGGCCGAATACTGGTTCGCGCTGATCAAGGTGGTCACGGTGGTGGTGTTCCTCGGTGTGGGCGTGCTGATGATTGTCGGCATCATGCACGGCGGGCCGCAGTCGGGCTGGCACAACTTCACCATGGGCGAGGCGCCGTTCGTCGGCGGGCTGCCGGGGATGTTTGCGGTGGCGATGATCGCCGGGTTCTCGTTCCAGGGCACCGAGACCGTGGGCGTGGCCGCCGGCGAAGCCACCGACCCGGCCCGCACGCTGCCGCGCGCCATCCGGCAGACGTTCTGGCGCATCCTGCTGTTCTATGTGCTGGCGATCCTGATCATCGGCGTGCTGATTCCCTACACCGACCCGAGCCTGCTCCGCAACGACGTGACCGACGTGGGCGTGAGCCCGTTCGCGCTGGTCTTCCGCCACGCCGGGCTGGCCTTCGCGGCGGGGCTGATGAACGCGGTGGTGCTGACGGCGCTGCTGTCGGCGGGCACCTCGAGCATGTATGTCTCCACCCGCATCCTGTACGGCCTGGCCGTCAGCGGCCGCGCCCCGCGCATGTTCGCCCGGCTGACGCCGAGCGGCGTGCCGTTCAACGCGCTGCTGATCACCACCGGCATCGGCGCGCTGTGCTTCTTCAGTTCACTGTTTGGCGACAAGGCGGTGTACCTGTGGCTGCTCAATACCTCGGCCATGACCGGCTTCTTCGCCTGGCTCGGCATCGCCCTGAGCCACTACCGCTTCCGGCGCGGGCTGGTCTACCAGGGCTACAGCGTGAGCGACCTCGCGTACCGGTCCCCCCTCTACCCCTTCGGCCCGATCTTCGCCGGCGTGCTGTGTGTGGTCATCGTGGCCGGCCAGAACTACCAGGCATTCGCCGATATTGCCAACCGCTGGCCGGAGATCCTGGCGACCTATATCGGCGTGCCGATGTTCCTGGCGCTGTGGATCGGCTACCGGATCGTCAAAAAGACCCGGCTGATCGACTATGAGGACATGCCGTTCGACCTGCCGAACGCGAAGAGGCGGAAGGAGACGGTGGAGGTTTGAGCGGAGGCGCGCCCCCGCCCTTTCGTTGACTTACGACGCCAGGTTCGGCGGCAGCTTGCCGCCGTTCGCGGCCAGCTCCGTCATGACCTTCTTGTGCAGCCAGATGTTCATGGCGGCGGAGTCGTTCATGTCACCGGTGTAGTTCAACTCCTTCGCCAGTTCCTTGCGGTGTTCCAGGCTGCTGTCGATGCCGAGCGCCTTCATGGTGTCGACAATCGACGTCCGCCAGTTCAGTTGTTGCCCCGACTCGGTGACGGCCTTGTCCATGACCGCCTCCACATCGACGGCCGACAGCGGCTTTGCAGCGCCACCCGGGGTACCCGCACCGGCCGGCGCCGCGCCGGGCGTGGCCGGACTGGGGCTGGCCGCCGGCGCAGTGGTGCCCGTGCCGGGGGCCGCGCTTGCCGTGCCCGCCTGTGGCTGGGCCGGCTGGGACCGGTGCAGCAGCTTGTTCAGAATGTCCTTGAAGATGCTCATGGCGCCTCCTGCGCAACGTTCGTTGTAGCGAACCCGTCCCGCAAGTTCCGTTCCCATCGTCGCACCACGCCACGCACGGCGCTTGAGCCGCCAACTGCCGCCATCGTTACAACGCGCGAGCGGAACGGTCGGGCGATTCTGCAACGCCACCCCGTCCCTCGCCACGCCCGGCGGCGTCCCGCACTGGCACGCATCGTGCGCCCCGGTTCCTTATTGATCGACGAACGATCGACGAACTCCAAGGAACCGACGATGAAGAACCCCTGGCTGAAGAAAAACCCCATGCTGAGCATGTGGCTGAGCGGCGCCAACGCCGTAGCGGGCGCCGCCCGAGGCCGCGCGACCGCCGAAGCCAAACGCCAGGCCGCGTTGGCAACGTCCAGCATGATGAAAACCACGACTGATGCCTGGCTGGCCGCCCTCACCCCGGCTGCGCCTACTAAGAAGCGTGCCAAGCCAAAGAGCCGCCCGGGCGCGGGGCGGCGGAAGTAACCCTCAAACCTCCAGCCACTCCTTCCGCACCTGTCCATTCGCCTTCAGTTCGGTCGGCGTGCCCTCGAACACGATGTGCCCGTGGCCCATGACGTACACCCGTTGGGAGATATCGAGCGCGATCGCCAGTTTCTGTTCGATCAGCAGCACCGACACGCCGCGCTCCTTCAGCGTCTTCAGGAAGTCGCCGACCAGCGCCACGATCATGGGCGCGAGGCCTTCGGTGGGTTCGTCGATCAGGATCAGGTCGGGGTCGCCCATCAGGGTGCGGCACAGCGTCAGCATCTGCTGTTCGCCGCCCGAGAGCACGCCGGCTGACGTGTTCTCCCGCTCCTTCAGCCTTGGGAACATTTGATACATATCGTCCACCGACCAGCGCGGCGATGACTGGCGCGGGTTGCGCTTTTCGCCCAGCAGCAGGTTCTGGCGCACGGTCAGGCTTGGGAAGATGTCGCGGTTCTCCGGCACGTAGCCGATGCCCGCATGGGCGATCTCGAACGTGCGGCGGCCCAGGATTTCCTCGTCGCGGAAGCGCACGGACCCCTCGGCCTTGACCATGCCGAGGATCGCCTTGGCCATGGTCGAGCGCCCCACCCCGTTGCGGCCCAGCAACGCCACGATCTCGCCCTCGTCGATATGGGCGTCCACGCCGTGCAGGATGTGGCTCTTGCCGTAATAGGCGTGCAGCCCGGTAACGTCCAGCATCCGCTTGCCCATCAGTGCGCTCCTTCCGGCACGGGTTCGTCGAGGCTCGTGCCCAGGTAGGCTTCCTTGACCTTGCGGTTGTTGCGGATGGCCTCGGGGGTGTCCGTGGCGATGACCTCGCCGTAGACCAGCACCGAGATCCGGTCCGCCAGGCCGAAGACCACGCTCATGTCGTGCTCCACCATCACCAGCGTCTTGCCGAGCGTGACCTTGCGGATCAGTTCGACCGCGTGGTCCGATTCCGACCGGCTCATGCCGGCCGTGGGCTCGTCCAGCAGGATCACCTCGGCGCCGCCCGCGATGGTGATGCCGATCTCCAGCGCGCGCTGCTCGGCATAGGTCAGCAGCCCGGCCTGCGAATTGCGCCGATGCTGCATGCCGATCAGCTCCAGCACCTCGTCTGCCCGCTCGCGGGCGTCGCGCAGTTCGGAGAGCCGGTGCCAGAACGAATACTTGTAGCCGAGCGACCACAGCACCGCGCAGCGCAGGTTCTCGAACACGGACAGCCGGTGGAAGATATTGGTGATCTGGAAGCTGCGTGAGAGCCCCATCCGGTTGATCTCGAACGGCCGCAGCCCGCTGATGGGCTGGCCATTCAGTCTGACCGTGCCCGAGCTAGGCGCAAACCGCCCCGAGATCAGGTTGAACGTGGTGGACTTGCCCGCCCCGTTCGGCCCGATCATCGCGTGGCGCTCTCCCTTGCCGATGGCCAGCGTCACGCCACGGATGATCTCGGTCTGGCCGAACTTCTTGCGCACATCGATGAGTTCCAGCGCGGGCGTGCCCCCGCCTGCCATGGCCGCCGTCATGCCTGACCTCCGAATTCCGCCTGGATCTTGTCGAGTTCGGCGCGCACGCGGCTCCCCGCCCAGCGCCACGCCACGTAGCCCACGGCCCAGAGCGCCGCCGCGACGATCCACGGGGCCACCGTGCCGGCGTCGAACGCCACGCCGAACAGCCGCATCGCCGTGCCGTTGGCGCTATCCACCTGCACCTTGTAGACCAACTCCACGGTCAGGATCAGCGCCGCCAGCAGCACCAGACCGGCCACGGCCGCCTGCCCGTAGCTGGGCAGCATCCGCCCGAAGCGCTTCTTCGCCAGCAGCGGCATCTGCATCAGCAGCAGGCTGGCGATGCCGCCCGGCACGAACATCACCATCATCACGAAGAACAGGCCGAGATAGAGCAGCCAGGCCTTGGTCAGGTCCGACAGCGCCACCGCGAACAGTACGAAGACCACGGCGCCGATCACCGGACCGAAGAACACCCCCGCACCGCCGATGAAGGCCGCCAGCAGCACGCCGCCCGAGCGCACCGCGCTGACGTTCTCGGCGGAGACGATCTCGAAGTTGATCGCCGACAAGGCCCCGGCGATACCCGCGAAAAATGCCGAAAGAATCACTACGAGGAAGCGGACGCGCTGGGTGTTGTAGCCGATGAATTCGACGCGCTCCGGGTTGTCGCGCACGGCGTTGGCGATGCGGCCGAGCGGCGTCTGGGTCCAGGCGTACATCGCCACCATGGACGCCAGGCACCAGAGGGCAATCAGGTAATAGACCTGCCGGCCCGGGCCAAAGGTGATGCCCAGGAAGGGATCGCCGACCACCCGGTTCGTGGAAATGCCGCCCTCGCCGCCGAAGAAGTCCGGGAACATCAGGGAGCTGGCGAACACCATCTCACCGATGCCCATGGTGATCATGGCGAAGGTCGTGCCGGACTTCTTGGTCGTCACGTAGCCGAACAGCACGCCGAAGAACGCGCCGGCCAGCCCGCCCACCAGCGGCAGCATCGACACCGGCAGCCAGACCTTGCCGGCACCGATCATGTTCAGCACATGCACGGCGATGAACGCGCCGAGGCCCGCGTAGACCGCATGGCCGAAGGACAGCATGCCGGTCTGCCCGAGCAGCATGTTGTACGACAGCGCGAAGATAATCATGATGCCCATCTGGGACATCAGCGTCACGGCGAAGCCGCCCGTGAAGATCATCGGCATCACCAGCATCAGCAGCGCCGTGGCGCCCCAGATGATCCAGCGGGCGAGGTTGAGCGGGCGGTAGCGCATGGTGCGGCCGGTGACCACCGCGTTGGGAGTCTGTTGCATGGTCGTGGTCTCCATCGCTCAACTCTCCCGGGTGCCCATGAGCCCGCGCGGGCGGAAAATCAGCATCACCACGAGCAGCAGGTACGGCATCACGGGCGCCACCTGGGCCACCGTGAGCTTCCAGACCGAACTCAGTGGCGTGGCGTCGCTGACGTTGAGCCCCAGGCTGCCGAACAGGCCGGCCAGCGAGGCGTCGATCGTCACCGCGAAGGTTTGCAGCACGCCAATCAGAATCGAGGCGATGAACGCCCCCACCAGCGACCCCATGCCGCCCACCACAGCCACCACGAAGACGATGGAGCCCACCGCCGCCGCCATCGACGGCTCGGTCACGAAGGCATTGCCGCCGATCACCCCCGCCAGCCCCGCCAGCGCGGCGCCGCCGCCGAAGACCATCATGAACACGCGCGGCACGTTGTGGCCGAGGGCCTCGACCATTTCCGGGTGCGTCAGCGCGGCCTGGATCACCAGCCCGATGCGGGTGCGGGTCAGCACGAGGTAGATCGCCACCAGCATGCCCAGCGAGACCAGCATCATGAACGCCCGGTAGGTGGGGAAGGACGAGGTGAACACCGTGAACAACGGCCCGTCCAGTTCCGGCGGAATCCGGTACGGCACCGCGGCCAGTCCCCAGACCAGCTTCACGCCTTCCTCGATCAGGTAGGCCAGGCCGAACGTGAATAGCAATTCGGCTACGTGGCCGAACTTGTGCACGGTGCGCAGCCCGAAGCGCTCGACCAGCGCGCCGGCCCCGGCCACCAGCAGCGGGGCCAGGATCAGCGCCGGCCAGAAGCCGATCTTGCTGGCGATGGTGTAGGCAAAGTAGGCGCCCAGCATATAGAAGCTGGCATGCGCGAAATTGAGCACGCCCATCATGCTGAAGATGAGCGTGAGCCCCGATGACAGCATGAACAGCAGCAGCCCGTAGCTGATGCCGTTCAATAGCGAAATGACGAAAAATTCCACGGCGGGTCCTTCGGTGGGACGTGTGGCGCCCAGGGCAAAAGCGTGATTGTCCGCCGATCCGGGGCAGACGGAAACCCGTCCGGCCCCGGATCGCTCAGATGCCGGTCGCGCGCCGGATCAGCCCGGGCGCTTCATCTGGCAGGACGTGGGCTGGGCGGCCACGAACTGGTCGAGCTCCGCGTTCGTCTTCCAGCCGTAGCCGGTGTTCTCGGCGTCGTACTTGACTTCCTTGCCGTCCACCTTGGTCCACGTGGCCACCACGAGCGGCTGCTGCGCCTGGTGGTCGGTGTTACGCATTTCCACGGTGCCGTTCATGCTCTCCACCTTGAGCCCCTCCAGCGCGTGGGCCACCTTCACCGGATCGGTGGAGTTGGCCTTCTTCATGGCCTGGCTCAGCATGGCGATGCCCGTGTACGACGCCATCACGTAGAAATCGTCGTTGTACTTCTTCTTGAAGCCCTCGATGATGTCCGAGCCCTTGAACCCCTTGTTGTTCGGGTTGTAATAGCCCACGTACTTGACCCGCTCGGCGCCGGCAGCGCCCATGGCCGTTGCCACGCCCGTGGTGCCGGCATAGTAGGTGTAGTAGTTCGTGGTCAGCCCGGCGTCCTTGCCGGCCTTGATCAGCAGGGCCAGGTCGCTGCCCCAGTTGCCGGTGATGACCGTGTCGGCGCCCGACGCCTTGATCTTGGCCGCATACGGCGCGAAGTCCTTGACTTGCGCCAGCGGGTGCAGATCCTCGCCCACGATCTGGATGTCCGGACGCTTGCGCTTCAGGTAGTCCTTGGCGGCGCGCGTCACCTGGTGGCCGAACGAGTAGTTCTGGTTGATCAGGTAGACCTTCTTGACGTTCTGGTCCTTGGCCAGGAACGTGGTCAGCGCCTCCATCTTCATGTCCGAGTTGGCGTCCAGCCGGAAGTGCCAGTAGTTGCACTTGCTGTTGGTCATGTCCGGGTCAACCGCCGCGTAGTTCAGGTAGACGATTTCCTTGCCCGGATTGCGCTCGTTGTGCTTGGCCACCGCGTCTTCGAGCGCCAGCCCCACCGAGGAGCCGTTGCCCTGCACGATATAGCGGATGTTCTGGTCCACGGCCTGCTTGAGGATGGTCAGGCTTTCCTGCGGCGACAGCTTGTTGTCAAACCCCACCACCTCGAACTTGTGCGCGCCGGCCCAGTTCTTCTGGTTGGCCACCTCGGCCACGTATTGCCAGCTCTTGAGCTGGTTCTGTCCCACCGGGGCCATCAGCCCCGACAGCGGATCGATGAAGGCAATCTTCACCGTCTCCGCCCCCGCCATGCCCGACACCAGCGTGGAACCCAGTGCCGCAAATACCGCCACACCAGCCACCAGCGGACGCATCTTCGTCATACCTGTCTCCTTCACTCTCGTTATCGAATGGCGATTGGAACCGCCGCGGGCGGGGTTGCCGCCTGCCTGTTGCTGCCTGTTATGGATGGGAATTGCACCCGGCCCCGGTCTACGCCGGTTGACTCAGGCGGTTGGCAGCTTGTAATCCTTGAACTGCTCGCGCAGCTTGAGCTTCTGCATCTTGCCGGTGGCCGTCAGCGGCATCTCGGTGACGAACGCCACGTCGTCCGGGATCCACCACTTGGCGACCTTGCCCTCGAAGAAGGCCAGCAGCGCTTCGCGCGTGATGTCCATGCCGGGCCGCCTGACCACCACCAGCAGCGGGCGCTCGTCCCACTTGGGGTGATAGGCGGAGATGCACGCGGCCATATGCACCGCCGGGTGGGCGGCAGCCACGTTCTCGACGTCGATGGACGAAATCCACTCGCCGCCGGACTTGATCACGTCCTTGCTGCGGTCCGTGATCTGCATGTAGCCCTCTTCGTCGATGGTCGCCACGTCCCCGGTGGGGAACCAGCCATCGACCAGCGGCGTGTTGTCGTTGCGGAAGTAGGTGGAAATCACCCACGGGCCGCGCACATACAGGTCGCCGAAGGCCTTGCCGTCCCACGGCAGCTCGGCGCCTTCGCCATCGACGATCTTCATGTCGACGCCATAGATCACCCGGCCCTGCTTCTCCAGGATCTTGTGGCGCGCGTCCTCGGGGAGGTCCTCATGGCGGGCCAGCAGCTTGCACGAGGTGCCCAGCGGCGACATCTCGGTCATGCCCCAGGCGTGGATCACCTCCACGTCCAGCGCCTCGAGCGCGCGGATCATGGCCGGCGGCGCCGCCGAACCGCCGATCACGGTGCGACGGAACGTCGAGAATTTCAGATTGTTCGCATTGACATGCTGGAGCAAACCGAGCCAGACCGTCGGCACGCCAGCGGAAAAGGTCACCTTTTCCTGCTCGAACAGTTCGTAGAGCGAGGGGCCGTCCAGCTTGGCCCCCGGCAGCACCAGCTTGGCGCCGACCAGCGGCACCGAGTACGGCAGGCCCCAGGCGTTGACGTGGAACATCGGCACGACGGGCAGGATCACGTCCCGCGCGGAGCAGCCGAGCGCATCGGGCAGCGCGGACGCATACGAGTGCAGCACCGTGGACCGGTGCGAATACAGCGCGCCCTTCGGATTGCCGGTGGTGCCCGAGGTGTAGCAGAGGCTGGAGGCCAGGTTTTCGTCGAATTCCGGCCAGGTGTAGTCGCCATCCTGCGCGTCGATCAGGTCCTCGTAGCAGAGCAGCGGCACCTTGGCGTCGGCCGGCATGTGGGCGCGGTCGGTCATCATCACCCAGCCCTTCACGTTCGGGCAGTGCGCCGCCACGCCTTCCACCAACGGCAGGAAGGTGGCGTCGAAGAACACGTAGCGGTCTTCGGCGTGATTGACGATATAGGCGATCTGTTCCGGGAACAGCCGGGGATTGATGGTGTGGCAGACGGCGCCCATGCCGGAGACGCCGTAGTAGATCTCCAGGTGGCGATAGCCGTTCCACGCCAGCGTGCCGACCCGCTCGCCCTGCTGCACGCCGAGCGCGCCAAGGGCCTGGGCCACCTTGCGGGCCCGCAGTTCGCAATCGCGGTAGGTGTAGCGGTGGAGGTCGCCCTCGGTCCGCCGCGAGACGATTTCTGTGCTGGCGTAATACCGCGCAGCGTGCTTGATGATGGAGGAAATGAGCAGCGGCGCGCTCATCATTTGACCCATCAATGCCATGGAATGTCTCCAGTCTTGTCGTGGTCGGCAGAGAAAAACGAACAACCGTGCTTATTTTTGGCGGAATGTTCCCGTGCTCCTCGCCGCATGCGCGTCCACGTCATGCACGAGATTGATGTCCGCTATCGATAAGGCATGGCGCCCCGGTGGACACCCCCTCGGCCGACAGGGGAAAACCGGTGCAAGTACAATACTGCGTGCCCTGATGCGTCTCAATATGTCGTTTTCCCCTAGCCTGCAAGCGCACTTCGGCACCCCCTATTCACCTCCGCAGATCGCAAAGCAGGACGTCGATGCCCCCTGAGTCCCCCGTACCGTTCCGCACCGCGCCCGGCTTTGCCGCGCTGGGCGAGCGCTTCTTCACGCGCCTGCAGCCCACGCCGCTGCCCTCGCCCTACCTGGTCAGCGTGGCCCCGGCTGCCGCCGCGCTGCTGGGCTGGAACCCGCAGACGATCGGCGCCGAAGCCAGCCAGCCGGACTTCCTCGACACCTTTATCGGCAACCGCGTGCCTGACTGGGCCGACCCGCTGGCCACGGTCTACTCGGGCCACCAGTTCGGCGTCTGGGCCGGGCAACTGGGCGATGGCCGTGCCATCCGCCTCGCCGAGGCCGAGCGCGACGACGGCCCGTGGGAAATCCAGCTCAAGGGGGGCGGCCTGACGCCCTACTCGCGCATGGCCGATGGCCGCGCGGTGCTGCGCTCGTCGATCCGCGAATACCTGTGCTCCGAGGCCATGTACGCGCTGGGCGTGCCGACGACGCGGGCGCTGGCCATCGTCGGTTCGGACGCTCCGGTGCGCCGCGAGACCATCGAGACCGCCGCCGTGGTCACGCGCCTGGCGCCGAGCTTTATCCGCTTCGGCCATTTCGAACACTTCGCCGCGCGCGAGGACCATGCCGCGCTGCGCGAGCTGGCCGATTTCGTCATCGACCGCTTCTACCCCGCCTGCCGCGACGCCGGCGGCAACCCCTACCAGGCGCTGCTGCGCGAGGTCTCGCTGCGCACTGCGGACATGGTGGCGCACTGGCAGGCCGTCGGCTTCTGCCACGGGGTGATGAATACCGACAATATGTCGATCCTGGGCCTGACCATCGACTACGGTCCGTTCGGCTTCCTGGACGCCTTCGACGCCAACCATATTTGCAACCATTCCGACCAGCAGGGCCGCTACGCCTACAGCCAGCAGCCCCAGGTGGCGTTCTGGAACCTGCATTGCCTGGCGCAGGCGCTGCTCCCGCTCTGGCGCGAGACCGATGCGGCCGATGCAGCCGATCCCGAGGCCGCCAAGGAAGCAGCGAAGGAAGCTGCAGTGGCCGCCGCGCGCGAGGCGCTCGACCCGTTCCGCGACCGCTACGCCGCCGCCTTCTTCCGCCACTATCGCGCCAAGCTGGGCCTGCGCCCGCTGGGCGGGCAGGAAAACGAGGACGAGGCGCTGCTGACCAACCTGTTCCGGGTACTGCACGCCAACCGCGTGGACTACACCTTGTTCTGGCGCAACCTCGCCCGCATCTCGGGGAAGGATGCGAACGCCGACGCCCCGGTGCGCGACCTGTTCCTGGACCGCGCCGCCTGGGACGCCTGGGCGGCCGAATACCGCGCCCGGCTGCAGGCCGAGCAGTCCGACGACGCTACGCGCGCCGCCGGCATGCTCGCCGTGAACCCGAAGTACATCCTGCGCAACCACCTCGCAGAAACCGCGATCCGCGCCGCGCGCGACAAGGATTTCTCCGAGGTAGACCGGCTGCTGGCCGTGCTGTCCCGGCCATTCGACGAGCAACCCGAGTCGGAAGCCTATGCCGCCCTGCCGCCGGACTGGGCGTCCGGGCTCGAAGTCAGTTGCTCGTCGTGACATCGACATAACGTGAATTTCTGAATCTGTAAGGATTGCGGCGCGAGTCCGACCAAGCAAGACTGGGGCCCCGCGCCACCGCCTAATGAGAAGGACGCAAGATGACCACCAAGAAAACCGACGCCGAATGGCGTGAGCAACTTTCCGACATCGAGTACCGCGTCGCGCGCGAAGCCGCCACCGAGCGCCCGTTCACGGGCCGCTACTGGGACCACTGGAACCAGGGCATCTACCACTGCGTGGGGTGCGGCACGCCGCTGTTCGAATCGGCCACGAAGTTCGACGCCGGCTGCGGCTGGCCCAGCTATTTCAAGCCAATCAACGGCGAGGTAATCGACGAGCACACGGACCACACCCACGGCATGACCCGCGTGGAAGTGCGCTGCAAGGAATGCGGCAGCCACCTGGGCCACGTGTTCGAGGACGGCCCGGCCCCCACCGGCCTGCGCTATTGCATCAACTCGGCTGCGCTAAAATTCGACGATCGGGATCCTTCCGATCGCGGGTGATTCATCGAGTGATGTAATCGTTGCTTCGGATGCCCGCCGCGCGCCATTCCCCAAGTACAATGGCGCGGCCGCGGGCCTCCGCGCTCGGCAAGCCCGCCAATCAACAATCGTCCGCATGAAATTTCTTTTCGACCTGTTTCCGGTCATCCTGTTCTTCATCGCCTTCAAGCTGTTCGGCATCTATCCGGCCACGGCCGTCGCGATGATTGCCACGGTGCTCCAGATTGCCTGGGTGCGCATCCGCCATGGCAAGGTGGAGCCGATGCAATGGGTCAGCCTGCTGATCATTGGCGTGTTTGGCGGTGCAACGATCCTGTTGCACAACGAGACCTTCATCAAGTGGAAGCCGACGGTGCTCTACTGGCTGTTCGCGGTGACGCTGGTGGGCTCTGTCATCGGCTGGCGCAAGAACCTGGTGCGGGCCATGATGGAAAAGCAGGTCACCCTGCCGGACGCGATGTGGGCCCGCCTGAATGCCGCCTGGGCGGGCTTCTTCGCCGCCATGGGCCTGCTGAACCTCTACGTGGCATACACGTTCTCCACGGATACCTGGGTCAACTTCAAGCTGTTCGGCAGCATGGGGCTGATGCTGGTGTTCATCGTGCTGCAGAGCATCTGGATGTCGCGCCATATCCAGGAAACCCCGTCCGAGTAAGCCGGACGCCACGCTACAAGGAACCCGGATGGCTGCAGACCCCGCCACCATCGAGACGCTGCTGCGTGCGGCCCTCGACCCCTCCCGCCTGACCGTGCGCGACGACAGCGCGGCCCATGCCGGCCATGCCGGCGCGGCCTCGGGCGGAGGCCATTACGATGTGCTGATCGTCAGCGAGTTGTTTGCGGGCCACTCGCGGGTTGCCCGCCATCGCATGGTGTATGATGCGCTGCGCGCCCTATTCCCGGCGCAGATTCATGCGCTGGCCGTCAGCGCCTACACCGACCAAGAATATCAATCCCGCGAAGCTTCACGCGACGCTACCCGCAACTCTCAGACCTGATTCCATGAAGACCACCGTCCTCTCGTTCAGCCTGGCGGCTGTGCTTGCTGCTGGCAGCCTGCCCGCAATCGCCCAGAACGCCGCCGTTGTGAATGGCAAGCCCATCCCCTCGGCCAAGCTGGACAAGCTGATCGCCGGCACCGGCCAGCCCGCCAGCCCCGAGCTGCGCGACCGGGCCCGCACCATGCTGATCGACCGGGAACTGCTGCTGCAGGAAGCCAACAAGCGCGGCATCACCCAGCGCGACGACGTGCAGGAGCAACTCGAGCAGGCCAAGCTCAACGTGCTGGCCGGCGCGGTGTTCGAGGACTACGTGCGCACCAACGGCGCCAACGACGACGAACTGCGCAAGCAGTACGACAAGATCAAGGCGCAGTTCGGCAACGGCAAGGAATACCACGCCCGCCACATCCTGGTGGAGAAGGAAGCCGACGCCAAGGCGATCATCGCCAAGATCAAGGGCGGCGCCAAGTTCGAGGACGTGGCCAAGGCTTCGTCGAAGGACACCGGCTCGGCTGTCAACGGCGGCGACCTGGACTGGGCCAACAGCACCAGCTACGTGCCCGAGTTCTCGGCCGCGATGACCGGCCTGAAGAAGGGCCAGATGACCGAAACGCCGGTCAAGACCCAGTTTGGCTGGCACATCATCGAACTGGTGGACACGCGCGACGCCAAGATCCCGTCGTTCGAGGAAGTGAAGCCGCAGCTGCAACAGATGCTGATGGGCGACCAGGCCTGGCAGCGCGAGCAGTTCCAGGCGATGATGAAGTCGATCAAGGAAAAGGCCAAGATCCAGTAAGGATCCCGGCGTTTCCCGATACCGAAACCGGCGCCCAGGCGCCGGTTTTTGTTTTCCGGGCGCGCTGGCGCACACTTTGGGGAGATTTCGACATTCCCCCGGCACAGTGCGCTCGGTAAGATGTTTCCCACGGGCCGCCGGGCTGTTCCGGACCGGCATCCGGCATCCTGGGAGCGCATCGCAAGCATGGGCGTGACAAGCGGCTACTGGCACCTGTGGCACCTCTACTCGCGCGGCATCGTCTATTGCGCGCTGGGCATGCCCCATATCGATTGCACGGGCATGCGCTGGCGCCATCTCCACCCCCACCTGCCCGAGCGCGACCGCTACGCACAGACCAAGCTGCTCCAGGCCACGATCGCCTATATGGAGATGCACGGCGAGCTGCCCGTGCCGCCCGACGCCGACCGCATGCGCCTGCTGTACTCGCGCTACCTGCCCTGGAGCGCCCGGCTCCAGGCAGACACGACGCCCATCGACCCCACCTTGAACCCCGCGAGGGCCTGACCTCGCTTCCCCCCGACCTCGGCCTCAAGTATCCCTGGCGTCACCCCTGACCCGACGATTTCTCGGCCAGGCTGGTGCATCGGTATCGGCATGGGCATTGCTTTGGTCCGAAGTCCACTTCGGCCACAACGCCTGATCCTGTCACCGAGAGTCGTCATGAAGCTCAAGATCATCAATCCCAATACCACCCAGAGCATGACCGACAAGATCGGCCAGTGCGCCCGCGCGGTGGCCATGCCCGACACGCAGATCGTGGCCGTCAGCCCGCGCATGGGGCCGGCTTCGATCGAAAGCCACTACGACGAGGCGCTCAGCGTGCCGGGGATCCTCGAGGAAATCCTGTTGGGGGAAAAGGAACACGTGGACGGCTACGTGATCGCCTGTTTCGGCGATCCGGGCCTCTACGCGGCGCGCGAGGTGGCGCGGGGCCCCGTGATCGGCATCGCCGAGGCCGCCATGCATGCGGCCAGCATGATCGGCACAAGCTTCAGCGTGGTCACCACGCTGGCCCGCACCTGCAATATCGCCTGGCATTTGGCCGAGCGCTACGGCATGAAGCGGTTCTGCCGCAACGTGCGCGCCAGCGACCTGCCCGTGCTGGAACTGGAGCGGCCGGGCTCGGATGCGCGCCACATCATCACTGAAGCCTGCCGCGAGGCGCTGGCCGAGGACCAGAGCGACTGCATCGTCCTGGGCTGCGCGGGCATGACCGACCTGTGCGACGAGATCTCCGACGCGATTGGCGCGCCGGTCATCGACGGCGTGTCCTGCGCCGTCAAGATGGCCGAGGCGCTTGTCTCGCTGCGGCTCTCCACCAGCAAGCGCGGAGACTGGGCACGGCCGCTGCCGAAGACCTACACCGGCCTGCTGGCCCGGTATGCGCTGAGCTGAGCGCACTGCATTGAGGCATGACTGAACCGGCTACGCCCGTCTTTGGCCCCCGATTGCCGCGCACCGGCCGCGCCGGTTTGATCTGGCGCAAAGCCAGCGAAAGGTCGAAATCTGGATCTACATCGTATTTGGGAGCACGGCTGTACTGTGGTGCGGCGGACTAGCCTACTCCGTGCTTGCGCATGGCAAATGAGCAAAAGAAAAGCCCGCTTGCGCGGGCTTTTCTGGGGCTTCAGGCCGTCTAGCGCCTTGCAGCGATCAACCGACCCACTTCCGGGCGTTGCGGAACATGCGCATCCACGGGCTGCCGCCGTCTGCGGCCTGCTTCCAGGCGTCCGGGGCCCAGCTCATGGTTGCTGCACGGAACACGCGCTCCGGGTGGGGCATCAGGGCCGTGAAGCGGCCGTCCACGGTCGTGACCGAGGTGATGCCGTCCGGCGAGCCGTTCGGGTTCAGCGGATAGGCCTGCGTCACCGCGCCCTTGTTGTCGACGAAGCGCAGCGCCACCTTGGCGGCTTGGATATCACCCTGCTGCGAGAAGTCGGCAAACCCTTCGCCGTGTGCCACGACGATCGGAATGCGGCTGCCTTCCATGCCGGCGAAGAAGATCGACGAGGACTGCTCGACCTGCACGGTCACGAAGCGCGCTTCGTATTGTTCCGACTGGTTACGCGTGAACTTCGGCCAGGCATTGGCGCCCGGGATGATCGGGGCGAGGTTGCTCAGCATCTGGCAACCGTTGCAAACGCCGAGCGCGAAGGTGTCCTGGCGGTTGAAGAAGGCCGCGAACTGCTCGGCCATCTGCGCGTTGAACAGGATGGTCTTGGCCCAGCCTTCGCCGGCACCCAGCACGTCGCCATAGCTGAAGCCGCCGCACGCCACGAAGCCCTTGAAGTCGGCCAGGCTTGCCCGGCCGGCGATCAGGTCACTCATATGGACGTCGTGCGTATCGAAACCGGCGCGGTCCATGCTGTACGCCATTTCGAGGTGCGAGTTGACGCCCTGCTCACGCAGGATGGCCACGCGCGGACGGCTGCCGGTGGCGATGAACGGCGCGGCGATGTCCTCGGCCGGGTCGAACGTCAGCACCGGGCTGATGCCAGGGTCCGTATCGTCCTGGAGCAGCTGGTACTCGCTGTCCGCGCAGGCCGGGTTGTCGCGCAGGCGCGCGATGCGCCAGCTGACTTCCGACCAGTTGCGCTGGAGTTCGGCACGGGCAGCGCCGAACACCTTCTTGGCGTCGCGGTACACCTCGAGCTGATCGGTCGCATTCGGCTTGCCGATCACGTGGCTGCAGGCCGACAGGCCGGCTTCGCGGAGCACGCCGAACACCGCGTCGCGCTCGTCGAGTCGCACCTGGATCACGGCGCCCAGTTCCTCGGAGAACAGCGCGCGCAGCGTCTGCTCGTTGCGGCGCTCCGCCACCTGCTGGGCCCAGTTCTTGGCATCGCCATAGTCCTGTTCCTGCGTCGGGTCGAGCGCGAGCATGTCCACGTTCAGGGACACGCCGCAGTGACCCGCGAACGCCATTTCCGCCACGGCAGCCATGAAGCCACCGTCCGAGCGGTCGTGGTAGGCCAGCAGCTTGCCTTCACGGTTCAGGCGCTGGATCACGTTGAAGAAGTTCTTCAGGTCGTCGGCGTTGTCGACGTCCGGCGCGCGGTCGCCCACCTGCTGCGTCACCTGCGCCAGGATGCTGCCGCCCATGCGGTTCTTGCCGCGGCCCAGGTCGATGGCGATCAGTACGCTGTCACCCTGGTCCGTGCGAAGCTGCGGCGTCAGGGTATTGTCGACGTCATCCACGGCGGCAAACGCCGAGATGATCAGCGACACGGGCGCCACGACTTCCTTGTCGCCGTCGGCGTCCTGCCACTTGGTGCGCATGGACAGCGAATCCTTGCCGACCGGAATGCTGATGCCCAGCGCCGGGCACAGTTCCATGCCAACGGCATGCACGGTGTCGTACAGCTTGGCATCCTCGCCCGCCACGCCGCAGGCGGCCATCCAGTTGGCCGACAGCTTCACCTTGCCGAGGTCCTTGACCGGTGCGGCCGCCAGGTTCGTCAGCGCCTCGCCAATCGCCATGCGGCCGGAGGCCGGTGCGTCGATCACGGCCAGCGGCGTGCGCTCGCCCATGGTCATCGCCTCGCCAGCGCGGCCCTTGTAGTCGAGCGTGGTCACGGCCACATCCGCCACCGGCACCTGCCACGGGCCGACCATCTGGTCGCGCGCGTTCATGCCGCCCACGGTACGGTCACCGATGGTGATCAGGAACGACTTGCTGGCCACGGTGGGGTGGCGCAGCACGTCGCGCACCGCCTGCTCCAGCGCGATGCCGGTCACGTCCACCGGCGGCAGTTCCTTGGTCACGCGGGTCACGTCGCGGTGCATGCGCGGCGGCTTGCCCAGCAGCACGTCCATCGGCATGTCTACCGTGAAGTGCTCCTTGAGCGCGGCGTCCACGTGGGCGTCCACCAGTTGCAGCTGCTGCTCCTCGGTGGCCACGCCGACGACGGCAAACGGGGCGCGCTCACGCTCGCACATGGCCTGGAAGCGCGGGAAGCTGTCCGGCGCAATCGCCATGACATAGCGCTCCTGCGATTCATTGCACCAGATTTCCGCCGGCGACAGGCCCGACTCCTCCAGGTGCACCTGACGCAGGTCGAAGCGCGCGCCACGGCCAGCGCCGTCCACGAGTTCCGGGAAGGCGTTCGAGATACCGCCCGCGCCCACATCGTGGATCGACAGGATCGGGTTGTCGTCGCCAAGCTGCCAGCAGGCGTTGATGACTTCCTGCGCGCGGCGTTCCATCTCGGGGTTGCCACGCTGCACCGAGTCGAAATCGAGGTCGGCCGTGTTGGTACCGGTGGCCATCGAGCTGGCGGCGCCGCCGCCCATGCCGATGCGCATGCCCGGGCCGCCGAGCTGAATCAGCAGCGTGCCGGCCGGCAGCGGGTCCTTGTGGGTATGGCCCGCGTCGATATTGCCGATGCCGCCGGCAATCATGATCGGCTTGTGATAGCCGCGCACCGTGCCGGCCACGTTCTGCTCGTAGACGCGGAAGTAGCCGCCCAGGTTGGCGCGGCCGAATTCGTTGTTGAACGCGGCGCCGCCGAGCGGGCCCTCGATCATGATCTGGAGCGGCGAGGCGATGCGGTCCGGCTTGCCGGTCACGCCGGCCTTGTCGTCCGGATTGCGATGGGCCACCGGCTGGGCGGCATCGCGGGCGTTTTCCCAGGCCTCGATGGCGTCCGGCAGCATCAGGTTCGACACCGTGAAGCCGGTCAGGCCCGCCTTGGGCTTGGCGCCCCGGCCCGTGGCACCCTCGTCGCGGATTTCACCGCCGGCGCCGGTGGAGGCACCCGGGAACGGCGAGATCGCGGTCGGGTGGTTATGGGTTTCCACCTTCATCAGCGTGTGGGTCAGCGCCTCGTGGCGCCCGTACTGCTGGTCCGCACCGCGCGGGAACCAGCGTTCGGCCACATCGCCTTCCATCACGGCGGAGTTGTCCGAATACGCGACGATCGAGCCCTGCGGGTTCAGTTGGTGCGTATTACGGATCATCGCGAACAGCGACTTGTCCTGGCTCACGCCGTCGATCGTCCACGTGGCGTTGAAGATCTTGTGGCGGCAGTGCTCGCTGTTGGCCTGCGCGAACATCATCAGTTCCACGTCGGTCGGGTTGCGGCCGAGCTTGGCGTAGGCGTCGAGCAGATAGTCGATCTCGTCCTCGGACAGCGCGAGACCCATCGCCGTGTTGGCCTCCTCCAGCGCGGCGCGGCCGGTGGCGATGTCCACGAAGCGCAGCGGCTTGGCCGGCAGTTCCTGGAACAGCCCGGCGGCGTCCTCGCGCGAGGCGATCACGGTTTCGGTCATGCGGTCGAACAGGTGCGCGGCCACGGCGGCACGCACGTCGGCGTCCAGCGTCTTGCGGCCACGCAGCAGGCCCTTCTTGCAGATCACGGTGATCTCCACGCCACGCTCGATGCGGTGCACGTGGGACAGCCCGCAGTTATGCGCGATGTCCGTGGCCTTGCTGGCCCATGGCGAGATCGTGCCGAAACGCGGAATCACCACGAAGCGGTCGCCCTCGGTCTGGGCCGTGAACGGCGTGCCGTAGGTCAACAGCGCGGCAATGCGCGACTGGTCTTCGGCGGAAAGCGGGGTGTCGGTATCGACGAAATGCAGAAACTGGCCATGTACCGATTCAATATCGGCATCGATCTGTTTGAGCGTGGCAAGCAGGCGTTGCTGGCGGAAGGCGGAAAGCGCCAAAGCGCCGGGGAAGCACGAGAAATGCGCCATGATCGTAGCGGTCGGGAGGCGTAGGGAGGTCGGGGCTGGCGGCCGCCGGCACCGCTGAGTGGGGAACCGGCTGGCGGGAAACCGCTATTGTACCTTGCCGGAGCCCGCTTTTTGCATTGCGCAATGGGACGGAGGCGGACATGGACGTCCAAATTGGCTGCGACACCGGCAAGTGCAGCGGACGCACCATTTTAGTGCATCATGAATCACTTGATTGATAGCCGATGCTTAGAGCGACGTCGCCGAGCGTGCCGCCTGCTCGTACAAGCCCGTCAACACCCGCAAAAGGCGCGCAAGTTCGCCAATCTCGATGTTTTCCTCGCTACCTTCGGTGAAGTTGCTGGTCAGGCACTGCTCGCGGATCTCGCGATAGCGGGCGCAGGCCTCGGCGCCGGCCTGCGTGGTGGCGTAGGTGGCCTCTTTGCCCACCCGCTCGCCGGCGACCAGCCCCAGGCCTGCCAGCTTCTTCAGCGCGTAGGTGACAAGGTGGGTGTCTTCCACATTCAGCACGAAGCAGATATCGGCCAGCCGCTTGGCCCGGCCCCGGTGATTGACGTGGTGAAGGACCAGCACGTCCAGGAAGGTCAGGTCGCGCACGCCAGCCGCGCCCATGCAGCGCACCACCCAGCGGCTGTAGGCGTTGTAGGCCGTGTTCAGGCCGAACTCGAACTCGGACAATTCCGGGCTCCGCACCGAGACGAGGTGCGACGATGAGACGATGTTGACGCCGGCGGCGCGGCCCAGCGTGGCGGGAGGCCGGACGGCGGCCGATGGCGCGTCGTCGGACGCGCTGGCCTGGACTGGCTTGCGTGCCATGAAGCAGGTCTCCCTTCGAAGATGAATAAAATTCGTCGAATCACGACAGATTGTTGACGAATTATCGAGGTGAAGTCGGCCTGAGTCAAAAATCCGGCTCAGAACCAGGCGCGAACGCCGGCCACGAAGCGGGTCTCGCCATTGCGGCCGCCTGACGTGCGGACCATGTCGGCGGTATTGCCAAACGACTGGTAGCGCTCCACGCCGATATAGGGTGCGAACTGCCGGCTGATCTCGTAGCGCAGCCGGATGCCGACCGTCCCGCTCGACAGCCCGCTGCCGACGCCCGTCTCCGGATCGTTCTTCCCGTACAGATTGGCCTCGATACGCGGCTGGAGGATCCACCGCTGCGTCAGCAGCAGCTCATATTCCGCCGCCAGGCGCAGCGCGGTGCGCCCTTCTGTGCCGACATAGGCCGTCGCGTCCAGCTCGAACCAGTACGGCGCCAGCCCCTGGATGCCCATCGCCAGCCAGTTCCGGGCCGGCCGGCCATGGCCGACATCGTTCCGGAAGCCGAGTTGGGTGTCCCAGTACGAGCCCACCGCGTGGCCCCAGAGCAATTCCGTGCGCGCATCGTGTACCCTGCCCTGCGCGGCCTCCCCTTCGGCCTTGATCACGAGCCGATTGTAGGTACCGCCGAACCACGCTTGGGCCTCGTAGGCGGCGGCATTGCTGCCGTTGCCGTGCGCCCATTCGAGTCGATCAATCAGCACCGAGCCGAAGGGGTGCTCATCCATCATGTGCAAGGACCGATGGCCGCCCAGTGCGTACTGGCCGACGCCCAGCTGGTAACCATCCGAATACGCGTGCGGGTCGCGCGCATCGGCGGGCGCGCTGCCACCCTGCATCGCATCGTGCTGGGCCAGCGCAGCGCTCGTGCCCAGCCCGGAAAACAGCGCCGCGACAATCATTCTTTTCCGAAATTGCAGCGTCATCATGCCACCACCACTTCGCGGAACATGCCGGCGTCCATATGCATCATCAGGTGGCAATGCCAGGCCCAGCGGCCGAGCGCGTCGGCGGTGACGAGGAAGCTGATGCGCTGCGCGGGCTGAACCGGGATGGTGTGCCGCCGCGCCTGGAAGGAGCCGTCCGGCGCCTCAAGCTCGCTCCACAGGCCGTGCAGGTGCATCGGGTGGGTCATCATCGTGTCGTTGTGCAGGATCACGCGCAGCCGCTCGCCGTGGCGGAAGCGCACCGGCGTCGATTTGCCGAACTCGACCCCATCGAATGACCACGTGTAGCGTTCCATATTGCCGGTCAGGTGCAGTTCGACTTCACGCCCCGGGCCGCGCGGGTCCATCGGGCCGCCGATCGTATACATGTCCGAGAGGGTCAGCACGCGCCGCCCGTTGTTGCGCAGGCCAATGCCGGGGTCGTCGAGGTTGGTGCGGGCCATGTCGACGCGCATGTCGGTGCTCGGGCCGTATTCGGTGCGCGCGTGGCGCGCCTTGGTGCTGGGCACCCGGAGCCGGTCCGGCGCGGCCATGCCGTGCTGGCTGTGATCCATGGCGCCGTGGTCCATGTGCCCCATCGCAGCGTGATCCATCGCGCCGTGATCCATCGCCCCATGGTCCATCGCTCCATGGTCCATGCTGCCCATCATGTCGACCGGGGTGAGCCACTCGGGCTGGTCCAGCGGCGGCACGGGCGCCTCGATCCCATCCCGCACGGCCAGCGTGCCGCGCGCGTAGCCGCTCCGGTCCATCGACTGGGCGAAGACCGTGTGGGCGTCGTCGGTCGGCGTCACCAGCACGTCGCAGGTCTCGCCGGGGCCGAATCGGAATTCGTCCACGGAAACCGGGTCGATGCCCTGCCCGTCCACCTGGACCACCTTGAGCTTCAGCCCCGGAATCCGCACGTCGTAGAACGTATTGCCGGCGCCGTTGATAAAGCGCAGCCGCACCATCTCGCCAGCGCGGAACAGGCCGGTCCAGTTGCCGGCCGGCGTGACGCCGTTCATCAGGTAGGTCAGCGTGGCGCCCGAGAGATCGGCCAGATCCGTCGGATTCATCCGCATCTGGTTCCACATCTTGCGCTTCTCCAGCGCGGCGCCCAGGCCGTCCTGCGACACATCGCGGAAGAAGTCGCCCACCGTGGGCCGGTTGTAGTTGTAGTAGTCGCTCTGGGTCTTGAGCTTGGACAGGATGCGCATCGGGTCTTCTTCCGTCCAGTCGGACAGCAGCACCGAATAGTCGCGATCCGCGCGTATCGTGTCGTCATCGTCATCGCCATCGATCACGATCGCGCCGTACACGCCGGTCATCTCCTGGAAGCCGGAATGCGAGTGGTACCAGTAGCTGCCGCTCTGCGCCACCTTGAAGCGGTAGGTGAACGTCTCGCCGGGCGCGATGCCCGGGAAGCTGATCCCGGGCACGCCGTCCATCTGGTACGGCAGCAGGATGCCGTGCCAATGGAGCGACGTGGGCTCGTTCAGCCGATTGGTCACGCGGATCGTCACCGTATCGCCCTTGCGCCAGCGCAGCGTGGGGCCGGGCAGCATGCCGTTGATGGTCGGGGCGATGGTTTTCCGGCCGGTGAAGTCCACCACCGCGTCCTGGATGACGAGATCGAACTCGGTGCCGCGCAGCACCGGCGCGGTGCCGCTGCCGGCGCGGGCCGGGCCGGTGGACGCCTGCGCCCATGCCGGCACGGCGCCAACCGCCCCCAGCACGCCGCCTGCCGCCAGGCCCTGAACGAATCGACGCCTTGTCAGGCCGCGCGGCGATGGCAGCAACAGCCCCGCCGGAGATATGGGTCGCATGCAATGAATCCTTGGTGTCTCTTATATAGGCGCAGCCAGCTTAGTGACTTCGCAGTAACCGACAAATGACCCGAACATTACATTCCGGTAATCTTCTTGTCATGTTGAGGGAGCGACATACACTGTTGCCTCGCACGGATGGGAGTGGGCATGAAGCTGCTGGTGGTGGAAGACGAGCCGAAAACCGGGGAATACCTGAGGCAGGGCCTGACCGAGGCCGGCTTCGTCGTGGATCTGGCCGTCAACGGCCAGGACGGCGGGCACCTGGCGATGACCGAGGCCTACGACCTGCTGATCCTCGACGTGATGCTGCCCGGCATGGACGGCTGGCGCGTCCTCCAGACCCTGCGCGGCGCCGGCAACCCCGTGCCCGTGTTGTTCCTGACCGCCCGCGACAGCGTGGCCGACCGGGTCAAGGGGCTGGAACTGGGCGCCGACGACTACCTCGTCAAACCCTTTGCCTTTTCCGAGTTGCTGGCCCGGGTCCGGACCCTGCTCCGGCGCGGCACCGCCATCGTGCAGCTGGACCGCATCGAGATCGGCGACCTTGTGCTCGACCTCGCCCGCCGCCGGGCCACGCGCGCCGGCCGCCGCATCGTGCTGACCGGCAAGGAATTCGCCCTGCTGGAACTGCTGGCCCGCCGGCGCGGCGAGGTGCTGCCGCGCTCGCTGATCGCCTCGCAGGTCTGGGACATGAATTTCGACAGCGACAGCAACGTGATCGACGTGGCCATCCGCCGGCTGCGCGCCAAGATCGACGATGACTTCGAACCCAAGCTGATCCAGACCGTGCGCGGCATGGGCTACGTGCTCGAGGTGCCGGAGGACGAGGCGTGAGGCGCCGATACTCGCTCACCACGCGGCTGACAGTGCTGTTCTCGCTGTCGTCGGCGGTGGTGCTGCTCGGGCTGGCCGGGCTGATCCTCTCGGCCATGGACAGCCATTTCGCCGATGAGGACTACGCGCTGCTGCGGGATAACCTCCGCGTCATCGAAAAATCGCTGGCGGCGGGCGCTTCGCCCCAAGCACTTCATGCGGGCCATGCCGGCGACCCCTACGCGCACCACGCCGGCGTGCTGATCCACCTCCGCGAGCCCGATGGCCGCACCCGCTACGCCACCCCGGATTTTGACTTCTCAGCAGCGCTGGCCGCCCGGCCGGTCCACGAAGAAGGCGAAGATCGCCTCGCCTGGCAGCAGGCCGGCAAGCGCTACCGGGGCCTGCGCGCGGCGGTGCCGGCGGGCGATGCCGCCCAGCCCATCGGCGTGATCCTGGCGATGGACACCGACATCCACGAGCATTTCCTGCGCGCGTTCCGCCGCTCGCTGGTGCTCTACGTGGCGCTGGCGGTGCTGGCGAGCGGCCTGTTCGGCTGGTGGGCGGCGCGGCGCGGACTGTCGCCGCTGCGTGCGATGGCCTCGCGCGCCAAGGCCGTGACCGGCGACAAGCTCGACCAGCGCATGCCCGTGGAGGCCGTGCCGGTCGAGATGGCCGCCCTGGCCGCCGACCTGAACGCGATGCTGGCGCGCCTGCAGGACGACTTCCGCCGGCTGTCCGAATTCTCGTCGGACCTCGCCCACGAACTGCGTACGCCGCTGACCAATCTGATGACGCAGACCCAGGTGGCGCTCTCGCAGCCGCGCGACGCGGCCCGCTACCGCGACGTGCTGGTCTCGAACGTCGAAGAGCTGCAGCGCCTGTCGCGCATGGTCTCCGACATGCTCTACCTCGCCAAGATGGAGCATGGGCTCGACCTCCCCCACAAGGAGTCGATCTCGATCAGCACCGAGGTGCTGGCCCTGTTCGAGTTCTACGAGGCGCTGGCCGAGGACAAGGGCATCGCCCTGCGGCTTGTGGGCGATGCGCGCATCGACGGCGACCGCCTGATGCTGCGGCGCGCGCTCAGCAACCTGCTGTCGAACGCGCTGCGCTACACCCCCGAGCGCGGCAGCGTCACGGTCACGGTCACCGTCACCCGGCAGGCGGGCGAGGTGGAAGTCGCCGTGGAGAACGACGGCCCCGGCATCGCGCCGGACCTGCTGCCCTCTTTGTTCGATCGCTTCTTCCGGGGCGACAAGTCGCGCGCCCGGCCGGAGTCCGAGACGGTGGGCCTGGGGCTGTCGATCACCCGCGCCATCGTCGCCGCGCACGGCGGCAGCATCTCGGTGCGCTCCGCGCCCGGCACCACCCGTTTCGCGATGCAATTCCCCCCGCCCGCCCGCGAGCCGGCCGCGTCCTGACCCGCGCGGCGCGCCCGCCACATCCAGACGAACCCTATCTGTCGGCGCCGGGCGCTTCTTGCTACCCTGTGGATTCCCGAAGCCATGCCCGGTGCGCAGCCACTGGGCACGGCCCTTGCATTCGAAGCCATCGTGCAATGCTCACCGCGCGGCGACCGGGCCAGAAGCCGCGCGCGTGATCGCGGCGTACGTCATGTCTCAGACAATCGAACCCTGTATTGCCTGATATCTGACGCGCGCCCGGTAGTTCCAACCCGCGCAGTCGGGCAGGCGCCCACGCGCAACACCAGGAGAGATCGAGATGCGAGTCAAGGCAATGGCAGTTGCGGCGGCAGCCCTGCTGCTTGGCAGCACGGCAGCATGGGCGGACACCAAGTGGGACCTGCCCACCGGCTATCCGGCCACCAACCTGCACACCGAGAACCTGCAGCAGATGGCCAACGACGTGGAAAAGGCCACCGGCGGCAAGCTCAAGATCCTGCTCCATCCCAATGGCTCGCTGCTCAAGGCCAACGAAATCAAGCGCGGCGTGCAGACCGGCCAGGTGCAGATGGGCGAGATCCTGATGTCCACGCTGGCCAACGAGAACCCGGTCTTCGGCGTGGATGCCGTGCCATTCCTGGCCACCAGCTACGCCGATGCCTTCCAGCTCTGGCAAGCCTCCAAGCCGGTGACCGAGAAGGTGCTGGACCGCCAGGGCATGAAGCTGCTCTACGCCGTGGCCTGGCCGCCGCAGGGCATCTACGCGAACAAGCCGATCAACAGCGCCGCCGACATGAAGGGCCTGAAATGGCGCGCCTATAACCCGGCCACGTCGAAGATCGCCGAACTGGTCAGCGCCCAGCCCGTGACGATCCAGGCGGCCGACCTCGCCCAGGCGCTGGCCACCGGCACGGTCAACTCGTTCATGTCCTCCGGCGCCACCGGCGTGGACACCAAGGTCTGGGAATCGGTCAAGTACTTCTACACCGTGGACGCCTGGCTGCCCAAGAACATGCTGGTGGTCAGCAAGAAGGCCTTCGCCGCGCTGGACAAGCCCACGCAGGACGCCCTGCT
The DNA here is from genome assembly GCF_056399925.1 of Cupriavidus sp. 01L43. Taxonomy (NCBI): domain Bacteria; kingdom Pseudomonadati; phylum Pseudomonadota; class Betaproteobacteria; order Burkholderiales; family Burkholderiaceae; genus Cupriavidus; species Cupriavidus sp. 01L43. The sequence goes on from NZ_JBFTSH010000002.1 coordinate 191,648, forward strand.
CAAGGCCGTGGCCGATGCCGAGAAGCGCGGCTGGCAGGTTTCCGAGCAGAAGACGCGCGACTACCTGGCCACGCTGGCGAAGAACGGCATGACCGTGGCACCGCCCTCGCCCCAGCTGAAGAGCGATATGCAGAAGGTTGGCCAGGTCATGGTCGACGAATGGGCCAAGAGCGCCGGCGACGACGGCAAGGCCATCCTCGGCGCCTACAAGAAGTAACCCCCATGACCACTCCGTTGCCTGACAAGCGCTGGCTGGATCGCTGGCTGGACTTCTGCGCCGTGCTGGGCGCGCTCTGCATCCTTGCGGTGTGCATCGTCATGATCGCCATGTCGATCTCGCGCGAGACCACCATCACGCTCAAGGGCGGCGACGACATCGTCGCCTGGCTCTGCGCCGCCTCGGCCTTCCTCGTCCTCGGACAGACCTTCCAGCACGGCGGCATCGTGCGCGTGGAGATGCTGCTCGAGGCCGTGGGGCCGCGCCGCCGCTGGATGCTGGAGCTGCTCTCGCTCTCCATCTGCCTGCTGTTCGCCGGCTACGCGTCCTGGGCGCTGGGCACCTTCGCCTGGCAGAGCTGGGATATTGGCGATGTGTCGCAGGGGCAGATCGTGATTCCGCTCTGGATTCCGCAGAGCTTCGCCGTGATCGGCGCGGTGGGCTTCCTGCTCGCCGTGGCCGACGAATGGCTGCGCGTGGTGCGGCGCCTGAAGCCGCGCTACCAGCTGGCGCAGGAGGCCAAGCTGGCGTCGGGCGACTTCGGGGAGACGATCTGATGAGTACCGTTGTCGTCGCATTGATCCTGCTGGTCGTGCTGGTGGTCTTCCTGGCGGTGGGGACGTGGATTCCGGTGGCCATCGCGGTCACCTCGTGGGTGGGGCTGGTGGTGTTCTCGGACCACGATGCGCTGGTCAACCTCGCCAACGCGTGGTGGTCGTCGAGCGCCTCCTACACGCTGGCCTCGCTGCCGCTGTTCGTGTGGATGGGCGAGATCCTGTTCCGGACCAAGCTGTCCGAGCAGATGTTCTCGGGGCTCTCGCCCTGGCTCAACTGGCTGCCGGGCCGGCTGATGCACGTGAACATCCTGGGCTGCGGCATCTTCGGGTCGGTGTCGGGCTCGTCAGCGGCCACCTGCGCGACCATCGCCAAGTCGGCGCTGCCCGAGTTGACCCGGCGCGGCTACGACGAGCGCATGACGCTCGGCTCGCTCGCCACGGCCGGCACGCTGGGCATCCTGATTCCGCCGTCGATCACCATGGTGGTGTACGCGGTATCTGCCGATGTGTCGATCATCCGCGTGTTCCTGGCCGGCTTCCTGCCCGGGCTGCTGCTGATGGTGCTGTTTTCGGGCTACATCGTGGTCTGGGCGCTGATGAACCCGAAGCGCGTGCCGCCCGCCGAGACCTTCGGCTGGCGCTCGCGGCTGGCTTCCATCCGCCAGTTGATGCCGTGCATCGTGCTGATCGCGTTCATCACCTGGATCATGATGGCCGGCTACTCCACCGCCACCGAGGCCGCGGCCTATGGTGTGGTGGCGTCGCTGGCGCTGGCCTGGATGGGCGGGTCGCTCACGCGCCGCGCGTTCTGGGACAGCCTGATGTCGGCCACGCGGCTCACGGCGATGATCATGTTCGTGCTGGGCGCCACCTCGTTCCTCTCGGTGACCATGAGCTTCACGGGCATTCCGCGCGCGCTGGCGGAGTGGGTGGCGGCGCTGCACCTGTCCCCGTGGGCACTGATCGGCGTGCTGACGATCATCTACATCGTCCTCGGCACCGCCCTGGACGGCATCTCGATGATCGCCCTGACCACTGCCACGGTGCTGCCGATGGTGCAGCAGGCCGGCTTCGATCTGGTATGGTTCGGCATCTTCATCGTACTGCTGGTGGAGATTGCCGAGGTCACGCCGCCGGTCGGGTTCAACCTGTTCGTGCTACAGAGCATGACCGGCAAGGACAGTAACTACATCGCCCGGGTATCGCTGCCATTCTTCATGATGATGGTGCTCGCCATCGCCATCGTGACGGTCTGGCCGGCCGTGGTCACGTGGCTGCCGGACGTGGTGATGGCGAAGGAGCTGAAGTAGCGGCGGCGCCATCGAGGGTTCATCGACACAGGGACAAACCGCCAAGATGCATGTGATTGTGATCGGTGCCGGCGTGATCGGCGTGTGCTCCGCCTGGTACCTGCGCCAGGCCGGTTTCTCCGTGACGGTGCTCGAGCGGCGCGGCGCGCCGGCGCAGGAGGCCAGCTTCGGCAATGCCGGCGTCATCGCGCCGGGCTACGTCACGCCGTGGGCCGCGCCGGGCATGCCGGGCAAGGTCCTGCGGACGCTGTTCCAGCGCGAATCCCCCGTTGTCTTCCGGCCCAGCGCCGATCCGGCCATGTGGCGCTGGATCGGCCGCTGGCTGCGCGAGTGCCAGCCGCAGCGCTACCGCGCCAACAAGCTGCGCATGCAGCGCCTGGCGTTCTACAGCCGCGACTGCCTGCATGGGCTGCGCGAGGCGCTGGAGATCGAGTACGAGCAGTCGCGCGGCTATCTGCAACTGTTCCGCACCCAGCGGGACCTCGACCTCGCCGCGCCGGCGCTGGCCGTGCTGCGCGAGAACCGCGTGCCCCATCAGTTGGTCGATGCCGCCGGCTGCCGGCGGATCGAACCCGGCCTGGCTGCCGACACGGCACTGGCGGGCGGCCTCCATCTTCCCGAAGATGAATCGGGCAACTGCCCGATGTTCGTGCGACGGCTGCACCAGCACGCCGAAGCGGCGGGTGTGCAATTCCGACTCGATACCGATGTGGCCCGGCTGCGCCCCACTGACAGTGGCGGCCTGACAGTCGAACTGGCCGCTCCGCGCGGCGCCACGCCCGAGACCCTGCAGGCGGACCGCGTGCTGGTGGCCGCCGGCGTCGGCAGTGCCGCGCTGCTGCGCCCCCTGGGGCTGCGCGTGCAGCTCTATCCGGTGAAGGGCTATTCGGCCACGGTCATGGTGCGCGACGAGCTACAGGCGCCGCTCGCCGCCCTGATGGACGAGTCGTACAAGGTGGCCATCACGCGCATGGGCAACCGGCTGCGCGTGGCGGGCACGGCCGAACTCGGCTCGCGCCGGCTGGACCCGCGCCCGGCTGCGCTCGACACGCTGATCAAGGTGGCGCGCGACTGGTTTCCGGTGGCGGGCCACTACAACGAGGCCACGCTGTGGGCCGGCGCCCGGCCGATGCTGCCGGACGGCCCGCCGCTAATCGGCGCCACGCGCGTGCCCGGCCTGTTCCTGAACCTCGGCCATGGCTCCACGGGCTGGGCGATGGGCTGCGGATCGGGCAAAATCGCGGCGGACCAGATTGCCGCCAGCGCGGGACAAGGCGACGGACCGGCCATCGACATGGACGGCCTCACCCCTGCGCGCTACGGCCTGGCCTCCGCTTGATACTGGCCTGATGCCGACCATGACCGCCTCGCCCTCCCCGTCTTCCCCACTGCCCGACTGGCTGCCGCTCGACCCCACCGGCACCGACGCCACGCCGCTTCATGACGTGGCCACGATCCGCGAGATCGAGCATGCGGCGCTGGCGGCACTGCCCGCCTTCACGCTGATGACGCGCGCCGGCCACGCCGCCGCCGACTGGCTGGCGCGGCACGTGCCGGATGGCCGCATCGTCCTTCTGGCTGGCGCCGGCAACAATGGCGGCGATGCGCTGGTCGCGGCCACGCGGCTGCACCAGTCGGGGCGGCAGGTCGAAGTCTGGCTGACTGCCGAGACCGACCGGCTGCCGCCCGATGCCTCGCGGGCCTGGACCGAGGCCCGCACAGCCGGCGTGCCGCTGCTGGCCGTGCCGGCCGACCCGTCCAACACCACCGCTGCCCTGCCGCCCTGGCCGGCGGGCTGCACTGCCCTGGTCGACGGCCTGCTCGGCATCGGCCTGAACCGCCCGGCGGACGGCAACGTGGCGCGCTGGATCGATCATGTGAACGCCGCCGGACTGCCGGTGTACGCGCTGGACATTCCAAGCGGGCTGTTCGCCGATACCGGCGCGGGCCGACCGGCCATCCGCGCGCGCCGCACGCTGACCTTCATCGCCGCCAAGCCGGGCTTGCTCACGCTGGACGGCCGCGACTGCGCAGGCGAGATCGACATCGCCCCGCTCGGCCTGCCCTATCCGCCGGCGCAGGCCGCCATCGCCCATGTGAACCTGCCGGGCGCATTCCGCGATGCGCTGCCGGGGCGCCCGCATGCGGTGAACAAGGGCACCTTTGGCTCGCTGGCGGTGCTCGGCGGCAGCCACGGCATGGCCGGGGCGCCGCTGCTGGGCGCGCGGGCGGCGCTGCATCTGGGCGCGGGGCGCGTGCATGTGGGCTTCCTCGCCCAGCCGGCGCCGTTGATGGACCCGGTCCACCCCGAACTGATGCTGCACGATGTGGCCGACATGGCCGTCGAGACCATGTCCGCGCTGGTCATCGGGCCGGGCATGGGTACCGGCGGCGCGGCGGGCAAGCTGCTGGGGCAATGGATCGACACCTGCGCCAAGGCCAGCCCACCCCCGCCGCTCGTGCTCGACGCCGATGCGCTGAACCTGCTGTCTGGCGACAAGACCCTGGCCGATGCGTTGCGCGCCAGCGGCGTGCCGCACGTGATGACGCCGCATCCGCTGGAAGCAGCGCGGCTGCTCGGCTGCACCGTGGCCGAGATCCAGCGTGACCGCCTTGGCGCCGCGCGCGCGCTGGCCGCCGCATGGCAGGCCACGATCGTGCTGAAGGGCTCCGGCACGCTCATCGCGGCGGCTGGCGTGGACAGCATCGCCATCAATCCGACCGGCAACGCCGCGCTGGCCACGGCCGGCACGGGCGATGTGCTGGCCGGCATGATCGGCGCGCTGCTGGCGCAAGGCATGGCGCCGAAGGACGCCGCCTGCGCGGCGGTCTGGATCCATGGGTGCGCCGCCGACCGGTTGGTCGCCAGCGGCACCGGCCCGGCGGGCATGACTGCCAGCGAACTCTACCTGCCCGCCCGCGACATCCTCAATGCGCTGATCCAGGGCCGGACGGCATGACCCAGGCCGCCAGTCTCACCACGGGCGACGATCCGCGCCGTCGCCTGCTGACCGGCATCGCGCTGCTGGTGCTCGGCCAATGGATCCTGAGCCTGCTCGACGCCACCGGCAAGACGCTGACCCAGCAGGGCCTGCCCGTGGTCGCGGTGGCCTGGGTGCGCTATCTCGGCCATGTCGTGGCCATCTTCCTGTTGCTGGGGCCGACGCGCTGGCGGCTGCAGTATCGGCCCTCGCGGCCACGCCTCCAGTGGCTGCGCGGCGTGCTGATGCTGGCATCGACGCTGGTGTTCTTCAGCGTGCTGCGCCTGATGCCGCTGGCGCAGGCCACCGCCCTCAACTTCTGCGCGCCGCTGTTCGTGGTGGCGCTATCGCCGTGGCTGCTCGGTGAGCGCCCGGGGGCGCACGCGCGCTGGACGCGCTGGATCGGCGTCGCCATCGGCTTCGCCGGCATGCTGGTGGTGGTGCGGCCCGGCGGCGAGCTGAGCGCGCTCGGCGTGGGGCTGGGGTTGCTGTCCGCGATGTTGTTCGCGCTGCTGCAAATGCTGACGCGCCACATCGCCGCCCATGACGCGCCGATGACCACGCTGATCCAGAGCGGCGTGACCGGCGCGGTGCTGACCACGCTCATCGTGCCATTCTTCTGGTTCGAGGCCATGCCCACGCCGGCGCAGGCCGCGCTGCTGCTGTCCGCCGGCATCACCGGGTCACTCGGGCATTACTTCGTGATCCGCGCGTTCCAGTACGCCGATGCCTCGTTCCTGAGCCCCTTCCTGTACCTGCAGATCTTCTCGGCCACGGTGGTCGGGTACTTCGCATTCGGGCAGTTGCCGGACTGGACCACCGCGCTCGGCATCGCCGTGATCTGCGCGGGCGGCGTCTGCGTGGCCGGCGGCGAGCCGTTGCTGCGCCGTGTGGCGGGCCGGCTCGCGGCACGCGCCCGTCCCCGCACTTGAGGGGCAGCAGGGGAACGCACCACGTCGGACAATGTCCGATAAAACACGGACGCCATGGCTGCTAAGGTAGCGTGTGCGTCCGCCCATCCGCCCTTGGTGACGCAATCGGAACAAAAGACGGGAAAGATCCGTCCGTTACCGCGCATGTACCGCCAAATTCCGGCGATATACTACCGCTGCCCGCCACGCCGGGCGTTTGCCCCCCTGAGACAAACCGAACACCGCATGCCGACTGAACTCCACGCCTGGACCGCCCTTCGCCAACACCACGACGCCATCCGCCATACGCCGATGCAGGACTGGTTTGCCGAAGCCGAAGCCGCCCGGCGGGTCGAGGACTTCTCGCTGGAAGCCGCCGGCCTGTACCTGGACTACTCCAAGAACCGCATCGCGTTCGAAACCTTCGCGCTGCTGATGAAGCTGGCCGAGGAAGCCGGCGTGACGCAGCGCCGGGACGCCATGTTCGCGGGCGAACACATCAACACCACCGAAGACCGTGCCGCCCTGCACGTGGCGCTGCGCGCGCTGCCCGATGCGCCGTTCAAGGTCGATGGCGTCTCCGTGATGCCGGCCATCCATGACGTGCGCTGCCGTATGCAGGACTTTTCCGAGCGCGTGCGCGGCGGCGCCTGGACCGGTTCCACGGGCCAGACCATCACCGATGTCGTCAACATCGGCATCGGCGGGTCTGACCTCGGCCCGCGCATGGTCTGCCGCGCGCTGGCACACCTGGGCGACCAGACCGGGCCGCGCATCCACTTCGTCTCCAACGTAGACGGCACCGAACTGGCCGAAACGCTCGTCCGACTGAACCCGGCGCGCACGCTGGTCATCGTCTGTTCCAAGACGTTCACCACGCTCGAGACCATGGCCAACGCGCGCAGCATGCGCGACTGGTTCCTGCGCAACGGCGTTCCCGAGAACCAGCTCGCGCGGCATTTCGTGGCGGTGTCCACCAATCGCGAGGCCGTGACCGAGTTTGGCATCGACCCCGCCAACATGTTCGAATTCTGGGACTGGATTGGCGGCCGCTTCTCGCTGTGGTCTTCAGTGGGCCTGTCGATCGCGCTGGCCGTGGGCTTTGATGCCTTCGACGACCTGCTGCTCGGCGCGCGCGCCATGGACGATCACTTCCGCACCGCCCCGCTGGCGCGCAACATGCCCGTGGTGATGGCGATGCTGGGCATCTGGTATCGCAATTTCTTCGGCATGTCGACCAGCTGCATGGCGCCGTACTCGACCTCGCTCGAACTGTTCCCGGCGTTCCTGCAGCAGCTGGAGATGGAGAGCAACGGCAAGTCGGTCCAGCTGGACGGCCAGCCGGCGCACGTGCAGACCTCGCCCGTGGTCTGGGGCACGGCCGGCACCAATGGCCAGCACGCCTACTTCCAGATGATTCACCAGGGTTCGCAGATCGTGCCGGTCGACTTCGTGGCACCGCTGGTGCCGCCGCGCAGCCTGCCCGGCCATCATGCCAAGCTGCTGGCCAACTGCTTCGCGCAGGCCGAGGCGCTGATGCGCGGGCGCAGCGCCGAGGAGCTACGCGCGGCCGGCATGACCGACGAGGACCGCCTGCCCCACATGGTGTTCGAGGGCAACCGCCCGAGCAACACGCTGCTGATGGAAGACCTGACGCCGCATGTGCTCGGCGCGCTGATCGCGCTCTACGAGCACCGCACGTTCGTGCAGGGCGTGGTGTGGAATATCAATTCGTTCGACCAGTGGGGCGTGGAGCTGGGCAAGATCCTTGCGCGCCCGATCGAGGCCGAACTCAATGGCAGCGCCCAGGCTACGCACGATGCATCCACGGCGGCGCTGATCGCCCGCGCGCGCCCCGTGCTGGCGCGCGGCTGACGCCGCGCCCGCCGGAACGTCAGACTTCGGTGCCCATCCACTCGTCGCTGGCCACGCGGCCGGCGTCGATGGTCAGGATGCGGGCGCAGCGCGCCGCCACGGAGCGGTCGTGCGTGACCAGTACCAGCGTGGACCCGGCATTGCGGTTCAGCTCGAACATCAGCGCGATCACGGCCTCGCCGGTGCTCGTGTCGAGGCTGCCGGTCGGCTCATCGGCGAACAGGATGTCCGGCCGGGCGACGAACGCCCGCGCCAGCGCCACGCGCTGCTGCTCACCACCGGAAAGCGTGCGCGGATAGTGGGTCAGGCGCTTGCCCAGGCCCACGCGCACGAGCATTTCCGTGGCACGCTCGCGCACGCGGTCGGTCTCGCCGCGCAACTCGAGCGGCAGCATCACGTTTTCGAGCGCTGTCAGGTGGCCCACCAACTGGAACGACTGGAACACGAAGCCCACGTGCCGGCCACGCAGCGCGGCGCGCTGGTCTTCATCGAGCGTGAACAGATCCTGGCCGTGCAGCCGCACCGAGCCCGTGCTGGGCAGGTCCAGGCCCGCCAGCAACCCCAGCAGCGTGGATTTTCCCGAGCCGGACGCGCCGACGATGGCCAGCGTTTCGCCCGGCGTGACGGAAAACGAGACGTCGTGCAAAATCGTCAGCGAACCTGTCGTGTCGGCAACGGTCTTTCCGAGTGACTCGACAGCGAGAATGGAAGAGGACATGAGCGAGAGGATTGGATACGGTTGGCGCCCCAGGGCGCTGGCGGCGTGCGGTGCGATGCTGGGCGCGGCGATGTTGATGGCGGCGCTGCCGGCCGGCGCCCAGGCTCAGGCCCAGACTCAGGCCAGGCCAACGGCCGCGAAACCGGCTGCCACCGCTGCGCCCGCGGTGCTGGTGCTTGGCGACAGCCTGTCGGCCGAGTACGGCATCGCGCGCGGCACCGGCTGGGTCAGCCTGCTGCAGGACCGCCTGCACAAGGAGCGCCTCGATTATAGCGTCGTCAATGCCAGCATCAGCGGCGAGACCACGTCGGGCGGCAAGACGCGCCTGCCGGACCTGCTCGCCCGGCACAAGCCGGCTGTGGTGGTCGTGGAGCTTGGCGCCAACGATGCCCTGCGCGGTCTGTCCCTGCAATCCACAGAAACCAACCTGCGCGGCATGCTGACGGCGGCGCGCCAGGCGGGCGCCGGCGTGGTGCTGGTCGGCATGCGGATTCCGCCGAACTACGGCCCCGACTATACCGAGCGCTTCTTCGCGCTCTACAGCAAGCTGGCCAGCGAGTACCGCGTGAGTCTGGTGCCGTTCTTCCTCGATAAGGTGATCGCCCGGCCCGAGTGGTTCCAGGACGACCGCATCCATCCCACCTCGGCCGCCCAGGCCACGCTGCTCGACAATGTCTGGCCGCAGTTGCAGCCGCTGCTGAAGGCGCCGGCGAAAAAGCGCTGAAATCGTCATCCCCAAACAAAAAACCCCTGCTGGTCGCTGACCGCAGGGGTTTTTTGCTGGCAAGCCGCGCCGGTTACTGCGCTGCGCCTTCGCTGGCCGGTACGTCGGTGGCCGTGATCGGACGCAGGATCTTGACCTTCGCCCGCGCCTTCAGGGTTTCATAGTAGGCGGCGAGTTCGGCCTGGCCGGCCAGTTGGGCCAGCTGTTGCGACTCGGCGTCGCGCTGGCCCGGGTTCGCCTGGGTCGGCGAGCTGACCTTGCCGATGCGATAGATCGCATAACCATCCGCACCGAGGTCCACGCCGACCACAGCGGGCAGCTTGGTCGTGTCGGCGCGCATGATGGCCTCGACCGCCTTCGGCGACAGGCCGTCTGCCTTGGTACGCGACACCGTCACGGCCTGGGCGAAGCCGGCAGCGCTGTCGGCCTTCTTCAACGCTTCGAGCTTGGCTTCGCCATCCTTGCGGGCCAGTTCGGCAGCCTGCTGGGCGACGTAGGCCTGGCGCACCTGGGCTTCCACGTCCTCGAATTTGCGCGCGGTCGCCGGGCGATAGTCGACGATACGTGCCGCCACCAGCGTGGTCGGGCCCACCTGCACCGCTTCGGTGTTGCGCTTGTTCTTGAGCGCGTCGTCGCTGAACAGGGCCTTCAGCACCTTCTCATTGTTGAGCGGGTTCTGCGCGCCCAGCGCCAGGTTCGGCGTGCGGGTGACGTTGTCGGCGGTCTGGATCGTCAGCTTGAACTTGTCGGCGGCCGGCTTGAGGCTTTCGGACTGCTCGTAGACGGTGTTGCCGAAGGCATCGGCCAGCTCCGTGTACTTCTTGCTCGCCAGCTGCTTCTTGAGTTCGGCTTCCAGTTCGGGGCGCACGGCCTCGAGCGGCTGCGTCTCGGCCGCCTTGATGCCGGTCAGCTTGATGATGTGGTAGCCGTAGTCGGTTTCCACCACATCGCTGATCTGGCCGTCCTTGAGCGCGTACATGGCGTCTTCGAACGGCTTGACCAGCGCGCCGCGGCCCATGAAGCCGAGGTCGCCGCCCTTCTCCGCCGAACCCGGATCCTGCGACTGCTTCTTCGCCACGTCGGCGAACGTCTCGGGATGCTTGCGCAGGTCTTCCAGCAGCTTGGTGGCCTTGTCCTTCGCGGCCTTGCGGTCGGCTTCCTTGCCGTCCTTGGGCGCTGAGATCAGGATGTGGCTCGCACGGCGTTGCTCGTCGGTCCGGAAACGCGCGATGTTGCTCTCGTAGTAGGACTTGAGCTCTTCCGGCGTCACGGTCTGGCTCGCGGCCAGGGAGTCGCCGGACAGCACCACGTACTCCACCTTCGCCTGTTCCGGCGTGGTGTAGGCCGACACATGCGCGTCGTAGTAGGCCTTCAGCGCGGCGGCGTCAGCCGTGATCTTGGACGTGAAATCAGCCGGCTTGATCGACAGCGTCTGCACGTCACGCTGTTGGTCGCGCACGGCGATCAGGCGGTCCAGCAGCGACTTCGGCACGAACGCCGTGGTACCCACGGCGCCGCCAAGCTGCTGCGTGGCCAGTTCGAAGCGCAGGCGCGCATCGAACTGCTCGGGCGTCATGCCCTGCGTGGCCAGCAGTTGGATGTAGGCCTTGTCGTCGAACTTGCCGTCCGCCGTCTTCAGCTGGGCGATGGCCGGGATGTTCTGGATGGCTGCCGCCACCTGGGCATCGGACACCGTCAGATTCTTCTTGGCGGTGGCGTCGGACACCACGCGCTGCAGAATCAGCTGGTTCACCACGGACTGGCGCGCGGCGGCACCTTCGAACATGCGCGGATCGTACTGATTGCCCAGCATCTGGCGCATGCGCTCGCTCTGGTCGCGCACCACGTTGTCCACTTCCTGCACGGTGATTGCGCGACCATCGACCTTGGCGACGTCGTGCGAGGTATCCATGAAGCGCGAATAGCTTTCCACGCCGAAGAATACGAACGACGGGAAGACAAGCACCAGCAGCAGCAAAAGCATCAGGCGCCGGTTGTTGCGTACGAAATCAAGCATGCTGATTCTGGTAAGGGGGTTGGCACGAAGACAAACTCCGCGATTCTAGCAGGTGCCGGGCGCGAAACCGTCATTTGCTGATGCGGCAGCGTCACGTGAGCGGGGAATGGCTGGGAAGACAACAGATACAAAAAAACCCGCATGCGCGGGCGATTTTGCTTGGCGGAGTGGACGGGACTCGAACCCGCGACCCCCGGCGTGACAGGCCGGTATTCTAACCAACTGAACTACCACTCCTGCGTGGGTTCCCTGGGATGGTGAAGTGGTGGGTGCTGAGGGGCTCGAACCCCCGACCTACGCCTTGTAAGGGCGCCGCTCTACCAACTGAGCTAAGCACCCACTAGACCATCGCGGACTTGCGCGCCCGCTGGGTAATCTCGCTTCGCACGACTCGGCGGTTACTGCCTGGCTGCCGCTGTTTGCGTTGCGAGGCCGCGATTGTAATACGAGACTTTCCGCGTTGCCAACCCCGGCCGCGCAAAAAAAATGCCGCGGGGGAACCCCGCGGCATCTTCCTGACAGCGCTCGGTCAATCAGTGATGAATCATCTCGACCGTGGCCTTGGCCTTGTCCGCCACCTCGGCGGGCTTGGCCTCTTCCTCGGCCAGCGGCTCGGGCTTGCGCTCGAGTGCCAGCTCCAGCACCTTGTCGATCCAGCGGACCGGCACGATCTCGATGGCGTTCTTCACGTTGTCCGGAATCTCGGCGAGATCCTTGACGTTCTCCTCGGGGATCAGCACCAGCTTGATGCCGCCACGATGGGCCGCCAGCAGCTTCTCCTTGAGACCGCCGATCGGCAGCACTTCGCCGCGCAGCGTGATCTCACCCGTCATGGCCACGTCCGCCCGCACCGGAATGCCGGTCAGCACCGACACGAGTGCAGTCGTCATCGCCCCGCCGGCCGACGGACCATCCTTGGGCGTGGCGCCTTCGGGTACGTGGATGTGGATGTCGCGCTTCTCGAACATCTCATCCGTGATCCCCAGGCGACGTGCCCGCGAACGCACCACCGAACGCGCAGCTTCGACCGATTCCTTCATCACATCGCCCAACGAGCCGGTACGCGTGATGTTGCCTTTGCCCGGCATGATGGCGGCTTCGATGGTCAGCAGATCGCCGCCCACCTCGGTCCACGCGAGGCCGGTCACCTGGCCCACCTGGTTTTCCTTGCCGGCCAGGCCGAAGTCGTACTTGCGCACGCCCAGGAACTTGTCCAGGTTCTCCGAATCGACCTTCACCGCGCCCGATTCCTTCTTCAGGAGCAGCAGCTTGACCACCTTCCGCGCGATCTTCGACACCTCGCGTTCCAGCGACCGCACACCGGCTTCCCGGGTGTAGTAGCGGATGATGTCGCGGATGGCCGCTTCGGTGATGTCGATCTCGCCAACCTTCAGACCATTGTTCTTGATCTGCTTGGGCAGCAGGTAGCGCGTGGCGATGTTCACCTTCTCGTCTTCGGTGTAGCCCGAGAGGCGAATCACTTCCATACGGTCCAGCAGCGGCGGCGGGATGTTCAGCGAGTTCGACGTCGCCACGAACATCACGTCCGACAGGTCGAAGTCCACCTCGATGTAGTGGTCCTGGAACGTGTGGTTCTGTTCCGGGTCCAGCACCTCGAGCAGCGCCGACGACGGGTCACCACGGAAGTCCATGCCCATCTTGTCGATCTCGTCGAGCAGGAACAGCGGATTGCGCACGCCAACCTTCGACAGGCTCTGCAGGATCTTGCCCGGCATCGAGCCGATATAGGTCCTGCGGTGGCCGCGGATCTCGGCCTCGTCACGCACGCCGCCCAGTGCCATGCGCACGAACTTGCGGTTCGTGGCGCGTGCCACCGACTGCCCGAGCGAGGTCTTGCCCACACCGGGGGGGCCGACCAGGCACAGGATCGGCGCCTTCACCTTGTCCACGCGCTGTTGCACTGCGAGGTACTCGAGAATCCGTTCCTTGACCTTCTCCAGGCCATAGTGGTCTTCGTCAAGCACGCGCTCGGCGTTCGCGAGGTCATTGTTGACCTTGCTCTTCTTGCGCCACGGCAGGTTGACCAGCGTGTCGATGTAGTTGCGCACGACGGTGGCTTCGGCCGACATCGGCGACATCAGCTTGAGCTTCTTGAACTCGGCGTCGGCCTTCTTCTTGGCCTCCTTGGGCATGCGTGCGGCCTTGATGCGCTTATCCAGCTCCTCAAGGTCGGCGCCTTCCTCGCCCTCGCCCAGTTCCTTCTGAATCGCCTTGACCTGCTCGTTCAGGTAGTACTCGCGCTGGCTCTTTTCCATCTGGCGCTTCACGCGGCCACGGATGCGCTTTTCCACCTGCAGAATGTCGATCTCGCCTTCGAGCTGCGAGAGCAGGCTCTCGAGACGCTCGGTCACATTGACCATCTCGAGGATCTTCTGCTTCTGCTCGAGCTTGATCGGCAGGTGCGCGGCGATGGTATCGGCCAGACGACCAGCTTCATCGATGCCCGACAGCGACGTCAGGATCTCGGGCGGGATCTTCTTGTTCAGCTTCACATACTGGTCGAACTGCGACACGATCGCGCGGCGCAGGGCCTCGGTCTCGGCGGATTCGACCGGCGCGGGCGGCACAGGCACGGCTTCGCACATGAAGTGCGAATCGTCCTCGCTCACCTCGGTGATATTCGCGCGTTGCGTGCCTTCCACGAGCACCTTCACGGTACCGTCGGGCAGCTTCAGCATTTGCAGGATATTCGCGATGCAGCCAACCTCGTACAGGTCGTCAGCCGTCGGCTCGTCCTTGGCAGCCGTCTTCTGGGCCACGAGCATGATGCTCTTGCCCGACTCCATCGCAGTCTCAAGCGCCTTGATGGACTTCGGGCGACCCACGAACAGCGGGATCACCATGTGCGGAAACACCACCACGTCGCGCAGCGGCAACAGTGGGAGGCGAATCGGCTCAGCCGGGAGGAGTTGTGTTCCGGACATCATTTTCCCCAGTCAGTCATTTAAGGCGTAAATAGGGTCACGGGAATCGATTGCAAGGTACCGCCCCCGATTCTTTGTGCCGTCATGCCGCGCGAAAAAGTGCCGCGCAAAGCACCTGTGACCCACTCTGAAACAGCATACCCGCGTTTCCTCCCGTTCGTATCGTCGAATTGAAGAAAAAAAGCCGTTCGCTTTCAGGCGAACGGCCGCTTGATTTTTAAGCCGGTGTGGCATGCACCACGTAGGCCGGCGCGTTCGTCAGTTGGACCCCGCAACCTTGGGCTGCTGCTCTTCGTACATGAGCAGCGGCGGTGCATCGCCGGTGATCGTATTTTCATCGATCACCACCTTTTGCACGCCCTTGTAGTTCGGGAGGTCGTACATGACGTCCATCAGCGACTGTTCCAGGATGGAACGCAAACCGCGTGCCCCCGTCTTGCGACGGATGGCCTTGCGTGCGATGGCGGACAGCGCGGCCGGACGAATCTCCAGCTCCACACCTTCCATCGCCAGCAGCTTCTGGTACTGCTTGAGCAGTGCATTCTTGGGCTCGACCAGGATCTGCATCAGCGCGGCCTCGTCCAGCTTGGCCAGCGTGGCCACCACCGGCAGGCGGCCGATCAGCTCCGGAATCAGGCCGAACTTGATCAGGTCTTCCGGCTCGGTCTGGGGCAGCACCTCGCTGACATCACGTTCTTCCTTGCTCTGCACCTGGGCCGCAAAACCGATGCCGGTCTTGTCCGAGCGCTGCATGATGACCTTTTCCAGGCCGTCGAACGCGCCGCCGCAAATGAACAGGATGTTGGTGGTATCCACCTGCAGGAAGTCCTGATTCGGGTGCTTGCGCCCGCCTTGCGGCGGCACCGAGGCCATCGTGCCCTCGATCAGCTTCAGCAGCGCCTGCTGCACGCCCTCGCCCGACACGTCGCGCGTGATGGACGGGTTGTCGGACTTGCGCGAGATCTTGTCGATTTCGTCGATGTAGACGATGCCGCGCTGGGCCTTCTCGACCTCGTAGTTGCAGTTCTGGAGCAGCTTCTGGATGATGTTCTCGACGTCCTCGCCCACGTAGCCGGCTTCGGTCAGCGTGGTGGCGTCGGCGATCACGAACGGGACGTTCAGCAGCCGGGCCAGCGTCTGCGCGAGCAATGTCTTGCCCGAGCCGGTCGGCCCGATCAGCAGAATATTGCTCTTGGACAGTTCGACGTCATCCTTCTTGCCAAGATGCTTGAGACGCTTGTAGTGGTTGTACACCGCTACCGCCAGGATCTTCTTGGCTTGCTCCTGCCCGATCACATACTGATCCAGGCTTTCGCGGATTTCGTGGGGCGTGGGCAGGTCCGAACGCGTGGCGGCCGTGGCGTCCTTATCGGTCGCGGCGGCCTCGTCACGGATGATTTCATTGCACAGGTCGATGCATTCGTCGCAAATGAACACCGACGGGCCCGCGATGAGCTTCTTGACCTCGTGCTGGCTCTTGCCGCAGAACGAGCAATACAGAAGCTTCTCGCTGGATGAACCTTTTTTGTCCGCCATAGGAATCAGTCACATTAGCAGTGTGGTCCCCGCACGGCGGGAGAGCCCCACGGGAAACGCATTAAACGCATCATACGCCAAAACAATTGGCGCAGTCGGCGGCTTCCCCGGCGTGTGGGGCAAAACGCAAAAACGAGGCGCACAGCCTCGTTCCGGTGTAGCCTGCGTCATTTGGCGCAGGCTGTGTGGCGGGAGCCCCGGCGCAGGGCCGTGGGCCGCCCGCTCCGACACACCGGCGTCGGCTCAACCGCGGCGCGAGATGACCTTGTCGATCAGACCGTAGTCCACGGCCTGGTCGCCGCTCATGAAGTTGTCGCGATCGGTGTCGCGGGCAATCTTCTCGACGGGCTGGCCGGTCACTTCCGACAGGATGCTGTTCAGGCGCTCACGCAGGTACAGGATCTCGCGCGCCTGGATCTCGATGTCCGAGGCCTGGCCACGCGCGCCGCCCAGCGGCTGGTGGATCATGATGCGCGAGTTCGGCAGCGCGCTGCGCTTGCCCTTGGCGCCAGCCGCCAGCAGGAAGGCGCCCATGCTCGCCGCCATGCCCATGCAGAGCGTGGTCACGTCGGGCTTGATGAACTGCATCGTGTCGTAGATCGCCAGGCCGGCGGATACCGAACCGCCGGGCGAGTTGATGTACAGCGACACGTCCTTATCCGGATTCTCGCTCTCGAGGAACAGCAGCTGGGCCACGACCAGGTTTGCGGTCTGGTCGTTCACTTCGCCGACCATGAACACCACGCGCTCCTTGAGCAGGCGCGAGTAGATGTCATACGCGCGCTCGCCCCGGCCGGACTGCTCGACAACCATCGGCACCAGCCCAAGACCCTGGGTTTCCAGAGCAGAGGCCTGCGTCGTGGCGAGACGGTCAAGCAAATCATTGCGGGTCATGCAGGTTCTCCAGGTATTCAGGGAATGCGCCAATCGGCCCCGGCCAGCACTTGCGCGCCAAGCCGGATGCCGCGCAACCGGGGCGCGCCGCGCAATTCGTGCGGCGCGATCCGGTCATGCGAACGCTCAGGCTTGCTGCGCGTTGGTCTCGGCGGTGAGTTCCTCGAACGACACCGACTTGTCCGTGACCTTGGCCTTGTCGCACACGAAATTTACCACGTTGTTTTCGAGCACGTAGGCTTCCATTTCCGCCAGGCGTTGCTGGTCGCCGTAGTACCAGCGCATGACTTCCTTCGGGTCTTCGTAGCTCTTCGCGAAGTCCTCGATTTCCGTCTTGATCTGCTCCGGCTTGGCCTGCAGGCCGTGTGCCTTGACGATCTCGGCCAGGATCAGGCCCAGCTTTACGCGGCGCTCGGCCTGCTGGGTGAACATCTCGGCCGGAATCGGCATGTCCTTGGCGTTCGGCATGCCACGTTGCTCGAGGTCGCGGCGGGCCATTTCCACCAGGCGTTCCTGATCCTGTTCGATCAGGGCCTTGGGCACGTCCAGCTCGCTCACCTTCAGCAGCGCTTCCATGACCTGGTCCTTCAGCATGGCGTGCGTGCGGCGCTTGACTTCGCGCTCGAGGTTTTCGCGGATGTCGGCGCGCATCTTCTCGACGCTGCCGTCAGCGATGCCGAGCGACTTCGCGAAGCCGTCGTCCACTTCCGGCAGG
The DNA here is from genome assembly GCF_056399925.1 of Cupriavidus sp. 01L43. Classification (NCBI taxonomy): domain Bacteria; kingdom Pseudomonadati; phylum Pseudomonadota; class Betaproteobacteria; order Burkholderiales; family Burkholderiaceae; genus Cupriavidus; species Cupriavidus sp. 01L43. The sequence continues at coordinate 209,048 of NZ_JBFTSH010000002.1, forward strand.
TGCGCCCACTCCACCTTCTTCAGCGTGATCGTGAACTCGGCAGTCTTGCCGGCCACTTCCTTGCCGTGGTAGTCGGCCGGGAAGGCCAGCGGGAACGTCTTGCTCTCGCCCAGCTTCAGGCCCAGCGCGGCTTGCTCGAACTCGGGCAGCATGCGGCCTTCGCCCAGCACGAATGCGAAGTCATCGGCCTTGCCGCCAGGGAATTCCACGCCGTCGATCTTGCCGACGAAGTCCAGCGTCACGCGGTCGCCATTCTTGGCGGCGTCATCGGCACCACCGTCGCCATGGGCGCCGGCTTCGCCGCGCACGTGGTAGTGCACGCGCTGCTTGCGCAGGATGTCGATGGTCTTGTCGATCTCGGCGTCGCCGATTTCCGTCTGGGTACGGGTCACTTCAGCCGTGGCCAGGTCGCCCAGCTTGACTTCCGGGTACACCTCGAAGGTGGCTTCGAACGCCACTTCGTCTTCCGACACGCCGTCGGTCTTCAGGTCGAACTTGGGCTGGCCGGCAACCTTCACGTCCTGGGCCTGCGTGATGTCGAAGAACTTGCGGGCGGCCTTGTCGAAGCGCACTTCGAACTCGACCTGCTGGCCATATTGCTTCTCGACCATCTTCATCGGCACCTTGCCCGGGCGGAAGCCGGACATCTTCACCGTCTTCGACAGGCGCACCAGGCGTTCCTGGGTTTCCTTCTGCACTTCGGCCTTGGGAATAGCCAGGGTTACCTTACGGTCCAGCTTGCCGAGGTTTTCAATGACGTTCGACATGGTCGTTAATCCAATCCAGAAATGTAGTTTTAAGCGCAACCGCCTGCGCACCGGCCTGGCCGCGGCCAGTGAAACCTACGGAATCCCGACGCGAACGAAGGGCTTCCGCGCAAACGGAAAACGGGGATTATCGCACGGTTTTTGTTCGCTTCCGGCAGTTTTTACCCTGACGCGTCCGAGGCCGCCCCGGGATCGATAGCCGGCGCGTCCGCCGTGTTGCCGTGCCGCAGCGCCCGCAGCAGCAGCCGGGCGGGGTCGACGGCATCAGCCAGATCCGACTCGATGGGCAACGGTTCGCCCTCGATCTGGCTGGCAATCAACTCCGCGCCCAGTGCGGCCCATGTGAGGCCGCGCGACGCATACGCAAGTGCCGCGTAGAGCCCCGGCATCCGGGGCAGGTCCCGCAGGTGGGCGCCGCGCAGTGGCCCGGACCGGGCCAGCGCCTGCGCCTCATCCGCGAGGGGGCCGATCAGCGGCAGGCGGTTGTGCGTCACCGTGCGCACGCCGACGTAGCCGGTCAACTGCGCGGGATCGAGATGGGCGATGTCGGCGGCACGGTCCGGCAGCAGCGTGGCGAGGCGCTCCAGGTTGGCGGCGTGGACCTCGGGACGCTCGGCCAGCGGGCCTTCGTCAGCGTCATAGCTCGAGCCGATGCGCGCCCCGCCCTCCGGGGCCTGCGGCAGCAGGTAGCCGCCCCCGGTCACCACGCAGTCGGGCCAGCGACCCATCGCCGCGACCTGCGCCGGGGAGAGATCGGTCAGCTGTCCACGCACCCGGCGCAGGGCCAGAAAACGGTTGGAGACGAGCCGTTCGGCCTCATGGGCGTTGGCCAGCACCAGGACCGGCGCCTCAGCCAGCACGCTGCCATCGGCCGCCCTCGCCTGCCAGGCGCCATCCACATATTCGATCGCGGCCACCCGGCAGTTGAACCGCGCATCCAGGGCCGCGCCGGCCTTGTCGAGTTGGGCACGGCAGATGTCGGGCGGCGCCACCCATCCGCCACGCGGGAACCAGAGCCCGCCGCGCGCCACCGTGGCATCGTGGCGCACAGCCGCTTCGGTGGGGTCCATCCACCTGACGAACGATTCGGGGAAGCCCAGGGTGGCCAGCGCCGCCTGCTGGGCCGCACTATCGGCATCACCCTCCCCGATCTGGAGCACGCCGCAGCCGTGCCAGTTCACCGGGTGCCCCGCCGCCGCGAGGGCCGTCCACGCGCGCAGCGCATGAAGATTGCCGGCGCGCGAGAGCCGGGACAGCTGGCTTTCGTCGGGCGACACATGGGCGTGCATGGCCGCCGCGCGATGGCTGGAGGTCTGGCGCGCCGGGCCATCATGGGCGTCGAACAGCGTCACGCGCCAGCCGCGTGCTGCCAGCCGCTCTGTGACCGCGCAGCCGGCCAACCCCGCGCCGATCACAATGGCGTGACGCTCTCGCCACTCCGCAGCGGGTGTCGGGGCATGGCGCCGGTTCTTCCAGGCTGGGGCGAAGCGCGCCACTGTCATGTCGTGCTTGCCGCCGAAACCGGGCGCCTTGTCGACCTCAAACCCGACTGCCTGCAAGCCGCGCCGCACCGAACCGGACGCTGTGTACGTAGCGAGCGTGGCGCCGGGCCGGGCCAGCCGGGATACCCCCCGGAAGACGGTTTCGGACCACATGTCCGCGTTGCGGGATGGGGAGAAACCATCGAGATAGAACGCATCGGCGCCGAGCGCGAGCTTGGGCAGCATTGCGTCGATATCGCCCAGCGCCAGCGTCAGCGTGACCGCACCGCCTTCGAATTCGAGTCGATGCAAGCCCGGCAGCGCATCGGGCCAGGCCGCTTGCAGCGGTTCGGCGAGCGGTAGCAAATCGCCGAGTCCGGCATGCAGCGCCGCCAGTCCATCGCGCGTAAATGGATGTTTTTCAACGGAAACGAAGTGAAGCCGACGGCAGCGGTGCGGATCGTCGCGCCAGGCTTGCCAGGTGGCGAGGAAGTTCATCCCTTGCCCGAATCCGGTTTCCACGATCACGAACTGGTCGCGCCCCGCCCAGTTGCCGGGCAGACCATTGCCACCCAGGAACACGTGATGCGCCTCCGTCAGCCCGCCTTCCGCGCTGTGATAAACGTCGTCGTAACGTGGCGAAAAGGGAATGCCGTCGGGGGAGAGGATCGGCTCGGCGGACTCGAGGGCACGCGGCATGGCAGGCATCGGCGGACGGGACACTTCGGACGGCAACAGCCGCAGGAACGGGCCGTAAAACGGGCTTCCGGGGGCGGCGGATGGTAGCATAGCGCCCTTCGCGCCACGCGCCCGCCGACGCCTTTTTCGCCGACGCTTGCGCGCCGTCATCCCGCTTTATCCCGCCTCATCATGCTCAGTTATCGCCACGCCTTCCATGCCGGCAACCATGCCGATGTCCTCAAGCACGCCGTCGTGGTCCAGTTGCTGGAGCACCTGACGCAGAAGGACAAGGCGTTCTGGTACATCGACACCCATGCCGGCGCCGGCCTCTACGCGCTGGACCACGCCTACGCGCAGAAGAAGGCCGAGTTCGAAACCGGCATTTCGCGCATCTGGCAGGCTGCCGCCGATGGCCAGACCCTGCCCCCGTTCCTGGACGAATTCCTGGACCAGGTGCGCGCCCAGAACCCGGACGGCAACCTGCGTCACTACCCGGGTTCGCCATGGCTGGCCTGGCAGATGCTGCGCGATCAGGACCGCCTGCGGCTGTTCGAGCTGCACAGTACCGAGATCCAGGTGCTGCGCGACAATTTCCGCGGCGCGGGCCGCAAAGTCATGCTTTACGACGGCGACGGCTTCAATGGCATCAAGGCCATCCTGCCGCCGCCGCCGCGCCGCGCGCTGGTGCTGATCGACCCCTCATACGAAGACAAACAGGACTACGCGCGTACCGTGCAGGCCCTGGAAGACAGCCTCGAACGGTTTGCAACTGGCGTTTATGCGATCTGGTATCCGCAGGTGCAGCGGCGCGAATCGACCCAACTGCCGGCGCAACTGATGCGCCTGCCGCTGAAGAGTTGGCTGCATGTGACGCTGACTGTGAAGCATCCGGTGGAAGGCGGGCTCGGCCTGCATGGCAGCGGGATGTTCATCGTCAACCCGCCATGGCGGCTCAAGGAGACGATCGAGGAGGCGATGCCGCTGCTGGTGGATTTGCTCGGTCAGGATACCGGCGCAAGCTACACGCTGGAATCGCTCGATAATTGACCCCGGCGCGCGTCAGGCCCGGGGCTCATTCCGATGGGCCGACAGACTGGGCCAGACCCGCGTCAGTGCGGCATGCACCAGCAGGCCCAGCGCCAGCCCGGCGGCGTCGGCGACCAGGTCATGCCAGTCGGACGAGCGGGTCGCCGTCATGCCTTGCAGCCATTCGATCAGCACGCCATAGGCCATCAGGCCGGCCAGCACCGCCGCCATGCGGCCGGCCCAGGCGCGCAAGCCAAGCAGCGCGAGCACCCCGAAGGCGAGAAGATGGTTGGATTTGTCCCAGCCCGTGGTCGGCTGTGGCACCGAGAGCGGCAGCAGCGACAGGACCAGCACGGCCACCGCGCAGATCGAGAACAGCAGTCGGTATTGATTCRGGGTCAGGCGCGGCACGGGGATTGGGGCCTATCGACGAGATGTCACGTCCAGAGCATAACAGGCCGCACCGCCACGGCTACGTGGCGTGCCACACGTTCCCGCCGCGCGCTATTGGTAAGTCATGGTAAAGGTCATCGCCGTATTCGCAGTTCCGCCGGTTATCGCCCAGGCGGTCTGGTGATAGCGGGCCCTCAAGGGAATCCGGTAGCTTCCGCCAGCCGTGGGCCTATAGCCAGTAAATGATCGGTTCGCGCCGAGCGGCAGTATGGCGCCGGCATTATCCAGCAATTGCACGCCAACGCCCCGCGCGGTTGAGTTGCTGTCGAGCGCCACGATCGATTTCGCGGCGTCGAGAACCCGCGTGACAGCATCCAGTCGATACTGAATGCCTTGTATCCCCGCCGGGCAGTTGTTGACGTCGATGGCGAACGACGTGGCGGGCGCGGGCGATCCGATCCCCCCAAAATCCATATTCGAGCGCGTGCCCATATTCACCGTGACATTGGGGGTTGAGCAGGCAAGCTCGGAGAACGTGGGATTGCCACTCACTGTGACATCCACGCCAGCCATGGGAAGCTGCTTGTGGAACTCCTCGATGCCAGCCTGTGCGACCCTGCCCGGCAGACTCACTGTGCCGGCCCTGATCGGCCCGGTCTTGACGAAGGCGAAATTCATTCGCGTCCCCCATTGCATCCGTGTCGCGCCGGGATTCGTCGTCCCCATGGTAATGCCCCAGGTCGGCGGCACGCTAACAGGCTTCGCGTTGTCACCGCCATACCACTCGCGCCGCGTCCCTGAATTCACACCGATAACCAGGCCAACGCCCTGTAGATTGGTATTGTAGACATGGTAATTCACGCCATTTTCAATGAATGTCACCCCAGACTGCTGGAGGATTGACCGATAGTACGGCCCCGCAGGCCGATACGCCGCCAGCATGCAGGTCCACACCTCCCGGCCCATGCTCTGCATGCCTGTCCACGGAGAAATGCGGGCGCCGATCGGCACATCCCGCGCTATCCCGAAGTTACCCGAGGGCAGCTGGAAGTTGAACACCGAGGGGTTGGGACTGTCGCACGACACGGCCTGGGCCTCCCCCTGTACGAGGGCGAACCACGCCATCACGGCGCCTCCTGTCGTGCGAAGGAGGGTTCTTGTGTTAATCACTGACATATTTACCTGCTTTTGATGCATTACTGGTAAGTCATGGTGAAGGTCATTGCCGTATTGGCGGTGCCTCCCCTTATTACTTCGCCAGTTTTGTAATAGCGTGCCTTTAGCGGAATCTTGTAGCTTCCGCCAGACGTGCGGTTATATCCGGTGAATGGCTTATCCACCCCGAGCGGCAGCACGGCACCGGCGCCATCCAGCAACTGCACGCCAATGCCCTGCGCGTTCGAATTCCCATCGAGGGCCACCACTGAATTGGCGCTATTAAGTACCTGGGTGACGGCATCCACCCGATACTGGATGCCATTCAGCCCCCCGGGACAATTGTTGACGTCAATGGTGAACGCGGTGGCGGGCGCGGCGGACCCCACACCTTGAAAATCCGTGTGCGACCGCGTGCCCATGTTCACGTTGACATTGGGCGTGGTACAGGCCACTTCGGAGAAGGTGGGGCTGCCACTTGCCCTCACATCGACGATGGCTTGCGGATTCCCGTCGTACATTGCGTCAATGCCGACCTGCAGGACAGTACCCGGAAGATTCACCGCGCCGGCTGTAATCGGCCCGGTCTTGACGAATGCGAAACTCATTCGCGTCCCAAACCCAATGGGTTGGCGGCTACTGCTTGTTGTCCCGACGGCAACCTCCCAATTTGTCGGGACGCCGTGCAGCCTCGCGTTATCGCCGCCATACCAATTGCCCCCAGCCCCTGAATTGACGCCGATCACCAGTCCAACCCCCTGAACATTCGTGGTGAAGACCGGAAAATTCTCCCCGCCCTCGGAATAGTGGAGTTGCCCGGCCCGCGGCAGCCCTGCCCGATAAGCCGGCCCGATGTTCACGTCCGCCGGCACAGTGCATCGCCACGTCTGCCTGCCCGCGGTTTGTCTGCTGGTCCACGGGGAAATGCGCGTGCCAACCGGCGCATCCCTTGGCACCGCGAAGGTCCCCACGGGTAGCTGGAAATTGAACACGGCAGGATTGGGACTGTTACACGTGAGACCCTGGGCGTGGGCTTGCCCCTGGGCAAGCGCCAGCCATGCCACCACGGTGATCACCATCGTCCGCCCAAGCTTTGCTGCTGTAATGACTGACATCAAAAATCCTCCGCTGTTGGCATTTGCCTCCGGCTTTCCGGCGGCGATTGCGGGCCGAAGCCGCGCGGCTACAGGCATTGCGCATCGACGGTGGCGATGCCGATCGCGTTGCGCGCATCGGACAGCGCGGGGAGTCGATAGCTGAACTGACATGCCTGCCCCGCGCCATCGGCCGAAGCCACCGTCAACTCGCCGCTATCGCTCTGCAGGCCACGGACGATGATTCGCCCGCCCTGCCCCACCATGCCCACCGATTCGCCCGCGGCGTCGAGCACTTCCCCGCCGAACGGCACCGGCTTGCCATCCGCCGTCCGCACGCGCACGATGGCGGCCCGGCCGGGGTTCGCCGTCTCGAACAACACCTTCACGATTGCGCCGGCGGTCGGGGCGAGTTGTTGCAGCGTCGACTTGAGTTCGACATCCAGCGGCAGGCCCTTGGGATCAATTTCCACCTCGTTTCGGGCAAACGGCATCAGGCTCGACACCACCGCACGCCCCCACGGATCCACCCGCAAGCCATTGCCGCCCCCGACCCGTGCACCGGATGCACCCTTCGCTTCGACGATCGCCAGGGTGTCGCCCAGGCTCGGCGTCAGGACAACGCCGCCGCTGTAGGCAACAACGCCGCCCGAGATACCGGCGGATGCCTGGGTATAGGTGTTGCTCTTGCTGGCACCGCCCGTGAACGCGGCCAGTGTCGACCGATACGACGCGTTCGCACCGACGCTCGTGGCATGGCTCGCGCTGCCCCCTCCGGTGTACCCGGCATTCAAGCCGTAGCTGAATGCGTTGTCGACGCCGTACGATCCAGTCACCGACTGGTTCACCGAGGTAGGCCCCGACGAGCCGGTCTGTACGCTGGTCGTCGAGTACGGTGCCTGCGTGGCCGTGCCCAGCGGAACGCCCAGGCTCAGCATCACGCGACTGTTCCACCTGGCGGTGTTCACGTCGAACTGGCGCGCGGCAGAGACACCATAGTTGACCCGCCGGAAGCTGTTGTTATAGCCAAGCTGGAACTGTGTATCGCGGCCGTTGCGCCGCCAGTAGTCCTGGGTGGATCCACTCACGTAGAAGTTGCCGTAGCCGCCCGGCAGCGCCTGGTTCAGCACCAGTTGCAGCCGGCCGCGTGGGGTGCCGTGCAAGGCCACGCCCATGTCTTTCCGGTCCAGATCGCCCAGGGCGACGGCATCCGCGAGGCTGAGATACCCGCCCGTGGAGTACCGATAGGCGGCCAGCGTCAGGTTGGTGTTGGTGGGTTCCACCAGCTTGCTCAAGCTCAGCCGCACACTCTGCCCATGACGGTCCGGCTCGTTGCGCAGCCGCGTGGAGGCATGGGTGATATCCGCGCCCAGCGCACCAAAGCGGGTGTTAAGCGCGGCGCCAATCACGCCGGCCGCATAGTCCTGCGCAACCGTCACCCCGCCAAAGCCTGTGATCAGGTTGGTGAAGCCATGCTGCACGGTGGCCTGCATCATCAGCGGCTTGCCATTGCTTGTGGCGCTTCGATACTGGCCCGCGGCCACGCCATAGCGGGTCACGCCCGGCCGCAGAGCATTCACCGCGCCGGCATAGGGCACCTTCGAGATGTGCACGCTGCCATCGGCCTCCGTCACCACCACTTCGAGGTCGCCGCCATAGCCGGTGGGGTACAGGTCGTTGATCTCGAAGGCGCCGGCCGCGACGTTGGTTTCGTAGATCGTGTTGCCGTTCTGGCGGATCTCCACCCGGGCATTGCTGCTGGCGATGCCGTGCACCACCGGCGCATAGCCGCGCTGCGACTCCGGATACATCCGATCGTCGCTCGACAGTTGCACGCCTCGAAAGCCCACGCTGTCAAACATGGTGCCATCGGTGTAGGCATCGCCAAAGACCAGCTGGCTCTTGATGGAAGCAAGCGAGCGTTGGACAAACGTCTGCGTMGCCTGGTAGCGGGTGCCGGTGCGTTCGTGGTGGGTCAGGCTGCCGTTGTGACGAAAACGCCATGCGCCCGCGTTCACGCCGCCATTCAGCCCGACGAAGCCCTGCGTGGCGGAAAAACCCTGCCCGCTATTGTGATAAACGCTGGCGTTGTACAGCAGGCGTCCTGCGGTCACACCTTCATCCCAATACTTCGGGTCGATGTAGCCACGCGGCTGGCGGCTCATGGCAACTTGCGGCAGGCTCAGATCGAGGCGCTGCTCACTGCTGTCGAAGTGCGCGACAGCGTCCGGCACCAGTTGCGCGAGCGTCGGGCAGGCAGCGGCATCGTCCAGTAGCGCATTGGCCTCCGGCGTCAGCGCGGCAAGGTCCACGCCGATGCGCTCGAGCAGGGCGCGATCGAAACACGGATGCACCTCGTTTGCTGCGCCGGCCTGGCGCAAGACAACCTCAGTCCGGCCCAGCCAGACTTCGTTGACATGCAGATCCGCCCGGTACGTACCCGGTACGGCCGCATTCCCCTTGCTGAAGCGGCCGACATCCACCCGCCCGTGACCGGGCTGGTGCAGGAAGATATCGTTGAAGGCAACCTCCCCAGCGCTAGGGGTGGCCATTCCATCCRCCCACGCCGAGGCGCTGGTGAACAGCGCGAGCGAGACCATGGTCGGACGCAGGCGGAAACGGGATGCGAGGGGTTGTTTTTGGTGGGACACGGGGATCTTCATCACAAATTCAGACAAGCCGATCCCCTGCCGTATGGCGGCATCGCAAAAACGCTAGATAGGGGATACGTTGGAGGCGTCCTGCGCGGCGACAGCTTCGCCGGCAAGCGCCGCTATTCAGTGGGTCGCGGCGGCTTCGCCGGTGACCGCTCCGCCATGGTCATTGAGGGCGGTGTAATGGACCTTGGGGGCTGCGGACGGCGTGACGTCGCCCTTGAGCGGGAACACCTGGGTTTCGCCCGGGTTCACCATGCCGCCGTCATCGAAGCTGGCGACCTTGCCGTCGCTGCCTTTCACTTCCAGCGCGGTAAAGGAAACGTGGTACGAGGTCGGATTGCGGGCTTCCAGGCTGAACTGATTGCCGGATGCCACCAACCGCCAGGCCACCTGCCCCGGAGCGTCCAGTGCGCTGCCCTTCAGGTTTGCGGGGCGATAGAACATCTTGATGCGCGAGCGGAACGCGAGCTGCAAATGATTGGTGTTCGCGCCACTGGCTTCGGCCTTGGGCGGGATTTCCAGCACGTTGAGCCAGAACACCGACTCCTTGTCCTGCGGCAGTGGCTCGCCGTATGGAGGATGCGCAGGGTCTGCGCCTTCTTCGGATCAATGCGCATCACGGGCGGAGTGACCAGAAATGGCACCTCAACGGTAGATGGCGCGGCCTTGGGGTCGCCATTGTCGAGCCAGGCCTGGGTCAGCGCCGGAGCATTTCCCTGATTGGAAAGCTTGATCGTCGCTTCTTTTTCGTTGGCGTTGTACACCACACGCGTGCCGCCGATCACCACCGAAGCGTGAGCGCTCCACGCGGCAGGCAGGCTCAGCACGAGCACGGCTGCGGTCAGTACGGAACGGATTTTCTGGTTGGTGATCATGATTGCACGCGGTATTCAGGAAACAAGGGGTGAAAAGGTGGCGCGACACCGCGCCACCCGATACGGCTTTACTGATAGGCGATGGAGTACATCACGCTGGTATTGGCCGCGCCGGCGGTTGCCGCGCCAGTGGCAACGTACTGGGCGTAGTAGCGCAGCGTGGCGGCACCAGAGGCCAGGGGAACCGACTTCGAGTTTTGCAGGGCATTGGCGAAACCGACGTTGATGTTGGTTTCGTCCGAGGCGTTCTGCAGGCCGATCTGCACGCGCTGGGCGCCGCCTGCGGTGAGGTTCAGGCGACCCGTGGAGGCGTCGGTGTTGGGACCCGCCTCAAAGAAGGTGCGCACATTGCCTGCGGTCGGCGTGCAGCCCGACAGCGCGATGCTGAACGGCGTGCGGCCGGCGGTCTTGCCCGCTGCGGAGAGCGAGGACGCCGACACGGTCGGCAGGGCAACCACGAAATTGGTAGCGCCACCATTGATGGCACAAGTCTGCGCCGTGACGTTGCCGGTGAAGGTGATCGTACCGTCGGCGGCTGCAGCCATTTGCGAAGCCATTGCGGTGCCACCAATGATCAAGGCGGAGAGGAGTTTGCTTTTCATGAAGGAATCTATGCAGAGGTAAAACGACTGAGAATCTGGACATTGCGAACATGCGTACGGATGTGGCCAGCCTGTTTGCAGGACGTGTTGCCGTGGTCGGGAACGCTTCGCTGCAATCGAGCGAATCATAGGGAGGACAGCCCGCCCGATAAATCGACGATTCTTTAATTTTCAGACGGGAGAAGACGTGCGAAAGCCGTCACTGGCGTGCGCCGTGACGGCCGAAAATGCAGAGAGAATCACGAAATCCGCTGGTGCGGCGGGGGCTCCAGTGAAGCGCGAGTGTCGCGAGCGGTCAGGAGACCGTCGCTGGGCGGATGCCTTGGCGCTGGCTCGCCATACTTCGATGCGCGGCCATGGCAAAGCCGAAGGCCATGGCGATCAACACGGCCGCGACCAGGCTCAGGTACTGCCCGCCTGTCGACTGGATTACGACCCCGCCCAGCAGGCCCGAGCAGGCCAGCCCCGTATAGGTAGCCGTATTGTTCAGCGCAAGCACCAGCGGCGCCGTCGTCGGGGACAACTGGACGAGCCGATGCTGTTGCGGAACGATGAGCCCCCATCCGCAAATGCCCCAGATGACCAGCGAAACCAGGGCCGTCGCCGCGTGGCCGGCCATCCACGGCAGCGCACAGAAGTTGAGGATCGCCACCCAGAGCATCGCGTGGATGATGTGGCGGCTCTCGAAGCGGTCCACGAGGCGGCCGGCCATGAGGTTCCCGAACGTCGCGGCAACGCCCCACACCAACAACATCCCAGCCAGAATGCGTTCGTCGCCACCCGTCACGCGCGCCAGCACCACGCCGGCGTAGGTGTAGACCATCAGGAACCCGCCGAACGCGAACAGTGACGTGAGCAAGGTCAGCGCGACGCGCCTGTCACGCAAGGGAGCAAGCCGCTCCCGCAACCGGACGGCCGCTGGCAACGGAACGGACGGCAGCATCGTCCAGACGCCGATCATCGCGACGATACCGAGCGCCGTGACGAACCAGAGCGTTCCCCGCCACCCGCCGAATCCGCCGATAAAGGTGCCGAGTGGCGAGCCCAGCGCCGTGGCCCCCGTCAGGCCGGCCGTGACCGTGGCCAGCGCACGCCCCCGCTTCTCCGGTGCGGCGAGCGCGGCGGCCACACCCAATGCGGTCGGCGAAAACAGCGCGGCGCCGAAGCCTGCCAGCACCCGGCTCAGCAGCACCCACTGGAGGTCGGTAGCGAGCGCGCTGATGGCGTTGCCGATCACGAAAACGCCCAGCGCGGTCACCAGCAGCCGCTTTCTCGGCAAGTTGCCCGCCACGGCGGCCATCACGGGCGCCGCCACGGCATAGGTCAACGCGTAGCAAGTCACCATCAGGCCGGCCATGCTGATCGATGTGTGCAACGAAGCCGCCACGCCGGGCAAGATGCCGGCGACGACGAAGTTGTCCGTGCCCATGGCGAACATGCCCAGCGCCAGTATCAGTAGTCGACGATCCATATGAGCAACTCGGTGAAATGCGGTTGATATCGATCATATTCGCCGTTGACCGTGTCTCAAATGTCATATATACCGTCAATTCAGGACATGACCCCGGGTATCACCATGCACACGATCGGTTTCGTCGTCTTTCCGAACTTCTATCTGATGGGCCTGGCGGCCGTCACGGCGTTCGAGCTGGCCAACGTCGTCCTCGAAGAGCGGGCCTACGACGTGACGGTGCTGTCGGAGACCGGCGGACTGGTGATGTCGTCGGCCGGCATTCGGGTCGATTCGCAGCCCTTCGGCGTCAACCCCTATGACACGGTCATGTTCGGCTCGGGGGTCGAGATCGACATCACTTCCGCCGCGTTGACCGCTTTCGTCGCCCGTTCGCTGAAGACGGCAAGGCGGATTGCTGCGCCATGCACGGGCGCCTTCATCCTGGCGCAGGCGGGCGTCCTGGATGGCCGGCGCGCAACCACCCATTGGCGGTTCGCGCATGACCTGCAGCGCCGCTTCCCGAAGATCGCGGTCGAAGAGGACCAGATTTTCATCGTGGACGGGCCGATCTGGACTTCCGCAGGCATGACGGCCACCATCGACATGGCGCTCGCCATGATCGAGAAGGACCACGGCGCGGAGGTCTCGCGCACGGTGGCGCGCAAGCTGGTCATCTATCATCGGCGCGCGGGCGGCCAGTCGCAGTTTTCCACGTTGCTCGACCTCGACCCGAAGTCCGACAGGATCCAGAAAGCCATCGACCACGCCAACGCCAACCTGCGCCATCCGCTGACGGTGGACGAACTGGCCGATGTCGCCGGGCTCAGTCCACGCCAGTTCAGCCGGGCATTCAGCGCGGAGACCGGTCAATCACCCGCAAAGGCCGTGGAACACCTGCGCGTGGAGGCGGCGAGGCTGCTGCTGGAGAAAGGCCGACTTTCGCTGGACGTGATCGCGCAGGAAGTCGGCTTCTCTGACCGCGAGCGCATGCGGCGCGCCTTCGTCCGCACCACCGGGCAACCGCCGCAGGCAGTTCGCCGCCTGAGCCGGGCCCCTGCCGAGCGATCGGCCTGACACCTTCCCATCGACAGTCTCCCCCCAACATGACCAGCACGCTCGATCACATCCCCCGCCACGCTACGGCCGCCCCGGTGTCTCTGGAAAGCGCCATCGAGGCCGCGGGCGTCGGCAAGTTCCAGTACCGGCTCTTTGTCATCTTCGGCCTGGTGTGGCTGGCGGACGCCATGCAGGTGCTGTCCATCGGCTTCAGCGCCCCGTCGATTGCGAAGACGTTCGGCATCTCCGTGCCCCAGGCGCTGCAAACGGGCACGTTCTTCTTCGTCGGCATGCTGGCGGGGGCGTTCTTCTTCGGGCGACTGGCGGACCGCATCGGCCGGCGGCCCGTGCTGATGACGGCCGTGGTCATCGACGCGATCTGCGGGGTCGCCTCCGCCTTCGCGCCGGACCTGACCTGGCTGCTGGTGCTGCGCTTGTTCACGGGGATTGGCGTCGGCGGCACGCTGCCCGTCGACTACACCATGATGGCGGAGTTCCTGCCCCGCGACCGCCGTGGCCGCTGGCTGGTCCTGCTGGAGTCCTTCTGGGCGCTCGGCACGCTCTGCCTGGCCTTGCTGGCGCTGGCAGCGCTGTCCTATGGCGATCAGGCCTGGCGCGCGATCTTCCTTGTCACCGCCATTCCCGCGCTGGTGGGCGTGGTCCTGCGCTTCTATATCCCGGAATCGCCGATGTTCCTCAACCGAAACGGGAAGCCGGACGCGGCGCGCGCGGTGCTCCAGCGTGTGGCCGATGCGAACGGCAGGCAGGTGGAAATCCCGCCGCTGCAAGCGGAGCGTGCCGCGCCAAAATCGGTCCTTGCGCTGTTCTCGGGCGGTCTTCGGCGCCGCACCCTGGCGCTGCTGGCGGCATGGGCGCTCGTCTCCATCGCGTACTACGGCGTGTTCGTCTACCTGCCGATCAAGCTCGGCGCCGAAGGATTCGCCTTCATGCGCGGGCAGGTCTTCCTGGTGATCCTCGCCATCGTGCAGTTGCCGGGCTACGCCTTGTCTGCCTATGGCGTGGAACGCTGGGGCCGGAAGCCCACGCTGATCGGCTTCCTGCTGCTCAGCGCCGCGGGGTGCATGCTGTACAGCTTTGGCACCGATCCCACGGTGGTGGTCGGCTCGACGCTGCTCATGAGCTTCTCGCTGCTTGGCACATGGAGCGCGCTGTACGCCTTCACCCCCGAGGTCTATCCGACCGACCTGCGGGCGACAGGCATGGGCACGTGCGGCGCCGTGGCGCGTTTCGGCGGACTGTTCGCGCCCTCGATCATTGCCCCGGTGATGGCCACGCACTTCACCCTGGCGCTGGCCTTGATCTCCGCCATGCTGCTCGCCGGGGCGGTCGCCATTGGCGCCGTCAACGTGGAGTCGAGGAACCGCGCGCTGGATTAGGATGACGGCACCAGATCCGGCGACGGCGCCCTCGGCACCAGCGCGAAGGCGATCTGGATCAGGCCAACGGTCAACCCCAGCGCGGCGCCCACCTTCCACGCGACGGAGTAGTTCTGCATCAGGTCGTAGAGCCAGCCGCCCCCGAAGGCGCCGATAAAGCTGCCGATCTGGTGACTGAAGAACGCCACCCCGGCGATCATCGCCTGCCAGCGCAGGCCGAAGGTCTGCGCGATCCACCCTTGCACCAGCGGCGACACGCCCAGCCAGAGAAATCCCATCACCCCCGAGAACACCAGCGTGCTTTCCGGGGTCGGCAGTGTGTGGAAGAACCAGATGAAGCCGAGGGAACGGCAGATATAGATGCCGCCGAGCAACAGCAGCTTGTTGACCCGCCCGCCCGCCCATCCGAAAAACAGGCTGCCCAGCACGTTGAATCCGCCGATCATGCCGAGCGCCTTGGCGGACAGCATCGGGTCCATGCCACAGATATCGAGGTATGCGGGAAGGTGCGTCGTCAGGAACACCAATTGCATCCCGCAGACGGTGTAGGCCAGCGCCATGACCACGAACGGCGGATGCCGCAGCGCGCCCATCAGGGCCTGGCGGCCACTCAGCTCCGGCTGCGCCCGCGTGGGCGTCTGGCGCGAAGTGTCAGAACGGCCAGCAAACCAGGCGGCGGGCAGCATCACCAGCGCCAGCACGACAAAGGCGGCCACGCCCATGCGCCAGCCCCATTCGCTGGCAATGCTCTGCCCCAGCGGCGCGGCGATCATCGCCCCGAGCGAACCGCAGGCCGACACGCAGCCGAGCACCAGGCTGCGCACCTGAACGTTCACGGCGCTCGATGCCGCGGCCATCGCCATCGCCGTGCCGGTGGAAGCCATCGCCATGCCGATCAGCACCCCGGCGCCGAGCACGACCGCCCAGAGTCCGTGGGACGTGGCGAGCAGCACCAGCCCGATCAGGTACAGCAACGCGCCCCCGACCATCAGCGGGCGGAACCCGGTTCGTACCGCCAGCGCGCCGGCAAATGGCTGCAACACACCCCAGGTGAGGTTTTGTACCGCCACGGCAATCGTGAAATCGCCCACTGAAATCCCGATGTCGCGGGTCAGGGGCGGCACGAAAATGCCCAGGCTCTGCCGCAGGCCCATGGCGAGCGACAGCATGACTGAGGCGCCAATGAGAATTGGCAGTGCGGGACGCAGCGAGGCAAGACGGGACATGCGAGGGCTCTTGTTATTAGCGGCCTGTGCACAGGCCGGAAATGCCATTTTCGTTGAATCGTCAATGAAAATACATCCTCGGGAATACCGATGAAGCACTGCCCTGCAGAATAAGGGCGACGCATTACACTGTCGGCCATGCACCACATCCCCCAACCCTCTCCTGCACCGCTCATTGCCTATTTCTGGAGTGACGATGCCATCCGCAGCCGGAGTGTGAGTGACGTCGTGTTATCCGGCACGGTCGACATTCCCGAACCGCCCGCCCGGCTGCGCGCGGATTGGGCGCGGGAAATCGCGTCCAATATGTCGCTGGAAACCGGCGATGTCGAAGCGATGTCCCTGCCACGGGCGCGAATGCGCTGGCCCCACTACTCGGCCTGCGTACAGGCGGTGTCAGATTGGGCGCGCACCTTCGGCATGATTTTGTCGACCGACGTCGCGCTCATGGCCTGCCGCGGCGCGCGCTATCACCATGATGGAGAGCAATACGCCGGCCTGGCCTTCTGCAATCTCTTCCTGAGTGAAGCCAAAGGGCTGGACGTGCATTTTCCGGCGCTGGATCTTCGTATCCCCTTGCAACGGGGGACGGTGATGATCTTCGATACCTGCCAGCCGCACGCCGTCATTCGGCGCGGCAGCGATGATTTCGATTTGGCCGATTTTTCCTCGGACCAGGATTGGACACAGCTATTTCTGACCTGGGAGTTGCCGGTCGAAAGTGCCCCCGTCGAACAGGCGCTCAACATCAAATTCGATATTGACCCTGCCGCTGCCGCGACGATGAATGCCGAGCAATTGCGGCTGAATGGCGAAAGGGTCGATGTCCGCCACGACTCCGGCCAGTGGCGACCGGCGGATTAACCGCCTCAGTCATCCGCTGCGTCAAACGCCTGCCGCACGCACGCCGCCAGCCGGCTAGCCAGGAAATTCAAGGGGAAATGGTCAGACGTGACCGCGAAGCTGCGGAACATGACCTCGCCCGCAAACGGAATCTCGCGCACATCGGGCAAGCCAAGCGCGTGGCTGACGATCGGACTCACGATGGACACGCCGAGACCCTTGCTGACCATCTTGCAGATCGTCGTGGCAAACGGCGTTTCGATGGCCAGCAGCCGCGAGCCGATCGGAAAGTGCCGGTCGATCTCCCGCCGGTTCGCGCTTTCCGCCGGCAGCGAAATGAAGGATTCCCCTTCGAAATCCGCCGGATTCAGGACCGAACGTCTCGCCAGCCGATGGGATGCGGGAACAATGCCCACGCCACGCGCGAGATTGATTTCCTCATATTGCAGGCTCGGTAGTTCGGTCGGAACGGAGCAAAATCCAATATCGCAAAATCCTCTCGCGATCCATTTAGCCACCACCTCGGACCTGCCCGTATTCAGCAGCACCGGAATATCGGGAAAATCCTGCCGAAAGAATCGCATGGCGTCCGGCAATATGCTGTCGGCAATGGAGCCGACGGCCCCCACGCGCAGTAACCCGGTGCCCCGGCTGCGAATCGTGTTCGCACTGTCGTCCAGAGATTCGAGTCCGATGAAAGCGCGTTCGACGTCCGCATAGAACGCCTCGGCCTCTGCCGTGGGAATCAACTTGGTCCCCACGCGCTGAAACAACTGGAAGCCCACCTTGCTCTCCAGCAAGCCGATCCAGCGGCTGATATTGGGTTGCGACGTATGCAGAAGACCGGCCGCCGTGGTCATGGAGCGCGACATCATCACGGCGCGGAACGCCTCGATTTCTTTGAAGTTCATGGAACGGCCTCCCGAAAGATGGCGATTGTGGCACGCAGGGACGCATGCGCCACCCCGCCCTCAACCCATATCGGAATTGTATAAGACAGTGCGATCACCTGATTTGACGCATGGGTTGTCGCAAACCAAACTCGATGTATGTTTATTTCAACCGAGTTTGAAAATGGAATCCAAAGTCAGCCGCCGGCTTAAGCAACCTCCCGCCAAAGAGGTTATCCAGTACATTTTCCAGCCGCGTACCACGCGTGAATTCTTTACCAAGAATTTCGAAGTGCTGACGCAAATCAACCTGGCCCATCTGGTCATGCTGGACCAGCAGGAGATTCTCGACAAAACCACCACCGCCACCCTCGCCAACGCCCTGCTGAAAATGCGGCGCGAGGGCCCCGAGGTCGTCGAACTCGATGAAGCGCGGGAGGATGCCTATTTCAACTACGAGGCGCACCTGATCCGCCTGATTGGCCAGAATGTCGGCGGCCGTCTGCACACGGCACGGAGCCGCAACGATATTGGGGCGACCAATGACCGGATCCGCGCGCGCGACTTCGTGATCCGGATCTGCGCGGCGCTGGCCGGGCTATGCGATGCCGCGCTGAGCCAGGCGGATGCCTACGCCGACTACGTCATGCCCGGCTATACCCACATGCAGGCCGCGCAGCCCATCACCTATGGCTATTACCTGTCGGCGCTGGTGGAAGCCTGGTCCCGGGACATCGACCGCCTGATGCATGTCCTGGAAACCCTCGACGGCTGCCCGATGGGCGCTTGCGCGCTCGCCGGCACGTCATTTCCGGTCGACCGCACCCTCACCAGCACCCTGCTCGGCTTCAGCCAGCCGCTTGGCAACGCGCTGGACAGCGTGGCGTCACGGGACTTTGCGCTGGAGTTGAGCGCGGCACTCTCGATCATGATGATCACCTGCAGCCGGATGGTGCAGGACTTCTATATCTGGTCGACGCCGGAATTCGGCTACCTGACGTTTCCGGACAGCATCGCCGGCACGTCGAGCATCATGCCGCAGAAGAAGAACCCGGTCGTGCTCGAATACCTGCGTGGCAAGACCGCCCAGCTGATCGGCCTGACGTCGGCCGCCCTCACGACGGTCAAATCCACGCATTTCTCGCATTCCGGCGACAGCAGCCGGGAAAGCACGCGAACCTGCTGGGAGAGCTGCGAAGAGGCCCTGAAGAGCCTGGAACTGATGAAGCTGCTGGTGCGGGACGTGCAGCCCGAGCGGGAACGCATGGCGTCGCGCGCGGCTAACGACTTCTCCACGGTGACCGATCTGGCCGACCTGCTCGTCCGCAAGGCCGACCTCTCGTTCCGCGATGCCCATCACATTATCGGCGCCGTAGTGCGGCGTGCGCTCGACGAGGGCCTGCCGGCGACCGCGATCACCCCAGCGATGATCGATGACGCCACTGCGGAGCAAGTTGGCAGGCCAGCCGGGATCTCGGCCGAGGACGTCGCCCAATGCCTGGACCCGATCCGCAATGTGAACAGTCGCCAGTCGTACGGCGCGCCAGCCCCGCAAGGCGTGCGCGAGCGGCTCGACGTGCAGCGCCGCGCGCTCGATACCCGCACCACCGCGCTGGACGCCACCGTCACCCGCATCGACGACGCCGCCGCATTGCTGGAGCAGCGCACCCGGAACCTGGTAGCCGGCTGACAACATCAAGAATAGAGGAGACAACCATGTTCAAGTTCACCACCGTGCTCATCGCGGCCATGGCGTGCTGCTCGGCCGCCGGCGCGCAGGGCTACCCCAACAAGCCGATCGACCTCGTCGTGCCCTTCGCGCCCGGCGGCACTGTGAATCTCACCGCGCGGCTGCTGGCCACGCGCATGTCCCAGATGCTCGGACAGCCGGTGATCGTCGACAACAAGCCGGGCGCCGGCGGCGCCATCGGCGCGGCCTATGTGGCCAAGGCACGTGCCGATGGCTACACGCTGCTGTACGCCACGATGGGCAGCCAGGTGATCCAGCCGCTATTGACAAAGAACCTGACCTTCTCGCCGGCGAAGGACTTCACGCCGATTGCGCTCTTCGCCACGGTGCCGAACGTGCTGGCTGTCTCCGCAAACACGCCGGCGAAAAACATGGCCGAACTGCTCCAGTACGCCAAGGCGAATCCCGGCAAGCTGAACATGGGCTCCGCCGGCCAGGGCTCCGTCAACCACATGATCGGCGAGCTGTTCATGCTGCGGACGGGCGTCAAGTTCACCCACGTGCCGTACAAAGGCGCGGGACCGGCGACCACCGACCTCCTCGGCGGCCAGATCCAGATCCTGTTCGCGAATCTTCCGGGCCTGCAGCCGTATGCGAAGGCCGGCAAGATCCGGCTGCTCGGCGTGGCCAGCCACCAGCGCAATCCCGCGATTCCGGACGTGCCGACGTTTGAGGAACTCGGCATCAAGAACGCCGAGACCGAGTCTTGGTCAGCCCTGATGGCACCGGCCGGCACCAGCGCCGAGGTCATCAGGAAGCTGCAGGACACCGTCCGGACCGTCGCCACGGATCCAGCCATGGTCAAGCAGTTGATTGCCGAAGGCGCGCAGCCGTTCTATGGCACGAGCGACACCTTCGCCAAGGTGATCGCCGAGGACAACAAGCGTTGGACCGAGGTGGTGAAGCGCGCCAATGTCCAGCTCGATTAGGAACGGCGTGTTCGCGCCCACCCAACTGGGGCAGACCCGCCCCCCCATTACAGGGAGGGTAGCCCACTCTCTTTGACCTACATCATCCCCGAACACCGTATGTTTCGAGGGGATGACGATGGCACGCAAGTTTCCATGCTGCACCACGGCGAAGCGGCGCGCGACGCTGGCCGCACTCGCTGTGACCCTGGGGTTGTGCGCTGGCGGTGTTCGCGCTGAAACGTTCCCCTCCCGTCCGCTGCGCATCGTCCTGTTGATCGGCCCCGGCAGTAGCGGCGACGCCGTGTCGCGCTTCGTCGCCGACAAGCTCGGCGCTGCCTTGGGCCAGCCGGTCATCGTCGAGAATCGCCCCGGCGCGGAGGGCCTGATCGCTGTGCAGAGCGTCCTGAGCGCACCGGCCGACGGCTACAGCATCCTGCTGGTGACGCCTTCCATGCTCAGCGGTCCGCTACTGAACAAGGCCGCGAACTACGATCTCCAGCGGGACTTCCGCATGGTGTCGTTCCTCTACCGCAACTCCGCGCTGCTCGTGACGGGGCCGCAGAAGCCCTACGCCGACGTGAAGCAGGCGCTGGAGACCGTCCGCGCCACGCCCGGCGCCGTCAGTTTGGCCGACTACGGCAACACCTACCGCGTCGCCGGCATGCTGCTGGCCCAGCAAGGCGGCCTGGCGTTCAATGCGGTCAGCTACAAGGGCTTCTCGCAGGCATCGGCCGATGTGATCGGCGGTGCGGTGGACCTCGGCCTGCTCGATGCCGGCGCCTCCATGCCGCTGGTGCGCGCGGGCAAGCTGCGCGCACTGGCCAGCACCGCCACGACCCGCCTGCCGGACCTGCCAGCCGTGCCCACGCTGCGCGAAACGGGCTTCCCCGGCTACGAGATGTATGTCTGGATCGGGCTCGCGGTCCGCCGCCAGACCGACGACGCCACGGCGCGGCGTCTGGAACAGGCTGTCGCCGCCATCACACGGTCCCCGGCCTACCTGCAATTCCTGACGACGTTTGCCGGCTCCGAAGCGATGTCCGTCTCGGGCGCGCAGGCCGATCAGGACCTTGCCAACGAATCCACACGATATCGGCGCGCAGTCGAGGCCATCCAGCAGGCCCGGCGCTGAATTCCCCGAACCTCCGAATCCCCCGCACACACAGAAGGAGTGTCATGAGCGAGCTTTGCAAGGATCGCGTCGTCGTCATTACTGGCGCCGGTCGCGGCATCGGGCGCGAGTACGCGCTGCAATTCGCACGCGCCGGCGCGCGCGTGGTGGTCAATGATCTGGGCGCCGCACCTGACGGCGCCGGCGCGGCAAGCGGCCCCGCACAGGCGGTGGTCGACGAAATCCTCGCGGCAGGCGGACAAGCCGTGGCCAATACCGACGACATCTCGGACTGGGACGGCGCGCAACGCCTGATCCAGACCGCCATCGACCACTTTGGCGGGCTGGACGTGCTCGTCAACAACGCCGGCATCCTGCGCGACCGTACCCTCGTCAATATGACGGAAGCGGACTGGGACTCCGTGATCCGCGTCCATCTGCGCGGCACCTTTGCGCCGATGCGCCACGCCGCCGCCTATTGGCGCGACGAGGCCAAGGCCGGGCGCACCCGCGCGGCGCGCGTGATCAACACGAGTTCGTCGTCGGGCCTTTACGGCATCGTCGGCCAGACCAACTACGGCGCGGCCAAGGCGGGCATCGCCAATATGTCGATCGTTGCCGCACGGGAGCTGGAGCGCTACGGCGCCACCGTCAACGTGATCTACCCGACGGCCATGAGCCGCCTGACCGAAGACCTGTTCCGACAGAACGGCATGGCCGCGCAGGCGGAACAGACGCAGGCCGGCGGCGGCTTCGATCCGCTCGACGCCGGCAACGTCGCGCCGCTCGTGGTCTGGCTCGGCAGCACGCAATCCAGCACCATTACCGGACGCGTGTTCGGCGTGCGCGGCGGCGCCATCACGGTGGCCGAGGGCTGGCACGCCGGCCCTCGCATCGAGAAAGAGGGCCGCTGGCTGCCGGAGGAGTTGTCGGCGCACATCCCCGATCTGGTGGCCCGCGCCGCGCCCAACGCGCTGATCTCGGGCGAGATCCCGCACCGCGAGGGCGTTCCGGCATGACCCCGACTCCATCCCCCGTCGCGAAATTCACGCCGCAGCCGGTGCCCGGCACGCGCCCCTTCTGGGAAGGCACGCAGGCCGGCGAACTGCGCCTCCAGGTCTGCGACAGCTGCGGCACGCACGTGCTGTATCCACGCCCGCACTGCCACCAATGCGGTGCCGAGACCTTGTCGTGGGTCCGCGCCAGCGGCCGTGCGCGCCTGTATTCCTATGTGATCAGCCACCTGGCCATGCCGGGCTGGGCCGGCCAGACGCCCTACGTGATTGCCGTGGTGGAACTCGAGGAAGGCCCGCGCATGATGACGAATATCGTCGGCGTACCCGCCGACCCGGCGCACCTCGTGCTCGATATGCCGCTCGAAGTGGTGTTCGAGCCGCGCGGCGAGGTCATGCTGCCGCAGTTCAAGCCCCAGACGGAGGCCGCCCGATGAGCCGGCTCGACCAGATCATCGCCATTGCCGGCGCCGCCGAGACGGAACTGGGCGCCCTGCCCCACCTGTCCGAGATGGACCTGCGCGCCGACGCCGCGCGCCGCGCGCTGGCCGACGCCGGCCTCACGCTGGCCGATGTGGACGGCATCACGAGCGCCGTGGACAGCCCCATCGACGTCGCCCACTACCTCGGCATCACGCCCGCCTGGTACGACGGCACCTCGGTAGGCGGCTGCTCGTTCATGGTCCACGTGCGGCACGCCGCCGCCGCGATCCGCGCCGGACTCTGCAACACCGTGCTGGTGCTCCACGGCCAGTCCGGCCGCTCGCGTGTGGGCTGGCCGCCTCGCTCAGTGCCGCCATTCTCGATGCTGGGCCAGTTCGAGATGCCCTACGGCAGCGGCGCGCCGCCCAACACCTTCACGCTGCCGATGCTGCGCTACATGAAGGAGACCGGCACCACCCACGAGCAACTGGCCGAAGTGGTCGTGGCGCAGAGCCACTGGGCCGCCGGCAACCCGCGCGCCAGCCGCAACAAGCTGCTGACCGTGGACGACGTGATGGCGTCCCCGATGATCGCCTATCCGTTCCACAAGCTCGAATGCTGCGTGGTCACCGACGGCGGCGGGGCCCTGGTTATCACTACGGCGGAGCACGCGCGCAACCTCCGGCGCGCGGACAGTCCGGTCTACCTGCTCGGCTCGGGCGAGGCCTGCGACAGCCCGCTAATCTCGATGATGGACGACATGACCAGCTCGAAGGCGTTCCGCCTGTCGAGCCGCCAGGCGTTCGCGGAGTCTGGCGTGAGCCACGCCGACATCGATCATCTGATGATCTACGACGCCTTCGCGCACCTGCCGCTCTACGGGCTGGCCGATCTCGGTTTCGTCGCGCACGGCGAAGCCGCGCGTTTCATCGAGGCCGGCCATACCCGCCCCGGCGGCAAGCTGCCGATGAACACCAATGGCGGCGGCATCCTGTACACGCATACCGGCATGTACGGCATGTTCGCGATCCTGGAGGCCGTGCGCCAGCTGCGCGGCGAGGCCTTCCGGCAGGTGGATGGCGTGCAGTGCAGTTTCGTGCAGGGGGTGGGCGGCATGTTCACGGCCGCCGCCGCGCTGGTGCTCGCCAACACGCTGCCATAGCTGGATGCCACCCGGAGACAACACGACCATGCAGAACGAAGACTGGACACACCTGGGCGACCGCGCGCGGCGGCACCCCGAGCGGATCGCCGTCATCAATGGCAGCAATGGCATCTCCCTGACCTACGGCGAGCTGGACCGGCGTGCCAACCGCCTCGCGCGGCGGCTCCAGCAAATGGGGCTGCGCCCGGGCGACCACATCGCCATGGTGCTGGAGAACAACCTCCGTTGTTTCGAAATCGGCTGGGCGGCCTTGCGCTCCGGGTTGCTCGTCACGCCGGTCAACCGGTTCCTGACGCCGGCCGAGGCGGCCTACATCGTCGAAGACAGCGAATCGCGCGTGGTCATCAGTTCCCATGCCATGCGCGAGCTGGCCGAAGGGCTGACCGGGCTGATGCCGAACTGCTCCGCGCGGCTGATGGTGGACGGCACGATCGACGGCTGGGACAGCTACGAAGCTGCCGTCGCGACGGTCTCGGACGCCCCGCTCGACGCCGAAACCCTCGGCGCCCTGATGCTGTACAGCTCGGGCACCACGGGACGCCCGAAGGGCATCGTGCGTGCCCAGCCTTCGACCCGGATGGCCGATTTCATCGACCCGTTCCGGCGCGGCCAACTGCGCCACTACGACTTCTCCGACGACATGGTCTACCTGTCGACGGCCCCGCTCTACCACGCGGCACCGCTGGCCTGGGCGCTGCAGCTGCAAGCCACGGGCGGCACCGCCGTGTTCATGGAGAAGTTCGAACCGCTCGCCGCGCTGGCGCTGATCGAGCGCTACCGTGTCACGCACAGCCAGTGGGTGCCGACCATGTTCGTCCGGCTGATGAAGCTGACCGAGCAGGAGCGGCACGGTTTCGACCTGTCGAGCCTGCGCATGGCCGTGCACTCGGCGGCGCCCTGCCCGGCCGACGTCAAGCTGCGCATGATCGAATGGTGGGGCCCCATCCTGCACGAGTACTACGGCTCCACCGAAGGCAGCGGGCTGACGATGATCGACAGTGCCGGCTATCTTGCGCATCCGGGCTCGGTCGGCCGCGAAGCCATCGGCAAGCTACACATCTGCAACGACGAGGGCGACGTCCTGCCCCCGGGGCAGCCGGGCCTGATCTACTTCGAGCGGGACACCCTGGCGTTCCACTACCACAACGATCCGGAGAAGACCGAGTCCGCGCGACATCCCCGGCATCGCAACTGGACCACGGTGGGCGACGTGGGCTATGTGGACGAGGAAGGCTACCTGTACCTGACCGACCGGAAGACGTTCATGATCATCTCCGGCGGCGTCAACATCTATCCCCAGGCGATCGAGGACGCGCTGGTCACGCACGAGAAGGTCGGGGACGTGGCGGTCATCGGCGTTCCGTGCGCCGAGATGGGCGAGCAGGTCAAGGCCATCATCGAGCCGGCACCAGGCATCGTGCCCAGCGCGGCGCTCGGCGAGGAGTTGATCGCCTACCTGCGCGGGAAGGTGGCGCGGTACATGATTCCGCGCTCGGTGGATTTCATCGACCGCATGCCCCGGTTGCCGACCGGCAAGCTGTACAAGCAGGCGCTGCGCGAGCGGTACCGCACCAGCCCCTGACGAAAACAGGCCCGCAAGGGCCTGTTTTCTTTCCTGCCACCGCTCGAACCGCCGCCGGCTCAGGCGCCCCGCCAGCCGGCAATCGCCTCGGGCGACAAGCCCCAGGCGGCCAGCGCGGCATCCACGCCGTCGGCATCGGGCGATTGCGGCGCCTGTGGCGGTGTCGGCATGGCCGAAGGCGTGCGGCTGAAGCGCGGCGCCGGCGCGGGCTGCACCACGCCATCCACCTCGACGAATGTGCCGCGCGCCTTCAGATGCGGGTGCGACGGCGCCTCGGCAAACGACAGGACCGGCGCAAAGCAGACATCGGTGCCTTCGAGCAGATCGCACCAAGCCGCGCACGTGCGGGTGCGGAACGCGGCGGCGAGCACCTCGCGGGTATGCGGCCAGCTCGCGGTGTCCATCTGCGGGCCGATGGCGTCCGCCGGGATGCCCATGCGCTCCAGCAACTCGGCATGGAAGCGTGCCTCGATCGGGCCGATCGAAATCCATTTTCCGTCGGCGCAGGCGTAGACATCGTAGAACGGCGCGCCCGAGTCCAGGATGTTGGTGCCGCGTTCGGGCTGCCACTTCCCGGCCGCCGCCATCCCGAAGAACGTCATCGCCATGGACGCGGTGCCGTCCACGATGGCCGCATCCACCACCTGCCCCTGGCCGGAGCCGCGCGCCTCTAGGATGGCGGCGAGCACGCCCATGGCCAGATAGAGCGCCCCGCCACTCATGTCGCCGAGCAGCGCCAGCGGCACGGAAGGCGGCTGTCCCTGCCGGCCGATGGCATCGAGCGTGCCGGTCAGCGAGATGTAGTTGATGTCGTGACCCGCCACCTGGGCGAGCGGCCCCTCCTGCCCCCAGCCCGTGATGCGGCCGTAGACAAGCCTGGGATTGCGCGCGAGGCAGACGTCGGGGCCGAGCCCCAACCGCTCCGTCACACCGGGCCGGAAGCCCTCGATCAGCGCATCCGCGCCAGCCACGAGTTGCAGGACGCGTTCGACACTGGCCGGCTGCTTCAGGTCCAACGCAATCGATGTGCGATTGCGCAGCGTGAGGTTGTAGCGCAGCGGCTTGCTGACGCCGAGGTCCACCGGCGTCTCGCGTTCGATGCGGATCACCACCGCCCCCATGTCGGCCAGCAGCATCGCCGCCATCGGCCCGGGGCCGATGCCGGCCAGCTCGACGATCCGTACGCCGGCCAGCGGCCCCTTGCGGTTCGCCTCCCCCATCTCAGCCCTCCATGGCCACTGCCGGCCGCTCGGCGACCAGACGCGTGCGCGCGAAGTCGAACAGCGTCGAAGCCGCCTCGGCCAGCAGCGCGCCGCCCAGCCGCGCAGCGCAGCGCGACTCCGTGCCCGCCGTGGTGCGCCATTCGTGCAGTCGGCGCGTGAACAGCCCCAGCACGTGTTCCTCGGTGATGCCGATGGCACCATGCACCGCGTGGGCGATGGCGGCGACGCGCGTGGCGGCCGCCGAGGTTCGCAGCTTGGCCGTCGCCGCGAGCAGCGGATCGGGCAGATATCCCGCGCTGGCCGCGCAGCCGAGCCGGGCCGCCAGCACCGCTGCCGCCACCTGCTCGGCCAGCACGCTCAACTCCTGTTGCACCGCCTGGAACTGGCCAATGGCGCGCCCGAACTGGCGGCGGTCGGTCGCGTAGGTCACGCAGAGCGCCTGGATGCGCTGCATGGCGCCCGCCATGCCCACGGCATGTAGCGCGTTGCAGAGCGTCTCGGCATCGGCCCCGGCGGCGGGAATACGCGCCACCGCCTGCGCCGAGCTATGCCAGCGGACCGTGGCCGACACGCGCGGCCGGAAGGCACCGGGCTCGCGTTGCGCGCCGTCCGTCGGCATCAGCCACCAGGCGTCGTTTCGGCTCAGCAATACATGGTCGGCCAGCGCCGCGCCGGGCACGTCCGGGCAGACGATCTGTCCGCCGACCTCCAGCGCGAGCGGTGCGATGGCGATGGCACCCGGGCCCGCCGTGATGCCGGCCGAGGCCAGGATGGCTCGCGCCACGGCGGTTTCGGCAAACGGCAGCGGCAGTCCGGCACGCGCCGCGGCCAGCGCCAGCGGGAACAAGTCGGACAGCGACAGCCCGGCGCCGCCACTCGCCTCGGGCACGAGCGCGTCGGTGTAGCCGAGCGCGTCGATGCGCGCCCAGAGGTCGGCGGCGCCCTCGCCGGCTTCGGTCCGGCGCAGTTGTTCGTCGTCGCAGAGATCGAGCAGGGGCCGCTCGAATCCTTCCAGCAGGGAATCGGTCATCAAACCATCTCCAGTATCAGCGTAATCCGAGGCTGCGGGCGATGATGCCGCGCAGGATCTGGCGCGTGCCGCCGCGCAGCGAGTAGCTTGGGGCGAGCTGCATCACATAGGCCAGCGTGCGTGCGAGCGCGGGCGATGGCACCTGCGCGTCGCGCTCGAGCGCCGTCTGGATCCAGTCGGGCATCGCCTGTTCAAATTCGGTGCCGAGGTCCTTGACCAGCGCGGCCTCCTGCTCGGGGTTCTCGCCCCGGTTCAGCTTGTCGGCTACGGCCAGCGACATCGCACGCAGCACCGCCAGATTGCCGACGATCCGGCCCGCGAGTTCGGTGGATGCCAGCGACACCTCGCCCGCGGCGCGAACCTCCGCCAGCCATGTTTCCGCCAGCACCAGGCTCGAATAGATGCGCTCGGGGCCGCTGCGCTCGAAAGCCAGCTCCGCCGTCACCTGCCTCCAGCCCGAGCCCTCCTCGCCAATCAGTGCGTCGGCGGGCAGTTGCACGTCCTCGAACAGCACTTCGCAGAAGTGGGCGTCGCCGGCCACGTCGCGGATGGGGCGGATCGTGATGCCGGGCAGCGAGAGGTCGATGACGACCTGCGACAAGCCCTTGTGGCGATCCTCGGTCACGCCCGACGTGCGAACCAGTGCCACCATGTACTGCGAACGATGCGCGTTGGTCGTCCAGATCTTGCGGCCGTTGAGCAGCCAGCCCGCGTCGTTGCGCGTGGCCCGGGTGCGCACGCTGGCGAGATCGGAGCCCGTATCGGGCTCACTCATGCCGATGCAGAAGAACGCTTCGCCGCGAATGATGCGCGGCACGTAGAAGTCACGCTGCGCCGGCGTGCCGTAGCGCAGGATCAGTGGCGCGGTCTGCCGGTCGGCGATCCAGTGGGCGGAGACCGGCGCGCCGGCAGCGAGCAATTCCTCGAGTAGCACGAAGCGCGCGAAGCCGCTGCGGCCACCGCCGCCGTATTCCCGTGGCAGGGTCAGGCCGATCCAGCCCTGTGCGGCGAGCGCCTGGCTGAAGCTGGCATCGAAGCCAAGCCATGAGCGGGAGCGGACCTCGGGTGCGACGTCGCGCATCGCCGAGCGCAGGAAGGCGCGCACCGGTGCACGCAGGGCCTCGTCCTCGGGCGGGATCGCAATCAGGCCGGGTGTGGGAAGCAAAGTCGTCAAGATGGCTCCGGTTTTTGCATGGCCGGCAGGCCGCCTGTTGCGGTGCCGGGATGGCATAATCTATGGCCCCCGCCCGGCCGCGTCCAATACCGGATAGAGACCGCCCGATACGCCAGCCGTATTGCCAACCGCCCTTCTTCGCGCCCATGGAGCTTCGTCAACTCAGGCAAGTCCTTGTTCTTGCGGAAACGCTGAACTTTCACCGTGCCGCCGAAAAACTGCACATGGCGCAGCCGCCGCTTTCCACGTCGATCCGCAAGCTCGAGGAAGAGCTGGGCGTGACGCTGTTCGATCGATTGCCGTCGGGCCTGCGCCTGACGCCGGCGGGCGAGGTGGTGCTGCGCAACGCGCGCCGCACGCTGTTCTATTCGGAGGAAGTGCGCCGTGCCGCGCGCGAGGGCGAAGCGGGCGAGCAAGGCATGCTGCGGCTGGGGTTCATCGGATCGGCCACGTACTCGGTGATGCCGGAACTGCTGCGTACGTATCGGCGACAGTACCCGAGCGTGGACCTCGCCATCGAGGAATCGACGACCGTGGAACTGCTGAGCCGGCTCGAGGACCACTCGCTCGACGTGGCGCTGGTGCGCTACCCGGTGCTCGAACCCACCAATGCCGAACTGACCCTGCTGCAGCGCGACCACTTCATGCTGGCCGTCAGCACGGACTCGCCGCTGGCCGCACAGGCGGACATCGCCCTATCCGAACTGGGGGATGTGCCCTTCATCATGTACTCGCGCACGCGGGTGCCGTCGATGCACATGCTGATCACCTGCGCGCTGCACGGCGCCGGCATCAAGCCGCGCATCGCGCAGGAAGCGGTGCAGGTGCAATCGATCCTTAGTCTGGTGGATAGCGGGCTGGGCGTGGCGCTGGTGCCGAACAACGCGGTCAAGTACGCCGGCACCGGCGTGCGGCTGCTGCGGCTGCGGGACTGGCCCATGCAACAGGCCATGGGCGTTGCACTCGCCACGCTGCCGGATGCGATGACCGCCACGGCGAGCAATTTCGTCGCCGTCGCCCGCAGCATCGCTGCAGCGGGCTTGGCGGGCGAGGCTGGCGGCACTACTCCTGGTGGATATTCGCCGTCTTGACGATGCGCCGTGTCCGCTCGATCTCGCTGACCTGGAAATCGCGGAACTGCTGTGGAGTGGCCGGGAACACCGTGCCGCCCATCGTCTCGATGAAACGCGCGCTTTCCTGCGTCGCAAGGAGATCACCCACCGCCTTGGCAATACTGTCGACCACGGTCTGCGGCGTCTTGGCCGGCAGGAACACGCCGGTCCAGGCGAACGCCTCGTAGCCCTTGCTGCCGGTCTCGGCGATGGTGGGCACGCCGGGCAGTTCCTTGAGCCGTTCCGGGCTGCCTACCGCCAGCGCGCGCACCTTGCCGGCTCGCACCAGCGGCATCACGGCGCTCACCTCCGCCATCGTGTAATCCACGCTCCCGCCGGCGAGGTCGCTCATGGCGAGCGACGTCCCCTTGTACGGCACGGGCATGGCGCGGATACCACGCGTTTCGTGGAACAGTTCCAGCGCCACCTGATAGGTCGGCGTGCCGGCTGCGTAGTTCAGCTTGCCCGGCGCGTTGCGCGCGGCCGTGACCAGTCCGTCGAGCGTCGTGTACGGCGAGCTGGCGGGCACCGCCAGCACCATCGGGAACCGCGCGATGCGCGCCACGGGCACGAAGTCCTTGATCGGGTCATAAGGCAGCTGGCGGAAGACTGCCGCGTTGGTCACCATCGGCGAGTTGCTGGCGACGAACATCGTGTAGCCGTCCGGTGCCGACTCGGCTACCTGGCGCGCGGCAATGAAGCTGTTGGCGCCCGGCTTGTTCTCGACCACGAAGGGCTGGCCGAACTTCTCGGTCAGGTGCTTGCCGATAAAACGCGCGGTGGTGTCGGCGCCGCTGCCGGGCGGCAGCGATACCACGATCTTGACCGGCCGGTCTGGGTAGTCCGCGGCGGCGGCGGCGCCGCTGGTCGCGCAAAGCATGGCGGCCATGCACAGGCCCGCGATTTGTCGATGCATTGTTGTCTCCATTATGGTTATGTGCGCCGGCGACGGCCGGCTGATGTGACGCTAGCGCTTCAGGAAACCGTCGAGCGCGGCCTCGTGCTCCTCGGTATGGTGCGCCAGCGCCTGGAAGCCGGCGGACATTTCGAGCAGCGTGGCGAGGCTGGTTTGCTGGCCTTCGCGCAGCAGCCGCTTGGTCATGCGCAGCGCGTGCCCCGGGTTGGCGGCGATTCGCCCCGCCAGCGACATGGCGGCCGGCATCAACTCGTCCGCAGGCACCACGCGCGAGACCAGCCCCCACGCCAGCGCCTGCTGCGCATCGATCGCCTCGCCCGTGAACGACATCTCGCAGGCGCGCGACATGCCCACGGCACGCGGCAGCAGCCACGCCCCGCCATCGCCGGGCAGCAATCCCAACTTGACGAAGCTCTCCGCGAACACCGCCTTGTCCGAGGCAATCCGGATATCGCACATGCACGCGAGGTCATTGCCGGCACCGTACGCGGGGCCGTTCACGGCGGCGATCGTCGGCACCTCAAGCGCCTGCAATGCCAGCGGCAGCCGCTGGATGCCGTTCCGGTACGCGTAACGGCTATTCGCCGGCACGCCCAGCCCGGTGCCGACGGTATCGCGCAGCGTCTTCAAATTACCGCCCGACGAGAACGCCGGGCCCGCCCCGGTCAGCACCAGCACACGCACCGAGAGGTCGTCGTTGATCGCCTGGCACAGGTCGACGATGCTCTCTATCGCATCGTCATCCGACAAGGCGTTGCGGGTCTGCGGGCGGTTCATCGTGGCAACGGCCACGTGTCCGATGGTTTCGATCTTGAGGAAGTCGCTCATGCTTGGATTCTGATTTCGGTAAGGGGACGAAAGGCAGCCCTGCAGCCGCCGGCTATTCCTTCTCCACGCCGGCCGACCGCGCGGCGACGCTTCATATCCATCTGTTGCCTCCTCAGTAGGACTTCGGCAGGCCAAGCACCTTCTCGGCCACGAAGCACAGGATCAGCTGCGGGCTGATCGGTGCGATGCGGGGAATCAGCGCTTCGCGCAGATAGCGCTCCACGTGGTACTCCTTGGCATAGCCATAGCCGCCGTGCGTCATCACCGCCGTCTGGCAGGACTTGTAGCAGGCCTCGGCCGCGAGGTACTTGGCCGCATTGGCCTCCGCGCCGCAGGGCTCGCCGCGATCGAACTTCGCAGCCGCGTTGAGCACCATCAGGTTGGCGGCTTCCAGCTCCATCCAGCATTCGGCCAGTGGATGCTGGATGCCCTGGTTCTTGCCGATCTGGCGGTCGAACACGATACGTTCCTTGGCGTACTGCGTGGCCCGCGCCAGCGCCACGCGCCCGAGCCCAACCGCTTCCGCCGCCACCAGGATCCGTTCGGCGTTCATGCCATGCAGGATGTACTGGAACCCCTTGCCCTCTTCGCCGATGCGGTCCTCCACGGGCACCTTGAGGCCGTCGATAAAGACTTGGTTGGTGTCGACAGCCTTGCGGCCCATCTTGTCGATCTCGCGGGTCTCCACGTGGTTCCGGTCGATGGTCGTGTAGAACAGGCTCAGGCCTTCCGTCTTGCTCTTGATGGCCTCCAGCGGCGTGGTGCGCGCCAGGATCAGCATCTTCTCCACGCAACTGGCGGTGGAGATGAAGGTCTTGGCGCCGTTCAGCACGTAGTGATCGCCGTGCCGGTCCGCGCGCGTCTTCAGTTGCGTGGTGTTGAGGCCGGTGTTGGGCTCGGTCACGGCGAAGCAGGCCCGCTCGCTGCCCTGAATCAGGGGCGGCAGCATGCGTTGCTTCTGCGCCTCGCTGCCGAAGACCACCACCGGGTTCAGGCCGAAGATGTTCATGTGCACGGCCGAAGCCCCGCTCATGCCGGCACCGGATTCGGCGATGGCCTGCATCATGATGGCGGCCCC
Source organism: Cupriavidus sp. 01L43 (assembly GCF_056399925.1). NCBI lineage: Bacteria > Pseudomonadati > Pseudomonadota > Betaproteobacteria > Burkholderiales > Burkholderiaceae > Cupriavidus > Cupriavidus sp. 01L43. Next base: position 241,960 of record NZ_JBFTSH010000002.1, read on the forward strand.
GGTAATGCCGAGGCCCGAACCACCGTAGGCTTGCGGAATGCAGATGCCCAGCCAACCGTCCCTGGCGAGCGCCTGATGGAAATCGGTCGGAAAGCCGCCGACCTTGTCCTTCTCCAGCCAATACTCGGCGTCAAAGCGCTCGCAGATCTTCAGGATGGCCTCGCGAATCTCGCGATGTTCGGGGGAATGATCGAAGGTCATGCTCATGCCACCTCCACCGCCATGGCCGTGGCTTCTCCGCCACCGAGGCACAGGCTCGCCACGCCACGGCGCAGCCCCCGTTCGCGCAGCGCGTGGACCAGCGTCACAAGCAGCCGGGCGCCCGTCGCGCCGACCGGATGGCCCAGCGCGCAGGCGCCGCCGTTCACGTTGACGCGCGCATGCGGCAGGTTCAGTTCGCGCATGGCGAGCAGCGTCACCACCGCAAAGGCCTCATTGATTTCGAACAGGTCGACGTCGCCAGCCTGCCAGCCCGCCTTGTCCAGCACGCGGCGAATGGCGCCGACCGGCGCCATCGAGAACTGCCCCGGCGGCAGCGCATGCGTGGCGAGCGCGGTGATCCGGGCCAGCGGCACGATGCCTTTTGCCCGCGCATCCGCCTCGCGCATCATGACCAGCGCGGCGGCGCCGTCTGAAATCGACGACGCGTTGCCTGGCGTCACCGTGCCCTCGGTGCGGAAGGCGGGCGACAGACGCGGGATCTTGTCGATGTCGCAGCGCGCCGGGGTCTCGTCATCGCGCAGTGGCTCGCGATTGCGGCTCTTCCCCGACTTCGGCGACAGCTCGACGATCTCCGCCACAAAGCGGCCTTCGCGCACCGCAGCCTGCGCACGCGCCACGCTTTCGGCGGCGAACGCATCCTGCGCCGCGCGCGAGATGCCAGCCTGTTCGGCGGTCAGGTCGGCGTAATAGCCCATCAGATGGCCTTCATACGCATCCTCAAGACCATCGCGATACATATGGTCCAGGAACTGCCCGTGGCCGAGGCGGTAGCCCTGCCGGCCGCGCGGCACGAGGTGCGGCGCGTTGGTCATCGATTCCATGCCGCCCGCCACCGCCACCGTGCAACTGCCGGCGCGCAGCAGGTCATGCGCCAGCATGGCTGCCTTCATGCCGGACCCGCACATCTTGCTGATCGTCGTCGCCGGCACCGATGGCGGCAATCCCGCACCAAGCACGGCCTGCCGGGCCGGGGCCTGGCCAAGGCCGGCGAACAGGCAACAGCCCATGATGGCTTCATCGACGCTATCGGCCGACACCCCTGCCTGCGCCACGGCGGAGGCAATGGCGGCAGCGCCAAGCTCGGGCGCCGAGAACGTCGATAAAGCGCCCTGGAACGCGCCGATGGGCGTGCGCTGCGCGCCCACGATGACAATGGATGAATCTTGCTCGTGCATCACTGCATCTCCTGGAACGATGTCTTGGGGGTGGATGCCCGATCAGGCGTCCGCGACGAGGGTTGCGGCCGACGCCGCCATGGCCTCGATCTCCGCCGGGCTGTAACCGGCTTCCGCCAGCACCTCGGCGCTGTGCTGGCCAAGCCGGGGGGCTTGCCGGGCGATATGCGGCTGGGACTTCGACCACCGTGACGGCACCGCCATCGAGCGCATGCGGCCTTCGCTCGGATGCTCGACCATCTCGAAGAACCCCACCGCCTGCAGGTGCGGGTCGTTCATCAGCGTGTCGAGCGTGTGCATGGGCATGACGGGGATGTCGGCCGCTTCGAGCACCGCCGTCCATTCCGCCGACGTGCGCGTGGCCATCACCTCGGCCAGCATCCGGTACAACTCGTGGATGTGCTTCGTGCGCTCGCCGATCGAGTGGAAGCGCGGGTCGTTCGTCATGACGTCGGGCTGGCCGATCAGCGCGAAGAACGTTTTCCACTGCTTGTCGTTGTAGACCATCACGCACAGGTAGCCGTCACGCGTGCGGTATGGCTTGCGGTTGTCGTTCAGCAGGCGCGCGTAGCCGGCGGGGCCGATTGGCGGATCGAAGGTCGCGCCGTACATGTGATCGCCCAATACGAACTGCGCCATGGTCTCGAACATCGGCACTTCGATCGACTGGCCTTCACCGGTGCGGGTGCGGTAGAGCAGCGCGGCCGTCACCGCGTTGGCGGCGCTCATGCCGACGATGCGGTCCGCCATGGCGTTCGGCGCGTAGCGCGGCTCTTCGGAGCCGGCCAGCGTGCTCAGCGCCGGGATGCCCACGGCGCCCTGGATCAGGTCGTCATAGGCCGGCTTGGCCGCGTAGGGACCGCGCTGGCCGTAGCCGTAGACACCCACGTAGACGATGCGCGGATTGACCGCCGCAATGTCCGCGTAGCCGAGCCGCAGGCGCTGCATGGCCTGCGGGCGGACGTTATAGATCAGCACATCGGCGTCAGCGGCCAGGCGCAGCAGCGCATCACGCCCGGCTGGCTGCTTGAGATCCAGCACCACGCTGCGCTTGTTGCGGTTGGCATGGAGAAAAACGCCCGCCATGCCCGGATTGCGGGCAGGACCGATGCCACGCACGGTGTCGCCGCCGGGCGGCTCGATCTTGATGATGTCCGCGCAGAGATCGCCAAGGATCTGGGTGGCGTACGGTCCCATCAACACCGTGGTCAGGTCCAGGATGCGTATCCCGGCCAGCGGCCCGTTACTCTCCTTGCCGTCCTTGCCAACTGCGCCCGTGGCGCGTGCAGTACCTTCCACCTCCATCGCAATCTCCTCGAAACGATGGATCGCATGCTACGGACGCACCCCGGCCGCGACAAATACCGTCTTCATGTCGCCCGATACCTGCTTCGTATCGATCACCCCGATCCCCCGCCCCTACCCATGTTGGGGAGGGTGGCGGAGGGGGCCCCACCGCTATGCTCGTTCCCCTGATCCGACCAACAGCCAGCAGGGAGCCGTGCATGGACTTGCGATTCACCCGAGCCGATCAGGATTTCCGCGAGGAAGTCCGCGCTTTCGTGCGGAGCCAGTTGCCCGCCGACATCACCGACAAAGTCCGCAATCACCAGCGTCTGGAAAAGGACGACTTCGTGCGGTGGCATCGCATCCTCCAGGCGCACGGCTGGGGGGCGCCGAACTGGCCGGTCGAGTACGGCGGCACCGGCTGGAACGCCATCCAGCGGCTGATCTTCGAGATCGAGACCTTCCACGGCGACGCCCCGCGCCTGCTGCCGACCGGCCTGGCCATGATCGGGCCGGTGTTGCAGAAGTACGGCAACGCTGCGCAGAAGGCCCATTTCCTGCCGCGCATCCCCACCATGGAAGACTTCTGGTGCCAGGGCTACTCGGAGCCCGGCGCGGGGTCCGACCTCGCCTCGCTGAAGATGCGCGCCGTGCGCCAGGGCGACCGCTACATCGTGAGCGGCCAGAAGACGTGGACGTCGTATGCGCAATATGCCGACTGGATTTTCTGCCTCGTCCGCACCGATGGCGAGGCCAAGCCCCAGGACGGCATCTCGATGCTGCTGATCGACATGAAGAGCCCCGGCGTGACGATCCGTCCCATTACCACCCTCGACGGGGGCCACGACGTCAACGAAACGTGGTTCGAAGACGTGGAGGTGCCGGTCGAGAATCTGGTGGGCGAGGAGAACCGCGGCTGGACCTACGCCAAGTACCTGCTGGGCCATGAGCGCACTTCCATCGCCGGCATCGGCCATTGCCATCGCGAGATGCGCCTGCTCAAGCACTATGCCAGCGAGGCCACCGACGGCAAGGGCCGGCGGATGATCGACGACGTGCGCATGCGCGACAAGATCGCCCGGCTTGAGATGGACCTGATGGCCATGGAAATGCTCCTGCTGCGCGTGGCCACGCAGGAAGATAGCCGTGGGCCCGGTCCGGAAGCCTCGATCCTGAAGATCCGCGGCTCCGAGCTGCAGCAGGACATCGCCATGCTGCAACTGGAGGTGGCGGGCCCGAACGCGTGGCCGTACGCGCCGGAGTGGCGCGAGGCGGGCACCGTCCAGCCGGTCAGCGGGCCGGATTGGGCATCACCGGCTGCGGCCACCTACTTCGATACGCGCAAGACATCGATCTACGGCGGCGCCAACGAAGTGCAGAAGAACATCATCGCCAAGATGATCATCGGATTCTGAAGGGAGACACAGGCATGGATTTCCAATACAGCGAAGAACAGCAGATGCTGGCGGACAGCCTGCGGCGTTTCGTCGAGACCGAGTATCCGTTTGCGCGGCGCCGGGAGATTGCTCGCCAGGGTGGCGCGTTCGATCGCGGCATCTGGGCCGCACTGGCGGAGATGGGTGTGCTGGGCCTCACCGTGTCGACCGACTTCGGCGGCTTTGGCGAAGGCCCGGCCAGCCAGCTGGTGGTGCACCGGGAACTGGGGCGCGGGCTGGTGCTGGAACCTGTGATCCCGAGCGCGGTGGTCGGCACGGCCGTGCTCGGCAACTATGGCAGCGCGGCGCAACAGGCGGCATGGCTGCCGGCGCTTGCCAGCGGCGAGCGCGTGCTCGCCCTCGCCTATCTCGAACCGGGCACGCGCTATCGGCCGGAAGCCGCGCAGGCGACGGCCGTGCGTGACGGTGATAGCTATCGGCTCGATGGCATCAAATCGCTGGTCTGGCATGGCGATGCGGCGGACACCTATCTGGTCAGCGCGCGGGTCCCGGCGCCTGAGGCCGATCTCGCGCTGTTCCTCGTGCCGCGCGACACAGAAGGGCTGCACGTCACCAGCTATCCGACCATGGATGGCCTGCGCGGCGCCGACCTGCGGCTGCAAGGTGTGACAGTGCCGGCCGCCGCGCGGATCGGACAGGCGGAAATCGGCTTGGCTGCGCTCGAACATGGGCTCGACCACGGTATCGCCGCACAGTGCGCCGCTGCGGTGGGTGCGATGGAGCGCCTGATCGAACTGACGGGCGAATACCTTCGCACGCGCCGGCAGTTCGGCACGCCGCTCGCCACGTTCCAGGCCCTGCAGCACCGCATGGCCGAGATGCTGGTGCACAAGGAACTCGCGCTGTCGATGGCCTACGTCGCGGCGCGGGCGCTCGACGAGACCGACGCTGCCGCGCGCAGGCGCATGCTTGCCGGCGCCAAGGTGGTGGTGGCCCGGGCGGCGCGCTTCATCGGCCAGCAAGCCGTGCAACTCCACGGCGGCATGGGCATGACCGACGAACTGGAGGTCGGCGACTACTTCAAGCAGCTCGCCATGGTGGACGTGTTGTTCGGCGATACGGACTTCCACATGGAACGCTACGGCGAGGCCATGGCAGGCACGCGCGGCTGAACGCCACGAAACGTGGCGTAACGCACTTGCATATCGATAGTGGTGTACTACGCTAGACACTTCCCCATCAAAAGTGTCTAGCGCGTCATGACTGACACCGACTCGTCTTAGCGCTCCACCCTCCCGAATCCGGCTCCAGATACCGCATCCCCCGACAGGTTCCCCCGTCGGGGGACGGGGTCGCTTATCGCGTTTTTTCACACCGCAGCCCAACACGCGCCAGCGGGGCGAGGGCACGCCCGTGCGCGACGACATGCCAACGCCCAAACAGCTTGCAGCACTGCAGTCCGAGCCCTCGGGCTCGTTCTTTCACGTCGTAGTTCCGGAGGAAAGATCGTGTTGCGCATCCAGAAAACCCCGCTGGCGCTGGCCACCGCCGTTGCCAGTACCCTGCTGATCGCTTCATGCGGCGGCAGCGACGACAAGCCCGCCACCCCCCCCACCACCCCGACCACCCCACAGGCCGATACCAGTTGCCAGGTACTGGCCAGCGACGGCAGCACGGTCGTGGTGGGATCGAACCAGCCCGGCGACCCTTCCCTGCCCGAGCCGGCGTCCGGCTACCGCAAGGGGCTTAAGCCCGTCTACGCGAAGACCTATATGGTGTCGTCGTCGAACGCCTATGCCAGCGCGGCCGGCTGCGCGGTGCTCAAGAAGGGCGGCAGCGCGGCGGACGCCGCAGTGGCCGTCCAGTCCGTGCTGGGGCTGACCGTGCCGGAAGCCACCGGCATGGGCTCGGGCGGCTTCATGCTCTACTACGACGCCCGCACGCGCGCCGTGCAAGCCTACGATGGCCGGGAATCGGCGCCCGCCGCCGCCACCGAGAACTACCTGCGCTATATCGACGACGCCACCAACACGAACCCGCCCGTGCCGAGCGCCCGCGCCAGCGGCCGTTCGATCGGCACCGTCGGCATCCCGCGCCTGATCGAACGCGTGCAGAAGGAGCATGGCAAGCTCGCGTGGAAGGACCTGTTCGGGGATGCCATCACGCTGGCCACCAACGGGTTCCCGATCGGCGGACGGCTGGCCGCCGCCATCCAGAGCAACGCCACGTCGCTCAAGCGTGACCCCGAAGCCCTCGCCTATTTCTTCAACGCCGACAGCACGCCCAAGGCGCTCGGCACGGTGCTGAAGAATCCGGCCTACGCCAACACCCTGACGCAGATGGCTGCCAACGGGGCCAATGCGATCTACACGGGCCAGATCGCCAGCGACATCATCGCCAAGATCGGCACGACGGCCGCCACGGACGGCTCGGCGATCACGCCGGGCAAGACCACGCTGGCCGATCTGGCCAACTATCAGGCCAAGCAGCGCGACCCGGTCTGCATCACGTATCGCGCGTACTGGATCTGCGGGGCGCCGCCGCCGACGTCGGGCGGGATCACGGTGCTGTCGGCGATGGGGATTCTCGAGAACTTCGACCTCGCCGCGCTGAAGCCGACCGCCATCGACGGCGAAGGCGGCAAGCCCACCGTGCTCGGCGTGCACTTCGTCAGCGAAGCCGAACGGCTGGCCTACGCCGACCGTGACAAGTACGTGGCCGATACCGACTTCGTCCCCCTGCCCGGCGGCTCCGCCAACACCATGCTGAACAAGCCTTACCTGGCCTCCCGCGCGGCGCTGATCTCGCCGACGGTCAGCATGGGCACGGCCACGGCTGGGAACCTCGGCTCGGTGCCCCTCGGCGTGGCGTCGCTGATCGAGCACGGCACGAACCAGTTCACGATCGTCGATGCGGACGGCAGCGTGGTCAGCGCGACCACGTCGGTTGAATCGAGCATGGGGTCGTTCCACATGACCAACGGCTTCCTGCTCAACAACCAGCTGACCGACTTTTCGGCCCAGCCGACCGACAGCGGCGGCATACCGGTGGCCAACCGGGTGCAGCCCGGCAAGCGGCCGCGCAGCTCGATGGCGCCGACGATGGTGTTCCGCCAGGCCGCAGATGGGTCGATTGGCGACTTCCTGATGGCCACCGGCTCGCCGGGCGGCGGCACGATCCCGCAATACGTCGTCAAGACGCTCGTGGGCTTGCTCGACTGGGGGCTCAACGCCCAGCAGTCCTCGGGCCTCGTCGACTTCGGTGCCAGCAACAACCCCAGCACCACGGTCGGGGGCGAGCATCCGAACATCGACGCCACAAGCAACGGCGGCAACGATCCGCTGGTCACGGGCCTGCGTGCCTTGGGCCATACGGTATCGATCGGCGCGCAGGCGAGCGGGGTCAACACGGTCCTGCGCAGCCAGTCAGGCGGCGCGGCGGTGTGGATGGGCGGCACGGATCCGCGCCGTGAAGGGGTGGTCCTCGGGGATACGTTCAATCCCTGAGCGGGATGGCAAAAGGGGGAGCGGGCTCGCGCCCCTCCCCCTCCATGGATTCATCCGGTCCGGCCTGGGACTTGTGGTCCCGGGCCGGGCGATGCTGTTAGCGCCGCACCTTGTCCGGCGCCGGCAGCTTCTGGCCAGAGTCCGCCAGAGACGCCTCCAGGCGGCGAATTTCCTGCCGCAGCTTCGCCAACTGGCTGCGCGCGCTGCGGTTGTCGGCCTCTCGGGCGTCGTTGTCGGCGCGGAACGTCTTCTGGTCCTCGGCGAACTGCTCACGCTGCGCCTGCTCGGCGCGCAGTTCAGTGGCCAGCGCGTCCGCCTGGGCTTCCGCACTCTGGATCGCCCGCTCGTACTGGCGCTGCTCCGTCGCCAGCACTTGCCGGCGGATCGCCTGATCGGCCAGCGCCGCGCTCTGCGCGGTGGCCTTGCGGTATGCCGATTCCGCGCTCGCCAGCGAGCTGAAACGCGACACGCGCCACAGCTTGTTCTGGTAGAGCAGCCCGACGTAGCAGACCACTTCATCTTCCGCCAGCATCAGGGTCGTGGCGTACTCGCCATTGGCGCTCGCGCGCAGTTCGCGAACTGATTTGTCCTTGATCCGCTGCTGAAGCTCCGCCACAAGGCGCGTCCGCGACGCATCGGACGGCCGGTCCGCCTCCACAGCCGGCCCTTCGGCTGCCATCGGATCGGTACTGGCCCATGCACCGGCGCCACACAATGCCAGGCTTGCCGCAAGGAGGCCGGCGAGCAGTCGGGGGAAATAGGTTTTTTCGAGCATATTATTGGTGTTAGGACCTCGGGTGATCCACGGCTAACGGCAGGTTCGGAGAATACTTGAGACTTACCCGTCACGCAGAATCGGCTAGGGAAAACACCGAGTTTGCATACGAATGCAAGAAAGTTACTGTGCATACGTATGCACAACCAACCTCGGAACTCCCCATGATTCGCTACCTCAAGCGTGGACGTGACGTCCAGGCGCGTGCCAATGACGACAGCGCTGTTCGCAATACCGTCGAAGGCATCATCCGCGACATCGAAGCGCGCGGCGATGCGGCCGTGCGCGAATACAGCAAGAAGTTCGATAACTGGGACCCCCAGGATTTCCGTCTGCCGCAGGCCGCCATTGAGAAGGCGATGAACAGCCTCTCGGCGCGCGAACTGGAGGACATCCGCTTCGCGCAGGCACAGGTTCGCAACTTCGCACAGATCCAGCGTGACTCCATGCTCGACGTCGAGGTCGAAACCCGCCCCGGCGTGTTCCTGGGCCACCGCCATATTCCGGTCAATGCGGTCGGCTGCTACATCCCGGGTGGCAAGTATCCGCTGCTGGCCTCGGCCCACATGAGCGTCCTGACCGCCAAGGTCGCCGGCGTCAAGCGCGTGGTGGCGACGGCGCCCCCCTTCCACGGCGAGCCGCACCCGGCGATCGTCGCCGCCATGCACATGGCGGGCGCGGACGAGATCCTGGTGCTGGGCGGCGTGCAGGCGGTGGTGGCGATGGCCGTCGGCACCTCCAGCATCGCACCCGTGGACATGCTGGTCGGTCCGGGCAATATGTTCGTGGCGGAAGCCAAACGCCAGCTGTTCGGCCGTGTCGGCATCGACCTGTTCGCCGGTCCCACTGAAACGCTGGTCATTGCCGACGACTCGGTAGACGGCGAAATCTGTGCGGTCGACTTGCTGGGCCAGGCCGAGCACGGTCTGACCTCGCCGGCGGTTCTGCTGACAGATAGCGAAGCGCTGGCGCACGCCACCATGGCCGAAATCGAGCGGCAGCTCAAGATCCTGCCGACGGCGGAGATCGCCGGCAAGGCCTGGGCGGACTTTGGCGAGGTGATCGTCTGCGATACGCGCGAAGAGATGCTGCAGAAGGCGGATGAGATCGCCTCGGAGCACGTGCAGGTGATGACCCGCGATCCCGACTGGTTCCTGAACCAGATGACCAACTACGGCGCGCTGTTCCTGGGACCGCGCACCAATGTCGCCTTTGGCGACAAGGTCATCGGTACCAATCACACGCTGCCCACCAACAAGGCGGCGCGTTATACCGGCGGCCTGTGGGTCGGCAAATTCCTGAAGACCTGCACGTTCCAGCGCGTGACGACGGATGCCGCCAGCGCCGAGATCGGCGAATACTGCTCGCGCCTGTGCCATATGGAGAACTTCGCGGGCCATGGCGAGCAGGCCAACATCCGCGTGCGCCGCTACGGCGAACGTCCCGAAGTGCCGTGGTACGCGCCGGTGCCGGCGTTGCAGGGGTGACAGCCGTGACGCCATTGCCGGCATTCGGCGGCTTTCGTCTCGACGGCAAGCGCGCCCTCGTCACCGGCGGAGGCCGCGGCCTGGGGTTGGCGGCGGCCGTGGCACTGGCACAGGCTGGTGCCGAGGTCACCCTGGCCGCCCGGTCCGGGGCCGAGCTGGAGGCCGCTTGCGCCGCCATTCGTGCGCAAGGCGGCAGCGCCGACTTCATGGTGCTGGACGTCACGGACCCCTCAGCGGTCGAGCGCGCGATCAGCAGCCGCCCGCCGTTCCAGATCCTCGTCAACAACGCGGGCATGAATCGGCCCAAACTGCTGACCGAAACGTCCGACGAAGACATCGACGCGGTCTTTGCGCTGAACGTGAAGGCGACCTTCTATGTCTCCCGTGAAGTGGCCCGCAGCCTGCAGGCGGCGGGCCTGCCCGGTTCTTTCATCAACGTCTCCTCGCAGATGGGGCACGTGGGCAGCCCGCGCCGTGCGCTCTACTGCGCCAGCAAGCATGCGATCGAGGGCATGAGCAAGGCCCTGGCCTGGGAGCTGGGACCGGCGGGCATCCGCGTCAATACGCTCTGCCCTACCTTTATCGAGACGACGCTCACCGCGCCGATGTTCGAGGACCCGTCGTTCCGCCGCTTTGTGCTCGACAAGATCGCGCTGGGCCGGCTGGGTCGGATCGACGAGGTGATGGGTCCGGTGGTGTTCCTCGCCAGCGACGCTTCCAGCCTGATGACGGGCAGCGCGCTGATGCTTGACGGGGGATGGACAGCGGCATGAAAAAAGTCACCGCCCACGACGTGGCCCGCCTGGCGGAAGTCTCGCAGTCCGCCGTCAGCCGCACCTTCACGCCCGGCGCCAGCGTGGCGCCAGAAACGCGTGAGCGTATCGAGACCGCCGCCCGCAAGCTCGGCTACCGGCCCAATGCCATCGCCCGCAGCCTGATCACCCGCCGCAGCCGGATCATCGGCCTGGTCATGAGCTATCTGGAGAACCAGTTCTACCCCGTGGTCATCGAACGCCTGTGCCAGGCGCTGCAGCAGGATGGCTATCACGTGCTGCTGTTTATCAGCGAGACGGAAGAGGCCGACAACGTCCTGGCGGACATCCTCCAGTATCAGGTCGATGGCATCGTGATGGCCTCCACGACGCTGTCATCGGCACTTGCCAACGACTGCATCAACGCCGGCATTCCCGTAGTGCTGTTCAACCGGGTGGCACAGGTCGGGCCGATGGGCGGCTACTCGACCAGTTCGGTCACCTCGCAGAACCGCGCGGGCGGCCGGCAAGTCGGGGAACTGCTGGTGCGTACCGGCCACCGCCGCATTGCGTGGCTGGCCGGATCGGAGAACGCATCGACCAGCCGCGACCGCGAGGCCGGGCTGTGCGATGCCCTCGCTGCAGCCGGCCTGCCGCTGCATGCCCGGGGCGTCGGCGACTACGACTTCGCCGAGGCGCGGCGCGCGGTGCTCGCGCTGTTCCGTGACCCGGACAACCGCCCGGACGCGCTGTTCGCCGCCAATGACCACATGGCCATCGCCGCGCTGGAGACCCTGCGTGCCGAACTGGGCATGCAAGTGCCGCGCGATGTTTCCGTGGTGGGTTTCGACAACGTGCCACAGGCCGCCTGGCCCTCATTCGACCTGACGACCGTGCAGCAGAACGTGGAACAGATGGTGCACGCCACGCGGACCCTGCTGTTCGAGCAGATCGGCGGACAGGTCATGGCGAGCAGCGTGGATGTGCCCTGCGTGCTGGTCGAGCGCGGCACCGTACGCAAGCGCGACGCCACATAACAGGAGACCCAAGACAACATGACCGACAACCATAAGATTCAGGCGCTCTGCGCCGGCCGCCCGGTAGCCATCGTCGGCGCCGGGCTGGTAGGCGCCGGCTGGGCCATTGTCTTTGCCCGGGCGGGCCTGAACGTGAAGATGTTCGACGCCAACCCGGAGATCACGCGCCAGGCCGTGCCGCTCATCGAAGCGCAACTGGCTGGTTTGCGTCGGCACGGGTTGATCGACGAGGACCCCGCCACCGTGCTGGCCCGCATCACGCCGGTTGCCACGCTGGCCGAGGCGGTGGAAGGCGTTGCCTATGTGCAGGAGTCGGTGCTCGAACGCGTGGAGGTGAAACGCCAGCTGATGGTGGATCTCGACGCGCTGGCCTCGCCCGATATGGTCGTCGGCAGCTCCACGTCCGGCATCCCCGGATCGGCGTTTGCCCTGGGCCTGTCCATCTCGCCGCGCGTGCTGATCGCACACCCGGTCAATCCGCCTTATCTGGTCCCGGTCGTTGAACTGGTGCCGTCGCCGGAGACGGCGTCGAGCACAGTCGACTTTGCCGACGCCCTGATGCGGTCCGTGGGCCAGACCGTGGTCCATGTGCGCAAGGAAGTGGAAGGCTTCGTCCTGAACCGGCTGCAGGCTGTGCTGCTGCGCGAAGCGTGGGCGCTGGCGCAGGAAGGCGTGGCCAGTTGCGAGGACATCGACAAGACCATACGCGACGGCCTGGGCTGGCGCTGGTCGTTCATGGGGCCATTCGAAACCATCGACCTGAACGCGCCGGGCGGCGTGGCCGACTATGCGGTGCGGCTGGGTCCGCTGTACCAGCGCATCGCGAATTCACGCGGCCACGAAACCCCTTGGGACCCGGCGCTGATCCGGGAAGTGGAGGCGCAACGCCGCGAGCACCTGCCGCAGTCAGACCTGGAATCCCGACGGGCCTGGCGCGATGAAAACCTGATGGCGATAGCGGCCACCCGTCGCGCCCGCGACCCACGAGCCTGAGCCACACCGACTTCGAAGTTCCGCTGCAATCGTCATAGAAAAGGCACGTCGATGCCTTCCCCACTACAAAGACCGGAGACAACCATCGTGAAACAGCCTCTCAGCCTGTCCGCCCAAGCCCGCCGCCGCCTGCTCGGCGCCACCCTGGCATTGACCGCTTGCGGCATATCCGCCGCGCACGCGCAAGCCGACTATCCCAACAAGCCAATCCGCCTGATCGTGCCCTTCGCCAATGCCGGCGTGACCGACACCAGCGCCCGCATCGTGGCAGAGAAGCTCGGCCAGCAGCTTGGCCAGCAGATCATCGTCGATAACAAGCCCGGCGCTGGCGGCAATATCGGCACGCAGATGGCGGCGAAGGCGGATCCCGATGGCTACACGCTGCTGCTCGGCTATGACGGCACGCTGGTGATCAATCCCAATGTCTATGCCAAGGTGCCCTTCGACACGGTCAAGGACTTCACGCCCATCGGCAAGATCGGTGACGCCGTGCTGATGATCGCCGCCAATCCGAAGCTGGGCATCAAGACCGTGGCGGACTTGCAGCACTACGCCAAGACGGTGGCTGGGGGCATGTCCTACGGGAGCGCGGGCAATGGCAGCACCACCCATCTCGCCGGCGAGATGTTCCATCAGCGCACCGGCATCCCGATGACCCATGTGCCATACAAGGGTGGCGGCCAGGCCTTGCTCGATGTGGTCGGCGGCAACCTGCCCGTGACCTTCGCGGCGGTGACGGGCGCCATGCCCTTCGTCAAGAGCGGCCAGGTCGATGCGGTGGCCGTGACGTCGCGCGAGCGCGCCCCCTCGCTGCCGAACGTGCCGACGCTGATCGAAGCCGGCATGAAGGACTTCGAGATCAGCTCGTGGGTGGGTCTGATGGCCCCCGCCCGCACGCCCAAGCCTGTGATCGACAAGCTCAGCGCCGCGCTACAGAAAGTGTTGAACGACCCCGCGATGCGTGAGCGCCTGGCGTCGCTCGGCATCGTCGCCACGCCGGGCACGCCTGATGCCTATGGCCGCGAGATCGTGCGTGACCTCGACAAGAACAAGGCGATCGTCAAGGCTGCCCACATCAAGCTCGATTGACTTTGGACGGTGGCACCACCGACCCATGCTGAGTGACCCCACACCATGACAACTCTATTCGACAAGATCTGGGCGGCCCACGCGGTGGCCCGTAACGATGCCGGCGAGGACCTGATCTATATCGACCGGCACCTGGTGCAGGAGGTATCGAGTCCGCAAGCCTTCGCCAGCATGGCCGAGGCGGGTCATGCGCTGCGCTCGTCGCCGCGCCACATCGCCGTGCAGGATCACAACGTACCGACCACGGCCGACCGCCTGACCCACATCCCCAACGCGGAAAGCCGCGAGCAGATCGCCACCCTGCGGCGCAATGCGCAGGCCACCGGCATGCGCCTGTTCGACCTGGACCACCCCTTGCAGGGCATCGTCCACGTCATCGCGCCGGAACTGGGTTACGTGCTGCCGGGCAGCACCGTGGTCTGTGGCGACTCGCACAGCGCCACGCTGGGCGCCTTGGGCGCGCTGGCCTGGGGCATCGGCACCTCGGAAGTCGCCCATGTCATGAGCACCCAGAGCCTGTGGATGCGCAAGCCGCGCACGATGGGCATCGCCATCTCGGGCGCGCTGGCCAGGGGCGTCTACGCCAAGGACCTGGCGCTGGCCATCATCCATCACATCGGCACCAGCGGCGGCAATGGCTACGGCGTCGAATACTTCGGCCCGATGGTCGATTCGCTGTCGATGGATGCGCGGCTCACGCTTTGCAACATGACCATCGAGGCCGGCTCACGCTTCGGCCTGATCGCACCGGATGCGACCACGCTGGCCTACCTGCGCGACCGCGTACAGGGCGCCGCGCGAGACCATTTCGAGCAGGCCGCGCAGGCATGGAGCGCGCTGCGCACCGATGCGACGGGCGACTACGACCGCAGCGTGGCGTTCGATGCCGCCACCGTCTCCCCGCTCGTCACCTGGGGCACCACGCCAGCCGACAGCGCTGCGTTCTCCGGCAACGTCGGCGACGGCGCCATGCTCGGCGAGGAAGCCGAGCGCAACCGTCTGGAAGAAAACCTCGCCTACATGGGTCTCAAGATCGGCCAGGCGCTGTCTTCGGTGCCGATCGACGTGGCCTTTATTGGCTCCTGTACCAATGGTCGACTGGAAGATCTGCGCGCCGCTGCCGATGTGGTGCGCGGTCGCCACGTGGCCAAGGGCGTACGTGCGCTGGTGGTCCCGGGTTCGGGCAGCGTCAAGCGCGCGGCCGAGGCCGAGGGCCTGGCGAAAGTCTTTGTCGACGCGGGTTTCGAGTGGCGTGAATCGGGCTGCTCCATGTGCATCGGCATGAATGGCGACAGCCTCGCGCCGGGCGAGCGCTGCGCTTCCACCTCCAACCGGAACTTCGAGAACCGGCAGGGACAAGGCGGCCGTACTCACCTGATGAGCCCCGCCGCCGTCGCGGCATCCGCCCTGCAAGGACGCTTGACCGACCCCCGGGAGTACCTCGCATGAAAGCCGTTATCGCAGAAGTCCAAGGCCGCGCTGCGGTCATGCAGCGCGACGACATCGACACCGATGCCATCTTCCCGGGACGCTTCCTGCGCCTGGTGCAGCGCACTGGCATGGGAGCGCACCTGTTTGCCGACTGGCTGGCCGAAGGCCGCCCGGAAGTGGCGTTCATGGCCCAACCGTCGCCGCCGCAGGTGCTGGTCGCATTGCAGAACTTTGGTTGCGGCTCATCGCGCGAACATGCCGTCTGGGCCTTGTCGGACTACGGCGTGCAGGCCGTGGTCGCGCTGTCGTTTGGCGACATCTTCCGCAACAACTGCGTGAAGAACGGCGTGGTGGCCGCCACCGTGACGCCAGCGGATCACGCGCGCCTCTTGCAAGCACTCGCTGGGGCGGCGGACGCGCCGCTGCACCTGCGGGTTGCCGAGCGCAGCCTGCAGCTTCCCGATGGCAGCGTCATTCCCGTCACGCTCGCCGACGGCCATGCGGAGCAACTGCTCTCGGCCGAAGACGAGGTAGACCGCACCCTGCGTCATGACGCGGCGCTGCGCGCCTATGAGGCGCGCGTGCAGCGCGACCAGCCGTGGCTGGCCTCGATGGACTAAGCCGCACTTCCCTTCCCTTTTCTAGCCTACTGGAGCCGCCATGGCCAATCCCATCCTCCGACAAAAACTTGCCGCCGGCGAGTTCATCGTCATCCCCGGCGTGCAGGACATGATCGCCACCGTCATGACCAACAAGGTCGGCTTCGAGATCATCTACGGCTCCGGCTACTGGCTCACCGCCTCCAGCCTGGGGCTGCCCGATGCCGGCATTGCCACCTATACGCAGATGGTGGACCGCATGCGCACCATCACCCGCACCTCAAAGGCGGCGCTGATCGCCGATGCGGATACCGGCTACGGCGGCCTGCTCAACGTGCACCACACCGTGCGCGGCTACGAGGAAGCCGGCGTCACCGCCATCCAGATCGAGGATCAGGAATTTCCCAAGAAGTGCGGCCACACGCCCTATAAGCGCTGCGTGCCGATCGAGGACATGGTCGAAAAG
Organism: Cupriavidus sp. 01L43; assembly: GCF_056399925.1. Lineage (NCBI taxonomy): Bacteria > Pseudomonadati > Pseudomonadota > Betaproteobacteria > Burkholderiales > Burkholderiaceae > Cupriavidus > Cupriavidus sp. 01L43. The sequence continues at coordinate 258,176 of NZ_JBFTSH010000002.1, forward strand.
ATCAAGGTCGCGTCGGAAGCCCGTCAGGACAAGGAGAATTTCCTCATCATCGCCCGTACCGATGCCCGCGCCAGCCTGGGCGTGGACGATGCCATGCGCCGCATGGAGGCCTATGCGAAGGCCGGCGCCGACATCCTGTTCTTCGAGGCGCCCCAGTCCGAGGAAGAAATGCGCCGCGCCTGCGACGCCTTCGACCTGCCCATGATGGCCAACATGGCTGACGGCGGGAAGACGCCGATCCTGCCAGCCAGCGTGCTCAAGGAGATCGGCTACTCGCTCGCCATCTTCCCCGCCATGACCAGCCTGGTCGCCGCCGCCGCGATGGAGAAGTCCCTGCGCCACCTCAAGGAGGCGGGCACCAGCCTGTCGCCCGAGATTCCCATGGCGGACTTCAACGAGTTCTGCAGGCTGATCGGCTTCGAAGAGGTCTGGGACTTCGAGAAGCGCTGGGCGCGCTGACCCGCCAATCGACACTAGAAAAAATCACAGGAGGAGACCCAACATGCCGATCACCCACCCCACGCCCCACTCCACGCGCCGCCACGCCTACCAGGGCCCCCTGCTGCGCGCCATCGTCCTGGCAGCCGCCACCTGGGGCGCTGCCACACCCGCGCTGGCGCAGACGGCGTGGAAGCCCAATCGCCCCGTCACCATCGTCGTGCCCTACGTACCGGGCGGCGGCACCGACGCCTCCGCGCGCGCGACGGCCAAGCTACTCGGCGAGCAATGGGGCCAGCCGGTGCTGGTGGTCAACCTGCCTGGCGCCGACGGCCTGATCGGCACGCGCAAGGTCGCCGAGGCCAAGCCCGACGGCTACACGCTGCTGCTCCAAACGCCGGCCATCGTCCTCACCAAGCACGCGCCCTCGTTCACGGGCACCGATCCGCTGACCAGCCTGGTACCCGTCACCAACATCGCGCAATCGCCGGGCGTAATCGTTGCCAACGGAAAATTCCCCGCAACCTCCCTGCCCGAACTGATCAAGTACTGCAAGACAGCAGCCACGCCCTGCTCCATGGGCACGGGCGAAAACGTCGCCAAGCTCTTCGGCCAGCAATTGAAGGCGGAAGCGCTGCCCAACCTGATCGTGGTCAACTACAAGGGGACCGCGGCCATCATCACCGACATGATCGCCAACAACGTGAACTTCGCCGTGACCGGCGTGGCGTCGGCGCTCCCGCACCAGAAGGCGGGCACGCTGAAGATCGTCGCCAACCAGGGCACCCATCGCTTCAGCGAGGCGCCGGATGTGCGCACCGTGGTGGAAACCGGCATGCCGCAGTACGAGTACACCACCTGGTTCGGCCTGTTCGCACCGAAAGACACGCCGCCAGCCGTCACCCAGAGCATCTACGCCGCCGTGCGCGAAGCCATGGGTCATGCCGAACTGCAAAAAGCGATCACGGCCGTTGGCGCCGAACCGCTGGTCAACACGCCAGAAGAATTCGCCGCACAGGTGCGCAAGGAAGATGCACGGTTCACCGCATTGGCGAAGCGCTTTCCGTTGAATTGAGGGGGGGGGGACCGGTCTCGTTAGGGGGCCGGTTGTGCTGCCATGCGAACGCCGGCTGCTCTCACCCGAGTCGCCGGCATCATGCTGGCATTTGTGGCGAATAGTCCACATAAGAAATTGGTGCGAGGGAGGGGACTCGAACCCCGTCACAAACCGCTACAGCATGCGGGTTTCCGGGTGATTCGAGCCCTTCGTGCGATTTGCGTGCGAATGCTTAGGAGAGACCGTAGTACTTAGCGATAGCGGCGCCGAACACACCCGCGGCGGTGTTAGTGCTGATGTCCCAAGCAGCAGTGCCTGCCTTTACCACCATGCCACCGAGCCCCTGCCGAACGCGAGAGCCATACCGCCCTTTCGCGTGCTCGGGGGACTCCCCATCAGCCTCGACTGCGGCTTGCCTTAGACGACGAGTTCCCATCGAGTCGCTTCACAGCCACACCCCACGTCGCCGGCAAGCTCAAATCTCACATTTTTGATAGATTCATAACCAGCAAGGCAGTGTACGACCGCCGAAGACTGTTTGGGCAATTCGACCACATGAATAAACGTGTCTTCTCCGTATGGAGTTCCCTGGACGGGTGTCAGATCACCATGAGCGAAGGAATTGAGCAGCCGAAGTTTGTCGACGGCTCACTCGATTCCTACTGTGAGCGATTAATGTTCGTCATTGAGGCCGGAAGCGCTGAAGAGGCTGCAGCGATTCAGCATCTTAGGCTGGGCTGGGAACCCTATCGGCCGATGGGCAAAGCTGCGGCATGCCCAAATTGCGGGTCGACGTTCTATCCAGATGGCTCGGGGCAATGCTGGAGCTGCGATTACGTGTGCTGATGCTGCCTGGTGCGGCCGCCGCCATTTGCGCTGTGATCGATGACTATCGAGTCGTTCTCGGGTTCCACCAATCCAGGGCATGGCGCACAACAACGTTTACTGAAAGGCGCCGCAGGTATCTCGCTTTTATCCGCGCCCGGGTTACTTTGTTTCTTTGCCTCCGCCCGCTTGCCCCGTGCAATGAATGAACGCAATGATGAAGCCAAGCCTCAATGACATCTCCGACGCATGGTTTGCGTTTCATCGCGCCCATGATGAGATTGGAGACTATACACACCGAGCCGACGCTGGCGAAGAGTTCTTCTGGGTGATTGAGTATCTTGGAGATACGGCTCGACATGAGCCTCAAACGTGCTGGGATGCGATTTCCTTGATTTGGTCTCGGACTGACAAGAACGACATGGCAAGGCTTGCAAGTTTGGCTGCTGGCCCTCTCGAGGACCTACTTGCATACCACGGCAGGGAAGTCTCGCCATGGGTAGAACAACTGTGCCTTAGTGAGCCGGTATTTAGAACGCTGCTGCAGGGCGTGTGGCAGAACGCGATCCTGCCAGACGTATGGGAAAGGATCAACGAACTGCGGAACTCTGGAGGCGAGGCATAGCTATTGCGCTCCCCCGAAATCCGCACAGTAAAGTCACCCTACTGCAACCCACTGGCATCGAATGACAATGAAATACGTTGATGGTCAAGCGGTAAAAGTCGGCGATATGGTAGGTCTGGGTTCCACCGATGAAGGCATCGTGATGTGCTCAATAGATACGGATGAGTCTTCCGCAGAGCAATCGGCGGACGATTGGAAATTTTTGAAGACTGGGGTGATGATCGATTTTCCCAGCATGGGGCTAGTGCATTTTCCCGAAGAACATCCCGATCTGTGGCTGATATCGCGCAACGCTGACTAGGTTCTCTGGAAGCGGTACACCCTATGAAATATGAAGACGATCAAGAAGTCAGGGTCGGGGATGTCGTTGGGCTTGGCGACGACAGAGGAGGAGTCGTCGTGTGCGATATCGACGCGGGTGTCTACATGCCCAGCGATCCTGAATCTGCTTGGGGATACCTTAAAAGGGGAGTGATGGTCGTGTTTCCATCATATGGGCATATTTACTACGAGAACGAGATGGAAGAGGATGCCTTCCTGATCGCTCGCAAGCGGGATTGAGAGGCTTTCAAGTTCTCGCCTGTTCGTTGGACAGCATCACGCATGAATGGTCGGAGGACGGGACGGTGCCCCAGGCGGCTGACGCTCATTGGCACCTTTGGGAACGCGCATCCCGACCAATGACTGTGGCCAAGGCCAGGGTCAGTTCCTGACTGCACAGCAGACGCTCGCGAATCAATAGGCGATGGTTGAATCTGCACCCGACCTCGGCCATATGGCAACGTCTGCGCAGATTTCGCAGTGACATCGAGCGTGCTATTTCTAATTCGTCACTTCGCCTCGGATTGCCCGAAAGAGCAACGAGCGCCTCGACGTGACAGAACTGGCGGGTCAACCATGCGCATTCTAGTACCCAGCTTTCACGGATGGGAACGGACCTGGCGATTCGATCGGCGACGCGCTCAACGCGAGGGAGGGGATCCATTCCCCTACATCACGCACTCAATACAAGCACAAAGTAGCTAGCTTCTTTGTACCTTTAGCTACAGATTGCGCGGCCTGACAGGCGATTCGCGTGGAATTCGTGCGAATCTGGTGGGGGTTTCGAGCCAGTAGTTGGCTAACCTCGCTCAAATATCGGCAAAACAAATGCCAAAATTCACTAATATCGGCGATTTGGTGCGAGGGAGGGGACTCGAACCCCTACACCATTGCTGGCGTCAGGACCTAAACCTGGTGCGTCTACCAATTTCGCCACCCTCGCGGTCCTTGCGGCGGTTGCCCTGGCGGGCGACCGCGTTGTCGGTTGGCGCTGCGCATCCTCGACAAAGCAAAAAAGGCGGCTGGAACTGCCCGCCTTTCATGATCTGCCGTCGGATGCCGGCCGTGCCGTTGGCGTAACGTTTGCCAACGGTCGACAAGGCTGCGGATTGTAGCGCAAGCCGCAGCGGGAATCCAGCCCCCTGCCCGGCTTGCGCCTCGCCCGGCCCCGCCTGGGGCTTAGCGCCGGGTGCGGATGAAGGCCAGCACCAACACCGTGGCGCAGGCTTCCAGCGCGGCAACGAAATACAGGCCGGACGACAGCCGCCCCGTATTGGTCTTGAACCAGCCGATCATGTACGGCGCCACGAAGCCGGCCAGGTTGCCGATGGAGTTGATCAGGGCGATGCCGCCCGCCGCCGCCGTGCCGGCCAGGAAGGCCGACGGCAGGGACCAGAACACCGGGAAAGCCGCCAGGATGCCGACCGAGGCGATGGTCAGCGCCACCAGTGCCAGCGTGGCGCTGTGCAGCCACATGCCGGTCAGCGTCAGGCCCACCGCGGCCAGCAGCGTGGCCATGGCGCAGTGCATCCGGCGTTCGCCCGAGCGGTCCGAGTGGATGCCGTTGAGCACCATGGCGATGGTGCCGGCCACGAACGGAATCGCCGAGATCAGACCGATCTGCAGGTTGCCCTTGACGCCCAGCTCCTTGATGATCGACGGGGACCAAAACGCGATGGTGGCATTGCCGCTCACCACGCAGAAGTAGATCGCCGCGCAGATCCAGACCCGCGAATTGGCGAAGGCGTCCCTGAGCGACGAATGCTTGGCCGGGTCACGTGCCTCGGCCTCCACCTCGCGCGTCACCAGCGTCTGCTCGGTGGCCGTCAGCCATTTCGCGTTGACCGGCTTCTCGGGCAGGAACATCAGCACCGCCACACCGGCCAGCACCGACGGAATCCCCTCGATCACGAACAGCCACTGCCAGTTGGCCAGGCCATCCACGCCGTCCATCGCGCTCATGATGAAGCCGGCCAGCGGGCCGCCGATCACGCCAGCGATCGCGAACGAGGTCATGAACAGGCCGTTGATGCGCGCGCGGCGGTCGGCCGGGAACCAGTAGGTCAGGTACAGCACCACGCCCGGGAAGAAGCCCGCCTCGAAAATCCCCAGCAGGAAGCGCAGCGCGTAGAACTGCCCCGGCGTCTTGACAAAGATCATCGCCATCGAGGCCAGGCCCCAAAGAATGGTGATGCGCGCCAGCGTCTTGCGCGCGCCGATCTTCTCCAGCAGCAGGTTGCTCGGCACCTCGAACAGGAAGTAGCCGATGAAGAAAATCCCCGCGCCCAGGCCGTACACGGCCTCGCTGAACTGCAGGTCCTGGAGCATCTGGAGCTTGGCGAAGCCCACGTTGACGCGGTCGATCCAGGCCAGGATGAACAGGAACACGAGGAACGGGATCAGGCGCACGGTGATCTTGCGGTACGCCTCGTTGCGTTGCTGAGCCAATTCCGCGGGCGGCAGGCTCTCCAGGGCGCCAGGGGCGCCGGTCATCACGGAAGACATCGGTGATTACTCCTTGGGTGTGGTGGGCGGGGCGCCGCTACATTGGCGGCGCCCTCTGGCTTGCGCTGTGTTGTGCTGGAGCGCGTTGCCGCGGCCGTGGGAATCCGGCCGATTTGCTGGCTGCCCGGCTTACGCCAGGCCCTGCTCGATGGCGCCGGCTACCTGCAGCACGCGGGCGTCGTGCCCGTGCAGGCCGCAGATGCCGAGGCCGATGCCCTGCCCCATCGGCAGGGACGCCGCGCAGCCGTCGAGCCAATTGATCACGCTCGGGTTGCGCAGCACCAGGCCGTTCGTGGCGAAGAAGTCCTCGTCACGCGCCAACGCATCCAGGCGCGGCGGGCGCACGGCGACGGTCGGCATCAGCCAGGCGTCGGCATCGCGCAGGCGCTCGGCGGCGCGCGCCTGCATGGCGGCGCGCTCGGCCAGCAGCGTGATGTAGTCGGCGGCGCTCTGTTGCTGGCCGCGACGGATACGCTGGGCCACGCGCTGGTCGTAGCGGTCGCCCTGCTTGGCCAGCAGATCGCGGTGCCAGGTCCACGACTCGGCGGCGGTCAGGCCACCACCGGCATTGATCTCGGGCAGGCGACGCAGTTCGGGGAAATCGAAGGTAACGATTTGCGCCCCCTTGGCCGACAGACGCGACAGCGTGGCCTCGAACGCCTGCGCCACCTCGGCCTCCACACCATCCATCACGAAGTCGCGCGTGACGTAGAGGCGCAGGCCGGACAGATCGGCGGGCCGGGTGTCGAGCGTCTCGCCGCTCAGCACCGCGTCCATCGCCACGCAGCACGCCACCGAGCGCGCCAGCGGGCCGGCCGAATCGAGCGAGGTCGACAGCGGCACCGCGCCGGACAGCGGCACGCGGCGCGCGGTCGGCTTGAAGCCGGTCAGCCCGCAGAACGCCGACGGAATGCGGATCGAGCCGCCCGTGTCGGTGCCCAGCGCGGCCACGGCCATCTCCTCGGCCACGCTGACCGCGCCGCCCGAGGTGGAGCCGCCGGCGATGCGCTCGGCGTCGAACGGCGTGCGCGGCGTGCCGTAGTGGGGGTTCAGCCCCAGGCCCGAGAACGCGAACTCGCTCATATTGGTACGGCCGATCAGCACCGCGCCAGCCGCGCGCAGGCGAGCCACGGCGGGCGCGTCGGCCTGGGCCGGGGCGGTGCCGTCCAGCGCCACCGAGCCGGCACGCGTCATCTGGCCGCGCACATCGAACAGATCCTTGATGGACACCGGCAGGCCGGCCAGCGGCGATGCCACGAGCCCGGCGGCGCGCGCCTGGTCAGCCGCGCGCGCCTGCGCCAGCGCACCTTCGGCGTCCACGTGCAGGAAGGCGACGCCGCCAGCACGCTGGTGCTGCGCGATCCGGGCCAGCGCGTCTTCGGTCAGCGCCACGCTGGTCGTGCGTCCAGCCGCCAGCGAGGCAGCCAGGGCGGCAATGGTCGGGGCGGCGCTCATTCAGCCACCTCCAGCGACGCCACGCGGTACGCATGGCGCAGCGTGCGATGGCGCACCGGGTCGTGCAGTTCCACCTCGAAGGCGTCGCCGTGGCCCAGGTCGCCGATCACGGCCTGCGTGCCGCAGAACATGGCGGTGCCGGGCGGCAGTTGCGCTTCGCCAGTCAGGCGTTGCACCAGATCGCGCGGGTCCAGCAGGCGCGTGACCTTGCCTTCCTGATACAGCGCACGCTGGCCGTCGCGCACGCGCCAGCAGCGCATTTCCAGCTCGTCCCAATGATCGGCCACCTCGGCGAAGCGCCAGACGTCGCGGCCCATCGGCTTGCCGCACATCTGCTTGGAGACGGTCACGTCATAGGCTTCGACCTTGCGGTCGGTATGGTCCGAGCCGATGCCGATGTACAGCGCGTCCGCGCCCTGCAGCAGCACGAATTCGGTCTCGCCCGACGAGTCGTCGCGCGGCACCTCGAGCACGTCGGCGGTGGTCAGCAGCGAGGCGGCCAGCGGGTAGAAGGTCGGCACGGTGGCGGGCGGCTTCACGCCCAGCGCCTGGAGTTCTTCGATGTGATGCTGGACAGCGGCGGCGTCGCGGCCAGTCCAGCCGGCGATGATGAGTCGTTGGACGTCGAGGGCGAGCGGGCCCCCGCCGGCTACCTGGAGGTGCAGTGTCGGCATGGCGTACTACCTTGTTACGAGGGAAAAGGGTCGGTCAGAGAGTCCGGATGATGTTCTTCCGGAATTCGTCGATATGTTCGCGGATCGCCTCGCGCACGGCCGGGATGTCCCGGCGCTCGAGCGCGTCGACGATCTCCAGATGCTCCTGGTAGACGTTCTCCAGGTGCTGGGGATCGGACAGCGAGAGGAACCAGAAGCGCGCCTGTTTCTCATGCAGGCCGCGCAGCAGTTCGGCCAGCACGCGGTTGCGCGAGGCGGCGGACATGGCGGTATGGAACTTGAGGTCGAGCGAGGCCAGCGCGGGGATGTCGCGGCGGGCAATCAGCTCGGGCGAACGGTCCACGATGTCGCGCATGGCCTTGAAGTCACTGTCGTGCCCGCGCTCGCAGGCCAGCGTGGCGCACAGCACCTCATTGGTGGCGCGCACCTCGATCATGTCGAGCACTTCGTTCAGCGACAGCGGCGTCACCAGCACGCCCTTGCGCGGCAGGATGGACACCAGCCCTTCCACTTCGAGCCGATGCAGCGCCTGATGGACCGGCGTGCGGCCCAGGCCGAGCAGCGCGGCCACCTGGGCCTCGATCAGCGGCTCGCCGGGACGGAACTCGCACGCGATGATGCGGCGCTTGATCTCCGTGTACGCCTGCTCGCGCAGCGCCGCGCCGCTCTGGGCAGGCGTGGGGGGCATGAGGGGCGCTACGGGAGTGGTTGCCGGCTGGGGGTCGGCACCGCCGACCAGTCGAATAGGGTTCGCCACGGGTTGCTCGCTTCGTCTCAACGTTCGTTGAAGTTGCTGTGATACTAGTGTGATATTTCACTGGAGACAACCCGGAAAACCCTAGGGGTAAACACCAGAGACGCGCCAGCCATCGAGGCGCCGGGTATCATGGCGGGACGTTACGGAATCGATAATCGATTCATGCGTATCTTGGTGCAATATGCAGCCATCGTGGTGCAGGGTTTCACGACGATGGTGCCGAACCTTGGTTATCCCCCCCGCTGTCCGTCTCCCATGTCCGCCGATCCGCTGTTCAATCAATCGCTCGAAAAAGGGCTCGAAGTCCTGCGCGCCTTCAGCGCCGTGCATCGCACGCTGACGCTCTCCGAAGTGGCCGGCCTCACCGGCATGACCAAGAGTTCGGCCCAGCGCACGGTCCATACGCTCGAAAGCCTCGGCTATATCGACAAGCACCCGCAGACCCGCCGCTTCCGCCTGACGCCGAAGGTGATGGAGATCGGCTACAACTACCTGGCCGCCGATGCGCTGATCCCCATTGCCAGCCCCTACCTGTCCCAGTTGGCCAACGCCAGCGGCGAGACGGCCAACCTGACCGAGCCCGTGGGGCTGGACATGGTCTACGTGGCGCAACTGATGACCGCCAAGCACATGCCCGTGCTGACGCCGGTGGGGATGCGGATTCCGATGTATTGCACGAGTTCCGGCCGCGCCTACCTGAGCACGTTGCCCGATGCGCAGGTGCGCGCGACGCTGGAGGCTTCCACGCGCGCGCCGCGCACGCCGGCCACGCTGACCGATGTAGACGCGATCTTCGCGCAGGTGGTGGCGTGCCGGGGCCTGGGCTATGCCTGCAACGAGGAGGAGCTGTTTTTGGGCGATATGGGCGTGGGGGCGCCCATCGTGAACAGCCAGGGGGTGGCGGTGGGGGCGGTGCATGTGTCGCCGCCGGCCAGCCGGTGGACGATGGCGGAGGCCCAGCGCAAGCTGGGGCCCCTCGTCATCGAGTGCGCGTGGGCGATTTCAAGGTCGATCGGACATTGAGGCTGCCACCGGCGCTCAGCGAGCGTGCTCCAGCATCGCCTGCAGCAGCACGTTGGCGCCGGCCTCGATGTGCTCGGGCAGCGCATCTTCCAGTTCGTTATGGCTGATGCCGTCCTTGCAGGGCACGAAGATCATCCCGGTGGGGGCGCGCTGCGCCACGTAGACGGCGTCGTGGCCCGCACCGCTGACCACGTCCATGCTCGACAGCCCCAGCGCCGCCGCCGCGCGCCGCACGCTGTCCACGCAGGCCGGGGCGAACAGGCAGGGCTCGAACTTCACCACCTGGCGAATCTCCACGCTCACCGCCGCCACGTCAGCAATGCCGGCGAAGGCCGCGCGCATCGCCGCATCCATCCGGTCCAGCCCGTCCTGCGACAGGTTGCGGAAGTCCACCGTAAAGTCCACCCGCCCCGGAATCACGTTGCGTGAGTTCGGCTTGACCTCGACATAGCCGACGGTGCCCCGGCCATGCGGCGCGGCATCCCGGGCGATGCGGTTCACGGCCTCGATCATCCGCGCCGTTGCCAGCAGCGCATCGTGCCGCAGCGCCAGCGGGGTCGGGCCGGCGTGGGCGTCCTGGCCGGTCACGGTCACGTCGTACCACTGCTGGCCCAGCGCGCCCGAGACCACGCCGATCGGCAGCCCGGCCGCCTCCAGCACCGGTCCCTGCTCGATATGGGCCTCGAAGTAGGCCGCGAACATGCCGCCCGGCACCTCGCCGGCAGGCTGCGCGCCGTGATAGCCGATGGCGGCCAGCGCGTCGCCCACGCTCACCCCGTCGCGGTCTTGCTGGCGGCGCGCCTCGTCGGCATCGAACACGCCGGCGAACACGCCCGAGCCCATCATCACCGGCGTGAAGCGGGTGCCCTCCTCGTTGGTCCAGAACGCCACCTCCAGCGGCGCGCGCGTCTGGATGCCGAGGTCGTTGAGCGTACGCATGACCTCCAGCCCCGCCAGCACGCCGAAGTTGCCGTCGAACTTGCCGCCCGAGGGCTGGGTGTCGATATGGCTGCCCGTGGCCACGGCCTGCGCGGCCGGGTCCGTGCCGGTGCGGCGCGCGAAGACATTGCCGATCTCGTCCACGCGCACGTCTAGGCCCGCCTCGCGGCACCACTGCACCACGAGGTCGCGGCCCTTGCGATCTTCATCGGTCAGCGCGATGCGGCACACGCCGCCCTTCGGCGTGGCGCCGATCGCGCCCAGATCCATGAGCGATTGCCACAGCCGGGCGCCATTGATGCGGGGAAGAACTTTCGAATCCATGTCTGCCTTGTCTGCTTCGTGAGTGAATGATGAATGACCAACGCCCGGTGCAAGAACCAGACCACGCGCCGGGGCGGCGCGACTGGCACATGACTTGCTAGACCGAAGGCAGCCCTTCCCCCACTCAGGAGCATTGCCTGTGAACCACCAAACGTCCGCCCACGCGAAAGGTTTCTCCGCCGCAGTCCTGGCCCTCTCGTTCCTCGCACTGCCCGGCGCCGCCATGGCCGAGAAGACGCTGCGCATCGGCATGACCGCTGCCGACATCCCGCGCACGCTCGGCCAGCCCGACCAGGGCTTCGAGGGCAACCGCTTCACCGGCATTCCGATGTACGACGCGCTGACGCAGTGGGACCTCTCCAAGGGCAACGGCCCCAGCCTGCTGATTCCGGACCTCGCCACCGAGTGGAAGGTGGACGCCGCCGACAAGACCAAGTGGACCTTCAAGCTGCGTCCCGGCGTGAAGTTCCACGACGGCTCCGCCTTCAACGCGGACGCCGTGGTCTGGAACGTCAACAAGGTGCTCGACAAGACCGCCAAGCAGTTCGATCCGAGCCAGGTGGGCGTGACCGCCTCGCGCATGCCCACGCTGCGCAGCGCGAAGAAGATCGACGACCTGACCGTGGAGCTGGTCACGTCCGAGCCGGACTCGTTCCTGCCGTACAACATCTCGAACCTGTTCATGGCCTCGCCCACGCAGTGGGAGAAGAAGTTCGCCGCCGTGCCAGCCTCGGTGACCGATGCGGCCGAGCGCAGCAAGCAGGCGTGGGTCGCCTTCGCCGCCGACGCCTCCGGCACCGGCCCGTTCAAGATGACCCGCTTCGTCCCGCGCGAGCGCCTGGAACTGGCCAAGAACGCCAGCTACTGGGACAGCAAGCGCGTGCCCAAGATCGACAAGGTGGTAATGGTGCCGATGCCCGAGGCCAACGCGCGCACCGCCGCGCTGCTGTCGGGCCAGGTCGACTGGATCGAGGCTCCCGCGCCTGACGCCGTCGCCCAGATCAAGAGCCGCGGCTTCGAGGTCTACGCCAACGCCCAGCCGCACATGTGGCCGTGGCAGCTCTCCTTCGCGCCGAATTCGCCGTGGCTGGACAAGCGCGTGCGCCAGGCCGCCAACCTCTGCGTGAACCGCTCGGGCCTGAAGACGCTGCTGGGCGGCTACATGGCCGAGGCCAAGGGCATCGTGGAAGCCGGCAACCCGTGGTGGGGCAATCCCAAGTTCGACATCAAGTACGACGCCAACGCCGCCCGCAAGCTGATGGCCGAAGCCGGCTACTCGGCCGCCAAGCCGCTCAAGGTGAAGGTGCAGGTGTCGGCGTCCGGCTCGGGCCAGATGCAGCCGCTGCCGATGAACGAGTACGTGCAGCAGAACCTCAAGGAGTGCTTCTTCGACGTGGACTTCGACGTCGTGGAGTGGAACACCCTGTTCACCAACTGGCGCATCGGCGCCAAGGATGCCAGCGCGCACGGCGCCAACGCCATCAACGTCAGCTTCGCGGCGATGGACCCGTTCTTCGCGATGGTCCGCTTCGTCAGCACCAAGACGCAGCCGCCGGTCTCGAACAACTGGGGCTTCTTCGGCAATGCGGAGTTCGACAAGCTGATCGAGACCGCCCGCACCTCGTTCGACGAAAAGTCCCGTGACGCCGCGCTGGCCAAGCTGCACGCGCGCATCGTGGAAGAGTCGCCATTCGTGCTGATCGCCCACGACGTGGGCCCGCGCGCCATCTCGAAGAAGGTCAAGGGCGTGGTGCAGCCGCAGAGCTGGTTTATCGATATCGCGACGATGTCGATGGACTGACGCTTACCGTGCCCCCCTCTCCCGCCACCGGGAGAGGGGAGAAATACCCCCCACACTAGCCGGCCACAGACCATGACTTACCTGCTTCGCCGCATTCTCTATGCGCTGCCTATCCTGCTTGGGGTTGCCCTGCTCTGCTTCTCGCTGGTCCACATCGCCCCCGGGGACCCCCTCGTCTCGGTGCTGCCGCCCGATGCCTCCGAAGACCTCCGGCGCCAACTCACCGCGCTGTACGGCTTCGACAAACCGTTCCTCGAACAATTTCTGCACTGGCTGGCCCGCGCGCTCCATGGCGACCTGGGCACCTCCATCGCCACCAATCGCCCGGTGATGAGCGAGGTTTCCACCGCCGTGATCAACTCGATCCGGCTGGCCAGCGTGGCCACGCTGATCGGCTTCACCTTCGGCTGCCTGTTCGGCTTCGTGGCCGGCTATATGCGCGATTCCATCGCCGACCGCACGGCCTCGTTCCTGTCCGTGCTCGGCGTCAGCATTCCCCACTACTGGCTCGGCATGGTGCTGGTCATCGCCTTCTCGGTGCTGCTCGGCTGGCTGCCCGCCACCGGCGCCGGCCCCGGCGGCTCGGGGGACTGGGCGTGGGACTGGGAGCACTTCCAGTACATGCTGCTGCCGGCCATCACGATGTCGGTGATCCCGATGGGCATCGTCGCCCGCACGATCCGGGCGCTGGTGGCGGAGATCCTGTCCAACGAGTTCATCGTCGGCCTGCGCGCCCGGGGCCTGTCGGACGTGGCCGTGTTCCGCCACGTGGTCAAGAACGTGGCGCCGACCGCGCTGTCCGTGATGGGCCTCCAGCTCGGCTACCTGCTCGGCGGGTCGATCCTGATCGAGACCGTGTTCTCGTGGCCCGGCACCGGCTTCCTGCTGAACTCGGCCATCTTCCAGCGCGACTTCCCGCTGCTGCAGGGCACGATCCTCGTGCTGGCCGTGTTCTTTGTCCTGCTCAACCTGCTGGTGGACGCGCTGCAGACGCTGTTCGACCCCCGCATCCAGCGCAATTAAGGAGGCCCCCATGCAGATCGCACTGAACAAGGCCGTGGCGCCGCTGCCCGTGGCGCGCTCGCCCGGCTACTGGGCCACCGTGGGCCGCCGCCTGCTGCGCAACAAGCTGGCGATGGCCGCCGCGCTGATCCTGATCGCCCTGGTGGTGTTGGCGATCTTCGCCCCGGCGCTGATGCCGGCGGACCCGTACGCGTCCTCCATCCTCAAGCGGCTCAAGCCGATCGGCACCGCTGGCTATCCGCTCGGCACCGACGAACTGGGCCGCGACCTGCTCTCGCGCCTGATGCTGGGCGGCCGGCTCTCGCTGTTCATGGGCATCACGCCGGTGCTGCTGGCGTTTGTGATCGGCAGCGCACTCGGCATCATCGCCGGCTACGCGGGTGGCTGGACCAACACCATCATCATGCGGCTCACCGACATCCTCTACGCCTTCCCGTCGGTGCTGCTGGCCATCGCGCTGTCCGGCACGCTGGGCGCCGGGGTGGGCAACGCGCTGCTGTCGCTGACCATCGTCTTCGTACCGCAGATCGTGCGGGTGGCGGAGAGCGTGACCACGCAGGTACGCAACCGCGAGTTCGTCGATGCGGCGCGCGCCTCCGGGGCCAGCTCGCTGACCATCGTACGCGCCCATGTGCTGAATAACGTACTTGGGCCGATTTTCGTCTATGCGACGAGTCTGATTTCGGTGTCGATGATCCTGGCCTCCGGGCTCTCCTTCCTCGGCCTCGGCGTGAAGCCGCCCGAGCCCGAGTGGGGCCTGATGCTCAACACGCTGCGCACCGCCATCTACACCCAGCCCTGGGTCGCCGCCCTGCCCGGCGCGATGATTTTCCTGACCTCGATCTCGTTCAACCTGCTGGCCGACGGCATCCGCTCGGCCATGGAAATCAAGGAATGAACATGAGCGACCTCCTCACAGCGCCCGCACCCGCCCACGCCCGCGACATCGGCGGCCCGGCCCAGCCACTCGTGATCGCGCGCGATCTCGTCAAGCATTTCCCGCTCAAGTCGGCCATCCCGTTCCGCAAGGCCGGCGAGGTCCGCGCCGTGGACGGCGTCAGCTTCGACGTCCTCAAGGGCGAAACCCTCGGCGTGGTCGGCGAGTCCGGCTGCGGCAAGTCCACCACCGCGCGGCTGCTGATGCAGCTCACCGCGCAAGACAGTGGCGAGCTGATCTTCGACGCCCAGGGCGTGGGCTCGCCCCAGTTGCCGATGAAGGCGTTCCGCAGCCAGGTGCAGATGGTGTTCCAGGACAGCTACTCGTCGCTGAACCCGCGCCTGACCATCGAGGAATCGATCGCCTTCACGCCGCGCGTGCACGGCGTGCCGGCGCGGGAGGCCACCGAGCGGGCGCGCTACCTGCTGGAGCGCGTGGGGCTGGACCCGGCGCGATTTGCCGGGCGCTATCCGCACGAACTGTCCGGTGGGCAGCGCCAGCGGGTGAACATCGCCCGCGCGCTGTCGCTGCGGCCCCGGCTGGTGATCCTGGACGAAGCGGTGTCCGCGCTCGACAAATCCGTGGAAGCCCAGGTGCTGAACCTGCTGCTCGACCTCAAGGCCGAGTTCGACCTGACCTACGTCTTCATCAGCCATGACCTCAACGTCATCCGCTACCTGTGCGACCGCGTGATGGTGATGTACCTGGGCAAGGTGGTCGAGATTGGCGATACGGAGTCGATCTACGCCAATCCCTCGCACCCGTACACGCGCGCGCTGCTGGCGTCGATGCCGTCGATGGACCCGGACCACCGCACGCTGGCCGCGCCGCTGGCGGGCGACCCGCCCAACCCGATCAATCCGCCGTCCGGATGCAGCTTCCATCCGCGCTGCGCCCGCGCCGAGCCGGTCTGCGAGCGCCGCACCCCCGTGCTGGCCGACGAACTGGCCGGCCATCCCGTGTCGTGCCTGATGGCGATGCCCGACGGTGGCCACTCGCTGCCGCTGCGGCGCATGACGCCGGGCCTGCACGCGGCCACGCCCTGACCCACCTGACCTGCGGGAGACCCCTATGACAGCCCCCCATTCCCCTGCCGTCTCGGTCAAGGACCTCCACGTCACCTTCGCCGGCGGCGGCAAGACCATCCGCGCGGTGAACGGCGTGTCGCTCGACGTGGCCCCCGGCGAAGCCGTGGCGCTGATCGGCGAATCCGGTTCCGGCAAGAGCGTGACGCTGCGCGCGCTGATGCGCCTCCATCCGCCCCGCCGCACGCGCATGAGCGGGCAGATCCATGTCGATGGCCAGGACGTGCTCGCGCTGGACAAGCGCGCGCTGGCCCGGCTGCGCGGCGGCACCGTCGCCATGGTGTTCCAGGAGCCGCTGCTGGCGCTGGACCCGGTGTACACGGTGGGCCAGCAGATCGTCGAGTGCATCCGAACGCACAAGAAGGTGTCCGCCGCCGAAGCCCGCGCGCTGGCGCTGAAGGCGCTGGAAGCGGTGCGCATTCCCAGCCCCGAGCGGCGGCTGGCCGCCTATCCGCACGAGATGTCCGGCGGCATGCGGCAGCGGGCGATGATCGCGCTCGCGCTGTCGGCCCAGCCAAAAATCCTGCTGGCCGATGAGCCCACCACGGCGCTGGACGCCACCGTGCAGATCCAGGTGCTGATCCTGCTGCGCGAGCTGCAACGCGAGCTGGGCCTCTCCATCGTCTTCGTCACGCACGACATGGGTGCGGCGGTGGAGATTGCCGACCGCGTGGCCGTGATGTACGGCGGCCGCATCGTCGAGGAAGGCCCGATCCGCACGCTGCTGCGCGAGGCGCGCCACCCGTACACGATGGCGCTGCTGCAAAGCCGCCAGCACGGCATGGATCGCGGCCAGCGGCTGCAGGCCATCGGCGGCGCCCCGCCTGACCTGGCCGCGCTGCCGCCGGGCTGCACCTTCGCCCCGCGCTGCGCGCACGCCCGCCCCGCCTGCCTGGCCGAGGTGCCGCGCAGCGTGGCGCTGGGCAACGGCCATCGCGTCAGTTGCGTGCTGGTGGCCGATAGCTCCGAACCTTCGAATACCGCCGCTGCCTCGCCGGCCGCCGCCTAAACTCCATCCATCCTCCGAAAAAGAAGGAAGCCGAACGCCATGACCCTGGCCACCCATCCCGCCCGCGCATTCATGCCCTACCCCGACGCGCCCGTGCCCAACGCGGCCATCGGCCCGCTGCGGGGGCTGACCTTCGCCGTCAAGGACCTGTTCGACGTGGCCGGCTACCCCACCGGCGGCGGTAATCCACACGTGCTGGCCCGCTCCGGCATCAAGAGCGTGACCGCGCCCACGGTGCAGAAGCTGCTCGATGCCGGCGCGATGTTCGTCGGCAAGTCGCACACGGACGAGCTGGCCTTCTCGATGAACGGCCAGAACGCGCACTACGGCGGCCCGGTCAACGGCGGCGCGCCCGATCGCGTGACGGGCGGTTCGTCGTCGGGGTCGGCCTCGGCGGTGTCCAACAAGCTGTGCGACTTCGCGCTCGGCACGGACACCGGCGGCTCCGTGCGCGCCCCCGCCAGCCACTGCGGCCTGTTCGGCATCCGCCCCTCGCATGGCCGTATCTCGCTCCAGCACTGCATGCCGCTGTGCGAGACGCTCGATACCTGCGGCTTCTTCGCCCGTGACATCGGCACCTTCGCCCGCGTGGCGGACGTGCTGTTCGGCAAGGACGCCGATCCGCTCCCCGCCCGGCCCCGCCTGCTGCTGGCATCGGACTTGTTCGAATTGCCGACGCCCGAAGCCCGCGCCGCGCTGGCGCCCACGGTGGCGCGCATCGAGGCCGTGCTGGGCCGTGCCACCCCGGTGGACGTGGCCGACCGCCCGCTGTCCGACCTGTACTGGGCCTTCCGCTACGTGCAGGGCTGGGAAGCCTGGCAGGCCGATGGCGCGCTGATCGAGAACTACGGCCTGCACATGGGCCCGGACGTGGCCGCGCGCTTCGTGTTCAGCAAGGGGGTCACGCAAGCTCAATTCGCGCAGTCGAGCGCGGTGCGCCGCGAGTTCACCGCCCATCTGGGCCGCCTGCTCGGCCACGACGGCGTGCTGGTGCTGCCGACCATGCCGGACATCGCCCCGCTGCGCACCGCCGCCGGCGAGACGCTGGAGGACTACCGCACCGCCGCCGCCCACTCGCTGTGCCTGACGCCGCTGTCGGGCTTCCCGCAACTGAGCCTGCCGCTCTCCGGCCGCGCCGGCGCGCCGCTCGGCATTTCCCTGCTCGGCCCGAAGGGCAGCGACCGCAGCCTGATCGCCGTGGCGGAGACGCTGATGACGGCGCTGGCCTGACCCGGCCCCCATCGACCCCTCTATATAGATATAGCCATGCCCCGACTCCGCATCACCGCCGCCGGCCAGACCTTCCTGGCCGACACCCACCCGGACGCCCCCGAGACCGTGGCCGCCTTCCTGAAGCTGCTGCCCTACCGGCAGAAGCTGATCCACGTGCGCTGGAGCGGCGAAGGCTGCTGGATTCCGCTCGGCGAATTCAAGCTGGGCGTCGGCTTCGAAAACCACACCAGCCACCCGTCCGTGGGCGACATCCTGTTCTACCCGGGCGGCTACAGCGAAACCGAGATCATCCTGGCCTACGGCAGCTGCTGCTTCGCCAGCAAGATGGGCCAGCTGGCCGGCAACCACTTTCTGACCATCGTCGAAGGCCGGGAGAACCTCCGGGCGCTCGGCACCAAGGTGCTCTGGGAGGGCGCGCAGGACGTGGTCTTCGAACTGGCCGACTAGGGCCGCAACCCTCCCGACGGGGGAGATGCTTCCCGACGGACGACCGCATATCGTCGCGTGACGCGCGCCGTGGCCCTGCCGCACCGGGGCCAGCGAGATGACGCGATGACATCGTCTTGTCGGGAAGAATCATGCAGACATCGCAATTCATGCGCGCGCCGGCCATCGGCTCGCGCCGCAGCGGCGCGTTCCATGTGCGCCGATTCGGGTCCGCGCTGCTCGTGCGCGCCTTGCTCTGGCTCTGCTTCGGCGGGCTGGGGACGCTGCTCCTGCTGTTCTCGCACGGCAAGACCAGCCTGATCGTCGTCGGCGCCGGCTTCTTCGGCGTGCTGATCCTGTTCGAATGGTCCTGGGGCCGGCACGCGCCGCTGCGCAAGCCGCTGCTGACGGTGGACGCGGGCGGCATCGGCTCGACGTCCTTCCCGCGCCGCCGCCCCCACCTGCGCTGGGCCGAGATCGCCGCTGTGGCGGTGCGCAACCTGCGCGGCGGTCCCGTCATCGAAGTCTTTCCCAAGCCCGCGCCGGGCGCCCGGAAACGGACCCCGGCATCGTTCACGATCCGGCTGGCCCTGATGCGCGCGGCAGACCAGCAGCTCGCCCAGGCGCTGGTCACCCATCACATGCGTACGGCGGGCGTCGCAGTCGATAACGCGCTGGCGGCCGACCAGGCCTTCCGGGCCGAGATGCAGGCACTGCCGCACACCTGGGGCCTGTACGCGATGATCGCCCTCAACGTGGGGATCTGGCTCTTTACGCTCACGCACGGCGCCACGCTCGACGCCACGGCGCCCGCCAAGCTCGTCGAATGGGGCGGCAACGCCGCCGTGCTGGTGCAGGAGGGCCAGTGGTGGCGGTTGCTGACGGCCACCTTCCTGCACAGCAGCCTCCGGCACATCGGCGCCAACATGCTGGTGCTGTTCCTGCTCGGCAAGCATGTGGAGCGGTTCTACGGCACACGCGGCTTCCTGCTGATCTATCTCGGCGCGGGGCTGGCCGGTAGCGCGCTGAGCCTGCATTTCGGGGCGCAGACGGCGGTGTCGGTCGGGGCGTCGGGCGCCGTGTTCGGCGTGGGCGGCGCGCTGCTGGCGGGGGTGCTGCGGCATCGCCGGCTGCTGCCCGAGGGCATCCATCGGCAACTGACGACGGACGCCGCGGTGATGATCGGCTATTCGCTGGTGCAGGGCTTCCTGTCAACCCGCGTGGACAACGCCGGGCACGTGGGCGGCCTGATCGGCGGCGCGCTGATCGCGCTATGCCTGCCGGTGCGGCTGGACCGCGCCAGCTACGCCCGCAAGCTGCGGCGCGGCCTGGCCATGGCGGCAGCCGTTGCCGCCGTGCTGGTGGGGGGTACCGCCGCGCTGGCACCGCGCGTGCCCCAGGCCATGCGCGACAGCCTGGCCGCTTCCCGCCAGATCGAACGCGCCCACAAGACCTTCACGACCGCCTTCCAGGCCATGCAGGCCGACAATGCGGCAACCAAGGCCGGCCGGATGACGCCCGAGGAAGCGGACGACCGCAGCCGGACCGTGCACGCCCCGGCGCTCGATCAGGCCGTGTCCGAACTGGTCCGCATCACGCTGCCGCCGGGCGACCCGCGCGCGCCGCTGGTGCAGGACATGACGCTGCTGGCCGACCTGCTGCGCGAAATGGCCCGCATGCCGTCGGTGAAGGATCCCCGCACCGGCAAACCCGTGGCCGCCGATCCCCGCCGCGCAGCGCAGATCGCGGTGGACATCGTGCGGCTGACCGCCCAAATGAAAAAGCGCCAGTCGTAACCGGCGCTTTTTCTTCTTCCCCGGGGATCACCCCGCCTACCCTGCCATCAACCTGCCATCACCCCGCCATCACCCCGCCATCACCCCGCTGTCGCCCTCGGGCGGCTTCACGCGGAACCACGCTGCGTACAGCGCCGGCAGGAACAGCAGCGTCAGCACCGTGGCGATGATCAGCCCGCCCATGATGGCGGCCGCCATCGGCCCCCAGAACGTCGAGCGCGAGAGCGGGATCATCGCCAGCACGGCCGCCGCGGCGGTCAGGATGATCGGCCGGAACCGGCGCACCGCTGACTCGACAATGGCCTGCCACGGCGGCACCCCGGCGCTGATGTCCTGCTCGATCTGGTCCACCAGGATCACCGAGTTGCGGATGATCATGCCCAGCAGCGCCGTAATGCCAAGCTGCGCGACAAACCCCATCGGCGCGCGCAGCAGCAGCAGCGTGGCGGCGGCGCCGATCAGCCCGAGCGGGCCGGTCAGGAACACCATCACCGAACGCGAGAAGCTGTGGAGCTGCAGCATCAGCAGCGTGAAGATCAGGAAGATGCACAGCGGCAGTTGCGCGGCGATGGACGCGCCCGCCTTGCCGCTCTCCTCCTCGGCCCCGGCCACGGTGATCAGGTAGCCCGGCGGCAGGTTCGCGCGCAGCTTGTTGAGCTGCGGGTTGATCTGCGCGGTCACGGTCGGACCCTGGATGCCATCCACCACATCGGCCTGCACGGTGATGCCGAAGTCGCGGTTCTCGCGCCAGATCACGCCCGGCTCGGACTTCAGCGTCACGCGCGCCACCTGCGTCAGCGGCACCGCGCGGCCGGTGTTGGTCGGCACCAGCACGTTGGCCATGTCGGACATCGCGTCGCGCTCGTTCTTCGGCGTGCGCATGATGATGTCGATCAGCTTGTCGGCGTCGCGATACTGGCCCACCGGCACGCCGGTCAGCACGGCCTGCGTGGCACGGGCGATGGCGTTGGTGGTCACGCCCAGCGCGCGCGCCTTGTCCTGGTCGATCTCCAGGCGCAGCATCTTGACGTTCTCGTTCCAGTTGTCGTTCACGCCCACCGTGTTCGGATTGGCGGCCATGATCGCCCGGACCTGATCGGCAATTTTGCGCACGCCGGCGGCCTCGGGCCCGATCACGCGGAACTGCACCGGGTACGCCACCGGCGGTCCGTTCGGCAGCAGCTTCACGCGGCCGCGCAGCTGCGGGAACTGGGTGGCCAGCACCTCCATCACGCGCTTGCGCAGCGCGTCGCGCGCCTCCACGCTGACCGGCATCACAATCACCTGCGCCACGTTGCTCTGCGGGAAGATCTGGTCCAGCGGCAGGTAGAAGCGCGGCGCGCCGACGCCGACGAAGGTGGTCAGGCTATCCACGGCCTTGTCGCGGCGCATGGCGGTCTCGAAGCGCTTGGCCTCGCCCTCCATCTGCGCGAAGCTGGTGCCCTCGGGCATCCACAACTCCACCATCAGCTCGGGCCGGCTCGAATCCGGGAAAAACTGCTTCTCGACGAACTTGAACGCCCACAGGCCCAGCGCGAAGCTGACCAGCGTGACGGCGATCACGGTCTTGCGCCACGTCACGCACCAGTTCACCAGATGCCGGAAGCGCGCGTAGAACGGCGTGTCGAACACCTCGTGATGGCCGCCGTCGCTGGCGCGGGTCTTGAGCAGCAGGTAGCCGAGGTAGGGCGTGAAGTACACCGCCGCCAGCCACGACAGCACCAGCGCCAGCGCCGTCACGGCGAAGATCGCGAAGGTGTACTCGCCCACGGTGGACTTGGCCAGCCCCACCGGCAGGAAGCCGGCCGCCGTGATCAGCGTGCCGGTCAGCATCGGCATGGCCGTGGAGGTATAGGCGAAAGTGGCCGCCTCCATCTTGGAGAAGCCTTCCTCCAGCTTGCGGACCATCATTTCGACGGCGATGATCGCGTCGTCCACCAGCAGCCCGAGCGCCACGATCAGCGCCCCGAGCGAGATCTTGTGCAGGCCGATGCCGAAGATGTTCATGAACAGGAACGTCACGGCCAGCACTAGCGGGATGGTCAGCGCCACCACCAGCCCGGGGCGCACGTCGAGCCGCAGCGGCCTGGTGTGCAGCCCCAGCGCGATGAAGCTGACCGCCAGCACGATCACCACGGCCTCGATCAGCACGTGGACGAACTCGCCCACCGAGCGCTTGACCGCCTGCGGCTGGTCCTGCACCTGTTCCATCTCGATGCCCATCGGCAACTGGCCGCGCAGGCCATCGGTCACGCGGCGCAGTTCCTGGCCCAGCGCGATGATGTCGCCGCCCTTCTCCATCGAGATACCGAGCCCGATCACATCCTTGCCGTTGAAGCGCATGCGGCTGGCGGGCGGGTCGATATAGCCGCGATAGACGTGGGCGATGTCGCCCAGCCGGATATTGGCGATGCCGTTGGGCCCGCGCAGCACCAGATTCTCCAGGTCCTGCACATCGCCAAGCTGGCCGGTCACGCGGACCTGGAGGTTGTCGGTCGGGGTGACCATCACGCCACTCCCGGTGGGATTGTTCTGCTCCGAGATCTGGTTGGCGATGGCGTTGATGTCGAGCCCAAGCTGCGCGAAGCGCGTCTGGTTGAACTCGATATAGAGCTTCTCGTCCTGCAGGCCGAGCAGCGTGACCTTGGCCACGGCGGGCACGCGCAGCAGCGCCTGGCGGACGAGGTCGGCGTACTCGCGCAGCTCCTTGTAGTTGAAGCCGTCCGCCGAGAGCGCGTAGATCGAGCCGTAGACATCGCCGAATTCATCGTTGAAGAACGGGCCGCGCACGCCCTGCGGCAGGGTCTGGGCGATGTCCCCGATCTTCTTGCGCACCGTGTACCAGATCTGCGCGGTGTCCTTGGCGGGCGAGTTATCGGCCAGCTGGAAGATCACCGTGGTCTCGCCCGGCTTGGAGAAGCTGCGGATCTTGTCGGCGTACGGCACTTCCTGGAGCTGCCGTTCGATCTTGTCGGTCACCTGCACCGCGATCTGCTCGGCCGTGGCGCCGGGCCAGAAGGCCTGCACCACCATCACGCGGAAGGTGAACGGGGGGTCTTCGTCCTGACCAAGCTGGAAGAAGGCCAGCAGGCCGCCGATCAGCAGCACCACCAGCAGGTAGCGGGTCAGCGGCTGGTGCTCGAGCGCCCAGCGCGACAGGTTGAAGCGCGAGTGTTCCATCGATCAGCCCTTGCTGCCGGCGGCGGCGCCCGGATTGGAGGCCGGCTGGGCCGGCTGGGCCGGCTGGGCCGGCTGGGCGGACTGGGCAGGCTGGGCGGATGTGGCGCTCTGCATCGGCTTGACCTTCTGGCCCGGCTGCAGCAGGTGCACGCCGGCCGTGACGATGGTCTGGCCCGGCGCCAGCCCCTGGCGCACCTCGATTTCATTGCCCTGCGGGTCGCCCAGCGTCACCGGCACCGGCTTGACCGTGCCCGTGCCGCCATTGGCCGCGCCCTGGTAGATCCACACCTGATTGGTGCCGCGGTCCTGCAGCAGCGCGGTCAGCGGGATGCGGATGGCGGCGGACTCGCCGGTGCGGGTAAAGGTGACCACGGCGGTCATGCCGAAGCGCAGGTCGGCGGGCGGATTGGGCACGCTGACGCGCGTCGGGTAGGTGCGGGTGACCGGATCGGCGGCGCCCGAGATCTCGCGCACGCGGCCCGGCAGCGCGCGGTCCGGCTCGGCCCAGGTGCGCACGGTGACGTCGGAGATGCCGCGCAACATGTCCACCTGATCCTCGGGGAGGCCGATGGCGACCTCCTTCTCGGCGATCTGCGCCACGCGGATCACCGACTGCCCCGCCGTGACCACCTGGCCGACCTCGGCATCGACGGCCGTCACCACGCCGTCCGCATCGGCGGCGAGCACGGCGTAGCCGGTCTGGTTGCTCTGGTTGCGGAAATTGGCCTGCGCCTGCTCCAGCCGCGAGGCGGCGGAATCGTAGGTGGCCTGGCGCCGGTGCAGCTCGGCGGCACTGATGAAATTCTTGGCGGCCAGCTCCTTGTAGCGCTTCAGGTCGGAGTCGGCCAGATCGCGGTCGGTCTTGGCGGCATCGAACTGGGCACGCGCGGAGGCTTCGGCCAGCGCCAAGTCGGTCGGGTCGAGGCGGGCCAGCGGCTGGCCCTTCCTGACGCTGGCGCCTACGTCCACCAGACGGGCCGAAATCTTGCCGGGCACCCGGAAGCCCAGGCGCGACTCCACGCGCGGCCGTACCTCGCCCGAAAACTCGAATGCGGTCTTCCCGGCACCCGAATGCAATTGCAGCAGCCGCACGGGCCGCACGGCCTCCACCGGCTCCGCCTTCTTCCCGCAGCCGGACAGCCCGGCCAGGATCGCCAGCGTCGCCACGGTCAGCAGGGCGACCATCGGCGTCCGGCGGGGCCGGGCGGGCATCAGGGAAACATCAACGTCGGCGGCCGCAACATCCGGCCTGGCATAAGGCACTGGCATGGGTTAAGCGTCTTGAGTCGGTGGAACGTCGGAACAAGCTGGAGAGTGCGGGGGAACAGCCAATTGGGGAAAGCGTCTCGCGGCGGACCCTTCTGCGGGTGCCTGCCGGGGAATTAATAACTGGCCGGTCAGTAATATAACGAGCGGCTCCGAGTGCGTCAAACGCCGGGCGACGAATGGGCCGAAACTTGGCGCGAATGGCGGACACGGGGTGGACGGGGGGCGATGTTACAATTTGCCGCTTTCGCGGACCCGCTGCGCCGGTCCGTATCGCCCCACAGACCGCATTAAAAAGAGATTGGCGTGACGCCCGATCAGTATTGCCAGGACAAGGCCGCCCCGGGCGGCTCCCTCCCCTATTACAGCTTCCTGTTCCTCCCGACCGAACGCCGCCGCGCCATCACGGCGCTGTACGCCTTCCGCCGCGAGCTGGAGGCCATCATCGACGAGAGCCACGACGCCGGCGTAGCCCACCAGCGGCTGGACTGGTGGCGCGGCGAACTGCGCCGCCTCTATGACGGTCAGCCGTCACATCCGGTCACGCAGGCCCTGCAGCCCCATATTGCGCCGTGCGGCCTGCCGCAATCCGAATTTTCTGAAATGCTGGACGGCATGGAAATGGATCTGACCCAGACCCGCTACCTCGACGAAGCCGGTTTGAAACGCTACTGCCAGTGCGCGGGCGGTGCCATGGGTGTGCTGTCGGCCCGGGTGCTGGGGTTTTCCGATCCGCGCACGCTGGACTTCGCCCGCCAACTGGGCCTGTCGATGCAGCGCGCGACCATCGTCCGTGATGTGGGCGAGGATGCCCGCCAGGGCCGCATCTACCTGCCGGTGGACACGCTCCAGCGCCACGAGGTACCAGCGGCCGACATCCTGCAATCGCGCTACTCCGAACGCTTCGTGGCCCTGATGCGCGAGCAGGCCGAGGTGGCCCGCACGCTGTACCGCGAGGCGCTGGCGCTACTGCCGCGCCAGGACCGCCGCGCCCAGCGCGCCGCGCTGGTGATGGCCGCCATCTCCCATGCCCAGCTCGACGAGATCGAGGCCAGCCAGTTCCAGGTGCTGACGCAGCGCATCGCCCTGACGCCGATGCGCATGCTGTGGATCGCCTGGAAGACCTGGCTGCGCAACCGCTGACCGCCATCGAACCGAACCGAACCGAACTGATCCCGACCCGACCCCGATCCGCACCATGACTACCGTACTCGCCTCGCTCGGCCAATCCATCCTCGACCGCGCCGCCGCGCTCGCCGCCCACTCCGACATGGAGGACGGGCTGACCTGCGCGTTCCTTACGCCGGCGCATCGCCGGGCACAGGCGCAACTGGTGCAGTGGATGGAGGAAGCCGGCATGGCGGTGCGCGTGGACGCCATCGGCAATGTGATTGGGCGGTATGCCGCCGATCCGGCCGTGGCTGCGCCGAAGGTGCTGATGACCGGCTCTCATTTCGACACCGTGCGCAACGGCGGGCGGTATGACGGGCGGCTGGGCATCCTGCTGCCGATTGCGGTGGTGGGCGCACTCCATGCGGCGGGCATCCGGCTGCCGTATCACTTCGAGATCGTCGGCTTCGCCGAGGAGGAAGGGCTGCGCTTCAAGACCAGCTTCCTGGCCAGCAGCGTGCTGGCGGGCCGCTTCGACCCGGCCCTGCTGGACCGCGCGGACCCGGACGGGGTGACCATGCGCGAGGCGCTGGCCCAGTCCGGCCTGCCCGGCGCCGGCAGCCTGGACGCCCTGCGCGCCGCGGCGGTCGATCCGGCCACGCTGGCAGGGTTCGTCGAAGTGCATATCGAACAGGGCCCGGTGCTGCTGAACCGCGACCTGGCGCTCGGCATCGTCACGCAGATCGCAGGCAGCAGCCGCTTCCAGGTGCGGGTGGAGGGGCTGGCCAGCCACGCCGGCACCACGCCGATGGACATGCGGCGCGACGCCGCCACCGGCGCCGCCGAGATGATCCTGCTGGTGGAGTCGCGCTGCGCGCAGGTGCCGACGCTGGTCGGCACGGTGGGCCAGCTTCAGGTGCCGAACGGCTCCAGCAATGTGATTCCGGCCGCGTGCGTGTTCTCGATGGACATCCGCGCCGGCGAGGACGGCATCCGCGAAGCCGCCATCACCGACATCGTGATGGGCATCGAGCGGATCGCGGCGCGCCGTGGCCTGACCGCCACCGTCGAACGAGTGACGCCGGTGAACAACGCGCCGTGCGCGCGCTGGCTGATGGATCAGTTCGGCGCGGTGCTGCGCAAGCGCGGGCTGGAGGCGTTCGAGCTGCCGTCCGGCGCCGGGCATGACGCGATGATGATGCAACGCATGACTGACGTGGCGATGCTGTTCGTGCGCTGCGGCAATGGCGGCATCAGCCACAACCCGCTGGAAACCATCACCGTGGAAGATGCGCAGCTGGCGGCCGAGGTATTCGTGGATTTCCTGCGACATTTCCGACCGCAGGACTGATAGGGAGGGCGGTCAGCCGCCTTCGTACATCTCGCGGCCGAGATCCTGGAGATTCTTGCGCAGCGTCTTGCGCTCGTCGGGCGAGAGTTTGGGATGCCCGCCCGGTGGGCCCTGGCGGCCGGCGCGGTCGGCCATGTCGCGCTCCGTGCGGTACTTTTCGGCACGGGTGCGGGCCTCGCGCTGGTCCAGGCGCTCACCGCCGCCCGGCTTGCCCGGCACGGCGGGGGTAGGTGCGCCACCGCTGGCGTGGCCCGGCTGGGCAGGGCGGAGTAACTGGGCCATGCCCGCCGACTGCGCCTGCGCGAGCGCCGGCAGCAGTACGATGAGCATGGCCGCGCCGGCATGGCAAGCCGCCCGCACGCACGCCGTGCGTTGCAGGGTTTGTCCGTGCCGGTTTTGCTTCACTTTCATTGGATAATGGCGGTCTTGACCGTGGTCGCACATCCGCGTGGAGGACGACGCAGGCACTATGCCAACGCCTTCGTCAGAGAGATGGGACGCCCCTTGGTCACCGTGAATGCCCGTCGCGCCAAATCGGCGTCAGGCTACGGTTTGCGGAGTGTAATTGCACAAAAGATGCACGCCGCCATACCACAGGGTAAAGTATGTAACGTTTTGTTAAGCCATTTTGAGCGAAAGCGTAAGTCGCTAAGATACCGCCATGGAAAATACCAGCCACAAGATTCTCGTCGTGGACGACGACCCGCGATTGCGCGACCTGCTGCGCCGCTACCTTGGCGAGCAGGGGTTCACGGTACTGGTGGCGGAAAACGCCACCGCCATGAACAAGCTCTGGCTGCGCGAGCGGTTTGACCTGCTGGTGCTGGACCTGATGATGCCGGGCGAGGATGGCCTGTCCATCTGCCGCCGCCTGCGCGGTGCCAACGATCAGACCCCGATCATCATGCTGACCGCCAAGGGCGAGGACGTCGATCGCATCGTCGGCCTGGAAATGGGCGCCGATGACTACCTGCCCAAGCCCTTCAACCCGCGCGAGCTGATCGCGCGCATTCACGCCGTGCTGCGCCGCAAGGGCCCCGCCGAGGTACCGGGCGCCCCGTCCGAGACGCCCGAAACCTTCGCCTTCGGCGATTTCGTGCTGAACCTGGCCACCCGCACGCTGACCAAGAACGACGAGGAAATCACGCTCACCACGGGCGAATTCTCGGTGCTCAAGGTGTTCGCGCGGCATCCGCGCCAGCCGCTCTCGCGCGAGAAGCTCATGGAAATGGCCCGCGGCCGCGAATACGAAGTGTTCGACCGCAGCCTGGACGTGCAGATCTCGCGCCTGCGCAAGCTCATCGAACCGGACCCGGGCAACCCCCGCTTCATCCAGACGGTCTGGGGCCTGGGCTACGTCTTCATTCCCGATGGCGTGAAGTAGTCCCGGTTCGTCCGCAGTCAGCATCGTGGCGACCGCTCTCGGCCGTACCGCAACGCGGTTCTTTGGTTCGCTGTTCTGGCGCACCTTCATGCTGATCGCCCTGTTGCTGGCGATCTCGCTGGGTATCTGGTTCCAGAGCTACCGGCTCTTCGAACGCGCACCGCGCGCCCAGCAGATCGCCATGCAGGTGGTCAGCGTGGTCAAGCTCACGCGCGCGGCCCTGCTCTATTCCGACCCGGCGCGGCGGCGCTTCCTGCTGCTCGACCTCGTGCAGAACGAAGGCATCAAGGTCTATCCGCGCGAGAAGGACGACGACTTCGCCGCGCCCACGGCCAACCCGTTCCTGACCCAGCTGGTGCAGCAGGAGATTCGCGGGCGGCTGGGCGAGGACACCGTGCTCGCCACCACCG
Organism: Cupriavidus sp. 01L43; assembly: GCF_056399925.1. Lineage (NCBI taxonomy): Bacteria > Pseudomonadati > Pseudomonadota > Betaproteobacteria > Burkholderiales > Burkholderiaceae > Cupriavidus > Cupriavidus sp. 01L43. The sequence continues at coordinate 287,130 of NZ_JBFTSH010000002.1, forward strand.
TCAATGACATTCCGGGCGTGTGGGTCAGCTTCGAGATCGAGGGGGACGATTACTGGGTCGCCATCAGCCCGGAGCGCTTCGAGCGCGTGCCGGGCATCCAGTGGCTGTGGTGGAGTATCGCCGCGCTGCTGCTGTCGATCATCGGCGCGGCCTTTATCACGGCACGTGTGAACTACCCGCTCAAGCGGCTGGCCAACGCGGCGCGCCAGATCGGCACGGGCGGCGACCCGCCGCCGCTGCGCGAGCATGGCGCCAGCGAGGTAGCCCAGGCTAACCGCAGCTTCAACCAGATGGTGCGCGACCTGCGCCAGCTCGACGACGACCGCGTGGTCATGCTGGCCGGCATCTCCCACGACCTGCGCACCCCGCTCACCCGGCTGCGGCTCGAGACCGAGATGTCGCCGGTGGACAACATCACGCGCGACGCCATGATCGCCGACATCGAGCAGATGGACGCCATCATCGGCCAGTTCCTCAACTACGCCCGGCCCGGCCAGGAAATGGTGGAGCCGGTGGATCTCTCCGCGCTGGTCCAGGACGCCGTGGGCGTCTATGCCGCGCACGACGACGTGCGCGTGCACGTGCGCGCCAACGGCCCGGTCATGGCGGTGGCCAATCGCATGGAGATCCAGCGCATCCTGGACAACCTGGTCGAGAACGCGCGCCGCTACGCCAAGGACGAGGAAAGCGGCATGGCCGAGGTCGAGATCTCTACCCGGCTCGATGACAAGGACGCCGTGCTGACCGTGGCCGACAACGGCCCGGGCGTGCCCGACGCCCAGCTCTCCCTGCTGACCCGGCCGTTCTACCGGCTCGACAGCGCGCGCAGCGAGGCCAAGGGCGCAGGGCTGGGCATGTCCATCGTCAACCGCATCCTCCAGCGCAACGGCGGGCGGCTGGTGCTCGCCAATCGGCCGCCACCCAAGTCCGGGCTGGTGGTGCGCGCCTGCTTCCGGCGCGCATGAGGCGCCACCCCGCGCGGGCACTGACAGGTTTTCGACAGCATTTGATAGCAGATTGAAAGGCGGTTGACAGGGCATTGACAGCCCCGCGGCGCACACTGGCGGCCATTGCGATCCCACAACATGTCGCCGGCCGCACCGGCGCTGACCGAGAGACAGCCATGTCCAGCACCGCCTCCGCGCCGGCTTCCCAGCACGGCGCCCGTACCGTGTTCCGCGTCGTCAGCGGCAACTTCCTCGAAATGTACGATTTCATGGTGTACGGCTTCTACGCCGCCGCCATCGCCCGTACGTTCTTCCCCAGCGGTAACGAATTCGCCTCGCTGATGCTCTCGCTGGCCACCTTCGGCGCCGGCTTCCTGATGCGTCCGCTCGGCGCCATCATTCTCGGCGCCTATATCGACCACCATGGCCGCCGCAAGGGCCTGATTCTCACGCTGATCCTGATGGCGATGGGCACGCTGCTGATTGCGCTGGTGCCCGGCTATGCCTCGATCGGGGTGGCCGCGCCGCTGCTGGTGCTGGCGGGCCGGCTGCTGCAAGGGTTCTCGGCCGGCGTGGAGCTGGGCGGGGTCTCGGTCTACCTGTCCGAGATCGCCAAGCCGGGCCAGAAAGGCTTCTACGTGGCGTGGCAGTCGGCCAGCCAGCAGGTGGCGGTGATCTTTGCCGGGCTAATGGGTGTGATCCTGCACGCCACGCTGGCGCCGGAACAGATGGATAGCTGGGGCTGGCGCGTGCCGTTCCTGATCGGCTGCCTGATCGTGCCATTCCTGTTCATGATCCGCCGCTCGCTGGAGGAGACGGAAGCCTTCCGCACCCGCAAGCACCAGCCCACCATGCGCGAGATCTACCGCTCGATGCTCGACAACTGGGGCATCATCCTCGCGGGCTGCATGATGGTGGTGATGACCACGGTGTCGTTCTACATGATCACCGCCTACACGCCCACCTTCGGCAAGACCGTGCTCAAGCTCGGCGACGTGGACAACCTCATCGTGACGATGTGCGTCGGCCTTTCCAACTTCATCTGGCTGCCGCTGATGGGCGCCGTCTCCGACCGCGTGGGACGCAAGCCGCTGCTGGTGATCTTCACCATCGCCACCCTGCTGACCGCCTACCCGGCCGTGTCCTGGCTGGTGGCCGAGCCGTCCTTCGGCCGCCTGCTGATGGTGGAGCTGTGGCTCTCCTTCCTGTACGGCAGCTACAACGGCGCGATGGTCGTCACGCTGGCCGAGATCATGCCGCCGGCGGTGCGCACGGCGGGCTTCTCGCTCGCCTACAGCCTGGCCACGGCGCTGTTCGGCGGCTTCACGCCCGCCATCGCCACCTACCTGATCCACGAAACCGGCAACAAGGCCGCGCCGGGCCTGTGGCTGACGTTCGCCGCCGCCTGCGGTCTGGTGGCCACGCTGGTCATCTTCCGCACCCGCCGCCTGCAGGGCGCCCTGCGCACCGCCTGATACGCATGGCCTGATACGGCCCCGACCCGATCGCCGCCACAAGATGAAACTTTTGTAGCGGCTTTCGTCATGTGCGTCCGCACATGGCATACTCAGCGTTCGTCTTTGGCGCGCGCCGTGCAGGGAAAGGCCGATGCCTATCGGTCTCTTTGAGACAATCAATTGGCCCTGCGCGTATCGGACAGGTCATAATCTGGCTTTGTTGCGATGCCGTATCGTGGCGTTCTGCAGCCTCGTGCTGCCCCACCCCGCCCGGCGTGTCGCGTGCGTTACTCTGTTCAACCGTATCAGGAGAAGTTGATGAAGACCGTTGGTGACAAGATCGAATCGTTCCAAATCGTTGGCGTGAAGCCGGGTTTCAACAACCACGAAGAGAATGGCCAGTCGGCTTTCGAAGACATCACCGAGAAGTCGTTCGAAGGCAAGTGGAAGATCATCTACTTCTACCCGAAGGACTTCACCTTCGTGTGCCCGACCGAAATCGTCGCCTTCGCCAAGCTGAACGACGACTTCGCCGATCGCGACGCGATCGTGCTGGGCGGCTCGACCGATAACGAGTTCGTGAAGCTGGCATGGCGCCGCGAACACAAGGACCTGAACAAGCTGAACCAGTGGCAATTCGCCGACGTGACCGGCTCGCTGGTGGACCAGCTGGGCGTGCGTGACAAGGCTGCCGGCGTGGCCCTGCGCGCTACGTTCATCGTCGATCCGGACAACGTGATCCAACACGTGTCGGTGAACAACCTGAACGTCGGCCGTAGCCCGGACGAAGTCCTGCGTATTCTGGACGGCCTGCAAACGGACGAGCTGTGCCCGTGCAACCGCGCTGTCGGCGGCGCCACGCTGTAATTTGTTTGACCTGCCAACCGCCCTCCCCGGGCGGACCGGCGCGCGCGGAAGTGGCCAATACGGCGCTTCCGCGTCAAAGCCCGCAAATGCGGGTTTTTTGAGCCCTGGACGATAGGAGAAATAAATGGAATTCCTCAGCACGATTAAGAACCTCATTCCCGACTACGCGAAGGACATCCGCCTGAATGTGGATGGCACGATCGCGCGCTCGTCGCTGGAAGGCAATGACGCCGTGGGCGTGGCACTCGCCGCCGCCTTCGCCGCCAAGAGCAAGATCATCGTCGATGCCATCCGCAATGCGAACGTGCTGTCGCCGGAGGAAGTCACCGCTGCACAGACGGCTGCCGCGCTGATGGGCATGAACAATGTCTGGTATCCGTACATCGAGATGGCCGAGGACCCGGACCTGTCGAGCCAGCCCGCCGGACTGCGCATGAACGCCTACGCTACCCATGGTGGCGTGGACAAGCGCCGCTTCGAGATGTACGCACTGGCCGCGTCGATCATCGGCAAGTGCCACTTCTGCGTGAAGTCGCACTATCAGTTGCTGAAGACCGAGCAAGGCATGAGCGCGCAGCAACTGCGCGACGTCGGCCGCATCGCCGCCGTGATCGGGGCTGCCGCCAACGTGATCGCCGCAGAATAAGGCTTGCCGGGCAGGCATTGCCCGCCTGGTCAGGAAAACCTGCCGCCACCGCAAGGGGCGGCAGGTTTTTTTTCGCCCCAGCGCGAAAGCCTGATGTCAAGACGATGTCAATACGCTGGGCGGCATGTTGTCTGACACGCAAACGGGCGATCGGGAACCATGCACTTGTGCCGCGACCGGCCTACAATCCACGCAAGGACACGGATACAGAGGCCATGAGTACCTTGCCTTCGCATACCTCCCCCCGTTTTCGCTTCCGCCTGGCGGCGGCGTACGACTGGGGCGACATCGCAGCGGTCACGCAGCAAGCCTATGGGCAGTATGAGCTTGCGATCATGGAAGATTGCCGCGCATCGTTCCAGCGCGGCATGCAGTCCGTGCTGGCCGCAAAGGACAATCCCGACATGGAATGGTGGGTCGCCGAGAGCGACCACGGCATCAGCGGTGCCGTGCTGTTCTGCCATCCGGGCGCCACGCTGCCCGCGCTGGACGACAGCACCGTGACGCTTACGCAGCCCGAGGCACGGCTGCTGTCGGTCAGCCCGCAGGCGCGTGGCCAGGGGCTGGGACATCGGCTGATGCAGATCTGCATCCAGCGGGCGCGCGATATCGGCGCCAGTGCGCTGGTGGTGCGGACCATGCCCGAGATGGCCTCCGCCAACAAACTGTGCCAGCAGATGGGCTTCCAGAAACGGACCGAAGCCGGCGCACGCAGCGGCGCCATGGCGCGCCTGAACGACTACACCTTCGCGATCCTGCCCGAGGAAGCGCCGCTACCGTCGCCACCCCCGGTCTGACTGTCTGATCGCGCAGTTGCTTCAATCCTGGACGTCGCCAGCCTTGCGGTAGATCAGCACCGCGGCCTGCGCGACGATGCCCTCCTCGCGCCCTTCGAACCCCAGCTTCTCATTGGTCTTCGCCTTCACGTTGCAACGCGTGACGGGCAGGCCGAGATCTTCCGCGAGATTCGCCACCATGCCGCCGATATGCGGCGCCAGTTTTGGCTTTTGTGCGATGACCGTGGCATCCACGTTGCCGATCTCGTAACCGGCCTCGCGCACCCGCCGGGCCGCCTCGCGCAACAGCACGCGACTGTCGGCACCGGCGAAATTCGGATCCGTGTCGGGAAAATGCCGGCCGATGTCGCCCAATGCGGCGGCACCGAACAGCGCGTCGGTCACGGCGTGCAGCAGCGCGTCGGCATCGGAATGGCCGAGCAGGCCGCGGTCATGCGGAATGTCCACGCCACCCAGGATCAGCTTGCGGCCCGGCACCAGGGCGTGCACGTCATAGCCCTGGCCAATGCGGATATCGAACGGATTCAATGCGACTCCTCTGAAAAATGCTTAACGGTCAGCCAGCGGGGCTGCCGGCGCGAGCAGGATGTCCGCCAGCGCGAAATCCTCGGGGTAGGTGACCTTGAAATTGCGCAGCGAGCCGTTGACCAGGCGCGGATGCAGGCCCAGGCGCTCGATGGCGCTCGCCTCGTCGGTGACCACGGCGCCGGCGGCCAGCGCCTCCTGCAACGCCTGGCGCAACACGCCTACGCGGAACATCTGCGGGGTCTGGGCCTGCCAGAGCCCTTCGCGCGGCACGGTGGCGCCAATCCGCACGCCAACCTGGGTGCCTTCGTCCGCCCGCTTGAGCGTATCGGGCACCGGCACCGCCAGAATGCCGCCGATGGCCGCATCGGCCTCGTCGTCGGCCTCCACGGCGCGGATCAGCGTGTCGATCATGGCCGGCGTCAGCCCTGGGCGGGCGGCATCGTGCACGAGCACCCAGTCGCTGTCCGTGGCGCCGAGCTGGGCCAGGTGATGCAGGCCGGCCAGCACCGAGGCGTGGCGCGTGTCGCCGCCCACGAAGGCGGTATCGAAGCGCAGCCCCGCGAACGCCTCGGCGCCGAAGCGCGATTCCAGCGGCATATCGTCCGGCGCCAGCACCAGCGCGGTGGCGCTGATGCGCTCACAGGCGGAAAAGGCGGCCAGCGCGTGCCAGATCATCGGGCGGCCGGCCACGGTCTGGTATTGCTTGGCGACGTGGCCGCCGGCGCGGCTGCCGGTACCGGCACAGGGAATCAGGGCGAAGCGGCGAGCAGACACAGGGTAGCGGGGCGAAGTAGGAATAAGACGGGCGGCGGACCGGCCGGTGCGCATTCTATAATACGGCCCTTGTCCACCGCCACGGAGATCCCTTCCGGGGCCGGACTATCATGGCCAACCCCCGCCCGCGCTGCCGGCGGGGCGCTGTCGTTTCGATCGCCCTTGCTGCCAATGCCTGACATCCACGCTGTCACATCCTTCGCCAACCTGTCGCTGGTCAAGCCCGGCATGCGTCACGCGGTGGCCGGCCTGACCGGCTCCGCCGACGCCCTGCTGGTAGCCGCCTACGCGCGCCAACACAAGGGCGCCCTGCCGATGCTGGCAGTGATGTGCGCCAACGCCACCGACGCCCAGCGCCTGGCCGAGGAAATCCCGTGGTTCGCGCCCGAACTGCGCGTGCGGCTGCTGCCGGACTGGGAAACGCTGCCCTACGACAGCTTCTCGCCCCACCAGGACCTGGTATCCGAGCGGCTGGCCACGCTGCACGACATCCAGACCGGCCAGTGCGACGTGATGCTGGTGCCCGCCTCCACCGCTCTATACCGGCTGGCGCCGCCGGCCTTCCTGGCCGCGTACACCTTCTTCTTCAAGCAGGGCGAGAAACTCGACGAAAACGCGCTCAAGGCCCAGTTCACACTGGCCGGCTACGAGCACGTCAGCGCGGTCATGCGCCCCGGCGAGTACAGCGTACGGGGCGGGCTGATCGACCTCTTCCCGATGGGCTCGGCCCTGCCGTACCGGATCGACCTGTTCGGGGATGAGATCGAGACCATCCGCGCCTTCGACCCCGACACCCAGCGCAGCCTGTACCCGGTGAAGGAAGTGCGCCTGCTGCCCGGGCGCGAGTTCCCGCTCGACGAAACCGCCCGCACCGCCTTCCGGGGCCGCTGGCGCGAGGTGTTCGAGGGAGATCCGACCAAATCGCCGATCTACAAGGACATTGGCAACGGCGTGCCGTCCGCCGGCATCGAGTACTACCTGCCGCTGTTCTTCGAGGAAAGCGCCAGCCTGTTCGATTACCTGCCCGCCGGCACGCAACTGGCGTTCGCAGGCAATATCGACGAGGCCATCCGCCGATTCTGGGCCGATACCACCCAGCGCTACACCTTTATGCGGCACGACCGCGAACGCCCGCTGCTGCCGCCGGCGGACCTGTTCCTGTCCGAGGAGCAGTTCTTCGTAGCCGCCAAGCCGCTGGCGCGCGTGGTGCTGCAGCGCGAGGCCACGGCCGAGCAGGCACCGTTCTCGGCTGCCCTGCCCGATGTCTCGGTCAACCGCCGCGCCGAAGACCCGCTGGTCAACCTCGAGGCCCTGCTGCTGAACAAGGCCACGCGCGTGCTGATGTGCGCCGACTCCGCCGGCCGGCGCGAGACGCTGATGCAACTCTTCGCCGAAAGCGGCCTGCGTCCGCAGCCAGTGGACGACTTCGCCGCCTATCTGGCCGGTGACGCGCACTTCTCGATCGCCGTGGCGCCGCTGCAGAGCGGCTTTGCGCTGCCGCAGGCGCAACTGGCCTTCGTGACCGAGGCCGAGCTCTACGCCGGCACCGCGCGCCGCACGGGCCGCCGCAAGCAGGAACAGGCCAGCGCCGTCGATTCGATGGTGCGCGACCTCGCCGAACTGAAGATCGGCGACCCCGTGGTACATAGCGAGCACGGCATCGGCCGCTATCAGGGGCTGGTGACGATGGACCTGGGCCAGGGCGAGGAGGAATTCCTGCACCTGGACTACGACAAGGGCAGCAAGCTGTACGTGCCCGTGCACCAGTTGCATGTGATCTCGCGCTACTCGGGCGCCGATCCGGAATCCGCGCCGCTGCACCACCTCGGCTCCGGCCAGTGGGACAAGGCCAAGCGCCGCGCCGCGCAGCAGATCCGCGACACCGCCGCCGAGCTGCTGAACCTGTACGCACGCCGCGCCTTGCGCCAGGGCTTTGCCTTCCCGCTCCAGCCCCAGGACTACGAGACCTTCGCCGAAAGCTTCGGTTTCGAGGAAACCCCCGATCAGGCCGCCGCCATTTCGGCTGTGATCGCCGACATGACCTCGGGCAAGCCGATGGACCGGCTGGTCTGCGGCGACGTGGGCTTCGGCAAGACCGAGGTGGCCCTGCGCGCCGCCTTCGTGGCCGTGCTCGGCGGCAAGCAGGTGGCCATGCTCGCGCCGACCACGCTGCTGGCGGAGCAGCACTTCCAGACGTTGTCCGACCGTTTCGCCGAATGGCCGGTGCGCATCGTGGAGCTGTCGCGCTTCAAGACCAAGAAGGAGATCGACGCGGCCATCAAGCAGATTAACGAGGGCACCGTCGATATCGTCATCGGCACGCACAAGCTGCTCTCCGACGACGTGAAGTTCCAGCGCCTGGGCCTGGTCATCATCGACGAGGAACACCGCTTCGGCGTGCGCCAAAAAGAGGCGCTCAAGACACTTCGCGCCGAGGTGGACGTGCTGACGCTCACCGCCACCCCCATCCCGCGCACGCTGGGCATGGCGCTGGAGGGCCTGCGCGACTTCTCGGTCATCGCCACGGCGCCGCAGAAGCGGCTGGCGATCAAGACCTTCGTGCGACGCGAGGAAGACGGCGTGATCCGCGAGGCCATCCTGCGCGAGCTGAAGCGCGGCGGGCAGGTCTACTTCCTCCATAACGAGGTCGAGACCATCGAGAACAAGCGCGCCCGGCTGATGGAACTGGTGCCCGAGGCGCGTATCGCCGTGGCCCATGGCCAGATGCACGAGCGCGAGCTGGAGCGCGTGATGCGCGATTTCGTGGCGCGGCGCGACAACATCCTGCTCTGCACGACGATCATCGAGACCGGCATCGACGTGCCGACCGCCAACACCATCCTGATCCACCGCGCCGACAAGTTCGGCCTGGCCCAGCTGCACCAGCTGCGGGGCCGCGTGGGTCGCTCGCACCATCAGGCCTACGCGTACATGCTGGTCCATGATGTCGATGGCCTGACCAAGCTGGCGCAGCGCCGGCTCGAGGCCATCCAGCAGATGGAGGAACTCGGCTCCGGCTTCTACCTCGCCATGCACGACCTGGAAATCCGTGGCGCCGGCGAGGTGCTGGGCGACAAGCAATCGGGCGAAATCCACGAAATCGGGTTCCAGCTCTATACGGACATGCTCAACGCCGCCGTGAAGGCGCTCAAGGCCGGCAAGGAGCCGGACCTGATGGCCCCGCTGCAGGTGACCACCGAGATCAACCTCGGCACGCCGGCGCTGCTGCCGAACGACTATTGCGCCGATGTGCACGAACGGCTGTCGCTCTACAAGCGGCTGGCCAACTGCGAGACGGCCGAGAGCGTGGACAACATCCAGGAAGAGCTGATCGACCGCTTCGGCCGCCTGCCGCCGCAGGCGCAGGCGCTGGTGGAGACGCACCGGCTGCGCATCGCCGCCGTGCCGCTGGGCGTGCGCAAGATCGATGCGGGCGAGGCCACCATCAGCATGCAGTTCGTGCCGAACCCGCCGATCGACGCCATCCGCATCATCGACCTCGTGCAAAAGAACCGCCATATCAAGCTGGCCGGGCAGGACAAGCTGCGCATCGAGGCCAAGATGCCCGATGTGGCCGTGCGCGCCCAGACCATCAAGCACACGCTGCGGCAACTGGCGTGACGGTGTAGGATCGCATCCTTGACGAATCAATCATCTTTCCGCCCCATGCCTGCCCACGCCAATGCCCAATCTTCCGCCACCGCAGCCAAGCCGCGCGGCAGTGCGCTCGACTGGACCGAGCGGCTGGTGTCGTACGACACCACGTCGCGCCATTCGAATCTCGGCCTGATCGAGGCCGTGCGCGACCACTTCCTGGCCAAGGGGCTGCGGCCGCACCTGAGCTACAACCCGCAGGGCGACAAGGCCAACCTGTTCGTGACCGTGCCGGCGGCCAATGGCGCCACCGATGGCGGCATCGTGCTGTCCGGCCACACCGACGTGGTGCCGGTGGACGGCCAGAACTGGACCACCGACCCGTTCAAGCCGGTGATCCGCGACGGCAAGCTCTATGGCCGGGGCACCTGCGACATGAAGGGCTTCATCGGCACCAGCCTGGCGCTGCTGCCGACCATCCTGGAGGCCAGGCTGCGTGAGCCGGTGCACTACGCGCTGTCGTTCGACGAGGAGATCGGCTGCATGGGCGCGCCGTATCTCCTGGCCGAATTGCGAGACCGTGGCGTGCGGCCGGGCGGCTGCATCGTCGGCGAGCCGACCAGCATGCGCGTGATCGTCGCGCACAAGGGCATCAACGMCTACCGTTGCTGCGTGAAGGGTCAGGCCGCGCATTCGTCGCTGACGCCGAAGGGCGTGAACGCCATCGAATACGCGGCGCGGCTGATCTGCTTCATCCGCGACATCGCCGATGAATTCAAGGCCAACGGCCCGTACGATCAAGCCTTCGACGTGCCGTTCACGACCGCCTCCACCGGCACGATCCAGGGCGGCATCGCGCTGAACACCATTCCGGCGCTGTGCGAGTTCGTGTTCGAGTTCCGCAACCTGCCGGGCGTGGATCCCGAGGCGATCTTCGCGCGGATTCAGGAATATGCGAATGGCGTGCTGCTGCCGAAGATGCGCGCCGAACATGCCGACGCGGGGCTGACGCTGGCGAAGATTGCCGCTGCGCCGTCGCTCGACGCTGCCGAGGCCGACGCCATCACGCAACTGGTGCGCGCGCTGACCGCTGACCGGGACACCAACAAGGTGGCCTATGGCACCGAGGCCGGCCTGTTCCAGCGCGCCGGCATCCCGGCCGTGGTCTGCGGCCCCGGCGACATCCAGCAAGCCCACAAGCCGGACGAGTTTGTCGCCCTCGACCAACTGGAAGCCTGCGAAGCCTTCCTGCACAAGGTGGTGGACAGCCTGCGCGTGGCCGCCTGAGCTGCTTGAGCGTTTGAGCAGGAGGGCGGTGCGCTTACAATATCGCCTTCCTCGCTTTGCGCGCCCCGCCCCGACTTCCCCCTGCCGTCATGCCCCTGATTCTCCAGAGCCTGTCCCCGCTGTCGCCCGCCGATCTCGACGCCATCCGCCCCATCGCCGACGCTTCGCCCTTCACGCTGCGTGCGGCCAACGTCGCGGCCGCCGATGACTGCGCCCCGCTGACGCCCGCACTGCACAAGGCGCTGGACGAAGCCTGCGGCCCACGCGGCATCGACTGGGCCGTGGTGCCGGCCGGGCGCAAGCTCTCGGACTTCCGGCTGGTGGCCATGGACATGGACTCGACGCTGATCACGATCGAGTGCATCGACGAAATTGCGGATTTTTGCGGGCTGAAGGCCGAGGTTTCGGCCATCACGGAAGCCGCCATGCGCGGCGAGATCACCGATTTCAATGAAAGCCTGCGGCGCCGCGTGGCCCTGCTGAAGGGGCTGGATGCCAGCGTACTCGACCGCGTCTACGCGGAGCGCCTGCACCTGTCCCCGGGTGCCGAGCGGATGCTGCAGACCGTGCAGGCGCTGGGCATGCGCACGCTGCTGGTGTCGGGCGGCTTCGTCCATTTCACCGACCAGCTCAAGCCGCGCCTGAAGCTGGACTTCACGCGCGCGAACACGCTGGAGATTGTCGATGGCAAGCTCACCGGCGAAGTCGTCGGCGAAATCGTCAATGCGGACGTCAAGGCACGTACGGTGCGCGAGGTCTGCGCGCAGATCGGCGCCGATGTGTCGCAGGCCATCGTCATGGGCGACGGCTCGAACGATCTGAAGATGATGGCCGTGGCCGGCCTCTCCGTCGCCTTCCGGGCCAAGCCGGTGGTGCGCGCGCAGGCCAGCGTGGCGTTCAACCACGTCGGCCTGGACGGCCTGCTGAACCTCTTCCCGCACTAAATCTCCGCCCCCCAGCCCGCCCGGAGATTGGCTCCGGGCGGCGCCCGCATCGCATTTCCCCTAGTTCTCCACCCCCGTTCGGCCGCCGAAATGTACCGCAACGTATTGATTTCCTTGTGAAAACAAATACGAATCATTATTATTCTGAGTTCCAACCATTCCGATGTTGCCCGCATGCAAGCGTTCGCTGTATTGCTAGGACTGGCGGCGGCTGCGTGCTTGTACCTCGCTGCGCCGAACCAGGTTCTGTTTGTCTCCGCCGACGGTGAAGGCCGGGCGCCCCTGCCGCCCCGGCTGCTGGGTTGGCTCGGCCTGTTGCTGACGGTCGCCAGCGCCTGGACCATGAGCGTGCCCGAAGGCTGGCCCGTGGCCATCGCCGCCACGCTGGTCTCGCTGACCTGCAGCCTGTCCCTGTGGCCGTTCATCGGCACGTGGGTCCACCACCGTCGCGGGCTGGTCCGCCGGGAAGGGAGCGCAGCATGATGGGCACGAAATGGCTTGCCGGGACACTGCTGGGCCTGCCCCTGGCCCTCGCGCTGTGCACGCTGGGCATCCTCTGGCTGCCGGGCGGCTGGCATGGCGGCGTGGTCGCCGCAGTGCTGCTCAGCTTCGTCGCCTGGGTCACGCTGATCAGCCTGAGCCTGCTGTTCCGCACCAGCACGGCTGCGTGGCTCTGGCTGGGGGGCGCCAACCTGATCTGCTTCGGCCTCCTGTGGGCGCTGCGCCTGACGAACACCATGCCCGCCGCGTCCGCGCTGGCCGGGTCGTGAGGACCTCTCCATGAAACCCAATACCCTCCGCCTTTACCAGACGCTGCATACCTGGGTCGGCCTGATGGCCGGCTGGGCGCTCTTCATCGCCTTCTTCGCCGGCGCCATCACGATCTTCCACCACGAGCTGCACATCTGGCAGAACCCGGCCCGCCTGGAAGGCCGTCACGCCACCGAGGTCCACGTGGAGGGCCCGGCCGTCGACGCCTTCGTCCAGAAGCTGGTGGCCGTGCATCCGGATGCCGCCGCCAGCGTCTACGTGGCCCTGCCGAGCAAGGAAGAGCCCGATTTCAACGCCTACTGGCAGGACAAGGCCGGTGCGTGGCACACCATCAATGGCACGGCGCTGAACGGCGACGCCGCCGCGCAGCGCAACACCTCGCTCGACCACGTCACCGGCGAGCTGTCGGCGTTCCTGAACTCCCTGCACTACTCGCTCGGCCTGGGCCAGAACGGCACCTACTTCATGGGCGTGATCTCGGTGCTGTACGGGCTGGCGCTGGTGTCCGGCGTGCTGCTGCACCTGCCGCGTCTCAAGAAGGACCTCTTCGCGGTGCGGCCGGGCCGCAACCTGAAGCGGTTCTGGATGGACGCGCACAACGTGATCGGCCTGTTCAGCCTGCCGTTCCACATGGTGTTCGCGGTCACGGGCGCGTTCCTGTGCCTGTCGCTGGTCATGGTGATGGTGTTCAACGCGCTCACCTTCAACGGCAAGCTGTTCGAGCAGGTGCCCACCGCGATTGCGGCCACGCCGGAAATGACGGCGGCCGGACGGCCTTCGCCGACCATGCCGGCGGCGCAACTGCTGGCCATCGCGCGCGAGCATGGCGGCGAACGCTTCACGCCGGAAGCCATCCGCTTCCAGCGCTATGGCGATGCCAATGCCGTGGCGGAAGTCCGTGGCGACAGCGAGCGCGCGCTCGGCAATGGCGGCTCGGTGGGCATCCACGCGGCGGCCAACGAGCCGAACGCGGGCAAGCTGATCGCCAACCAGACCCCCGGCGCGCGCGACACCAATCACACGCTGTATAGCGGCGTCTTCGCGCTGCACTACGGCACCTACGGCAACCTGCCCGTGCGGATCTTGTACCTGCTGGCCGGTCTGGCGGGCGCGTTCCTGTTCTATTCGGGCAACCTGCTGTGGATCGAGTCGCGCCGCAAGACGCGCCAGGCCGAGCAGCCGCGCGTGCATCGACTGCTGGCGCAGGCCACCGTGGGCGTGTGCATCGGCACCTGTATCGGCGTGGCGCTGTGCTTCCCGGCCGCGCTGCTGTGGCCTGAGCGCGCCGTGAGCTATGTGTTCTGGCCGGTGTTCCTGCTGGCGGTGGGCTGGTCGCTGGTGCGTCCGCCGGTGCGGGCGGCCGTCGAGCTGCTCTATGTGGCGGCGCTGGCCTCGCTGACTGTGCCGCTCGCCAATGCCCTGCTGACCGGCGACCACTTCGTCGTGGCCGCCCTGCACGGGCGCTGGGGTGTGGCGGGCTTCGATATCGGCGCCATCGCGCTGGCAGTGGGCTATGTGGTGCTGGCCCGCGCCACCCAGCGGCGCGCGCACAACGGCCCGGCGGAATCGGTCTGGGCGCTGCGCCCGGCTACGTCCGAGCAAGCCGCGCAGCCGGCCCTGCGCAAGGCCGACGCGTCCTGATGTGCCGGCGTCTCTCCCCCTCGGGGAGGGACGCCTTCTGCTTCCCTCTTCAGCGCAGGTGCTTTTCCATCGCCTGTTTCAGGTCCGCGATCAGATCGCGTGAATCTTCCAGGCCGATGTAGAGCCGCACCAGCTCCCCCGCATTTTCCCAGCCAGCCGGCGGCCACGTGCCCGCCGGGCGCATGCCCTCCACGTGGTACGGCACGGCCAGGCTGTGCGCCCCGCCCCACGACCAGCCAATCGCATACAGCTTCAGCGCCTCGACGAAGGCATCCACCTGCTCGCGCCCAAAACGGCTGTGCAGGATGATCGAGAACAGCCCGCTCGCGCCGGTGAAGTCACGCCGCCATTCGGCATGGCCGGGGCAATCGGGCAGCGCGGGATGCAGCACGCGCGTCACCTCTGGCCGCTTGGTCAGCCATTCGGCAATCTCGCGCGCGGCGCGGTCGTGCGCGGCCAGCCGCACCGGCATGCTCGCCATGCCGCGCAGGACCAGGAAGCAGTCATCGGCGGACACGCCCCAGCCCATCACCATGCGCGTGCGCTTGAGGCGGTTGTGGAGCGATTCGTCGGCCGTGATCACGGCGCCCATCAGCACGTCGCTGCCGCCCGACTGGTACTTGGTCAGCGCCTGCACCGAGACGTCGATGCCCTTCGCGAACGGCTGGAAGTAGACCCCCGCCGACCATGTGTTGTCGATGGCCGTCAGCACGCCGCGCGCCTTGGCCGCTGCGACGATGGCCTCGGTATCGGGCACCTCCATCGTCACCGAGCCCGGCGACTCGAGCCAGATCAGCTTGGTGTTCGGCTGGATCATCGAGGCGATACTGGCACCCGCCATCGGATGGTAGTAGCGCACGCTCACGCCGAATTCGCGGGCCAGCCACTCGCCATGGTCGCGATTGGGGCCGTAGACGTTGTCCGGCACGAGCACATCGTCGCCCGACTTCAGGAACGCGAAATAGACCAGCGAGATGGCGCCCATGCCAGACGGCAGCAGCAGGGTCTGCCGGCCTCCTTCGATCTGGGCGAGTTGCTGGCACAGCGCCTCGCTGGTGGGCGTGGCGTGCAGGCCGTAGCGCCAGTACGTCTTGGTGGGGTCGCCATAGGCGCGCAATTCGTCCAGATTGCGGAAGACCACGGTCGAGCCGCGATAGGTCGGCGTGGAAAACGAATCAAAGCCCGGCGCGATATCGAGTTCGGGCTGGACGGCGAGCGTCTGGAGATAGCGGGAGGCGTCGGATTGGGAATGGTCGGACACGGCGAGTTCCTCGTTTTGCGGGAGGTCGGATCAGACGTCCGAGCTTACCAGCAAATGCCGGGGTGGCCGAGGGGCCACCACGCCGATGTCAGCGCGAGTTGCCGATCGAGATCGAGGATTTCGGCACGAGCGGCGCGTAGGTGACGCCGCTGCTGGGCCGCATGTCGAAGGGCGGAATGACGAGATAGCCGCCGAGGGGACGGATGAAGAACGGCAGCACGATGGCCGGGTTGAAGGCGTCGGTCCAGGTGCCGCTCACCGCGCCATTCTGGTCGATACGGCCTTCCCAGTTGCCCGAGACACGCGTGCCGTCATCGGACTCTTCCATCAGGAAGGCGCCTTCGTTCCATTCGCCGGACAGCAGGCGCACACCGCCCTTGCCGTCGCCGGACGCGTATTCGCCCTGCAGGCTGTCGCGGGTGTCGGTCTTGGCGCCCACGCGCAGCCGCACTTGTTTGTCGCCGACGTTGCCGACGTAGACCGGGAACTTCGCGTACTCGGAGCGCGGCGCCAGCGAGCCGACCGGGCCCGAAGACAACGACGTCCCGCGCCGGGCTTCCCCAGCGCGGATCGCGTCGTTGATGCCGAGACTGCCCTGCCCACCCGTCGACAACGACTCGCCGCCAGCCGCCTGGGCGGCCAGCGGGACGAACACCGCAAACGCGGCCACAACGGTCAGGCGGAAAGGCATCGGACGCAGCAAGGCAAACCCCGGATCAGGACTCAGATACGCTCAAAGATAGCAGCAATGCCCTGGCCACCGCCAATGCACATCGTCACGAGCGCATAGCGGCCCTGCACGCGTTGCAGTTCGTGCACGGCCTTGACGGTGATCAGCGCGCCGGTCGCACCGATCGGATGGCCCAGCGAGATGCCCGAGCCGTTCGGGTTGACCTTGGCCGGATCGAGGCCGAGCGCCTTGGTCACCGCGCACGCCTGGGCGGCGAAGGCTTCGTTGGCTTCGATCACATCGAGATCCTTGACCGTCAGGCCGGCGCGTTCGAGCGCGATCCTGGTGGCCGGCACCGGGCCGATACCCATGGTCTTCGGGTCCACACCGGCGTGGCCGTAGGACACCAGGCGCGCCAGCGGCTTCAGGCCGCGGCGCTCGGCTTCGGCGCGCTCCATCAGCACCACGGCGGCGGCCGCGTCGTTCAGGCCGGACGCATTGCCAGCCGTCACCGTGCCGTTTTCCTTGACGAAGACCGGCTTGAGCTTGGTCATGTCGTCGATGGTGGCGTCGTGGCGCACGTGCTCGTCG
Source organism: Cupriavidus sp. 01L43 (assembly GCF_056399925.1). Lineage (NCBI taxonomy): Bacteria > Pseudomonadati > Pseudomonadota > Betaproteobacteria > Burkholderiales > Burkholderiaceae > Cupriavidus > Cupriavidus sp. 01L43. The sequence continues at coordinate 303,905 of NZ_JBFTSH010000002.1, forward strand.
GTGTCGAACACGACATCGCCCTTGCGCGACTTCAGCGTGACGGGAACGATCTGGTCCTTGAAATGGCCGGCCTTGATGGCGGCGGACGCGCGGCGGTGCGACTCCAGCGCAGCCTCGTCCTGCTGGGCGCGCGAAATGTCGTACTCCTTGGCCACGTTCTCGGCCGTCACGCCCATGTGGATGGCGTGGAACGGGTCGTGCAGCGCGCCGAGCATCATGTCGACGAGCTTGGCATCGCCCATGCGCGCGCCCCAGCGCGCCATCGGCGCCAGGTACGGCGCGCGGCTCATGCTCTCCGCGCCGCCACCGATCGCCACGTCGGCATCGCCGAGCAGAATGGTCTGGGCAGCGCTGATGATGGCCTGCAGGCCCGAGCCGCAGAGACGGTTCACGGTCAGCGCGGGGGCGTTGATCGACACCCCGCCGTTCACGGCCGCCACGCGGCCCAGGTACATGTCCTTGGGTTCGGTCTGGATCACATTGCCGAATACCACGTGACCGACGTCATCGCCAGACACATTGCCGCGGGCCAGCGCCTCGCGCACGACCAGCGCGCCCAGATCGGTCGGGGCCAGGTCCTTCAGGCTGCCGCCGAAGGTGCCAACTGCGGTGCGCACACCGCTGACAACCACCACTTCACGCGTCATGTCTTGTCTCCATGAGTTCATGTTGCGGCGCACAGTATAGTCCCGGCCACCCCAAAACGAACGACCGTACTTTTACCTAATGTCCCGGACCCGGCAGTGATCTTTAGACCACTTCACCCCACAGGTCGTGACCATCGGCACCGGTGATCTTCACGTGGACGAAGTCGCCGGTCTTGTAGCGTTGCGAGGGCTTCGCGGCCGGGTCGATATAGACCAGACCGTCGATCTCGGGCGCATCGGCCGACGACCGACCCACGCCGCCATCCTGGTTCACTTCGTCCACCAGCACGCGCAGCGTTTGGCCAACCTTGCGCTGCAGGCGGCGTGCGGAAACTTCCTCGGCCACTTCCATGAAGCGCGCGCGGCGCTCCTCACGCACGGCGTCCGGCAGCGCGCCGGGCAGGTTGTTGGCGGTGGCGCCGTCCACGGGCGAGTAGGCGAAGCAGCCCACGCGGTCCAGTTCGGCTTCGGCGATGAAGTCCAGCAGCGTCTGGAACTCTTCCTCGGTCTCGCCCGGGAAACCGGCGATGAACGTGCTGCGGATGGTCAGCTCGGGGCAGATCTCGCGCCAGGCGCGGATGCGATCGAGCGTCTTTTCGGCATTGGCCGGGCGCTTCATGCGCTTGAGCACGTCCGGGTGGGCATGCTGGAGCGGCACGTCCAGGTACGGCAGCACGTTGCCCTGCGACATCAGCGGAATAATCTCATCCACGTGCGGATAGGGGTACACGTAGTGCAGGCGCACCCAGGCACCGTACTGGCTGGCCAGCTCGCCCAGCGCGCCGACCAGTTCGGTCATGCGGGTCTTGAGCGGACGGCCGTTCCAGAAACCGGTGCGGTACTTCACGTCCACGCCATAGGCGCTGGTGTCCTGCGAGATCACCAGCAGTTCCTTGACGCCCGACTTGAACAGGTTTTCCGCCTCCAGCATCACTTCCGCCACCGGACGCGATACCAGATCGCCCCGCATCGACGGGATGATGCAGAACGAGCAGCGGTGATTGCAGCCCTCGGAGATCTTCAGGTAGGCGTAGTGCTTGGGCGTCAGCTTGATGCCGGCCGGCGGCACGAGGTCCGTGAACGGATCGTGCGGCTTGGGCAGGTGCGTGTGGACGGCCTGCATGACCTCGCCCAGCGCATGCGGGCCGGTCACGGCCAGCACCTTCGGGTGGACCGACGAGACGATGTCATGCCCGGCCGCATCCTTCTTGGCCCCCAGGCAGCCGGTGACGATGACCTTGCCGTTCTCGGTCAGGGCCTCGCCGATGGCGTCCAGGCTCTCCTGCACGGCTTCGTCGATGAAGCCGCAGGTGTTGACCACGACCAGATCGGCATCGTTATAGGTACCGCTGATCGCGTAGCCTTCGGCACGCAGCTGGGTCAGGATCTGCTCGGAGTCCACGAGCGCTTTCGGACAGCCCAGGCTGACAAACCCCACGCGGGGCGAATTGGCTACGCCGGCCGCGTAAGCCGTTGATTTTTCGTCACTTTTCACTTGTACTTCCTGACTGCATCTTGTGGGGGCCGGCGCAAGGCCGAAGGTGGGGCGAATTCTAACCCAGGGCGGGCAATTGGGCGTCGTGATGCAGAAGCGGGAGCCACTCGCTTCATGACAAACGACATCGCCGCGCGCGCCTCATTCCAGGCGGCCGGCGGTGCCGGCTCAGGTGTCTCGCGGTGGCTTACTTCTTTTCCTGCTGGTTGAACGGGAACGTGCCGAACATGTTCTTGGCCTGGCTCTGCATCTGTTCCTGCATCTGCACGAACAGATTCTTGCTCTGCTCGATGTAGTTGCTCATCATCCCTTGCATCATCGGGCCCTGCATGTTCATGAACTGCGACCACATGTCCGGGCTGAACGCTTCGCCCGAGTAGAGGCCCTTCGAGTTCTCGGCCAGCTTGTTCTGGATGTCGATGAACGCCTGGATGTTCTTTTCCAGGTAGGTGCCCATCATGCCCTGCATGGCATGGCCGTAGAAGCGGATGATCTGCGACAGCATGGGGCTCGAGAACATCGGCACGCCGCCGGTTTCCTCTTCCAGGATGATCTGCAGCAGGATGCTGCGCGTCAGTTCATCGCCGGACTTGGCGTCCACGACCTTGAATTCCTCGGAATCCATGACCAGCTGCTTGACGTCCGCGAGCGTAATGTAGGTGCTGGTCTGCGTGTCGTAGAGCCGGCGATTCGGGTATTTCTTGATCAGTCGCTCTGCGCCTTTTTTGGTCGTGGCCATCGGTGCTCTATCCTTTGTCGTCGCTGATGCAGGGGGTGCGCATCTGCTGCTGCGCGCTGCTGCACCGCATGCGATGCACTGCGCAATTGGGGGCGCCCGCGCCGCGCTCTAGTTTGGTGCCGGGGGCGCCGCTGACCTGATTCTATGCTCAAGAAAGCACTAAGAAAAGCCACCCCGATTAAGGAAAACCCGCAGCATCGTATGCAAAACGGGCCGTCCTGGCAGCCAGGCGGCCCGTTTTCCGAGGTGCGCCGTGGCACGCTTCCGGCCTGCTGCAGCGCGCTCGGTGCGCCGCAGCAGGCCGGCCGCGCGCCGCGCAGCCAGCGGTCGGTCAGCCCATGTGCAGGCCGCCGTTGAGCGAGAAGTCGGCGCCCGTGGAGAAGCCCGATTCGTCCGAAGCCAGCCACGCGCAGATCGACGCGATTTCCTCCGGCAGACCCAGGCGCTTGACCGGAATCGTCGCCACGATCTTGTCCAGCACATCCTGGCGGATGGACTTGACCATGTCCGTGGCGATATAGCCCGGCGACACCGTGTTGACCGTCACGCCCTTGGTGGCCACTTCCTGCGCCAGCGCCATGGTGAAGCCGTGCAGGCCGGCCTTGGCCGTCGAGTAGTTGGTCTGACCGAACTGGCCCTTCTGCCCGTTCACCGACGAGATATTGACGATGCGGCCCCAGCCGCGGTCCGCCATGCCGTCGATGACCTGCTTGGTCACGTTGAACAGCGACGTCAGGTTGGTGTCGATCACCGCGTCCCAGTCGGCACGCGTCATCTTGCGGAACACCACGTCGCGGGTGATGCCGGCATTGTTGACCAGCACGTCCACCTCGCCGACATCGGCCTTGACCTTGTCGAAGGCGGTCCTGGTCGAATCCCAGTCGGCCACGTTGCCCTCGGACGCCACGAACTCGAAGCCGAGCGCGCGCTGCTGTTCGAGCCACTTCTCGCGGCGCGGCGAATTCGGGCCGCAGCCCGCCACCACCTTGTAGCCGTCACGGGCCAGGCGCTGGCAAATGGCGGTTCCGATGCCGCCCATGCCGCCGGTCACATATGCAATGCGCTGAGTCATATCCACTCCTGTTGGCTCGCTGATCGATGCAAGGGCACCGATCTCTGTTATAGACGCCGACGGCCAAAACCATGTCTCCTGCCGCCGGCTACCCCTCAGTGCAACTCAAATACTCGTTTTCGGCCAGATCGGTCTGACTTAGTTCCGTTCCACGGCCAGTGCCACGCCCATGCCGCCGCCGATGCACAGCGAGGCCAGGCCCTTCTTGGCGTCGCGGCGCTTCATTTCGTGCAGCAGCGTCACCAGGATGCGGCAGCCGGACGCGCCGATCGGATGGCCGATGGCGATGGCGCCGCCGTTGACGTTGATCTTCGACTGGTCCCAGCCCATCTGCTGGTGCACGGCCAGCGCCTGCGCGGCGAAGGCTTCGTTGATTTCCATCAGGTCCAGGTCCTTGACTTCCCAGCCGGCGCGCGACAGGCAGCGCTTGCTGGCCGGCACCGGGCCCATGCCCATCACGGCCGGGTCCACGCCGGCGTTGGCGTAGGCCTTGATGGTGGCCAGCGGGGTCAGGCCCAGCTCCTTGGCCTTGGCGGCCGACATCACCACCACGGCGGCGGCGCCGTCGTTGAGGCCAGAGGCGTTGGCGGCGGTCACCGTGCCGGCCTTGTCGAAGGCGGGCTTCAGGCCGGACAGGCTGTCCAGCGTGGCGCCCTGGCGCACGAATTCGTCGGTCTTGAACGCCACCGGGTCACCCTTGCGCTGCGGAATCAGCACCGGCACGATTTCCTCGTCGAACCGGCCAGCCTTCTGGGCGGCCTCGGCCTTGTTCTGGGAGCCCACGGCGAATTCATCCTGCGCCTCGCGCGTGATGCCGTACTCCTTGGCGACGTTCTCGGCCGTGATGCCCATGTGGTACTGGTTGTACACGTCCCACAGGCCGTCGACGATCATCGAGTCGACCAGCTTGGTATCGCCCATGCGGAAGCCGTCGCGCGAGCCCGGCAGCACGTGCGGCGCGGCGCTCATGTTTTCCATGCCGCCGGCCACGACGATCTCCGCCTCGCCGGCGATGATGGCGTTGGCGGCCAGCATCACGGCCTTCAGGCCGGAGCCGCACACCTTGTTGATGGTCATGGCCGGCACCATGTCCGGCAGGCCGGCCTTGCGCGAGGCCTGGCGCGCCGGGTTCTGGCCGGCGGCAGCCGTCAGCACCTGGCCCATGATGACTTCGCTCACCTGGTCCGGCTTCACGCCGGCGCGCTCGAGCGCGGCCTTGATGACGAGGGCGCCCAGCTCCGGTGCCGGGATCTTGGCCAGCGAGCCGCCAAACTTGCCAACTGCGGTGCGGGCTGCGGAAACGATGACGATGTCGGTCATTTGAAGTCCTTTCGAGATAGCGTGAAGCCAATCGGTACGAAACCCCGGGCCGGTCCCACGGAACCGGCCCCGGCGGAAAACGTTCAGGCGCGCTGCTTGACGTAGCGGCCCGGTGCGGGTTCGATGGCCCGGTAATGGGCGTTGCCATAGTCGGCCGGCGCGGCGCGCTTGGCGCCGGCCTGCTTGCCGAGCCACGCCATCCAGTCCGGCCACCAGCTGCCGGGCTTTTCCTCGGCGCCGGCCAGCCATTCCTGGGCCGAGCCGGGCAGCGCCTCGTTGATCCAGTGGCTGCGCTTCTTCTTGGCCGGCGGGTTGATCACGCCGGCGATATGGCCGGACGCGCCAAGCACGAAGCGCAGCTTGTTCTTCAGCAGGCCGGTGGAAGCGAAGGCAGACGTCCACGGCACGATGTGGTCCTCGCGCGAGCCATAGATATAGGTCGGCACGTCGATATCGCCCAGGTCCAGCGGCGCGTTGCAGACGCTCAGCTTGCCGGGCACCTTCAGTTCGTCCTGCAGATACATATGGCGCAGGTACCAGCAGTACCACGGGCCGGGCAGGTTGGTCGCGTCGCCGTTCCAGAACAGCAGGTCGAACGGTACCGGCGTGTTGCCCTTGAGGTAGTTGTCGACCACGTAGTTCCAGACCAGATCGTTCGGCCGGAGGAACGAGAACGTGTTGGCCAGCTCCACGCCGCGCAGCAGCGCGCACGGGGCCCCGGCAGCGCCGCCGATGGTGGCCTCGCGCAGTTGCACGTGCGGTTCGTCGACGAATACGTCCAGGATGCCGGTGTCGGTGAAGTCGAGCAGCGCGGTCAGCAGCGTCAGGCTGGCCACCGGGCGCTCGCCGCGCGCGGCCAGCACGGCCAATGCCGTGGCCACGATGGTGCCGCCCACGCAGAAGCCGAGCACGTTGATCTTGTCCTGCCCGCTGATGTCCCGTGCCACCTCGATCGCGCGGATGGCCGCGTGCTCGATGTAGTCGTCCCAGGTGCGCTCGGCCATCGACGCATCGGGGTTGCGCCACGACACCAGGAAGACCGTGTGGCCCTGCTCCACCACGTAGCGGACCAGCGAGCTTTCGGGCTGCAGGTCGAGGATGTAGAACTTGTTGATGCACGGCGGCACCAGCAGCAGCGGCCGGGCGTGGACCTTGTCGGTCAGCGGCTTGTACTGGAGCAGCTGGAAATATTCGTTCTCATAAACCACCGCGCCCTCGGTCACGGCCACGTTGCGGCCCACCTCGAAGGCGGTGTCGTCGGTCTGGGAGATCTTGCCCCGGGTCAGGTCCCCGAGCATGTTGCGCATGCCGGTGCGCAGCGATTCGCCGCCCGATTCGATCAGGCGCTGCTGGGCGTCGGGGTTGGTAGCGAGGAAGTTGGCGGGCGACATCGCGTCCACCCACTGCGACACCGCGAAGCGGATGCGCTGGCGGGTCTTGGCGTCGGCCTCCACGGCGTCGGCCAGCTCGGTCATCGTGCGGGCGGTCAGCAGGTAGAACGCGGCGGCGTAGCGGTACGGCGCGTTGTTGCGCCAGGCCGCGCTGGCGAAGCGGCGATCGGACAGCCGCTGACTGGCGGCCTCGGCATCCCCGTTGCTGTTGCCACCGGCTGCGCCGTTCGGCACGGCAGCCGCGCCCATTTCACGCCAGAGTTCGGAGAAGTCTTTCAGGTAGCGTTCCTGGATCTGAGCCAGCAACATCGGCGGGATCTTCAGGCCGGCGCCTGCCGGGCCCTGGAATGCACCCTGGAACGCCTTGGCAAATGCATCGCCGCCGGGAAAGCCCGGGAACGCGCCCGGCACGCCGTTCGGCATGCCTGACGGAAAACCGGGCGGCAGCTTGCCGTTGATTTCAGGAGCCCACTGACGGGACCATTCCAGCCATGCAGCTGGATCGAATGGCCCCGGCGCAAACTGAAACGGTTGGGACTTGTCTTCCGCGCTGGAAGCTGCCGCACCTTTGCCGGTCGCCATGATGTATTCGTCTCTCTGCCGTCGTGATGGGTAGACGGGCTCGGGGTAACTGTCTCCCGACCCGCCCCGATTCCGGGTTGCGCCTCTGGATGATCTGGTCACCCAGACCGGGACGCCGCATTGGCGGCGCCAGGTCATACGCTATGCTTGCCGGCGAAACCCTGGAGAACTTCCTCGGTTCCGATACATTTGAAGGCATTGTTGCCTTGCAATGTAGACGCTGTCAATGCGGAATTCCGCATTGCGAACGCGCGTGCGGGAAACGCATCCCCGACCTACCGGACGGTAAGCCTGACGCGGGTTCGCGGGCAGTCCGAGGACCATTTTCGGCTGCCACGTGACGCCACCGTACTTTTAACAGATAGAGATGAACGCCTGATGTATATCGTCGCAATCGGCTGGATCTACGTGGCCCTGATGATGTCGATTACCGAGACGAACCTCGTGGCCGGGGTGGCCACGTTCCTGTGCTACGGCGTGGCGCCGGTATCGATCATCATCTACATCATGGGAACGCCCGGCCGGCGGCGCCGGCGCCAGGCGCGCGAGGCGGCCGAACAGGCGGCCAGGCAAGCCGGGCCGAAGCCCGTCGAGGAAACGGAAGGGTCAGGCCGCTAGCCAGACCAGCGTGGCCATGCGACCCGTGGTGCGGTCGCGGCGGTAGGAGTAGAAACGCGCGGCGTCGGCCACGGTGCAGGCATCGCCGCCGTAGACCCGCGTGCAGCCGGCGCGCGCCAGACGCGTGCGGGCCAGCGCGTACAGATCGGCCCAGTACTTGCCCGGCGCGCCGGGGCGGAACGCCGCCTCGACGGCCGGCCGCTCCGCTTCGCGGGCCTGGGCCAGGAACGCTTCCCGAACCTCGGCGCCCACTTCGAATGCCGATGGGCCGATGGCCGGGCCCAGCCACGCCAGCCATTCCGAACCGGGGCCGGCCTGCGCGGCCATGCGCGCCAGGGTGGCCTCGATCACGCCGTCGCAGAGCCCGCGCCAGCCGGCATGGGCGGCACCGACCACCGTACCCGCCGCATCGCACAGCAACACCGGCAGGCAGTCCGCCGTCATGATCGCGCAGACGTGGCCGGGAGTGGTGGCGATGCTGGCGTCGGCACGCGGCACACCGCCCTCCCCGTCTTCCACCCCGTCTTCCACCCCGTCGGCGGTCGCCACGGCGCAGCCGTGCACCTGCTCGAGCCAGCGCGGCATGGCAGGCAGATGCGCCGCCAGCCGGGCACGGTTCTCCGCCACGGCGGACGGGTGGTCCCCCACATGCGTACCGAGATTGAGCCCGCCCGGGCTGCCATCGGCCAGCCCGTAGGGGCCGACGCTCACGCCACCCTGCCGGGTCGTGGACAGCGCCCGCACGCGGGCCGGCGCCGGCCAGTCCGGCACGATCCAGCCGGGTTGCCGCTCAAGCGTCATCGTCATCCCTTACGTAGATGATCTCGACGTCATGGTCGTCATCGTCGTCGAAGTCGTCATCGTCGTCCTCGACCGGCCGCGCGGCGTAGCCTTCAAAGTCGAGCGCCTCGATCAGGTCCAGCATGTCCTCGGGCGGCTCAACCTCCCACGACACCTTGCGCCCGGTCTCCGGATGCACCAGTCCCAGCTTGCACGCATGCAGCGCCTGGCGCTCGAACGGCACCGGCAGCGTCACGCGGATGGCCGGGCGCTGGCCGCGCTTGGTGGCCTTGTGGTAGACCGGGTCGCCCACGAGCGGATGGCCGATCGACTCGAAATGCACGCGAATCTGGTGCGTGCGGCCGGTTTCGAGCTGGCACATCACCATCGACACCTTGCCGCGGCCCAGCGGCACCGTGCCCAGCGTCTTGAAGTGCGTACGCGACGGCTTGCCGCTATTCGTATGGACGATGGCCATGCGCGTGCGCTCGCGCGGGTCGCGGGCGATGGGGGCGTCGATGGTGCCCTCGTCCGGTGTCTCGCCCCAGACCAGCGCGAGGTAGGTGCGCTTGACGGTCCGGGCGGCCAGCTGGCGCACGAGGTCGGTCTGCGCGGTAAGCGTACGGGCGACGACCATCAGGCCCGAGGTTTCCTTGTCCAGCCGATGCACGATGCCGGCGCGCGGCAGCCGCCCCGCGGCCGGGTCGCGGTGCAGCAGGCCGTTTAGCACCGTGCCGCTCCAGTTGCCGGCGGCCGGATGCACGACCAGCCCGGCCTGCTTGTTGATGACGAGTAGCGTGGCGTCCTCGAAGACCACGTCCAGCGGCACGTCCTCGGCCGTGAAGGCGAGCGACTCGGGCGCGACCTGCGGCTGGATCTCGATCTGCTGGCCCATCTGGACCGATGCCTTGGCGCGGCTCGGCTCGCCATCCACCCGCACGGCGCCTTCCTCGATCCATTGCTGGATGCGGCTACGGGAGAATTCGCTGAAATGCCGCGCGAGCAGCTTGTCCAACCGCTCCCCATGTGCAGCACTATCCACTTCAAGGTATAAAGGCGGCTGGTCCGGCGCGGTGGCCGGCGTGGCCATCACCGCGCCGCCGTCTTCGCTGACATCGCCGAGATCGTCGTTGAAATCATCGGTGTCCAGCGGGGAATCGACATCCGCCGGGGAATCGTTCGCCGGACCGTTTTCGGCCTTAGGGCTTGGGCTATAATGCTTGACGCTATTTTTCATCCGGAACAGGTTGCCCAATGCAATTGCAGAGCATGAAACGCGCGAACTGGCGCGCGAGAGTTGGAGCGATTTTGCTCGCAGGCGGCTGCCTCATGCTGTCTGCATGCGGCCTGCTTGGCGACCAACCCGACGAAACGGCCGGCTGGTCGGCGAACAAATTATATTCGGAAGCCAAGGATGCGCTGGATGGCGGCGACTATACACGTGCCGTCAAGCTCTATGAAAAGCTGGAAGGCCGCTACCCGTTCGGCCGCTACGCCCAGCAGGCGCAGATCGACACCGCGTTCGCCAACTACAAGGATGGCGAGACCGCCGCCGCGCTGGCCGCCGTCGACCGCTTCATCCAGCTCCACCCGAGCCATCCCAACATCGATTACGCCTACTACCTCAAGGGCCTGATCAACTTCAACGACAACCTTGGCTGGCTGGGCCGCTTCTCCGGCCAGGACCTGAGCGAGCGCGATCCCAAGGCCGCGCGTGCCGCCTACGACGCTTTCCAGATCCTGATCACGCGCTACCCGGACAGCAAGTACGCGCCGGACGCGACGCTGCGGATGCAGTACATCGTCAACGCGCTGGCCCAGCATGAAGTGCATGCCGCCCGCTATTACTATCGCCGTGGCGCCTACCTGGCGGCCGTGAACCGGGCCCAGCAGGCACTGAAGGACTACGACGGCGCGCCGGCCAACGAGGAAGCGCTGTACATCATGGTCCGCTCGTACGATTCGCTCGGCATGAAGGATCTGCGCGACGACGCGGCCCGCGTGATGGAGCGCAACTATCCGAACAGCGACTTCGTCAAGTACGGCTCGCGCCGGAAAGACAAGTCCTGGTGGGAAGTGTTCTGAGCCTCGCCCGCAGGTAAAAAAAGCCCGACGAATCGTCGGGCTTTTTTTTCGGCGCTTATTCGTCTGCCGGCTCGTCCGCCGGCGCCGGCTCGGTTTTGCGCAGACCCTCCAGGAAGCGGATGACGGTGTCCGCCTCCCGCGTGCGCGTGAACGGCGGCAGGCTCTGCCAGATCTGGCGGCCGTAGGGCTTCTCCACGAGCCGGGTATCGCAGATCGCCAGCACGCCCCGGTCGGACTCGGAACGGATCAGCCGCCCGGCGCCCTGCTTCAGCGTGATAACCGCGTGCGGCAACTGGTGCACGGCAAACGGGCTCAGGCCCTTCTTCTGCAGGACCTCCATCCGGGCGGCCAGCACCGGGTCGTCGGGCGGGGCGAACGGCAGCTTGTCGATGATGACCAGCGACAGCGCCTCGCCGCGTACATCCACCCCCTCCCAGAAGCTCTGGCTGCCGACCAGCACCGCGTTGCCGAGTTGCCGGAAGCGATCCAGCAGCTCGGTCCGGCTCGCCTGCCCCTGCACCAGCAGCGGCAGGTTGAGCCCGCGCTCGGCAAACAGCTCGTACAGCATGTCCGATGCCTTCTGCACCGCGCGCAGCGTGGTACAGAGCAGGAAGGTGCGGCCGCCCGCGGCCTCGATCAGCGGCAGGGCCTCATGGACCACCGCTTCGGTGAACTGGGGCGACTGCGGCGCCGGCATGTTGCGCGGCACGTAGAGCAGGCCCTGCTTCGCGTAGTCGAACGGGCTCGGCAGCGTCAGCGACCGCTCCTTGTCCAGCCCGAGCTGGGCCGCGTAGTGGGTGAAGTTGCCCTTCACGGACAGCGTGGCCGAGGTAAAGACCCAAGCGCGCGGTTGGCCCTCGCGCTGGCGCGTGAAGATCGGCGCGATGGACAGCGGCGTGCGATGCAGTTGCACGGTATGCGAGAACACCTCGACCCAGCGCACGGTTTCCGGGCCCAGGGACACCGGCGCGGGCGGCGGCGTGCTTTCGCTCCCGCCATCGCCCTCATCTTCCGCCGGCGCAGCCGGGGCCGGAGCGGGCGCCACACGGTCGTCGCGCCAGGCGGCCAGCCGCTGGGCCAGTTCCACCGCCCGGCGGTGGCATTGTTCGAGCGACTCCGCGCGTTCGGCCTGGCTCTCTAGTGCTTCGACGAAATCGGACAGCGCACTGTCCAGCGCGTCGAGGGTCTCGAAGAACGGCTCGCGCGTGCGCGGATCGGATTCGATCTGGCCCAGCGCCAGCCGCAAATTGTCTCTGCCGAAGGCCAGCCGCAGGTCACGCGCGGCGCGCTCGAGCGGGCCGCCCAGCGCCACCCAGTCCACGGCATCGCGTGCATGGGAGAGCCCTTCCGCCACGGTATCGCGCGCCAGTTCCAGCAACTGGCTGGTGGAGAGCGTCTCGCCGAAGAACAGCGTCGCGGTTTCCGGCAACTGGTGGGCTTCGTCGAAGATCACCGTGTTGGCGGCGGGTAGCAATTCGGCCATGCCGGTGTCGCGCAGCACCACATCGGCAAAGAACAGGTGATGGTTCACCACCACCACGTCCGCCTGCTGCGCCTCCTTGCGGGCGCGCATCACGAAGCATTCCTTGTACTGCGGGCACTCGCTGCCCAGGCAATTGTCGCGCGTGGAGGTCACGAGTTGCCAGACCGGCGCGTTTTCGGGCACGGCAGCCAGTTCGGCCTTGTCGCCCGAGGTCGTGGTCTTGGCGAAGCGGGCGATATCCCGCAGCCACGCCGCGTCCTGCTTCGACGCCAGCCGGCCGTTGGCCTGCGCGCGCTCGAGGTGGTAGTGGCACAGGTAGTTGGCGCGCCCCTTGAGCAGCGAGACCGAGATCGGCACGTTCAGCGCCTTGCGCACCGTGGGAATGTCGCGCAGGTACAGTTGGTCCTGGAGGTTCTTGGTGCCCGTGGACAGGATCACCTTGCCGCCCCACAGCATGGCCGGGACGAGGTAGGCGAAAGTCTTGCCTGTGCCCGTGCCCGCCTCGACGATCACCGAGTCGTTCTGGGCGATGGCACCCGCCACGGCCTCGGCCATCTTCTGCTGCGACGCGCGCGGCCGGTAGCCGGGAATGCCGGTGGCCAGCGTGCCGGTATCGGCGAAGATCGTCGCCAGCTGCGCTGCCTGCGTAGCCGCCTGGTTGGCCGATGCGGCGGCCACCGCCTCGTTCAGCGAGGTGTGGTCGTCCTGCGGCAGCGCTTCAGGGGATGGCGTTTCGGCGGATTCGGGAAGCGCGTCGTCGGTCGGTTCAGACAAAATGAGTTTTCTGCAAAGGCGTGGCGCGCGGGGGGCGCCTGCGGGAATTCAGGCCGGTACGTCCGGCTCGAGCTGAAGCTGCAACAGCGTGATGGCGTCCTTGAGCTTGAGCCGGCGCTTCTTGAGCCGGCGCAGCTGCAGTTCGTCGTGGGCGGCGTCCTCGGACAGGTGATCGATCAGGAAATCGAGATCGCGATGCTCGATTTGCAGTTCGATGATCTGCCGCGCCAGTGTGTTGAGATTCTCATCCATGTAGCGGCTCCCCGTGGATCGTCCGGCCCGCGCCGACAGCCTGGGCTGTCACGCCGGTCAGAACCCGAACGGGCTCGGGGTGGAACCCTGGCCCTGCTTTTTCTTTTCCTCGGCATTGGCGCGGCGCTCGTCCAGGTCCTTCTGGCGCTGGGCGGCGTCCGCCTGCTTCTGCTGGTAGGCCCGCGTGTTTTCCTGTCGCTGGCGGGCCTGGTCGGCGCCCTTCTGCTTCGCCTCGTTCATCTTGGCGTCGAAGTCGGACTGCTTCTGGTTGTACTTTTCGGCGTTGGCGGCGCGCTGGGGCGCGTCGGCGCCCTGCTGGGCGTCGCGCAGCGCCTGTTCCTGCTGCTTGCGGTCGTAGGAGGCACGGCTGGCGGCCTCGTTGGCGGCGCGGCCCGGCTGGCCGGCCTCGTACTCGGCCTGGCGCAGCGCCTGTTCGCGGTCGCGCTCGGCGGCCTTCCAGGCACGTTCGGCGTCGCCCACCTCGAGTTCCTTGCCGCGCAGCACGTGGAGTTCATCGCGCTGCACGTCCTTGGCCTTGTCGATGCAGCTGTTCACGAGGAACTTGCCGTAGCAGGCGCGCTCGGCCTCCGCAAAGCGGTAATTGGTCCACGCGCGGGAGTCGCCAATCGCCTTGCGCTCGGCCTCGAAGTCGCGCGGGGGCGGATTCTTGGTCTGCGCCAGAGCCGGTGCGGCCAGCAACAGGGCGGCGCACATTGCGGCAAGGACGGGGGTGGAGACGAGATGGGCCACGGCGGCCGAACGGGGCTTGACGATCATGGCCGAATTCTAGCATCCGGGGGCCTTGTCAGCCCCACCGGCAAACGTTGCAACATGTGTCCGATCCGGGGCCGGGGTGGGCCCAGGGTGGGGTCCGGGGGAGGCTGGCACGGGGCTGGCGCGGGGTTGGGTGGCCCGCCCGGGCGCGGTGTCGCGGAACAGGCACGTGAAAAGCCGTCTTCCCGTCACCGGCAGCGCCGTGCGCTTGTGGCAAAATGCCCCGCTTTCGACCGACTAGTTTCCCGATGTCCAACTTGCCTGCTTCCGTCTCGCAAAAGATTGTGTCGCTCATCGCGGCAGAACTGTCCGTGCAACCGCGCCAGGTGGCGGCAGCCGTCGCGCTGCTGGACGAAGGCGCCACCGTGCCGTTCATCGCCCGCTACCGCAAGGAAGTGACTGACAACCTGGACGATACGCAGCTGCGTAACCTCGAGGAGCGCCTGCTGTACCTGCGCGACATGGAGGACCGCCGCGCGACGATCCTGGCGTCGATCGAGGAACAGGGCAAGATGACCGACGCGTTGCGCGCCGCCATCGAGGCCGCCGACACCAAGCAGACGCTGGAAGACCTGTACCTGCCGTACAAGCCCAAGCGCCGCACGCGCGCCCAGATCGCCCGCGAATGCGGCCTGGAGCCGCTGGCCCAGGCGCTGCTGGCCGACCCCACGCTGGACCCGCAGGCCGAAGCCGCCAAGTTCGTCAACGGCAACCCCACCGCCGACGGCGGCGTGCCCGACGTCAAGGCCGCGCTGGACGGCGCGCGCGACATCCTCTCCGAACAGTTCGGCGAAACCGCTGAATTGCTAGGCAAGCTGCGCGAGCACCTGTGGAACCACGGCGTGGTCGCCTCCACGGTGATGGAAGGCAAGGAAGGCGCCGAGGAGGAGAAATTCCGCGATTACTACGCCTATAGCGAGACCATCCGCACCGTGCCGTCGCACCGGGCGCTGGCGCTGTTCCGCGGCCGCAACGCGGGCGTGCTGATGGTGAAGCTGGGCCTGGGCGAGGAACAGGACGCGATGGTGCCGCACCCGTGCGAAGGCATGATCGCGCGCCATGTGGGCATCGAGAACCGGAACCGTCCGGCCGACAAGTGGCTGGGCGACGTGTGCCGCTGGTGCTGGCGCGTGAAGGTGCAGCCGCATATCGAGACCGAACTGCTGACGCAGCTGCGCGAAACCGCCGAGAACGAGGCCATCAAGATCTTCGGCCGCAATCTGCATGAGCTGCTGCTGGCCGCGCCGGCCGGCCCGAAGTCGGTGATGGGCATCGACCCGGGCATCCGCACCGGCTGCAAGATCGCCGTGGTCGACCATACCGGCAAGCTGCTGGACACCGCCACGATCTACCCGCACGAGCCGCGCCGCGACTGGGAAGGCTCGCTGGCCACGCTGGCCCGCCTGGCGAAGCAGCACAACGTGGCGCTGGCCTCCATCGGCAACGGTACGGCCAGCCGCGAGACCGACAAGCTGGTGCAGGACCTGATGAAGCGCGCCCCGGAACTGAAGCTGACCAAGATCGTGGTCAGCGAGGCCGGCGCCTCGGTCTACTCGGCTTCCGAGCTGGCCGCCAAGGAATTCCCGGAGCTTGACGTGTCGCTGCGCGGCGCGGTGTCGATCGCCCGCCGCCTGCAGGACCCGCTGGCCGAACTCGTGAAGATCGATCCGAAGTCGATTGGCGTGGGCCAGTACCAGCACGATGTGAACCAGCGCGAGCTGGCACGCGCGCTGGACGCCGTGGTGGAAGACTGCGTGAACGCCGTGGGCGTGGACGTGAACACCGCCTCGGCCCCGCTGCTGGCCCGCGTGTCGGGCCTGAACACGGTGCTGGCGCGCAATATCGTCGAATTCCGCGATGCCAACGGCGCGTTCCCGAACCGCGATGCGCTCAAGAAGGTGCCGCGCCTGGGCGACAAGACGTTCGAGCAGGCCGCCGGCTTCCTGCGCATCAACACGGGCGACAACCCGCTGGACCGCTCGTCGGTCCACCCGGAAGCGTATCCGGTGGTGCAGCGCATTCTGGATCACATCAAGAAGGGCCTGCCCGACGTGATGGGCAACCGCGACGCGCTGCGCGGCGTGACCGCCCAGCAGTTCACCGACGAGACCTTCGGCCTGCCGACGGTGCGCGACATCCTGACCGAACTCGAGAAGCCGGGCCGCGACCCGCGTCCCGAGTTCAAGACCGCGACGTTCCAGGACGGCGTGGAGGACATCAAGCACCTCCAGCCGGGCATGGTGCTCGAAGGCGTGGTGACCAACGTGGCCGCCTTCGGCGCCTTCGTGGACATCGGCGTGCACCAGGATGGGCTGGTCCACATCTCGGCGCTTTCCACCAAGTTCGTGAAGGACGCGCACGAGGTGGTCAAGGCAGGCCAGATCGTCAAGGTCAAGGTGATGGAGGTGGACGTCAAGCGCAACCGCATCGGCCTGACCATGCGTATGGACGACGAGCCGGGCCAGGCCGCGCCCCGCGCCGGTGGCGAACGGAGCGATCACCGCGGCGGCCAGCGCCACGGTGGCCATGGCGGTGGCGGTGGTGGCGGCAAGGGGTTCGGCGGCGGCAAGCGCGAACCCGAAGTGGCCGGCGCCATGGCGGCAGCCTTCGCCAAGCTCAAGCGCTGATCCACCCGGGCGGCCACCCCACACACCGGGCCGGCCGCCCCGCCCCACCCCACCCCCTCACAGTGGATTGATGATCCCGCTCGGCTGCTGGACCCGCGTGGGTCCGATGATGCTGTTGAACAGCAGGTCGCCATCCGGCAGGAACTGCATCACCGCGTAGAAGCCGTTGCCCCAGATCCCGGTTCCGAGGATGGTCTGGTGCACGGTGGCGCCGGTGTTCCAGTCCAGCCCGGACACCACCCATCCCCAGCCGTTCTGGTAGTAGCCGTTCGTAAACACGAGGTTCGAGCCCGCGCTGATGGCGGGCACCATCGAGTTCGACGAAATGTCGCTGCGCGCCCAGCTCGAGGCCCACGCATGGGTCAGCGGGTTCCACGCGAAGCGCTCGACGCCAATCGGCGACGGCAGCAGCGGCCCCCGGATCAGTCCATCCACGATCGCACTCGTCCCACTTCCGGTACTGCCGTCCGCCGCAGACACGTTGTTGACGACGAAGGCGCCATAACCGTTCACCGCGACCGACTGGTCGGTCTGGATGGCGTACCCGGCCGGCAAACCGCAATTCACCTGGATCTGCCCCGCCAGGCGGTTGGTGAAGCCCGCGGGAATCTGGTCGCGCCAGAACGCCAGCAGGCTCATGCGCGTGAGGCCGTCGGTGATGACCACGAGTTTGTCGGGATCGGCGCCGAAGCCCATCAGGGTGGGCGTGCTGCCCGAGCCTGAGCCGAAGATGGTCGGGAAGGTGTCGCCGCTGGGATAAGAGCTGCTCCACGCGCCGTCCGCCGCGTTCTGGGACAGCGCGCTGCCTGTCCAGACGAGTTTTCTCAAGATCCTGTCGGAAACGACATAAATCCCATTGTTCTCGTCGACGGCGGCGGAATTGCTGACGCTCTCGTCCGCGCCGAGCGTGACCGTATGCACCGGCCCCGTGAACGACCGGTCGACAATCGACACGGACCGCGTGCCCAGCACCACCAGCTTGCCGTCATAGGTCATCACCACGCCGGCCAGGTTCTCGCCGGGCTGGAGGAAGGTGGTGGCGTTCAGCGACCGCACCACGCTGATCCCCAGCAGGGGCACGGCCGGCACGTTCAGCGCGAGGGCCAGGATCTGGTTGCCGCTATTGATATAGAGGACGTTGTTGTTGTCCACCACGCCGTAGGCGCTGGGAATGCCGCCGGTGGGCAGCAACTGCGCCACGATGGCCTGGGCCTGGGCGATGGTGCCGATCGGATTGGTCAGCAGGCCGAGCAAGGTGGTCTGCAACGTGGCCGTCGCGCCCGGCAGGAGCGCCCGCGCCACGGGCGTGAAGGCGTCGTTGGCCACCGAGATATAGGTCACGCCCGTCGGCGACACGCCCCACATGTAGTTGGGCGATGTCGACGCGAAGGTCATGATGTTGACCGGCCCGTTCGTCGCCTGGGAAAGCTGCAACGGCGGCGGTGGCGCCACGGTGCGGGCGCCGCCGGTCACGGCATAGGGGAAGGTGTCGCTCTGGGACGAATCGAAATGGGTGATGGCGTAGGTGGGGGCGGCCAGGAAGGGGTTGGGCACTGGCGTGCCCGCGCTGGCGAACTGGCCGACGCCCGTCATCAGGCCGATGGCGACCGCCATCCGGCGCCAGCTGCGTACCGTGCAGAATCTGAACATGAGAGGCTCCCGGGGGCAAAAAGAAACCCGGCCAGCGGGCCCTACTCCGCTGGCCGGGTTCTCATGTATAGGCGAAGCGCCGCCCCGGAGCGGTCAGATTTCGACCTTGGTCCCCAACTCCACCACCCGGTTCGCCGGGATCGAGAAGAAGTCAGACGGCTTGGCGCCGTTCTGATGCATCCACGCGAAGAGACTTTCCCGCCACATCGACATACCCGGCAGTTTGGACGGAATGACCGACTCGCGGGCGATGAAGAACGACGTCTCCATCAGCTCGAAGGACATGCCCAGCTTGCGCTGCGCGAGGTCCAGCACGCGCTGCACGTCCGGGGTCTCCTTGAAGCCGTATTCGGACTTGAGGATGAACACGCCGCCGCCGAGATCCTTGCAGGTCAGGCGATGGTCGTCATCCACGAACGGGATGTCCCGCGTGACAAAGCTCAGGAACACCACGCGCTCGTGCAGCACCCGGTTGTGCTTGAGGTTGTGCAGCAGGGACACCGGCACCGACTCGGTATTGCCGGTCAGGAACACGGCCGTGCCCTCCACGCGGTGCGGCGGGTGCGCCAGCAGGCCGGCGATGAACGGCTCCAGCGGAATGCCGTCCTCCAGGCTGCGCGCGCGCAGCAGCTTGCGGCCGCTGTACCACGTCATCAGCAGGAAGAACGCCACGCTGCCCATCAGCAGCGGGAACCAGCCGCCCTCGGCCACCTTGAGCAGGTTGGCCGCGAAGAAGGTCAGGTCCACCAGCAGGAAGCCACCGGCCAGCAGGGCCACCAGCACCGGGTTCCACTTCCAGACGCTGCGCATCATGAAGGCGGCCAGGAACGAGGTGATCAGCATCGTCGTGGTCACAGCAATGCCGTAGGCCGCGGCCAGGTTTTCCGATTTCTTGAACGAGATCACCACGGCAATCACCAGCACCAGCAGGATCCAGTTGATCACCGGCAGGTAGATCTGGCCGATCTCGGCCGCCGAGGTGTAGCGGATGCGCATGCGCGGCACGAAGCCGAGCTGGATCGCCTGGCTGGTCAGCGAGAACGCGCCGGAGATCACCGCCTGCGAGGCAATCACGGTGGCGCAGGTCGAGAGCAGCACCATCGGAATCAGCAGCGGCTCCGGCACCATCAGGTAGAACGGGTTGACGGCGGCGGCCGGGTTCTGGAGCAGCATCGCGCCCTGGCCGAAGTAGTTCAGCATCAGGCACGGCATGACCAGGATGAACCAGCCGATGCGGATCGGCCGCGCGCCGAAGTGGCCCATATCCACGTAGAGCGCCTCCGCCCCGGTCAGCACCAGGAACACCGCGCCCAGCACGATGAACGCCTGCAGCGAGTGGTCGATCAGGAAATTGACGCCATAGAGCGGGTTCACCGCCGCCAGGATGCCGGGCGCCTGGATCAGGTTGTAGATACCCAGCGCGCCGAGCGTGATGAACCAGATCGTCATGATCGGGCCGAAGAACTTGCCCACGGTGGCGGTGCCGTGCCGCTGGATCAGGAACAGGATGGTCAGGATCACCAGCGTGATCGGGATCACGAAGTGCGATAGCTGCGGCGCGGCGATCTCCAGGCCCTCCACCGCCGAGAGCACCGAGATGGCCGGCGTGATGACCGCATCCCCGTAGAACATGCACGCGCCGAAGATGCCCATCATCATCAGCATGCGGGCCTTGCGCGAGCGCGGCGTGGCGGTGCGTAGCACCAGCGCCATCAGTGCCAGCACGCCGCCTTCGCCATCGTTGTCCGCACGCATCACGAAGACCACGTACTTCAGCGACACCACGATGATCATCGCCCAGAACAGCAGCGAGATGATGCCTAGCGCGGCGTCCGGCGTGAACGGAATGCCGTGCTCCTTGCTGAAGCACTCCTTGAGGGCGTAGAGCGGGCTGGTGCCGATGTCGCCGAAGACGACGCCGATAGCGGCGATGACGAGGGCCCGGGTACTCGGACTCTCGACGAAATAGTGACTGGTTGCGGATTGAGTCATTGTTTTGGGTCTGGTGGACCGGCTTGCGCCTCCCCGGCCATGGATGGCACCCCAGACAATGTGACGTTCTGGGCACGGGTTCTCTCACGCAAGCGGCTCCGGCCGCTCGGGGGCTTAGTGGCCTCTATTGCATTGCACAAACGGGCGCATTCTAGATGAAGTGAACTAATACGACCACTGTGGAAGATGCCCATCGCGGGCTCGGTGACCGATCAAGGATGGGAAAGAAGCGGTGGCGGGTCAAGGCGGATTCGGGCGGATTGGCCCCCGAAGGGTGCGCCGCACCGCGCACCACCGTTGCGGCACGACCACAAAAGAGATCGATGCGTTACTTGATGCAGGACGGTTCAAACGCCGAGGTAGCGGTCGAGCGCAGCCGGCGCGGCGGCCAGATCGGCGGCGGGGCCGGCCAGTACCACCTGCCCCTTCTCCAGCACCACCACGCGGTCCGCATGGGCCAGCACGGCGCGGTAGTTGCGGTCCACCACCACCGAGGCGATGCCGGTGGCCCGTACGGTCTCGATCACGTGCCAGATCTCCCGCACGATTTTCGGCGCCAGACCCTCGGTGGCTTCGTCGAGCACCAGGCAGTCCGGATTGGTCATCAGCGCCCTGCCGATGGACAGCATCTGCTGCTCCCCGCCCGACAACTGCTGCCCGCCATGGGACAGCCGCTCCTTGAGCCGGGGGAACAGGTCCAGCACGCGCGCCTCGTCCCAGTCCTTGCGGCCATGGCAACCCGCCCGCGCCGCCATCAGCAAATTTTCCCGGACCGACAGATTCGGAAAAATGCCACGCCCTTCGGGGACGTAGGCGATGCCGAGCCGCGCCACCTCGTGCGGCTGGGCGCGGGACACATCCCGGCCCGCCACGCGGATATCGCCCTCCCGCTGGCGCACATGGCCCAGCAGGGTCCGCAGCAGCGTGCTCTTGCCCATGCCGTTGCGGCCCAGCAGGCCCACGGTCTCGCCTGCGCCGACGTGGAAGTCCACCCCGCGCAGCACATGGCTGGAGCCGTACCAGGCGTTCACGCCGATGGCGTCGATGATGTCCGGCGATGCCGCGCTCATGCGTGGGCCCCTTCTTCTTCCCCGAGGTAGGCCAGCTGCACCGCCTCGTTGGCCCGGATCGCGGCCGGATCGCCGGTGGCGATGACCGCGCCATTGACCATCACCGTGATGCGGTCGGCCACGGCGAAGACCGCCTCCATATCGTGCTCGACCAGCAGGATCGCGTGGCCGTCGCGCAGGCCGCGCAGCAGGTCCAGCATCCGCGCGGATTCCTCGGCGCCCATGCCGGCCAACGGCTCGTCCAGCAGCAGCGCCACGGGCTGCGTGGCCAGGCACATCGCCACTTCGAGCTGGCGCTTCTGGCCGTGGGCGAGTTCGCTGGCCAGCCGCCCGGCGTGCGCGGCCAGGCCGGCGCGCTCCATGGCTTCGTCGGCCAGCGCGCGGCTGGTGCGGCAGGCCTGCGCCGGCTCCCACAGCCGCCAGGCCCGCTGCGCGCGCGATTGCGCCGCCAGCCGGCAGTTCTCGCGCACGGTCAGCGGCAGGAAGATGTTGTTGCGCTGGTAGCTGCGGCCGATGCCCTGCCGCGCCAGCCGGGGCTGGCTCCAGCCGGTCACGTCCTCGCCCTGCAGCCGCAGGCGGCCGGTGGACGGCGGCAGTTCGCCGGACAACATGTTGATCAGGGTGGATTTGCCGGCGCCGTTGGTGCCGATGACCGCGTGGATCTCGTGCAGGCGCAGCGTCAGGTTCACGCTGTCCACGGCGGTCAGCCCGCCGAAGCGGCGCGTCAGCCCTTCGGCCTGCAACACGGGGATGGCTTCCGTCATACGGCCTCCCGGCTGCGCGCGTGGCTGTCAGCAGCGGCCTCGCCTGCCGCCCCACCATTGCCGCGCCGGCGCGGCGAACGCTGGCGCAGCACCGCCGGCACGCTGACCAGCCCGCGCGGCAGCAACGCCACGGCCACGATGATGAAGCCGCCCATCAGCAGTTGCCAGTGCTTGGTCAGCGTGCTGAACCATTCGGCCAGCAGCACGAACGAGAACGCGCCCAGCACCGCGCCGGCCAGGCTGCCCACGCCGCCCAGGATCACCATCAGCATGGCATTGCCCGACTGGTGCCACGAGGCAATTTCCGGGTTCACGAAGCCGAACTGGATGGCGTAGAGATAGCCCGCCAGCCCCGCGAACACGCCACCGGCCACGAACGCGCCGAGCTGGTAGCGATAGGTGGCATAGCCGGCCGCCCGCATGCGCTGCTCGTTATGACGGATGCCGACCAGCGCGTGGCCGAAGCGCGAGCGCAGCAGCACCGCCAGCGCCACCACCGTCAGCACCAGCGCCACCAGCACCAGCCAGTAGAAGTTCACCGGGTCGTTGACGGTCAGCGGCCGGTCCCGCAGCAGGCTGAATTCGGGCCGGAAGTAGATATAGGTGCCATCGCTGCCGCCGGCGATCTTCGTATCGTGGAACACGAAATAGACCATCTGGGCGAAGGCCAGCGTAACCATGATGAAGTACACGCCGCGCGTACGCAGCACCAGCGCCCCCACCACCAGCGCCAGCGCCCCCGCAGCGCCCAGCGCGCCCAGCAGCAGCAGCCAGCCGTTGCCGGCCCCGCCCTCGGGTGCCAGCATGGCCGTGGCATAGGCGGCCATGGCGAAGTAGGCGGCATGGCCCAGGCTCACCAGCCCGGTGTAGCCAATCAGCAGCTGGAGCGAGAGCGCGAAGATCGCCATGATCATCACCTTGCTCAGCAGCTCGATATAGAACTTGTGGCTGTCGGCGGTCAGCAGCAGCGGCGCCACGGCCAGCACGGCCAGCGCCACGAGCCAGCCCAGCGCCGCCAGCCAGGGCGGCCGGCGCACGTCTTGCAGCGGGGGAGCGGAGAGAGTCGGTTTCATCGATGGAGCACGCAGGTCAGCCGGCCCGGAACAGCCCCTGGGGCTTCCACAGCAGGATCAAGGCCATCAAGACGTAGATCAGCACGCCGGCGGCGTCCTGCCAGAACACCTTGCCGAAGGTATCGACGAAGCCGAGCAGCAGCGAGGCCACGAGCGCCCCCTTGACAGACCCGATCCCGCCAATCACCACCACCACGAAGCAGACGATCAGCACCTGCCCGCCCATGCCCGGGTAGACCGACGACACCGGCGCGGCAATCATCCCCGCCAGCACCGCCAGCGCCACGCCCAGCGCGAACACCAGCCGGTACAGCACGTTCACGTTGATGCCGAGCGACTGCACCATCTCGCGGTTGGTGGCCCCGGCGCGGATCATCATGCCCAGCCGGGTGCGGCGGATGACCCAGTACATCGCCCCCGCCACCAGCAGGCAGACGGCCGAGATGAACAGCCGGTAGACCGGATAGGTCATGTCGTTGCCGATCGGCAGCGCGCCGTCGAGCAGGCCGGGAATCGTCACGCCGTGCACGTCATCGCCTACCAGGATGCTGCGCAGCTCCTCGAACACGAGGATCAGGCCGTAGGTCATCAGCACCTGCTGCAGGTGGTCGCGCTGGTAGAGGTAGCTGAAGAACGCCCATTCGAGCACGTAGCCGAACGCCACGGCCAGCACGATGCCGAGCGGCAGCGCGATAAACAGGTTGCCGGTGAGACTGGCCAGCGTGAACGCCAGGTAGGCGCCCAGCATGTAGAAGCTGCCATGGGCGAGGTTGATCACGCCCATGATGCCGAAGATCAGCGTCAGCCCGCTGGCGACCAGGAACAGCAGCAGCCCGTACTGCACGCTGTTCAGGCACTGGATGAGAAAGGAAACGATGTCCATGCTGGGGCCAGTCTCGATTCACGCCGGCGGTGCGCCGACGCCTTACAGGCGGCAGCCGCGCGCCGGGTCGGCCAGGGCCTTCACCGCCACGCCGCTGACCTTGTTCTCGCGGCCGTCCACCTTGCGCAGGTAGAAGTCCTGCACCGGGTTGTGGGCCTTGGAGAGCGTGAACACGCCGCGCGGGCTGTCGACCTTGGCGGCTTCCATGGCCTTGATGACCTCGGGCTTGCGCGACATATCGCCCTTCACGGCATTGGCGCCGGCGGCCAGCAACTGCGCGGCGTCGTAGCCCTGCACCGCGTACACATCCGGCTGGAGTTTGTAGGTCCTGGCGTAGTCGGTGCGGAAGGTCTTGTCGCGGGCGTTGGTCAGGCCATCGGCATAGTGCAGCGTGGTTTCCAGCCCCTGTGCCGCCGTGCCCTGGGCCTCCAGCGTGCCATCGGTCAGGAAGCCGGAGCCGTACAGCGGAATCTTGTCCTTGAGCCCGGCCGCCTGCCAGTCCTTGACGAACTTGACCGCCCCGCCGCCGGCGAAGAACACGAACACGGCGTCCGGCTTGAGCGAGGCCACCTCGGTGATCAGCGCCTGGAACTCCACGTTCGGGAACGGCAGGCTCAACTCCTTCACGACCTTGCCGCCCTTGGCCTCGAAGGCTTCCTTGAAGCCCTTCACGGACTGCTCGCCCGCCGCGTACTTCCACGTCAGCGTCACCACCTTCTTCATGCCGCGCTCGGCCAGCACCTGCCCCATTGCATAGCCGGGCTGCCAGTTCGAGAACGAGGAGCGGAAGATATTGGCCCCGCACAGCGGCCCGGTGGCCTCGTCGGCGCCGGCGTTCGGAATGATCAGCAGCGTGTTGTTTTCCTTGGCCACCTTGACGATGCCCATCTGCACGCCCGAATGCACCGTGCCCACCACCACGTCGACCTGATCCCGCTTGATCAGCTTGGTGGCGTTCTCGGGGGCCTTGGCCGGGTCCGATTCGTCATCCACCTTGAAATATTCGATGTCGCGCCCGCCCAGCTTGCCGCCCTGCTGCTGCACGTACATGCGGAACCCGTTCTCGATGGCCGAGCCCAGCGCCGCGTAGGTGCCGGTGTACGGGAGCATGAAGCCCACCTTGATCTTGCCGCCCGGGGCCGGCTGTGCCGGCTGGGCTGACTGCGCCAGCGCGCTGCCCCCGGCGACCAGCAGCGTGGCGGAAATCGAGGTGACGAGCGATGTAAACAGCGGCCTGCGCAATGCGGTGCGTTGCATGGGTGCTTCCTCCCCGGGGTCGAATTATTTTAAGGTTGAAGTATGTGCCGTTATAAACGCCGCCGAGGCCGCCGTCAACGCCCCCGCCTGGTCGCGATGGGGCGAGTGTCCACAGCGCGCGAGTTTAAGCAGCACGGTCTGCGGGGCATATCGATGGATACCCTCGATCTGCGCCATGGTCCCGTACTCGTCGTCCTCGCCCTGCACGGCCAGCACCGGGCAGCGGATATGGTCGAGCATCGGGCGCAGGTCCCAGTGGCGGAAATCGGCGTTGAGCCAGATATCGTTCCAGCCCCAGAAGGCGGAATCCACGTGGGCGTGGTGGCGCGCCAGCCGGGCGCGCAGGTCGGTGTGGAGGTAGGTCTCGCGTGTGGCGGCGATGCTGTGTACCGAAATGTCTTCCACCATGATGTGGGGGGCGAGCACGGTCAGGCCATCCACATCGTCCGGGAAGCTGGCCGCGTGGATCAGGGCGATGGAGCCGCCGTCGCTGTGGCCCAGCAGCCAGGGCTTGCCGTGGCGGCGTCCGGGGCCGATCTCCAGGGCATCGAACAGGGCCGGCAGCGCCTCGCGCGCCTGGCGGTGCATGAAATCCACGCCCCACTGCTCCTCCGGCGGGCGCGGTGTGGAACGGCCGTAGCCGTAGCGCGAGAAAACCAGCCCGCGAAAATCGCCCGCCTCGCACAGCTTGCGCGGAAAATCGCGCCACATGCTGACTGAGCCGAGGCCCTCATGCAGGAAGACCACGAGCGGCCGATGCTTCCGGCGCGCGGCTATCCACTGGTATTCGATGTCGAGTGTGCGGCCGTCGAACGGCACCTTGACCAGCGCGGTGTCCACGGTAGTCTCCATGGCGGCCCCTCAGGCGTGCCGCGCGGCGTCTTCGCGCTGGCGCAGCCGGAATCGCTGGATCTTGCCCGTGGCGGTCTTGGGCAACTCGTCCACGCACTCGATCTGGCGCGGATATTTGTAGGGCGCCAGCCGCGACTTGACGAAGGCCTGCAGCTCGGCCGCCATGCCGTCGTGCCACTGGTGGCCGGGGCGCATCACCACGAACGCCTTCGGCTTGACCAGCTCGGCGGCATCGGCCACGCCGATCACGGCGGCTTCCAGCACGGCCGGATGCTGGGCCAGCGCCGCCTCCACCTCGAACGGCGAGACGTAGATGCCGCCGACCTTGAGCATGTCGTCGCTGCGGCCGGCGTAGGTGTAGTAGCCCGCTTCATCGCGCAGGTACTTGTCGCCGCTGCGGGTCCAGGCGCCGACGAAGGTGTCGCGGCTCTTTTCGCGATTGCACCAGTACATCAGCGCCGCCGAGGGCCCTTTTATATAGAGGTCGCCGATTTCGCCCGCCGCGCAGGGCTCGCCGCGCTCGTCGAGCAGCTTCAGTTCGTAGCCGGGCACCGGCAGGCCGGTGGTGCCGTAGCGGACCTTGCCGGGCTGGTTCGACAGGAAGATGTGGAGCATTTCGGTGGAGCCGATGCCGTCGAGGATGTCGCAGCCGAAGTGGGCCAGGAAGCGGTCGCCGATGTCACGCGGCAGCGCCTCCCCGGCGGAGGTGCAGACGCGCAGCGCCACGGCATCGCGCGGCGGCAGGTCCGGCGCGGCGAGCAGGCCCGCGAACAGCGTCGGCACACCGCAGAAAACGGTAGGACGGTGCGTGGTCAGGCGTTGGAACACCGCCTGCGGCGTGGGCCGCTCGGCCATCAGCACGGTCGTGGCGCCCACCGACAGCGGAAACGTCAGCGCATTGCCCAGCCCGTAGGCGAAGAACAGCTTGGCGGCCGAGAAGACCACGTCGTCCTCGCGCAGGCCCAGCACCTGCCGCGCGTAGAGGTCGGCGGTGTGGAACAGGTTGCCGTGCGTGTGCACCGTGCCCTTCGGGCGGCCCGTGGAGCCGGAGGAATAGAGCCAGAACGCCATGTCGTCCGGGCCGGTGGCGAGGGTTTCGGCCAGCGGCGGCGCGCTGTCCAGCATGGCGGCCACGGTCGGCAAGCCGGTGCTCTCGACATAAGGTGCAGCAATGATCATATCGACGTGGATGCCCGCCTTGTCGATGGCCGCCTGCATCGTGCCGAGCAGCGGCGCGGACACCACCACCGCCCGCGCGCCGCTGTGGTCGAGCATGTAGGCGTAGTCGTCCACGGTCAGCAGCGTGTTCACCGCCACCGGCACCACGCCGGCCAGCAGGCAGCCGAGGAACACGGTCGGGAAGTCGATGGTGTCGAGCGCGCACAGTAGCACGCGCTCCTCGCGACGGAAGCCCGCCTGGCGCAGCGCGCCGGCAAAGCGGCGGCAGCGCGCGTCGAGTTCGGCAAAGGTGGTCGGGCCGGTATCGTCGATATAGGCCACCTTGGCGCCACGGCCAGCGGCGAGGTGGCGCGACAACAGGTCATCGGCCGCGTTGTAACGGGCGGGCAGCGCGGCGACGACCGTCTCGGCGCTGGGGGTCGGGGGCGTCATGTCTCCACTCCTCTGGCCGCCCCGGCGATGGCTCGACGGGTGCGGCGGGATCGGCTACAGCGATGGTCTTGTTCTGGCTGTCTCGTGACCGGCAGTCTTCGCCGC
Source organism: Cupriavidus sp. 01L43 (assembly GCF_056399925.1). Taxonomy (NCBI): domain Bacteria; kingdom Pseudomonadati; phylum Pseudomonadota; class Betaproteobacteria; order Burkholderiales; family Burkholderiaceae; genus Cupriavidus; species Cupriavidus sp. 01L43. The sequence goes on from NZ_JBFTSH010000002.1 coordinate 331,801, forward strand.
CGATGTCGATGCATTTTATTTCACATCGACTATTATGCAAGCGAGGGTATGCACTATATAACAGTATGCAGCACCCGCCGACCGGCACTTTGTCGCACGTATAATGCCGCCCTGGCTGGCCTCATCCCGAACTTTTTCCCATGCGTCGCGACCCCGAACCGTCACTGAATGCCGAAGCGAACGCCGAAGCGAACGCAGACAACCGCGCCGCGGAGCGCGATCCCTATCTGACGCACCTCGGGGAGCGCATCCGCTCGCTGCGCGCGGCGCGCGGCATGTCCCGCAAGGACCTCGCGCGTGGCGCGGGGGTGTCCGAACGCTACCTCGCCAATCTGGAAACCGGCACCGGCAACGCCTCGGTACTGCTGCTGCGCCACGTGGCCGGCGCGCTGGACGTGCCGCTGCCCGTGGTCCTGGCTGAGGTGGATGGCCACGCCGATCCGGCAGGCGGCGCGGAGCAGCCCGGCAGCCAGCGCGCCGCCGAGTTCTCGCAGCTCGTGCAATGGCTGGCGCAACTGCCTGCCGGCGACCTCGCCCGCGTGCGCGAAGCGGCCCGCCACGCCTTGTCCCCGGCGGAATCGCGCGATGCGCGGCATCGCCGCATCGCGTTGATCGGCCTGCGCGGCGCCGGCAAATCCACGCTGGGCCGGGCGCTGGCAGCCGCCGAGGGCATCCCCTTCGTCGAACTGAACACAGCGATCGAGCAGGAAGCCGGCGCGAGCCTCTCCGAAATCCACTCGCTCTACGGCCAGGCCGCCTACCGTCGCTACGAAATGCGCGCGCTGGAGCGTGTGCTGCGCGAGCACGACACGATGGTGCTGGCCACGCCGGGCAGCCTGGTCTCCGAGCCGGCCACCTTCAACCTGCTGCTGGCGCGCTGCTACACGGTCTGGGTGCGCACCTCGCCCGAGGAACATATGGCGCGCGTGGTGGCGCAGGGCGATATGCGGCCGATGGAAGGCAACCGCGAGGCCATGACCGACCTGCGCCGCATCCTCCAGGCGCGCACGCCGCTCTACTCGCGCGCCGATGTGTCGATCGACACCAGCGGCCAGGACGCCAACAGCTCACTTCAGGCCCTGCGCACGCAGATGCCCGCTATCGGCTGAACGTCGACAAGCCAGCAGGTCTGCATCGGGCCTTGCATCGCCTCCGTCGATGCACTATATTTCATCTCAAAGATGAAGGCACTATAGTGCATCAAGGAGACACGCCCCATGTCGGTCCCGGCCCCCGTTACGTTTGCGCGCCATCCGTCCCAGTATCGCCACTGGCTGCTGACCTTCGACGGTCCCGTCGCCACACTGTCCATGAACGTGGACGAGGAAGGTGGCCTGCGGCCCGGCTACGCGCTGAAGCTGAATTCCTACGATCTTGGCGTCGATATCGAACTGCACGACGCCCTGCAGCGCATCCGCTTCGAGCATCCCGAAGTGCGCACCGTGGTGCTGACCAGCGCCCGCGACCGCATTTTCTGCTCGGGCGCCAATATCTTCATGCTCGGCAAGTCCAGCCACGCCTGGAAGGTGAACTTCTGCAAGTTCACCAACGAGACGCGTAACGGCATCGAGGACGCCAGCCGCCATTCCGGCATCAAGTTCATCGCCGCCTGCAACGGCACCACGGCCGGCGGCGGGTACGAACTGGCGCTGGCCTGCGACGAAATCCTGCTGGTGGATGACCGCTCCTCCGCAGTCAGCCTGCCCGAAGTGCCGCTGCTGGGCGTGCTGCCCGGCACCGGCGGCCTGACGCGCGTGACCGACAAGCGCCGCGTGCGCCGCGACCACGCCGACATCTTTTGCCTGACCACCGAGGGCGTGCGCGGCCAGCGCGCCAAGGACTGGAAGCTGGTGGACGATGTCGTCAAACCCGCGCGCTTCGCCGAACACGTGCGCGAGCGGGCGCAGGCGCTGGCCGCCCAGAGCGACCGCCCCGCCGACGCCGAGGGCGTGACGCTGACGCCCCTCGACCGACAAGACAACGCCGATGGCTACCGCTACGACACCGTGCGCGTGGAAATCGACACCACGGCGCGCCGCGCCACGCTGACGGTCTCGGCACCCGCCGCCGACCAGCCGCGCGACCTCGACGCCATCCTGGCCGCCGGCGCCCAGTGGTGGCCGCTCAAGATGGCGCGCGAACTCGACGACGCCATCCTCACGCTGCGCACCAATCATCTCGACATCGGCATGTGGATCCTCAAGACCGAGGGCGATGCGGCCGAGGTGCTGGCCGCCGATACGCAGATGGAGGCCCACGCCAGCCACTGGTTCGTGCGCGAGACCATCGGCATGCTGCGCCGGACGCTGGCGCGGCTGGACGTCTCGTCGCGCAGCCTGTTCGCGCTGATCGAGCCGACCTCCTGCTTCGCCGGCACGCTGCTCGAACTGGCGCTGGCCGCCGACCGCAGCTACATGCTCCAACTGCCGGATGATCCCGACACCGCCCCGCGCCTGGTCGCCCATGACGCCAATTTCGGACGATATCCGATGCCGAACGGCCTCTCGCGGCTCGCCGCGCGCTTCTATGAAGACACCGCCGCCATCGAGGCCGTGAGCGCTCAAGTCGGCCAGCCGCTGGACGGCGCGCAGGCCGAGGCGCTGGGGCTGGTGACGGCCGCGCCGGACGACATCGACTGGGAAGACGAGATCCGCATCGCGCTGGAGGAACGCGCGAGCCTCTCCCCCGACGCCCTCACCGGCCTGGAAGCCAACCTGCGCTTCGGCCCGCGCGAGACCATGGAAACACGCATCTTCGGCCGGCTCACCGCCTGGCAGAACTGGATCTTCAATCGACCCAACGCCGTGGGCGAGCAAGGCGCGCTCAAGGTATTCGGCACCGGCAACAAGGCACGCTTCGACTGGGACCGGGTCTGACCGCCCCCTTCGACCGAACGACAACCAGACCCAAGGAGACCCCGGCCATGAGCATCGACTACAGCCAGAAGATTCCGAACAACGTGAACCTCTCCGATGACCGCGCCCTGCAGCGCGCGCTGGAGCACTGGCAGCCCGCCTTCCTCGACTGGTGGCGCGACATGGGACCCGACGGCTCGCACAATTACGATGTCTACCTGCGCACGGCGGTCTCGGTGGACCCGTCCGGCTGGGCTCACTTCGACCATGTGAAGATGCCCGACTACCGCTGGGGCATCTTCCTGCAACCGGCGGACGCCGAGCGCAAGATCCACTTCGGCGAGCACAAGGGGCAGGCCGCGTGGCAGGAGGTGCCGGGCGAACACCGCGCCAACCTGCGCCGCATCATCGTCACGCAGGGCGATACCGAGCCGGCGTCCGTGGAGCAGCAGCGCCACCTGGGCCTGACCGCGCCGTCGCTCTATGACCTGCGCAACCTGTTCCAGGTCAATGTGGAGGAAGGCCGCCACCTCTGGGCGATGGTCTACCTGCTGCACCGCCACTTCGGCCGCGACGGCCGCGAGGAAGCCGAGGCGCTGCTGGGCCGCCGCTCGGGCGACGAGGACAATCCGCGCATCCTGGGCGCCTTCAACGAGCGCACGCCGGACTGGCTCGCCTTCTTCATGTTCACCTATTTCACGGACCGCGACGGCAAATTCCAGCTCTGCGCGCTGGCCGAGTCCGGCTTCGACCCGCTGGCGCGCACCACGCGCTTCATGCTGACCGAGGAAGCCCATCACATGTTCGTGGGCGAAAGCGGCGTCTCGCGCGTGATCCAGCGTACCTGCGAGGTCATGCGCGAGCGCGACATCCAGGACCCGGCCGACGTGCGCGCCGCCGGCGTGATCGACCTGGAGACCATCCAGCGCTACCTGAACTTCCACTACAGCGTGACGATCGACCTGTTCGGCGCCGACCAGTCCTCCAACGCGGCCACCTTCTACAGCGCCGGGCTGAAGGGCCGCTTCGAGGAAGGCAAGCGCGGCGACGACCACGTGCTCAAGGGCGACGTGTACCGGATCCTCGACGTGCGCGACGGCAAGCTGGCCGAGCGCGAAGTGCCGATGCTCAACGCCCTGAACGAGGTGCTGCGCGACGACTACATCAAGGATTCGGTCGGCGGCGTGGCGCGCTGGAACAAGGTGATCGAGAAGGCCGGCATTCCGTTCCGGCTGACCGTGCCGCACAAGGCGTTCAACCGCAAGATCGGCACCTTCGCCAATGTGCATGTCTCGCCGACCGGCGAGGTGCTGAGCGAAGCCGCCTGGCAGGCCAACGCGGACACCTGGCTGGCCACCGACGCGGACCGCGCCTTCGTGGCCTCGCTGATGGGCCGCGTGGTGGAACCGGGCCGCTACGCCAACTGGATCGCCCCGCCGGCGGTGGGCGTGAACCGCCAGCCGGTGGATTTCGAATACGTCCGTTTCAACTAGATCGCTGAATCACTGGATAAGAGGCCGACATGGGCGCCCCCGACATCATCAAGCAGCACCTGATCGATCCGGAAATCTGCATTCGCTGCAACACCTGCGAAGACACCTGCCCGATCGACGCCATCACCCACGACGACCGCAACTACGTGGTCAAGGYCGAGGTTTGCAACGGCTGCAACGCGTGCCTGTCGCCCTGCCCCACGGGCGCCATCGACAACTGGCGCACGATGCTGCGCGGCGAGGCCTATCCGATCGACGCCCAACTGCTCTGGGACGAGCTGCCAGCCGAGGTGCCGCTGCCCGAGGCCGAGATCGACGCGGCGACGTCCGCCACCGCCACGGCCGCCGAGGCCCTGGCCCAGGCCGCCGCCGGCACTGGCAAGGCGCCCGCCACCGACGTGCAGGCCGTGGAAACCAGCCGGCATACCTCGCCCAAGGCGCCATGGTCGGCCGCGCATCCCTATATCAACCTGCACGGTGCGCGCGCGCCGGTGTCGGCCACGGTGGCCGGCAACTATCGGCTGACGGCCGAAGAGGCGTCGAGCGACATCCATCACATCGTGCTCGACTTCGGCAACCAGTTCTTCCCGGTGCTGGAGGGGCAGGCCATCGGCATCGTGCCGCCCGGCACCGATGCGTCGGGCAAGCCGCACTACATCCGCATGTACTCGGTGGCCAGCCCGCGCGACGGCGAGCGCCCCGGCTACAACAACCTCGCGCTGACCGTGAAGCGCGTGGACCAGGACCACGACGGGCAGCCGGTACGCGGCGTGGCGTCGAACTTCCTGTGCGACCTGGCCAAGGGCGACACGGTGCAGGTCGTCGGCCCCTTCGGTAGTACTTTCCTGATGCCCAACCATCGCGAGGCCAGCGTGATGATGATCTGCACGGGCACCGGCTCCGCACCGATGCGGGCGATGACCGAGCGGATGCGTCGCAATATGGCGAGTTTCGATGGGCGCCGCCTGCTGTTCTTCGGCGCGCGCAACCAGCGTGAACTGCCCTATTTCGGCCCGCTGCTGAAGCTGCCCAAGGACTTCCTCGACATTCACTTCGCCTTTTCGCGCGATGCCGAGATGCCGCGCCGCTATGTGCAGGATGCGATCCGCGAAGCCAGCCCGCAGGTGGCCGCGCTGCTTGCCGACCCCCATGGCCATGTGTACATCTGCGGCCTGAAGGGGATGGAGGAAGGCGTGCTGGCCGCCTTCGGCGAGGTCTGCGCGGCGGCGGGCCAGCCCTGGACGGACCTGGAGGCCACGCTGCGCGCGGAGGGACGGCTCCATATTGAGACGTATTAGGCACTATACAGCCTATGTCACGGCCTTTCCTTCTGAAATACACCGCCTATAATGTTTCCCAAGAAAGGAGCAAAGGCGATGCAATCTCATCAGATTCCGGACACCGAGCCCGCCGGCGGCGTGAACCCCGGCGCCACGCTCACCAAGGCCGTGATGCGCGCGGCCGGCTTTCTTGGCATCAGCCAGGCCATCGTGGCCAGCGTGCTGGGCATCAGCACGGCGTCGGTCTCGCGCATGGCGTCCGGCGGCTATGTGCTCGATGCGCACCGCAAGGAGTGGGAGTTCGGCGTGCTGTTCGTGCGCCTGTTCCGCTCGCTCGATGCCATCCTCGGCCACGACGAGCAGGCGCGGCTGTGGCTCACCCATGACAACCTCTCGCTTGGCGGCAAGCCGCTCGAGCTGATTCGCACGACTGAAGGGCTCGTACGTGTCGTTCACTACCTGGACGCCACCCGCGGTCGCATCTGAGCGCAAGCCGTTCGCGCTCAAACTGTGGCGGGCGGTGGAGGCCCAGCATGTGGTCTCGACCATGCCCCTGGTGGACAGCCTCGAGGAACAGGCCGTGCTCGAAGCCGTGCTCGACGCCGGCAAACCCGCAGTACCCCCCGACGCGCGCCACCTCCACTATCTGATCTTCACGCCCTTCCGATATCCCCCCTCGCCCTGGGGCTCGCGCTTTCGCGGCGGACAGGACCCGGGCGTGTTCTATGGCGCCGACGCCATCCGCACGGCCTGTGCCGAACTGGGCTACTGGCGCTGGCGCTTTCTGCTCGACAGCCCCGCGCTGCCCCGCATCGACGCCCGCGCGCAGACGCTGTTCCAGGTCAGCGTGAAGACCGACGGCGTGGCGCTGGACGCCGCCCCGTTCCACGATGACCCACGCTGGACCGATCCCGACGACCACGCGCCCTGCCAGGACTTCGGCCGTCTGGCGCGGGAAGCCGGGCTGGGCCTGATCCGCTACACCTCCGTGCGCGACCCCGAGCGCGGCCCGTGCGCAGCGGTGCTGACGCCACGCGCGTTCGACCAGCCGAACCCGCTCGCCACCACCACGTGGATGCTGACCGTGCGCCCCGACCGCGTGATCTGGCAACGCGACGACCTGCAGCAGCGCGACAGCTTCGAGTTCGAAGCGACGCTGTGGCAGCGCACAACCGAAACCCCGAAATCGACCTGAACCACGGGCCCCTTCGCGTGCTCTAACTGGAAGATGGGTGCCGGTTGCACGGCACTCATCAGAAGCGAGAGGCAAAGGTGTTGCATTGCGCAAACGGTTGTCATATACTCTCAGCTTCGACGGACGCGGGGTGGAGCAGTCTGGCAGCTCGTCGGGCTCATAACCCGAAGGTCGCAGGTTCAAATCCTGCCCCCGCAACCAACCGCCGGAACGAATACGCAGCAGAACACGCTGCAACAAGAAAACCCGCCCAATCAGGCGGGTTTTTTGTTTTCCGGCCGCCGTTCTTACTTGGCGGTCGCTTGGTACTTCACACGCGTCGGGCCGCCGATGCTGTTGAACAGCAGGTCGCCATTCGGCAAGGACTGGATCAGTGCATAGGCGCCGTTACCCAGATTGTCCTGACCGAAGATCGAGCGATGGACTGTCTTGCCGGTTTCCCAGTCCATGCCAGTCACTTCCCAGCCGTCCGCCTTGGTATAGCCGTTCACGAACACGATGCGCGACGGACCGCTCACGGTCGGCACCATGCTCGTGGACACCACATCGTTGCGCGTCCACGCCGAGCGCCACGCCTTGGTCTTCGTATCCCACTCGAAGCGCTCCGCGCCCGCCGCCGGCGTCAGCGCCGGGCCGCCCGCAAGCACATCGACCAGTCGATCCGCCACACCCTTCGGCCGGATGTTGTTCACGACGAACGCGCCATAGCCCAGCGCCACCACCGATTGCTCGGACTGGACGTAGGGCGTGCTGGCGGGCAGCCCGCAGGTGACCTGGATCTGATCGGCGATGCGGTTCGACTTCGTGCCGGGCCGCTGCGTGAAGCCGGCCGGGATCTCGTCGCGCCAGAAGGCCACCAGCTTCATGCGGTCAGAGCCGTCGGTGATGACCACCAGCTTGTCCGCATCATCGCCGAAGCCCATCAGGGTCGGCGTGGAGCCCGTGCCGGTGCCGAACTTCACGCTGGGCATCGGCGTCTGGCCCGAGTCATAGGCCGATTCCCAGGCGCCGTGCGCGGCATCGCGGGAGAGCGTCTTCCCGGTCCACACAAGCTTCCGCATCACCTTGTCGGAGGCGATATAGATGCCGTTCTTCTCGTCGACCGCCATCGCGTTGGAGACGATCTCGCCTTCCGGGAACTGGAACGCATCGCCGACGGGCTTGAAGTCGCGGTCGAGCACGCGGATGGACTGCGCGGCGCCCACCACCAGATGGCCGTCATATGTCATGTTCAGCATCACGCCGCCGGCATTCTCCACCGCCGTCAGGCGATCCTTGAGATCGATCGTCCGCAATAGCTTGATGCCCGCTTCCGGGCGCTTCGGATCGACCAGTCCATAGGCGCGGACCGCGGAGCGATTGGTCGCATACAGCACGCCATCCTTGCCGGACACCACGTAGGTATTGGCGCTGATCCGTTTGCGGTCGAGCGCCAGGTCGGTCTTGACCGCCTTCTCCACGCGCGCGACATCGTCCAGCGGTTCGGCGAGGATCTTGTCGAGCAGGCCGGCGGGCAGCGGCTTCGCGTCTGGATCGGGCAGCCTGGCCACCTCGCGCCAGCCGCCATCGCTGACATCCACATAGGAAACCCCGCCCGACGAGGCCGCCCACATATAGCGCGGCGACGGCGTGGCCAGGGTCATGATGCTGATCGGCCCGGCCTGCACGCGTGGGGCCTTGCGCAGATCGACATGGAAGGTGCCGCGCGGGAGCGCGTAAGGCATCACATCGGTCTGAGCGGGGTCGAAATGGGTCACCGCGTACGCCTCTGCAGCGAGGAAGGGATTGGGCTGGGGCTTGCTGCGGGTGGCGGCATTCTCCTTCGCCGCCGTCACGGCCATGGCGGGGATGCTCGTCCCCACGAACATGGCCAGGGCCAGGGCGGTTGCGCTCAACCGCACCACGTGTCTTGTTCTCATCTTTCTGCTCCGCGTTGGAAAGGAGCGGCCGATGGTAGGCATCGCGGTCCGTTCAGGCGAGGTCGCAGGGGGCGTAATCGCCACAGACTTGATCTCGATCATGTTCATGGCGCCGAGGATGCACCTTGCATCACATCGCCAGGTCAATCCATGGCGGCGGACGCCGGAGGTCCGTAGGGTGCATCTCACACGCAACGGAAGGAGAACCCAACATGACCATGCGTAGCGCGAAATCGATGGCGATCTGGGCGGCGGCTTGCACGGCGGCCTGTGCCACGCTGGCGGGCGGCGCGGCCCTCGCCGAAACCTCGGCCACCGCAGCCAAGCCGGCGGCCCAGAAGCCGGCACACGGCGCCAAGGGCCACCGCAACGACCGGCCCGCGCCGGTCAACCTGCCGGACCCCAGGAAGGGCAAGGCGGACATCGTGCCGCCAGACCGCCCCGAGGACTGGGTGCCGACCGCCAGCCCGGGCGCGACGGGGGGCGCGAAGGCAACTCAGCGCAAGTAGCCACCTCCCTCCGAGGCAGCGCGATGTGCGCCCCAGGAGCGCACATCGCGCCCGCAGCGGCCGGGCGGCGCGGTGATACACTTGGCGCCATTCCTCCCGGACGCCCCTCATGAAATTCTGCTCGAACTGTGGTCATGCGGTTGTCCTGCGCGTACCCGAAGGCGACAATCGCCCGCGCAGCGTATGCGACGGCTGCGGCACCATCCACTATGTCAATCCCCGCAACGTCGTGGGCACGATCCCCGTCTGGGAAGACAAGATCCTGATCTGCAAGCGCGCCATCGAGCCCCGCTACGGGTTCTGGACGCTGCCGGCCGGCTTCATGGAGATTGCCGAGACCACGGCCCAGGCCGCCTCGCGCGAGACCCTCGAGGAAGCCGGCGCCCGCGTGGAAGTGGGCGAACTGTTCTCGATTCTCAACGTGCCGCACGTGCACCAGGTGCATCTGTTCTACCTGGCGACGCTGCAGGACCTGGACATCGCCCCGGGCGAGGAAAGCCTCGAGGTCAAGCTGGTCGATGAAGCCGATGTGCCCTGGGACGACCTGGCCTTCCCCACCGTCATCCACACGCTGCGCTGCTTCTTCGCCGACCGCGCGGCGGGCCGGATCGCCGATGGCAGCTTCCGGCTGCACAGCCTGGACATCGACAAGCCGATGCGGCCGCTGACCAGCCGTGCCACGCCGCTGCCGGCGACCGAGGTGTCACCGGCCACGTCGCCCGCCACACCGCCCGTTACCCCCTGAACGCGGGCAACGCCCTGCCCGCCCCATGATCACCTGGCTGGACCCACAGGACCCGTTTCCGCCTGTCGAGCGGGCGCTCGGCCCGGCCAGCGATGCGCCCGGCCTGCTCGCCGCCAGTCGCGAACTCTCGCCGCAGCGGCTGCTGCTGGCCTACCGGCAAGGCATCTTCCCCTGGTATTCCGAAGGACAGCCGGTGCTCTGGTGGAGCACCGACCCGCGCATGGTGCTGGCTCCGCAGGCGCTCAAGGTCTCGGCCACCCTGCGCAAGACGCTGCGCCGCACGCTGCGTGACCCGGACTGGGAAATCCGCGTTGACGACGATTTCATCGCCGTGATGCGCACGTGCGCCATGACCGCGCGCGACGGCCAGTTCGGCACGTGGATCACCGACGACATCGTCAACGCCTACGGCGCCCTGCACCGCGCCGGCCGCGCCCACTCCGTGGAAAGCTGGTACCAGGGCGAGCGTGTGGGCGGCCTCTACGGCGTGGCGCTGGGCCGCATGTTCTATGGCGAGTCGATGTTCGCGCAGCGCACGGACGCCTCCAAGATCGCCCTGGCCGCACTCTGTGCCTTCCTCGACCAGCACGGCGTGACGATGATCGACTGCCAGCAGGAAACTGACCACCTGGCCTCCCTCGGCGCCAGCCCGATCCCGCGCGCGGACTTTGTCGCCCACGTCCGGGCCACCACCGCCCAGCCCGACATCGCGCCGTGGCAGTTTGACAAGTCGGTACTGGCGCGCTGGGCGCCAGCTATTTGACGCAGCGCAAATCCGCCTGAAGGCAGGTGGGCAGACACTCGCTACTTCGCGTGTCTTGCCGTTCACCTGCCGGATGAAAGACCCCAATTACGATCTCGTTCTCAAGACCACCTGTGCCACGCTGCTGACCGACAAGGCCAACACGGTGATGGGGCTCGCCATCCGGCTCGGCAACACGCCGCGCCGCTATCTGGAGCTTGGCTTCCCGGACCTTCCGCTGGCCGTGAAGGTCGCCAATGTCGAGAAAATGCTGTTCCGGCACAACGTGCCGCGGCGATTTCTGGAAGGGATATATGGCACCCTGCTGGCACCCAAGGCGATCTTCAGGTCACACACCCGTCCGCATGATGTGAACGCGGTAGTGCTGTCCTTCGACACCATTCATCTGGGCCCGCTCGTTGCCATCCTGCATGCGGACAAGCAAATCGGCCGCGCCCGTTGCAACGAGCTCGCGAGCATCTATGCGAAGGAAGACAGGGATTTCGAGCGCGTGTGGCGCGCGAAGGGGCTACTGCTTTGGGAGGGGGCCAGCGAACGTGGCGACATGCCCACCATGACGGTGGCGCACAAAAGAAAAACCGCCTGAGAGACACGACTGTCCGGCTCTGATTGCCATAAGTGGGACGCCTCTCAAGCGGTCTGGCCAGTATATGACCTTCGCCCCATCATTGCAACGCCAGCGGATCTGCACCGCGTTGCACACGCCGCCCGGTTTGCTCTGATAGACTGCCAGACAGGATGCTGCCACGCGGTGTCCGCCGCCTCCGTCTTTTCGTCATGAGCGAGCCATGAGCAAGCTGAAGGAACTTCCGCTCTCCGCGTTGCAGTTTTACGCAACGGCGCCCTATGCTTGCAGCTATCTCGATGGCCGCATGGCGCGCTCGCAGGTGGCCACGCCCGCGCACCTGATCAATGCCGATGTCTACTCCCGGCTGGTGCGCGCCGGCTTCCGCCGCAGCGGCATCTTCACCTATCGCCCCTATTGCGACGAATGCCGCGCCTGCACGCCGTGCCGCGTGCTGGTGGACCAGTTCCGTCCGGACCGCAGCCAGCGCCGCGCCTGGCGCCAGCACGAGAACCTGCAGGCGCTGGTGGCGCCGCTGACCTACGTCGAGGAGCATTACGCGCTGTATCTGCTCTATCAGTCGATGCGTCACGCAGGCGGCGGCATGGATCAGGACAGCCGGGACCAGTACGAGCAGTTCCTGCTGCAAAGCCGCGTGAACTCGCGGCTGGTGGAGTTCCGCGAACCGCCGGGTTCGCCCGAGGCGGGCCGCCTGCGCATGGTCAGCATGATCGATGTGCTCGACGACGGCCTGTCGTCGGTCTACACCTTCTATGACCCGATGGCCGTCGGCGCGAGCTACGGCACCTACAACATCCTCTGGCAGATCAACCAGACCCGCGAGCTGGGCCTGCCGCACCTCTACCTGGGTTACTGGATCGCCGACAGCCGCAAGATGGCCTACAAGGCGCGCTTCCGGCCGCTCCAGGTGCTCACGGGCAACCAGTGGCATCCGTTCGACGACGAGGCCACCGCGCCCGTCACCACGTCAGCCGCCCCACCCCAACCGGGGCCCGCCCAGGAGTAGCGCCAGCCGCACGCTACAATGCCGCCCTGGTACCGACTTCGCGCCGGCCCCGGCCGCGCCCCCTCCCCGTGCTCAACGCGCTCTATCCCCTGTTTCGCCCCGCCCTGTTCTCCATGGATGCGGAGGATGCCCACCATTTCACGCTGAACAACCTCATGCGCGCGCAGCGCATGGGCCTGGCCGGCTGCCTTGGCAACACCATCGCCGCCGATCCGCGCACCGTCATGGGCGTGCGCTTCCCGAACCCCGTGGGGCTGGCGGCCGGTCTCGACAAGGATGGCGCGTACATCGACGGCCTTGCCGCGTTCGGCTTCGGTTTTATCGAGGTGGGCACGGTCACGCCGCGCGCGCAGCCCGGCAACCCGCGTCCGCGCATGTTCCGGCTGCCGCAGGCCGATGCGCTGATCAACCGCATGGGCTTCAACAATGGCGGCGTGGATGCCTTCGTGGCCAACGTCCAGGCGTCGCGCTGGAAGGCCGAGGGCGGCGTGCTGGGCCTGAATATCGGCAAGAACGCCGATACCCCGATCGAGCGCGCGGCCGACGACTACCTCTACTGCCTCGAGCGCGTCTATCCGCACGCGAGCTATGTGACGGTGAACATCTCGTCGCCGAATACCAAGAACCTGCGCCAGTTGCAGGGCGCCAGCGAGCTGGACAGCCTGCTCTCTACGCTGAAGACCGCCCAGCAGCGCCTGGCCGAGCAGCACAAGCGCTACGTGCCGTTGGCCCTGAAGATTGCCCCGGACCTCGACGACGACCAGATCGGCAATATCGGCGATGCGCTGGTGCGGCACGGCATCGACGGGGTGATTGCCACCAACACCACGATTTCGCGCGAGGCGGTCCAGGGCCTGCCCCATGCCGAGGAAGCGGGCGGCCTCTCGGGACGTCCGGTCTTCGAATCCTCCACCCGCGTGGTGCGCGCCCTGCGCGCCGTGGTGGGCGATGCCCTGCCGATCGTCGGCGTGGGTGGCATCTTCAGCGGCGCCGACGCGCGCGCGAAGATCGATGCCGGCGCGCAGTTGGTCCAGGTCTACAGCGGCCTGATCTATCGCGGCCCCTCCCTGGTGCGTGACTGTGCCGCCGCGTTGCGCCACCCCGTTGCCGGCTGAGGATGCTGCACCGCAACACATTCTCGATAATCGGCTTTCTGGCGCAATAATTTGCGGCACGCCTTGCCCCCCGAGGCGTTTAACAGCAGGATATGGCCGACCGGTGCACTAAAAGGGAGCCGCGAGAGCCCCGAAAATGGTATCCTCGCAGGCTTCCAAAGTACCGAACCCTCGGGGGAGAACAATTACATGCAGCGTCTTCAGTCGCGCCTCAAGGCATCCACCCAAACGATTCTCGGCGGCGTGGTCGCCCTGTCCGTGCTGTACGGCGGCGCCGTGCAGGCCCAGACCGTGAAAGTGCTGTCGATTGTCGATCACCCGGCACTCGACGCCATCCGCGACGGCGTGCGCGCCGAACTGAAGGCTGCCGGCTACGACGCCGACAAGAACCTGAAGTGGGAATACCAGAGCGCGCAGGGCAACACCGGCACGGCCGCGCAGATCGCCCGGAAGTTCGTCGGCGACCAGCCGAACGCGATCGTCGCCATCGCCACGCCGTCCGCACAGGCCGTGGTGGCCGCCACCAAGACGGTGCCGGTGGTGTATTCGGGCGTGACGGATCCCGTGGCCGCCCAGCTGGTCAAGGGCTGGGGCGCTACTGGCACCAACGTGACCGGCGTCTCGGACAAGCTGCCGCTGGACAAGCAGGTGGCCCTGATCCAGCGCGTGGTGCCCAAGGTCAAGACCGTCGGCATGGTCTACAACCCCGGGGAAGCCAACTCGGTGGTGGTGGTCAAGGAACTGAAGGAACTGCTGGCCAAGCAAGGCCTGACGCTCAAGGAAGCCGCCGCGCCGCGTACCGTGGACATCGGCCCGGCTGCCAAGAGCCTGATCGGCAAGGTCGATGTGATCTATACGAACACCGACAACAACGTGGTCTCGGCCTACGAGGCGCTGGTGAAGGTGGCCAACGAGTCGAAGATTCCGCTGGTGGCCGCTGACACGGACAGCGTGAAGCGTGGCGCCGTGGCCGCGCTGGGCATCAACTACAGCGACCTGGGCCACCAGACCGGCAAGGTCGTCGTGCGCATCCTGAAGGGCGAGAAGCCCGGCGCGATTGCCTCGCAGACCTCGGACAACCTCGAACTGTTCGTGAACACCAGCGCCGCCGCCAAGCAAGGCGTGACGCTGGCGCCGGAACTGGTCAAGGAAGCCAAGACCGTCATCAAGTAAGACCCGCAACGGGCCGCGCCGCCCCCGAGGGGTTGCGCGGCCTGACGCTCTCCGGCCCCGGCCCGGCCTATCCGGCCGGCCGGGGCCTCCGGACCGCAGCGCACGCGCCGCCTACCCGCCGCGCGACAGCCCGGCCGGTCCCCCGCAACAGGATTTCCCCATGTCCCTCTTTTCCCTTATGGGCGCCCTGGAGATCGGCCTGATCTTCAGCCTCGTGGCCCTCGGGGTGCTGATCTCGTTCCGCATCCTCAACTTCCCCGATCTCACCGTCGATGGCAGCTTTCCGCTCGGCGGCGCCGTGGCGGCCACGCTGATCTCCGCCGGCCAGGACCCCTTCCTGGCCACGCTCGCCGCCATCGCGGCCGGCGCGGTGGCCGGCTGGATCACCGGCTGGCTCAACGTACGGCTCAAGATCATGGACCTGCTGGCCAGTATCCTGATGATGATCGCGCTGTACTCGGTCAACCTGCGCATCATGGGTCGCCCGAATGTGCCGCTGATTACCGAGCCGACCCTGTTCACGGTGCTCCAGCCCGAGTGGCTGCCCGACTACCTGCTGCGCCCGCTGGTGCTGCTGGTGGTGGTGATCGTGGCGAAGGTCGGCCTGGACTGGTTCTTCTCATCGCAACTGGGCCTGGCGATGCGCGCCACCGGTGCCAATCCGCGCATGGCGCGGTCGCAGGGCGTGCCTACGGGCCGTGCCACGCTGGCCGGCATGGCGCTCTCCAACGGGCTGGTGGCGCTGGCCGGCGCGCTGTTCGCGCAAACCCAGGGCGGGTCCGACATCTCGATGGGCATCGGCACCATCGTGATCGGCCTGGCCGCCGTGATCATCGGCGAGACCATCCTGCCGGCGCGGCGTCTGGTCTATGTGACGCTGGCCGTGGTGCTGGGCGCCATCCTGTACCGATTCTTCATCGCGCTGGCGCTGAACACGGAGTTCATCGGCCTCAAGGCGCAGGATCTGAATCTGGTGACGGCGGCGCTGGTGACGCTGGCGCTGGTGCTACCGGCGACGCGCAAGAAGCTGTTTGGCCGCAAGAACGGAGGTGCCTGAGATGTTGCGCGCACAAGACCTGAAGCTGACCTTCAACCCCGGCACGCCGATCGAGAACCGCGCGCTGCGCGGCCTGAACCTGGAGATCCCGAGCGGCCAGTTCGTGGCCGTGATCGGCTCCAACGGCGCGGGCAAGTCCACCTTCCTGAACGCCGTCAGCGGCGACCAGATGGTGGATAGCGGCCGCATCACCATCGACGACATCGACGTGACCCGGCAGCCCGCCTGGGACCGCGCCCATCTGGTGGCCCGCGTGTTCCAGGACCCGATGGCCGGCACCTGCGAGGCGCTGACCATCGAGGAAAACATGGCGCTGGCCATGGCGCGCGGCTCGCGGCGCAGCTTCCGCCCGGCGCTGAACAAGGCGTCGCGCGAGCTGTTCCGCGACAAGCTGCGGCTGCTGAACCTCGGGCTGGAGAATCGTCTGACGGACCGGATCGGCCTGCTGTCCGGCGGCCAGCGGCAGGCGGTGAGCCTGCTGATGGCGTCACTCCAGCCGTCGCGCATCCTGCTGCTCGACGAGCACACGGCTGCACTGGACCCGAAAACCGCCGCCTTCGTGCTGGAACTGACCGCGCGCATCGTCTCGGAAAGCAAGCTGACGACGATGATGGTGACGCACTCGATGCGCCAGGCGCTGGACTACGGCGATCGCACGGTGATGCTGCACCAGGGGCAGGTGGTGCTCGATGTGTCGGGCGACCAACGCAAGGGCCTCGACGTGCCCGACCTGCTGCGGATGTTCGAGCAGACCCGGCACGAGCAGCTGGATGACGACGCGCTGCTGCTGAGCTAAGTCGAACGGGATGGAATAACGGCCGGGGGCGCTCCCCGGCCGTTGTCGTTTACGACGCTTACGACGCTTACGTCGCCTCGGCCTTGTCCAGCCAGCGTTTGAGCTGGTCCGTGACCGCCGTGCTCGAGAACGAGCAGCTATCCTGCGCGAACACCGCCGACATCTCCAGGCGGCGCAGCAACTCCTCCATCGCCTGACCGAATACCGGCGGCAGCGTCAGCGACGTGGCCGCCGCTCGCCATGCGCCGACGAGGTCCGCCACCGGCATGGTGCCGGCCACATGGCTGGCCAAAGCCTCGCGCATCGCGTTCAGCGCGCGCTGGTTGTCCTGGTGCGTACTCATGCGCGCGCCCTCCTCTCCTTGTACAACTCGCGGAAGGTCCGGCCGCTCGGCGCGGGCATGTCACGCGAGTCGGTCCAGCCCTTGCCCGCCATCGGCAGGCTGGCAATCAGCCGATTCCGGCCCCCCATCCGCGCCAGCAGACGCGCGCCCATGCGCGTGGCGAAGGCGTAGAGCGCCGGGCGGCGCGCCACATAGCCCCAGACCTGCAGCGACAGGCGCTCCTGCCACGGGCGCAGGCCGCGTTCCATCTGCTTCTCGCGCAGCTTGCGCAGCAGGTCGGACAGCGGGATCGAGGCGGGACACACTCTGTTGCACTCGCCGCAAAGTGTGGCGGCCTGCGGCAGATCGATGGCATTGGCGAGGCCGACATAACTTGGCGTCAGCACGCTGCCCATCGGTCCCGGGTAGACCCAGCCATAGGCATGGCCGCCGATCTTCTGATACACCGGGCAGTGGTTCATGCAGGCGCCGCAGCGGATGCAGCGCAGCATCTCCTGGAATTCGCCGCCGATCAGGCCGCTCCGGCCGCCATCGACGATCACGAAGTACATATGCTCGGGGCCGTCGCGCTCGCCCTCGGCGCGCGGGCCGGTCAGCAGCGAAAAGTAGTTGGAGATCGCCTGCCCGGTGGCCGAGCGCGGCAGCAGCCGCATCACCGTGGCCAGGTCCTCCAGCGTCGGCAGCACCTTCTCGATGCCGGTAACGGCCACGTGCACGCGCGGCATGACCGTGCACATGCCCTCGTTGCCCTCGTTGGTCACCACGGCCACCGAGCCGGTTTCGGCGATGATGAAGTTGCCGCCCGTCACGCCCATGTCCGCGGACAGGAATTCGGGGCGCAGCACCTCGCGCGCCTCGCGGGTCATCTGCGGGATGTCGGTCAGGCGCGGCTTGTGGTGCACCTTGGCGAACAGGTCGGCAATCTCGTCCTTGTCCTTGTGGATCACGGGCGCGATGATGTGCGACGGCGGCTCGGCATCGTTGATCTGGAGGATGTACTCGCCCAGATCGGTCTCGATGCTCTGCACGCCCATCTCGCCCAGCACCTGGTTCAGGCGCATCTCCTCGGTCACCATCGACTTGCTCTTGATGACCTTCTTCACGCCATGCTTCTGCGCAATCTCGGCCACCAGACGGGCTGCGTCGGCAGTGGTCTCGGCGAACAGCACCGTGGCGCCGCGCTTGGTCGCGTTTTCTTCAAACTTGGCGAGCCAGACGTCGAGGTTTTCCAGCGCGCGGTTGCGGCGCTCCTTGAGCGCGGCGCGCGTGGCGTCGAAGTCGATGTCGCGGATCGCATCGGCCCGCGCGGTCACGAACTTCGTCGACAGTTTCTTGAGGTTCTGCTGGAGGCGCTGGTCGGCGAGCTTCTGCCCGGCCCGCGCCTTGAATTCCATGCTGTGGACTTGCATCGTATTTTGCCGAGGTTCGATCGATCAGGCGTCGCCCGCCAGGACCTGCGCGATGTGCAGCACGCGGGTGCGCGTATCGCCGGACCGGCGCAGCCGGCCTTCGATATTGAGCATGCAGCCAAGGTCGCCCAGCACCACGGCATCAGCGCCGCTGGCCTGGATGTTGGCGCATTTCTCGTCGACGATGGCCGTCGAGATATTGCCGTATTTCACCGAGAACGTGCCGCCGAAGCCGCAGCAGGCCTCGCAATCCTTCATCTCGGTCAGTTGCACGCCGGGCAGCTTGCCGAGCAGCGCGCGCGGCTGCTGCTTGACGCCGAGTTCGCGCAGACCGGAGCAGGAGTCGTGATAGGTGACGTGGCCGGAAAATGCCGAGTCGACGGTCTCGATCTTGGCCACGTTGACCAGGAAATCGGTCAGTTCGTAGACGCGTTCGCGCAGGCGCTCGTAACGGCCGTGGAGTTCGGGGTCGTCGCGCAGCAGGTCCTGGTAGTGCGCGCGGACCATGCCACCGCAGGAACCGGAGGGGATCACCACGTAATCGAACATCTCGAACTCACGCAGGAATTTTTCGGCCAGATCGCGCGAGACGGCGCGCTCGCCCGAGTTGTACGCGGGCTGCCCGCAGCAGGTCTGCGCCTCGGGCACCATGACCTCATAACCCGCCGATTCCAGCAGCTTCAGCACCGAAAACCCGATCTCCGGGCGCATGAGGTCCACCAGACAGGTGGCGAACAGTCCGATTCGCATCGCTTCCTTTTATCCAGACCCGAAACCTCGCAATTATGCGCCCCCACCGCGCCGCTGCGGGCAGCACGCGCCGCAAACTTGTTCATCTCCGCGCGCAATGCCGCTCATGCGAAAGCGGCGCCACCACTGGAAGGGAATCTCGGTAATTGCATTTCACCTATTGAAATTTTCACAATGCGAGATAGAATCAGGCAAACGCTTAATTTGCCGCACGGCAACATTTCCTCCTATGGCAGAAGCAGACAAGGCACCCGGCAAGACCTCGATCCAGGTCATCGAACGCATGATGACGTTGCTGGATGCGCTCGCGCAACACGCGGATCCCGTCAGTCTCAAGGAGCTGTCGCTGGCCACCGGCCTGCATCCGTCCACGGCGCACCGCATTCTCAATGACATGGTGGCGTGCCGTTTCGTGGATCGCTCGGACCCCGGCAGCTATCGGCTCGGCATGCGGTTGCTGGAACTCGGGAATCTCGTAAAGGCGCGGCTCTCTGTGCGTGATGCCGCACTCGCACCGATGCGCGCGCTGCACCGCGTCACCGGGCAGACCGTGAACCTGTCGGTGCGTCAGGGCGATGAGATCGTTTATATCGAGCGCGCCTACAGCGAGCGCTCGGGCATGCAGGTGGTGCGCGCCATCGGCGGCCGCGCCCCGCTGCACCTGACCTCGGTCGGCAAGCTGTTCCTGGCTGCCGACGAGGCCGGGCGCGTGCGCAGCTATGCCACGCGCACCGGGCTGGCCGGGCATACGGGCACGTCGATCACGGACATCGCCAAGCTGGAGCGCGAACTGAGCTGGGTGCGCACCAACGGCTATGCGCGCGACAACGAGGAACTGGAGCTGGGCGTGCGCTGCATCGCGGCCGGCATCTATGACGACTCGCGCCGGCTGGTGGCCGGGCTGTCGCTGTCCGCGCCGGCAGACCGCCTGCAGGACAGCTGGCTGCAGAACCTCAGGGACACCGCGCTGCAGATCTCGCGCGGCATGGGCTACGTGGCGGACGCCGTGTCGGCCTGATCGCGCCACGAGCGCGCCTCACGCGCGTATCGCCCAAAAAGAAACGCGCCGACGGGCTGCCCCGCGGCGCGTTTTCAATTGGCGGCGGCTACCTGAATCAGGTGCCGCGTGCCTGCTGCGAGGCCAGGATCGCGTGCGCCGCGTGCGGCGCACTAGGACCCTGCGTAAGGTTTGGGGAGTTGGGGAACGGCCGTTGCGGACCCTGCACCGACGGCTGGTGCTCAAGCCACGTGCGCACGCGCGTGGCATCGGCAAAGCGCGACAGCTTGCCCACGGAGTCCAGGAACACCATCACCACGTTGCGATCGTTCACACGGGCCTGCATCACCAGGCACTGGCCGGCTTCCGAGATGAAACCGGTCTTCTGCAGGCCGATCTCCCAGTTGCCGCCGCGCACGAGGCGGTTGGTGCTCACGTAATGGAGCGGACGGCCCAGCACGTTCACTTCATGCTCGGTCTGGGTCGAGAATTCGCGGATGGTCGGGTTGCGGTAAGCGGCGTTGACCAGGCGGGCCAGGTCCATCGCGCTCGACACATTGCTGCTCGACAGGCCGCTCGAATCGACGAAGTGGCTGTCGTTCATGCCGAGTTCGCGCGCCTTGCGGTTCATCGCGCCCACAAACGCCGGCAGGCCGCCCGGGTAGCTGCGGCCCAGCACCGAAGCGGCACGGTTTTCCGACGACATCAGCGCCAGCAGCATCATTTCATGGCGGGTCAGCTGCGTGCCAA
Organism: Cupriavidus sp. 01L43; assembly: GCF_056399925.1. Taxonomy (NCBI): domain Bacteria; kingdom Pseudomonadati; phylum Pseudomonadota; class Betaproteobacteria; order Burkholderiales; family Burkholderiaceae; genus Cupriavidus; species Cupriavidus sp. 01L43. The sequence continues at coordinate 352,542 of NZ_JBFTSH010000002.1, forward strand.
AGCGCAGGCGCGAGCTGCTGTGCTTCTCGGTGTCGCGATCTTCCTCGCTCACCGTCAGCACTTCGTCCATCGGCAGGTGCGAGTCCATGACCACCAGCGCCGTCATCAGCTTGGTGATCGAGGCGATCGGCAGCACCGCCGTCGGATTTTTCTGGAACAGGACTTCGTTCGTGTTCTGGTCCAGCACCAGCGCCACGGAGGAACGCAGCGCGAGCGCGTCTTCCGTATCGCGCAGGCCCATGGACTCTGCGAGCGTCGGTTTCGACGGCACGAAGGCCGCGCGAACCGGCTGCGCTCGACTGGCCACGACGGTCTTCTTGCCGTGGCGTAGCACGATCACCTTCCGCGATGACGAGGGTTTCTCGCTCGCGGCTGCGACCTTTTTAGTGGATTTGGAAGCAGTTACCTGCTTTTTGGCCGAGGTTTTCGTCGCAGTCGACTTCGTCGCTGCGTACGTCACCGGCGCGGCCAGCATGGACACCGACACCAGCGCCGAAGTGGCGATGGCGGTCAGGGGCATGCTGAAGAGTCGGGAAATAAAGGATTGGGACCGGAACATGATCTGTTCAGCGCGGCATTTGGTGGAATGGCGCTAGTTTAGGAAATAAAGAAATTGTTAGCAAGATTAAAGACTTACGAAGGCTCTTTAAAGTTCGATTCGCAAACAATTCCACATTACGGGAAATGTGCCGTATTGGCCATTTCTCGCGCCAGCGATTGTCGTTTGCACTTGTTTGTCGACAACTGCGCACAACGCTTCGCACCTAGATAAGAAACAGTTTCCCTACCATCAATATCGGTGGCTTTTGTGAAAACCTCATCAGGGGAAACCTCAATCCGGCGCAAAGTCATGAGAGGAAACGCGCGAACCCGCTCACCGGTTCACGCTCCGTGACCAATTGATTGGCCGTCGCCTCCGGGTCGGCGTAGCCCAGCGACATGCCGCACACCACCATCTCGTTCTCGGTCAGCTGCAGTTGGCTGGCCAGGACGCCGTGGAATTGCGTGAACGCCGCCTGGGGGCAGGTGTCTAGCCCGCGGGCGCGCGCAGCCACCATGATGCTTTGCAGGAACATGCCGTAGTCGAGCCAGCTGCCCTGCTCCATGATTCGGTCGATCGTGAAGATCAGGCCGACCGGCGCATCGAAGAAACGGAAGTTGCGGGCGTGCTGCTCGTGCATGCGCGCCTTGTCTTCCCGGCTGATCTCCAGCAGGCCGTACAGGTCCCAGCCCACCTTGCGGCGGCGCGCCAGGTACGGGTTGACCCACTCGCGCGGATAGTACGGATACTCCTCGCGGTACTTGGTGTCGCGCTCCGGGTCGTCATAGGCGGCCAGCACATCGGCGCAGAGCCGCGCCTTGGCGTCGCCCGCGAGCACGTAGACCCGCCACGGCTGGGTGTTGGTGCCGGACGGCGCGCGGCTGGCCACGGCGAGGATGTCCTCGACGGTCTCGCGCGGTACTGGCGTATCCAGGAACGCCCGGATCGAGCGGCGCGTGGTGATGGCGCGATCGACGATCGCCGCGGAATCGGTCACGGACGTATCGCCGGTGGCGGAGGTGACTTCAAGGGTGTCGCGGGGGGCAGCGCCATGGTTGGACATGCTTCGAAGGTCTCCGGGTTATTGTGTTTTATTGATCACGCCGCGCTCGGCCGCACCAGCGGCGTCAGCGCCTGGCGCAATGCGGGCGGCAGCGCTGCCGGGCGGCGTGTCGCGCGATCCACATAGACGTGGACGAAGTGGCCCTGCGCAGCGGCCACCTCATCGTCGTTGCAGAACAGGCCCACCTCGTAGCGCACGCTCGAGTTGCCCAACCGCGCCACGCGCAGGCCGGCCACGACGGTGTCCGGGAACGACAGCGACGAGAAATAGTTGCATTGCGTCTCGATTACCAGCCCGATGGTCTCGCCCGCCTCGATGTCCAGCACGCCCGCGCGGATCAGGTAGGTGTTCACGACGGTATCGAAATAACTGTAGTAAACAACGTTGTTCACGTGGCCATAGACATCGTTGTCCATCCAGCGCGTGGTGATCGGCTGGAAATGCGCGTAGGCGCTGCGGGTGTCCGGTTGTGGCTTCATCGGCATCGGCGTTGTTGTTGGGATTTGTTGCGATCTCAAAAAGCTGCCGCCGCAGCGGCGGTCGCCCCGGCGCCGTAGCGCTGGTGGTGGCGCGCGGCCAGCCGCACGGTCTGGGTGTGCACGGCCACGGTGTCCTCGATCTGGTTGCCGTAGCCGCCGGCCATTGCCACGGCCATCGGCAGGCGCCGCGCGAGCGCGGATTCGAACACGAGCGTGTCGCGCCGGGCCAGGCCGGCCAAGGACAGGCGCAGCCGGCCCAGGCGGTCGCCCTCATGGGGATCGGCGCCGGCGAGGTAAATCAGCAATTCGGGATCGAAGCGCGCGTAGAGCGTGTCCAGCGCGCCAGCCAGCGCAGCCGCGTAGGTGTCGTCGTCACAGCCGTCCGGCAGGCCGACGTCGAGGTCGCTCGCCTCCTTCCGGAACGGGTAGTTTTTCTCGCCATGGAGCGACAGCGTGAACACGCTCGGGTCGTCGCGCAGGATCGACGCCGTGCCGTTGCCCTGATGCACGTCGAGGTCGATCACCGCCACGCGGCTTACGCGCCCTTCGCGCTGCATCTGGCGCGCGGCGATGGCGGCATCGTTGAACACACAGAAGCCGCCGCCCTTGTCGGCATAGGCATGATGGGTACCGCCGGCGAGGTTGACCGCGATGCCCTCCGTCAGCGCGCTGCGGCAGGCGGCCATCGTCGCGCCGGCCGAGCGCCGCGAGCGCTCCACCATCTCGTGCGACCACGGGAAGCCGATCTCGCGCTGACGGGCGGCATCGAGCCGGCCGGAGGAGACATCGGCGATGTAGTCGGCGGTATGGGCCAGTGCCAGCGCCGCGTCGTCGGCGCGGGGCGCCTCGTGCAGGGTCAGGCCCGGCACCTCACGCACCACGGCGTCTCGCAGCATGCTGTACTTGCGCATCGGGAAGCGATGGCCGGGCGGCAGCGGCAGGACGAAGTGATCGGCGTAAAAAGCTTGCATCGGGGCGGATCGGGCGAGGATCGGGCGGGAAATTCCCGGGAAGTGACGGTGCGTGACCATTTACCGACCGGGCAGTCTGCGATGGTAGCACCGCGTTCCGCATTGCGTGAAAACGTATCAAACAGCATACCTTCCCCGCGTTGCATCATGGTGACCGCATCGGGATAAACCCTTGCCTGGCGCCCTATACGTGGTCATTACGACGCATATGTCTGCTCAATGTCTGCTATTTCTTGTGCAGTGCAACAAAACTGCTTGACAGGCTTTTTTCTGCCCTTAGAATAGGAATTGTTGCGGCGCATCAAAGCTTTTTACGAGGTCCGATTCGACCGCACACCAATATATCGCTCGGGCTGGCCAGGACATCGCGTTCATGGCTTTGACATTCGGGCGGCTTAATTTCTATTTTGCTTGACCTTGAAGTTCACCACTGGAGACCAGCAATGATCCTGACCCCGGAACAAGTTGCAGCCGCACAAAAAGCCAATCTGGAAACCCTGTTCGGTCTGACCACCAAAGCATTCGAAGGCGTTGAAAAGCTTGTCGAACTGAACCTGCAAGTGGTCAAGGCCACCTTTGCCGAAAACGTCGACAACGCCAAGAAGGCCCTGTCCGCCAAGGATGCCCAGGAACTGCTGGCCATCCAGGCTTCGCTGGTGCAGCCGGTTGCCGAAAAGACCCTGGCGTACTCGCGTCACCTGTATGAAATCGCCTCGGAAACGCAGAGCGAGTTCACCAAGGTGGCCGAAGCCCAACTGGCCGAAGGCACGAAGAACGTGCAAGCGCTCGTCGAGAACTTCGCCAAGAACGCCCCGGCCGGTTCGGAATCGACCGTCGCCATCGTGAAGTCGGCCATCTCGGCCGCCAACAACGCGTACGAGTCGGTCCAGAAGGCCACGAAGCAAGCCGTGGAAATGGCCGAAACCAACTTCCAGGCTGCCGCCACCGCCGCAACCAAGGCTGCTCAGCAAGCCTCGGCCACGGCCCGCACGGCTGCCAAGAAGCCGGCTGCCACCGCCTGAGCGGTAGCGCCCTCGCCCGCCCCGCGCATCGGCTCCGGCCGCTGCGACGGGTTGGCAAGAACCCGGCCCCTCTGATGAGGGGCCGGGTTTTTTTTCGTCTCTATGGTTTGAGGAACGTGGCGCGCCACGGCTCGCCACCCTCGATGGTGCCCCGCATCTCGCGGCCATCCACGTGGCCGACGTAGCGCTCGTCGTCGATGGTGAAGACGATCTCCGTGCCGCGCAGGCGCCCGTCCCAGATCGGCGTCGACCGCTCGCCTTCGCGCATCACGCCTTCCAGCTTCTGGAACGTCTGCGACAGCACCAGCAGCTTGTTCCCCATCGCCCATATCCCTGCCACCCTCGCCGGCACCAGCCACAGGTAGACGCCGCACGGCCCCGGGCAGGCATCGACGCTCGGCACGTACTCGTCCGGCCGCCAGTCCGCCATATCGAACGAGTTCGAGACGATGCGCGTGCCGGCCCGCATCCCCAGCAACGTGGGACGGAGACGCAGGTTCACGCTTGGCAGCAGGAACAGCGTGACGACCGTGGCATCGGAAAAATCCGACTTGAAGATGTCCGCCCGCTCGAAGGTGGCGCGACTGGCCACGCCTTCGGCCTGGGCGGTGCGTCGGGACAGCTCGACCAGTTCGTTGTTGAATTCGATGCCACGCGCGGTGGCGCCTCGCTTGGCGGCGGTAATGACCAGGCGGCCATCGCCGGAACCCAGATCGACGAGCCGATCCTGGGGCGTCAGCTTCGCCATGTCGAGCATCTGGTTCACCAGCGGCTGGGGCGTCGGGATCCAGATCACGTCCTTGCCCGACTGGCCCATGGTCGGCCTGGCGCCCGGTTCGTCGAACTGCGCCCAGGCCGCGCCGGGCAGGAGTACCAGGCACAGCGCGGCGGCAAGCAGGTGTGTCTTCCGCATCGTGTTCACCCAACGATGCTAGGAGATCGGCCCCGGGAGCGCCATGCCGGATAGACAACCCCTCTGCTACCAGCCCTACCCGCTTGCGGCAGGCAGTCGGCGGCCCTTTCTGGCGGTTAATTGCTAAATGTCGATCCAAAAGAAAACCCGCCATCGCGGCGGGTTTTCTCGTTGCGCCCGAAGCTTAGCGCTTGCGCGGCGGCGGCACGTCCGTGCAGACGCCTTCGTAGATCTCGGCAGCCATGCCGATCGACTCGCCCAGCGTCGGGTGCGGGTGAATCGTCTTGCCGATATCCACGGCGTCGGCGCCCATCTCGATGGCCAGGCACACTTCGCTGATCAGGTCGCCCGCATGGGTGCCCACGATACCGCCGCCGATGATTCGGTGCGTTTCCTCGTCGAAGATCAGCTTGGTGAAGCCCTCGTCGCGGCCATTGGCGATGGCGCGGCCCGAGGCGGCCCACGGGAACGTGCCCTTACCGTACTTGATGCCCTGCGCCTTGCACTGCTCCTCGGTCAGGCCGGCCCAGGCCACTTCCGGATCGGTGTAGGCCACCGACGGGATCTGCTTGACGTCGAAGTACGCCTTCTCGCCATGCGCGGCTTCGGCAGCCACGTGTGCCTCGTGCACCGCCTTGTGGGCGAGCATCGGCTGGCCGACGATGTCGCCGATGGCGAAGATATGCGGCACGTTCGTGCGGAGCTGATTATCGACCTCGATAAAGCCGCGGTCCGTCACCGTCACGCCAGCCTTCTCGGCGCCGATCTTCTTGCCGTTCGGCACACGGCCGACGGACACCAGCACCAGGTCGTAGCGCTGCGGTTCGGCCGGCGCGGCCTCGCCCTCGAACTTCACGTAGATGCCATCCGGCTTGGCTTCCACGCCCACCGTCTTGGTCTTCAGCATCACGTTGTCGAAGCGATGCTTGTTCATCTTGTCCCAGACCTTGACGAGGTCGCGATCCGCGCCCTGCATCAGGCCGTCGAGCATTTCCACCACGTCGATGCGCGCGCCGAGCGTGCTGTACACCGTGGCCATTTCCAGCCCGATGATGCCGCCGCCAATCACCAGCATCTTGTTGGGGATGTCCGGCAGTTCCAGCGCGCCAGTCGAATCGACAATGCGCGGGTCCTCCGGCACGAACGGCAGCTTCACAGCCTGGCTGCCGGCGGCAATGATCGCCTTCTCGAAGCGGATCACCGTCTTCTTGCCGGTCGGGGCCTTGGCGTCACCTTCGGTTTCTTGCACTTCGAGGTGATGCGGATCCAGGAACGTGCCGATGCCACGCACCACCTGCACCTTGCGGGCCTTGGCCATGCCGGCCAGGCCGCCGGTCAGCTTGCCGACCACGGTTTCCTTGTAGTGGCGCAGGCCGTCCAGGTCGATCTTGGCTTCGCCGAACAGGATGCCGTGCGCGGCCAGCGCCTTGGCTTCGTCGATCACGGCCACGTTGTGCAGCAGCGCCTTCGACGGGATGCAGCCCACGTTCAGGCAGACGCCGCCGAGCGAGCCGTAGCGCTCCACCAGCACGGTGTTCATGCCGAGGTCCGCCGAGCGGAACGCGGCCGAGTAGCCGCCGGGGCCGGCGCCGAGCACGAGCATGTCGCACTGGATGTCGGCGCTGCCCGCATGCGTGGCGGCGGCCGGCGCCGGGGCCGGAGCGGCCTTCGGTGCAGCGGCGGCAGCGGGGGCGGCAGCGGGGGCGGCAGCGGGGGCAGCAGCCGGTGCGGGGGCGGCGGCAGGTGCCGGGGCAGCGGCAGCAGCGGCGCCGGCTTCCACGGTGCAGATCACCGTGCCCTTGGCCACCTTGTCGCCCACCTTGACCTTCAAGTCCACGATCTTGCCGGCCGACGACGACGGCACGTCCATGCTGGCCTTGTCGGACTCCAGCACGATCAGCGACTGCTCTTCCTCGACCGTATCGCCGGCCTTGACCAGTACTTCGATCACTTCCACCGCGTCGAAATCGCCGATATCCGGCACCTTGACTTCGATCACACTCATGCTTTTCCTCCTGGGATGCGCGCCCTGCCCGCCTGGGGCTCAGGCCGCGCCGTCGTTGTTGGTTGCCGCCCCGCCATCCGCGCCGTTCTCACCGTTTGAACCATCCGGTACCGGCGCGGGTGCCGGCTGCGCCTGCAGCCGCACGGTATGCACGTCGATGGGACCTGCCGAACTCTTGTCGAACTCCACGCCTGCGTCCACGCCGATCCGCGCGATCTCCCCGGCGCCGATGCCGGGCCGGTCGTAGACCGCGTGCATGGCCCCGAGCGCATAGTTGCGCCCCGAGCCAATGCCCCAGAACCGGTCGAACGCGAACACCTCGCGGTAGGAATAGACGCCGAAGATGCCGCCCGGATTGGCGATCAGGCAGACGATCTGCGACGACTCGTAAGGATCGTCCTCGTCTTCCTTGGTGTTGATGAAGTACTCGGTCTTGAGCTTTTCATGCACCTTGAGGAAGGTCCGGAACACGTCGTCGCGGGTCAGCAGCCGGCATTCGTCGCCCATGCCGGTCAGCAGCGCCCGCATCACCGGAAAGTGCGCGGTGGTGCCGGCCAGCGCGACGAAGCTCTCGCCCACCGGAAACACCTTCTGGTTCCGCTCGTAGGCACGCGACAGCCGCGTGTCGCCGAACGTGACCAGCGCGTCTGCCGCGATGGCTACCTCGGCGCCCTTCCTTACGACTACGCATGTCGTCATGGTTCGCCCCTTGCAGTTCGTACAGGCCCGCGCGCCGGCAACCGAGGCCGCCGGCGCGCGCGTGGGCCGTGCTTACAGCAGAATCCGGCGGAAGTCCGCCAGCAGCTGGGCGAAGTACGTGTTGAAGCGGGCCGCCTCGGCGCCGTCGATGACGCGGTGGTCCCACGACAGCGACAGCGGCAGCGTCAGGCGCGGCGCGAACTGCTTGCCGTCCCAGACCGGCTTCATGTACGACTTGCACACGCCCATGATGGCCACTTCCGGCGCGTTGATGATCGGCGTGAAGTAGGTGCCGCCCAGGCCGCCCAGCGACGAGATCGAGAAGCAGCCACCCTGCATCTGGTCCGGCTTCAGCTTGCCGTCGCGCGCCAGCTTGGCGAGTTCGCCCATTTCCTGGCTGATCTCGAGCACGCCCTTGCGGTCCGCGTTCTTGATGACCGGCACGACCAGGCCGTTCGGGGTGTCCGCCGCGAAGCCGATGTTGAAGTACTTCTTCAGCACCAGGTTGTCGCCGTCCAGCGAGGCATTGAAGTTCGGGAACTTCTTCAGCGCCGCCACGGTGGCCTTGATCATGAAGGCCAGCATGGTCACCTTGACGCCCGACTTCTCGTTTTCCTTGTTCAGCTGAACGCGGAAGGCTTCGAGGTCGGTGATGTCCGCTTCGTCGCAGTTCGTGACGTGCGGGATCATGACCCAGTTGCGATGCAGGTTGGCGCCCGAGATCTTCTTGATGCGCGAAAGCGGCTTGTTCTCCACTTCGCCAAAGCGCGTGAAGTCCACCTTCGGCCACGGCAGCAGGTCCAGGCCGACGCCCGAGCCACCAGCGACAGCCGCTGCGGCCGGCGCGGCGGTCGAGCCGCTCATCACGCCCTTGACGAAGCCCTGCACGTCTTCCTGCGTGATACGGCCCTTCGGACCGGTACCGGGCACGCGCGACACTTCCACGCCCAGTTCACGCGCGAACTTGCGCACGGACGGGCTGGCGTGGGCGGCCTTGCCGGTCACGCCCTGGGCGGCCGGGGCGGGTGCCGAGCTGGCCGGGGCGGGAGCCGGCGCCGAAGCCGCGGCGGGCGTCGGGGCCGGGGCAGCAGCAGCCGGGGCCGGAGCCGGGGCGGCGGCCGGAGCCGCCGCAGCGCCGGCAGCGCCAGCGGCTTCCAGCACCACGATCAGCGTGCCTTCGGCCACGTTGTCGCCCACCTTGATCTTGATTTCCTTGACGGTGCCGGCCTGCGGGCTCGGCACGTCCATGGTCGCCTTGTCCGATTCCAGCGTGACCAGCGCGTCTTCCGCGTTGATCGTGTCGCCCACCTTCACGTGGATGTCGATCACCGGCACGGCGTCGTAGTCGCCGATGTCCGGCACCTTGACTTCCACGATACCGCCACCGCCGGCAGCCGGCGCAGGCGCCGGGGCCGCTGCGGGCGCGGGTGCGGGGGCCGGAGCCGCCGCGGGAGCGGGTGCCGGGGCGGCGGCCGGAGCCGGGGCAGGCGCGGCGGCGCCGGCACCTGCCGGCTCCAGCATCACCAGCACCGAGCCTTCGGCCACGTTGTCGCCCACCTTGATGCGGACTTCCTTGACGGTGCCGGCCTGCGGGCTGGGCACGTCCATGGTCGCCTTGTCCGACTCCAGCGTCACCAGCGCGTCTTCCGCGTTGATGGTATCGCCCGGCTTCACGTGCACTTCGATGACGGGTACGGCGTCATAGTCGCCGATATCCGGCACCTTGATTTCAATCGCTTGACTCATTCAGTGTCTCTCCTGGGCAGCCGGCACTCGCGTCTACACACGACAAACGCTCGGCGAGGTTACTCTCGCCTCACGCTTCTGTCACGTTGCCACGCCGCAAGGCGCCGCCGGGCCAGCCGGGGGCGCCCGCGGCGCGGCGGGTGCCGCACTGCGGGGGGTTCAGGCGTGTAAGTCCGGGAATCAGACCGACATCGGGTTCGGCTTGCTCGGGTCGAGGTTGTACTTCTTGATCGCCTCGGCGACCTTTTCACGACCGATCGCGCCTTCGTCGGCCAGCGCCTTCAGCGCGGCCAGCGTGACCCAGTGGCGATCCACTTCGAAGAAGTGGCGCAGCTTCTCGCGGGTATCCGAGCGGCCGAAGCCGTCGGTGCCCAGCACCACATAGCGGCGCGGCACGAACGGACGGATCTGCTCGGCGAACGCGCGGATGTAGTCCGTGGAGGCGATGACCGGGCCGCGCACGCCCTTGAGCTTCTGGGCGACGAACGACTCGCGCGGCGTCTCGGTGGGGTGCAGCAGGTTGTGGCGCTCGGCGGCATTGCCTTCGCGGGCCAGCTCGGTGAAGCTCGGGCAGCTCCACAGGTCCGACTCGACGCCCCAGTCCTTCTTGAGCAGCTCGGCGGCGGCGATCACCTCGCGGAAGATCGTGCCCGAACCCAGCAGCTGCACGCGCGGCGCGTTGCTGTTCTCCACGCCCTTGCGGAACTGGTACATGCCCTGGACGATGTCGCGTTCCACGCCAGCCGGCATTTCCGGGTGCTCGTAGTTCTCGTTCATCACCGTCAGGTAGTAATAGACGTCTTCCTGTTCGGCGTACATGCGGCGCATGCCGTCCTGCATGATCACGGCCAGTTCGTACTGGAACGTCGGGTCATACGAGATGCAGTTCGGGATCACGGCGTGGAACACGTGCGAATGGCCGTCCTCGTGTTGCAGGCCCTCGCCGTTCAGCGTGGTCCGGCCCGAGGTACCGCCCAGCAGGAAGCCGCGCGAGCGCATGTCGGCAGCGGCCCAGCACAGGTCGCCGATACGCTGGATGCCGAACATCGAGTAGTAGATGTAGAACGGGATCATCTGCACGCCGTGCGTCGAGTACGACGTGGCGGCAGCAATCCAGTCGCACATGGCGCCGGCTTCGTTGATGCCTTCCTGCAGCACCTGGCCGGTCTGCGATTCCTTGTAGAACATCAGCTGGTCGTGATCCTGCGGCACGTACTTCTGGCCTTCCTGGTTCCAGATGCCGACCTGGCGGAACAGCCCTTCCATGCCGAACGTGCGCGACTCATCGGGCACGATGGGCACCACGTGCTTGCCAATCTTCTTGTCCTTGAGCAGCGTGTTCAGGATCCGCACGAAGGCCATGGTCGTGGAGACCTCGCGGCCTTCGCCGGTGGCCTTGAGCAGCGCGTCGAACGCGGCCAGCTCGGGCACCGGCAGCGCTTCCGCCTTCAGGCGGCGGCTGGGCAGGTAGCCGCCCAGTTCCATGCGGCGGGCGCGCATGTATTCGAGTTCCTTCGAGCCATCCTCGAAGGTCAGGTACGGCACGTCCTCGATCTTGTCGTCCGTCACCGGGATGTTGAACTGGTCGCGGAACTTGCGGATCGCGTCCACCGGCATCTTCTTCTGCTGGTGGGCCACGTTCATGGCCTGGCCGGCATCGCCCATGCCATAGCCCTTGATGGTCTTGGCCAGGATCAGCGTCGGCTGGCCCTTGTGCTCGCTGGCGGCCTTGTAGGCGGCGTAGATCTTGTGCGGGTCATGGCCGCCACGGTTCAGGCGCCAGATGTCGTCGTCGGACCAGTCGGCCACCATGGCCTTCAGCTCCGGCGTGTTGAAGAAGAACTCGCGCACGTAGGCGCCGTCCTTGGCCTTGAAGGTCTGGTACTCGCCGTCCACGCATTCCATCATGCGTTTCATCAGCAGGCCCTTGGTGTCGCGTGCCAGGAGCTGGTCCCAGCGGCTGCCCCAGACCACCTTGATCACGTTCCAGCCCGAACCGCGGAATTCCGATTCCAGTTCCTGGATGATCTTGCCGTTGCCGCGCACCGGACCGTCCAGGCGCTGCAGGTTGCAGTTGATCACGAAGACGAGGTTGTCCAGCTTCTCGCGGCCGGCCATGCCGATCGCGCCGAGCGATTCCGGCTCGTCGGTCTCGCCGTCACCCAGGAAGGCCCAGACCTTGCGGTCGCCGGCCTTGGCCAGGCCGCGGCTGTCCAGGTACTTCATGAAGCGCGCCTGGTAGATCGCCATGATCGGGCCCAGGCCCATCGAGACGGTCGGGAATTGCCAGAAGTCCGGCATCAGCCACGGGTGCGGGTAGGACGAGATGCCCTTGCCGTCCACTTCCTGGCGGAAGTTGTCGAGTTGCTCGGGGGTCAGGCGGCCCAGCAGGAAGGCGCGTGAGTACACGCCCGGCGCCGAGTGGCCCTGCACGAAGACGAGGTCGCCGCCGCTCTGCTCGGACGGGGCGCGCCAGAAGTGGTTGTAGCCGACGTCATAAAGCGTGGCGGCCGACGCGAACGACGAGATATGGCCGCCCACGTTGGTGTGCTTGTTGGCGCGCAGCACCATGGCCATCGCGTTCCAGCGCGTGTACGAGCGGATGCGGTGCTCGATATCCTGGTCGCCTGGAATGCGGGCCTGCTGCTCCACCGGAATGGTGTTGATGTACTGCGTCTCGGCGTGGAACGGCTGGGTCACGCCGTTCACGCGTGCGTATTCGATCTGCTTTTCGATCAGGAAAGCGGCACGTTCCGCACCTTCGGCCGCCAGCACGCCCTGCAGGGCATCCAGCCATTCATGCGTTTCCTGGGGATCGGCGTCGTTGGCGCTGCTCGCGCCGAGAATCTGCTCTGGTACGGCTGACATGAGACTGTCTCCTGGTGAATTCCTGGCGAGCGCACGAGATCCGCCCGCATTGTCTGGTCGAAGCGATTCTATGGAAGCACAGCAGAGGCTGACAAGCGAAATTTTCAGATTACGGATTCGTTTCTTATAATGTGAAATATTGCGGCGGTGCACCAGAGACCGCGCGCCGCAGCCGGGTGCCGCCCGAGCGCTGATCGGAAGCCGCTCCCTCGCCACCCCTGCCCGGGGCACGATCCGCGCAAACTTGAGCAGGTGCCGCATAGGCGCTTTCCCCAAGCGACGCACCGCAATAATCCCTATACACTGGCCGGTCAGCCGTCAATCCCTTATGCAGTTCCTCCAACGACTCCTCTCCGGCCTGCGCACGGCCATGCTTCCCCCAAATCCCTCCGGGGCCGTGACCCCGGCCACGGTGGAAGCGTCTGCCGCCGCGCACCATGCCGCCCAGCACGCGGCCCACGCCGGACGCGACGGCGATCCCCATGACGACGTGGCGCACGACGCCGCCGACGCCCACGAAGCCGACGGCCCCTTCGCCGCCGCGCCGCGCCGGCTCTGGTGGCTGCGCTGGCGCAACCTTGTGGCGACGAGCTGGTTCATGTTCATCCCGCTCGTGGCGATTGTGCTCTTCACCGTGGCGATGGGCGTCATCCTGTGGTCGCTGCACGAGACGGAGCGCCAGCAGCAGCGCGACGCCCTGTACCGCGACGCCGCCTGGGCGCAGCAGCGCGTGCGGCTCTCCCTGCTGAGCAACCAGGACCAGCTGGCCTCGCTGGCGCGCGACATCGCCGCCGCGCAGCTCGACCAGGGAGCCTATCGCACGGCCGCGCAGGAAATCTTGCGAGAGAACCCGGAAATCGTCTTTGTGAACTGGCTCGATGCCACGCGGCGCGGCCGCTGGTCGCTGCCGTCCACGTCGGAGTTTGCCGGTCGGTTGCGGGAGACCGTCGACCATCCGCTGGAGCCGGAAGTCCTCGACACCTTCGACGCCGCCCGCGAGACCCAGCGCGTGGTCTACTCCCGCCCGCTGATGAACGACCGCGGCGACAGCTTCATGCTGATGGAAGTGCCGATCGTGCGGGACAACGAGTTCCTCGGCACCCTCGGCGCGCTCTATTCGATCAACGGCATCCTGACCCACCTGCTGCCGCCCGAGCTGACGGAGCGCTACCGCTTCTCGCTCATCGACAAGAACAACCAGACGCGCGCGAGCACGTCGCTGCGGCCCGTGCCGGGCAATGCGCTGTCCTACGAAGTGCTGCTTGATCCACCTGGACACTCGCTCTCGCTGCGCGCGGATGCCTACCCGCCGCCATCGAACCTGCCCAACAACATGCTGCTGTGGCTGGTGGTGGGGCTGTCCTGCTTCCTGCTCTGGAGCCTGTGGAGCATGTGGCGGCACACCAGCCGCCGCTCCGAGGCGCAGCGCGCCCTGCTGGCCGAGACCTCGTTCCGCCGGGCGATGGAAAACTCGATGCTGATCGGCCTGCGCGCGCTCGACCTGAACGGCCGCATCACCTATGTGAATCCCGCCTTCTGCCGCATGACGGGCTGGTCCGAGGGCGCCCTGGTCGGCCGCGTGCCGCCGTTCCCCTACTGGCCGCCCAACGACCAGCAGGAGATGCAGAAGCAGATCGACCTGACGCTGCAGGGCAAGTCGCCCGCCACCGGCTACGAGATGCGCGTGATGCGCCGCGACGGCAGCAGCTTCTTCGCGCGGATGTACGTCTCGCCACTAGTAGACGGCCGGGGCCGCCATACGGGCTGGATGAGTTCGATGACGGACATCACCGAGCCCAAGCGCGCCCGCGAGGAACTGGCCGCCGCACACGACCGCTTCACGACCGTGCTGGAAAGCCTGGACGCCGCCGTGTCCGTGCTGGCCACCGACAAGGCCGAGCTGCTTTTCGCCAACCGCTATTACCGGCAGCTGTTCGGCTGGGAGGCCGAGGGGCACCTGAAACTGGCCGGCGACGACTTCGACCGCGAGCAGATGTCGAGCGACAACACTGACTTTGTCGACGCCTACGCCGGCCTGCCGGCCTCGGAGCTGATGCCGTATGCGTCCGACGCGCGCGAGGTCTTCGTGCCGGACATGCAGAAATGGTTCGAAGTGCGCCGCCGCTATATCCAGTGGGTGGACGGCCACCTGGCGCAGATGCAGATCGCCACCGACATCACGGTGCGCAAGGCCGCCGAGGAAATGGCGCGCCAGCACGAGGAACGGCTCCAGTTCACCAGCCGCCTGACCACGATGGGCGAGATGGCGTCGTCGCTGGCGCACGAACTGAACCAGCCGCTGGCGGCCATCAACAATTACTGCATGGGTGCCGTGGCGCGGCTCCATTCGGGGCGCAGCACGCCCGAAGAGCTGATTCCGGTGCTCGAAAAGACGTCGGCGCAGGCCGTGCGGGCGGGCACCATCATCAGCCGCATCCGGGGGTTCGTGAAGCGCAGCCAGCCGCAGCGGCGCGAGGCATCCCTCCACGATATCGTGGCGGACGCCGTGGGCCTGGCCGACCTGGAAGCCACGCGCCGCCGCGTGACCATCCTCACCCGCCTGCCCGCCCCCCCGCTGCTGCTGTACGTGGACCCGGTGCTGATCGAGCAGGTGCTGGTGAACCTGCTCAAGAACGCTGTGGAAGCCATGGCCGGGCTGCCTGCCATGCGCGCCGCCGGCGTGGTGCGCCTGCACGCGCGTATCGAGCCGGTGGAGTTCGGCCAGTGCGTCTGCATCGACGTGATCGACCAGGGCCCGGGCGTGGACGAAACCACCAAGGAGCGCCTGTTCGAGCCGTTCTTCAGCACCAAGTCCGACGGCATGGGCATGGGCCTGAACATCTGCCGCTCGATCATTGAATCCCACCAGGGCCGGCTCTGGGTGGAAAACAATGTGGACGGGATCGGCTGTACGTTTAAAATCACGCTGCCGCTGCAGCCTGCGCTCCCCGAGCAATAAGCCCGGGCACCCCGGCGAGACAGACGCGATGAGACCTTCCGCCGCGGGGCTTGGGTGGGTCGCCGCAGATCTGCCACTCGACCGGGTAGTGTTGCGCACGCCGCCAGACGGTTACACTTAGTTGCAAACGACTTGGTCGTTAACGAATTTGCCCCAGGAGACTTCATGACCGCAACGCCCAGTCCCACTCCGCATCGTGGCGAGACCGTGTTCATCGTCGATGACGATGAAGCCATGCGCGACTCGCTGACCTGGCTGCTGGAGGGCAATGGCTACCAGGTGCGCAGCTTCAACAGCGCCGAGCAGTTCCTGTCCGCCTACGATGCCGGCCAGGTGTCCTGCCTGATCCTGGACGTGCGCATGCCCGGCATGAGCGGCCCGGAACTGCAGGAACGCATGCTGGCCGAGCACATCGACATTCCCATCGTGTTCATCACCGGCCACGGCGACGTGCCGATGGCCGTGTCCACGATGAAGCGCGGCGCGATCGACTTCATCGAGAAGCCGTTCGACGAATCCGAGCTGCGCGCGCTGGTGGAGCGCATGCTCCAGAAGGCCCGCACGGACCATTCGGCCGCCCGCGAGCAGCGCGCCGCCAAGGACCTGCTGGGCAAGCTGACCACGCGCGAGCAGCAGGTGCTGGAGCGCATCGTGGCCGGCCGCCTGAACAAGCAGATCGCCGACGACCTGGGCATTTCCATCAAGACGGTGGAGGCGCACCGCGCCAACATCATGGAAAAGCTCAACGTGAACACCGTGGCGGATCTGCTGCGACTGGCACTGTCGCGCAACAGCTGATCGGCTGGATCGACGGGGAAAAAACGGCGCAAAGGCGCCGTTTTTTTATGGATCGTCGATCAGGAGGTTGGCGGAAAAAGTAATGCAAACAGCACAATCATGCCGAACTGGGTGTGCCACAAACTGTCCCGTCCGAGCAGCTTGCACCGCGCCAACTGCCCGCCGATGGGCGCCGAACCCTTATAATCCGGCTTTGTCCGCGACGCCGCCGCCCCGCGCGCGCCGCCTGCCCCGACTTCCCAGCCTCTCCCGCAGAATCCCATGCCCGCCCAACTGATCGACGGCAACGCCCTTGCCAAACAAATCCGTACCGAAGCCGCCCAGCGCGCCGCCCGCCTGACCGAGAAGGGTCACCAGCCCGGCCTCGCCGTGGTGCTTGTGGGCGAGGATTCCGCCAGCCAGGTCTATGTGCGCAACAAGGTCAAGGCTTGCGAGGACAACGGTTTCCATTCGTCGCTGGACCGCTATCCGGTCGATCTGTCCGAAGCCGACCTGCTGGCGCGCATCGACGAACTGAACGACGACCCGAAGATCCACGGCATCCTGGTGCAACTGCCGCTGCCGAAGCACATCGACAGCCACAAGGTGCTCGAAGCCATCGCCCCGGAAAAGGACGTGGATGGCTTCCACGTGGCCAACGCCGGCGCGCTGATGACCGGCGCCCCGTTGTTCCGCCCGTGCACGCCCTATGGGTGCATGAAGATGCTGGAATCGATCCAGTACCCGCTGCGCGGCGCGCGTGCCGTGGTGGTGGGCGCCTCGAACATCGTCGGCAAGCCGATGGCCATGCTGCTGCTCCAGGCCGGCGCAACCGTAACGATCTGCAACAGCAAGACGCGCGACCTGGCCGCCCATACGCGCGAGGCCGATGTGATCGTGGCCGCCGTGGGCCGCCGCAACATCATCACCGCCGATATGGTCAAGCCGGGCGCCGTGGTCATCGACGTCGGCATGAACCGTGACGATGCCGGCAAGCTGTGCGGCGACGTGGACTTCGCCGGCGTGCGCGAGGTGGCCGGCCACATCACCCCGGTGCCGGGCGGTGTGGGGCCGATGACGATCACGATGCTGCTGATCAACACCCTCGAAGCCGCCGAGCGCGAAGCCGGCCTGTAATCCGCCGGCCGCCGGGCCCCAATCGGCCCGATAGGAAAGTCGAACTGGAAATTTCCGCGCAGACGCCTCATCTTTGCACGTGTGAACGTATAAAGACCGAGGCTCGCCAACCGAGAACCGCCATGACCGTGAACAACGACCGCGCTACCAATCCCCTGCTCGACTTTACCGACCTGCCCCGCTTTGCCGAGATTCGTCCCGAGCACATCAGCCCGGCGCTGGACGTGCTACTGGCCGACGCCCAGGCTGGCGTGGCCCGCGCCGAAGACCCGGCCACCCCGGCCACCTGGACCAGCGCCGTGGAAGCCCTGGAGGCCGCCACCGAGCCGCTCGGCCGCGCCTGGGGCGTGGTGGGCCACCTGAGCGCCGTGGCGGACACGCCCGAACTGCGCAAGGTCCACACCGACAACCTGCCCCGCATGACCGAGTTCTGGTCGTCGCTGGGCCAGAACCTCGCGCTGTTCGAGAAGTACAAGGCCGTGGCCACCGGCCCCGAGTTCGCGGGCCTGACGCCGGCGCGCAAGCAACTGCTCGAAAACGAGCTGCGCGGCTTCCGCCTCGGCGGCGCCGAGCTGCCCGAAGACCGCAAGCCGCGCTTCGCCGAGATCCAGGAGCAGCAGGCCCAGCTTTCCAAGGCCTTCTCGGACCACGTGCTCGACGCCACCAATGCCTACGCCCTCTATATAGAAGACGAGGCGCGCCTGGCCGGCATTCCCGCCGATGCGAAGGAAGCCGCCGCCATCGCCGCGCAGAAGGACGAGAAGGCCGGCTGGAAGTTCACCCTGCACTTCCCGTCGTACTACCCGGTGCTGCAATATGCCGATGACCGCGCGCTGCGCCAGACCATGTACGAAGCGAGCGTGACGCGCGCCTCGGAACTCGGTGCGCAGTACGGCAGCGGGCAGGCCGACTGGGACAACACCGCCAACATGCGCGAGCAGCTGACGCTGCGCCGCGAGGAAGCGCAGATGCTTGGCTACAACAACTACGGCGAGGTCTCGCTCGTGCCGAAGATGGCCGAGTCCCCGGCCGACGTGCTCAAGTTCCTCGACGAACTGGCCGTCAAGGCGCGCCCCTACGCCGAGCGCGACTGGGCCGAGCTGCGCCAGTTCTCCGCCGCCGAGCTGGGCCTGGCCGAGCTGAAGCCGTGGGATGTGGCCTACGCCTCCGAGAAGCTGCGCCAGCAGCGCTATTCGTTCTCGGACGACGAAGTGAAGCAGTATTTCCAGGAGCCGAAGGTGCTCGAAGGGCTGTTCGGCGTGGTCGAGAAGCTGTTCTCGGTCAGCATCCGCCCGGACGAAGCCCAGACCTGGCACAAGGACGTGCGCTTCTACCGCGTAGTGTCGCCGCAGGGCGCCCTGCTCGCCCAGTTCTACATCGACCTCTACGCACGCGAAGGCAAGCGCGGTGGCGCCTGGATGGACGATGCGCGCGGCCGCAAGGAACGCGACAACGGCACCGTGCAGACCCCGGTGGCGTACCTGACCTGCAACTTCACGGCGCCCGTGGGCGGCAAGCCGGCGCTGTTCACGCACGACGAGGTCATCACGCTGTTCCACGAGTTCGGCCACGGCCTGCACCACATGCTGACGCAGGTGGGCGACCTCGGCGTGTCCGGCATCAACGGCGTGGAGTGGGATGCCGTGGAACTGCCGTCGCAGTTCATGGAGAACTTCTGCTGGGAATACGAGGTGCTGGCGAAGATGACCGCCCACGTCGAGACCGGCGCCCCGCTGCCGCGCGCGCTGTTCGACAAGATGCTGGCCGCCAAGAACTTCCAGAACGGCATGATGACGCTGCGCCAGATCGTCTACTCGTCGTACGACATGCACCTGCACACCGACTATGACCCGCAGGGCCAGACCTCGGTGCTGGAACTGTCGCGCGAGATCAACGACAGCAAGCACGTGGTGCCGCAGTCGCCGCTGTCGCGCTGGCCGAACACGTTCAGCCACATCTTCGCGGGCGGCTACGCGGCGGGCTACTACAGCTACAAGTGGGCCGAAGTGCTGTCCGCCGATGTCTACGCCGCGTTCGAGGAAGCCGGACAGCTGTCCGGCAGCGTGCTCGATTCGGCCACTGGCGAGCGGTATCGGCGCGAGATCCTGTCGGTGGGCGGCAGCCGCCCGGCGATGGAATCGTTCGTGGCCTTCCGTGGCCGCGCCCCGCAGATCGACGCGCTGCTGCGTCACGGAGGCATGGCGGCGTAATCGTCACATTTCCTTCCCGCTTCGCTGACCAGGCGCCCGGCTCATGGACTTTCCTTTCCCGATTCGTCAGGAATGTCCGCCGGGCGCTTGCGTCTGCAACCGGGAGGTCTTGCTTGACGATCCCCAGGCCGACCATCGCATCCTGCGGCTGACGCAGCAGGAGGAAAAGAAGCTCGTGGCCCGGCTGGAGCAGCTCACCTCGCTCGAGGAACTGCGTCACATGGAAGCCCGGATGGCCGAGTTGCTAGGCATCGAGGTGACCATCACGCCGAGCGCGAACGAAGTCCGCACGACGCGCGGCTTCCGCATCGAACTGGCCGACCGCCCGGGCCTGTGCCGCAAGACCCGCCAGAATATTCCCGCCGCGATTCGCCGCTGCATGGACGCCCATCCGGAAATCGCCTACGCCATCCTCGATCAGGGCGACCTGCTGGGTGGCGGTTTGGGCGAATGAGCCTCCCTCCCCGACTAATAAGAACACTCCACACCGAACAACGATGAGAATCGCCTCCTGGAACGTCAACTCCCTCAAGGTGCGCCTGCCCCAGGTGCTGAAATGGCTTGCCGCGCAGGACGCCGCCGGCACGCCCATCGACGCGCTCTGCCTCCAGGAACTCAAGCTGCCCGACGACAAGTACCCGCTGGCCGAACTCGAGGCGGCTGGCTTCCATAGCGTCTACACGGGCCAGAAGACGTACAACGGCGTGGCGATCGTCGCCCGTGACGGCACCATGCCCGCCGCCGCCGACGTGGTGCGCAACATCCCCGGCTACGAGGACGCCCAACAGCGCGTGGTAGCCGCCACCTATGGCGACGTGCGCCTGATCAGCGCCTACTTCCCGAACGGCCAGGCGCTCGATTCGGACAAGTTCGTCTACAAGCTCGACTGGCTCCAGGCCATCACCGGGTGGCTGCACGAGGAAATGACGCGCTACCCCAAGCTGGCGCTGCTCGGCGATTTCAACATCGCCCCGGAAGACCGTGACGTGCACGACCCCGCCAAGTGGGAGGGCCAGAACCTGGTCTCACCCCAGGAGCGCGACGCCTTCAAGGCGCTGATCGCGATGGGCCTGGTCGATTCGTTCCGCCTGTTCGAACAACCGGAGAAGATGTTCTCCTGGTGGGACTACCGGATGATGGGCTTCCGCCGCAACGCGGGCCTGCGCATCGACCACATCCTGCTGTCTCCCGCGCTGGCGGCGGCCTGCACGACTTGTGGCATCGACAAGGAGCCGCGCCGCTGGGAGCAGCCGTCGGACCATACGCCGGTCGTGGCCACGCTGAAACTCGACTGAACGGCGCGGCTGCGGCATCATCGTCGGATGACTGCGCCCCCGCTTTCCCCACCATCCCCGCCATCCCCTAAACCGGCGGCGGATGCCGGCAATCGCCTGCTCCGGCTGTTCCCATGGCGCCACCGCGTGACGCGCGCCGCGCTGCGCGCCGATCTCATCGCCGGGCTGCTCGGCGCCGTGCTGGTGCTGCCGCAGGGCGTGGCGTTTGCCACGCTGGCCGGCCTGCCACCGCAGTACGGCATCTATACCGCCGTGGTGCCGTGCATCGTCGCGGCGCTGTTCGGTTCGAGCTGGCACGTGATGTCGGGGCCGACCAATGCCAACTCGCTGGCGCTGTTCGCCATGCTGAGTCCGGTGGCGTTCGTCGGCAGTCCGGCCTATATCGCGCTGGCGCTGGCCGTGACGATCCTCGTCGGGGTGTTGCAGCTGGCGGTGGGTGCGCTGCGGCTGGGGTCGCTGGCCAACTTCATCTCGCCGTCGGTGCTGCTCGGCTTCACCTGCGGCGCGGCCACGCTGATCGGACTCTATGCCTTGAAGGACCTGTTCGGGCTGGCGGTGCCCACCGGCACCAGCGCGTTCGGCGTGGTCCGCTTCCTGTTCGAGAATGCCGCCACGATCAACTGGAGCGCGGTCATTGTCGGCGCGGTCACGCTGGCGGTCACGCTGGTGGTGCGGCGCATCTCGCGCCGGCTGCCGTTCATGCTGATCGGGCTGGTGGGCGGCTTCGGCGTGGCGCTGGCGCTCAACCATTGGGATGGCGCGCACCATGTGAACGTGGTCGGGCCGATTCCGTCGGCGTTGCCGCCCTTCCAGGTGCCGGACATCAACTGGCGTACCGTGCCGGACCTGCTCGGCATTGCCGCCGCGCTGACCATTGTCGCGCTCGGGCAGTCGATCTCGATCGCCAAGGCTGTTGCCGCGCGCTCGGGCCAGCATGTGGATGCCAACCGCGAGTTCATCGGCCAGGGGCTCTCCAATATCGCGGGCGGATTGTTTTCCAGCTATATCTCGTGCGGCTCGCTGAACCGGTCGATGCCGAACTTCGAGGCCGGCGCGCAGACGCCGCTGGCCAGCGTGTTCTCGGCGGTGCTGCTGGTGGTGCTGGTCATGGTCAGCGCCCCGCTGCTGGCGCAGATCCCGCTGGCGGCCATCGCGGCAATGCTGCTGCTGGTGGCCTGGGGCCTGCTCGACCTGGCACGGCTGCGGCGCATCGCCGACCTCTCGCGCACGGAGTTCGCCATCGCGGTGGGCACCTTCGCCGCTACGCTGGTGATCCGGCTGGAGATGGCGGTGCTGCTCGGCACCATCCTGTCGCTGGTGGCCTACCTGTACCGCACCTCGCGTCCGGCCGTGCGTAGCCTCGTGCCCGACGCCGACGATCCCGGCCGCCGCTTCACCCCGCTCGACGAACTCCGTCGCCCGCAGCCCGAATGCCCGCAGCTGAAGCTGCTACGCATGGAAGGCGCGATCTACTTCGGCGCGGTGCAGTACGTGACGGACCGGCTGCACTGGCTGCGCACGGTCAACCCCGGCCAGACGCGCCTGCTGGCGATGACCAAGAGCATGAACTTCATCGACCTGGCCGGCGCCGAGATGTGGGAGACGGAACTGGCCGAGCGGCGCGCGGCCGGCGGCGACCTCTACTTCCACCGTCCGCGCACGCAGGTGCTGGAGACGTGGGAGCAGACCGGCTTCACCGACAAGCTCGGGCGCGACCACATCTTCCAGACCAAGCGGCAGGCGCTGCACACGATCGTCCGGCAACTCTCCCCGGAAATCTGCGCGCAATGCCACGTGCGCATCTTCGAGGAATGCGCACAGCAGCCCGGCGGCGCGGAAGCGCCCGCACCGGTACCAGCGGATGCCGAAGCGGCTGACGCACCGGAGACCGGCACGCAGGAAACCGCCAAGACCTAGGCCCTGAACCGGTAGGGAAAACGTAGAAAACTAAGGGATGTAGCCAGAATGTGCGCCGGTCGGCCGGTAGGGAAACCGTGCCGAAACCGGCGGCGGAGGGTTGCTGCCGTCGCCTTACACGGACGCCGTTGCCGACGCCATCAGACTGGCGCCACGTGGGCGCGCTTCACCACGACCGGCTGGGGCACGCCCTGCTCGATCAGTACCACGGCGGCGCGCTCGATGGTCTCGCGACCGGCGCGGAACGCCTCTTCCAGCGACAGCACCTGGTCGGCACTGAAGCCTTCCCACAGTGCCTCGCGTGTCACCACGCAGGTCACTTGCTCACCATCGACAATCGCGTGGAACAGCAGGCCCTCATTATTGATGTCGTAGCGATCTTGCTCTTGGAATTTGATTTCCATCATCACAGCCCTCCATATGCAAGTGGAGAAGCATCCTAACATGGCTCGACGCCAATCGTCTGCGATCCCCTGCACTGTGCCATGTGAATGCGATTCGTCTCACTGACCAGCGCGACGGGATGCAAGTTCCGTCGGCATGGCGCCGAGCGCAACAGCGTCGCACGGCGACATGACAATGCCGTGAGCGCCACTGGCGCGGGGCCATGCATGGAATATTTGACAACGCTGAAAACGGTGATAAAATCTCGGTCTTCGTTGGGGCGTTAGCTCAGTTGGTAGAGCAGCGGACTCTTAATCCGTAGGTCGAGTGTTCGAGTCACTCACGCCCCACCAGCGAATTCAAAAAGCCCGGAATCAGCAATGATTCCGGGCTTTTCTTATTCTTGGTCCGCCTGCATCAATCCGCGCCGGCCGCCCGCTCGAACAGCGTGCGCGCCAGCCGGCGGTGATCGCCAAGCACCACGGGCAGGTCGGCCGTCAGCAGTTCGCCGTCGCGCACCACCACGCGGCCGTTGATGATGCTCGTGGCCACATTGCCCGGCGTGCAGAAGACCAGTGCCGCCACCGGATCATGCCCGGCGCCCGCGTAGCCCACGCCCGACATGTCGAAGGCGACGATGTCCGCCGACATGCCCGGGGCCAGCGCGCCGATATCGTCACGGTTCAGCACCCGCGCGCCGCCGAGGGTGGCAATCTCCAGCGCCTCGCGCGCGCTCATCGCCGCCGGGCCGAAGCCCACGCGCTGCAGCAGCATGGCCTGGCGCGCCTCGCCCAGCATATGGGCGCCATCGTTCGATGCACTGCCGTCCACGCCCAGGCCCACCGGCACGCCGGCATCCCGCATCCGGCGGATCGGCGCGATGCCGGACGCCAGCCGCATGTTCGAGCACGGGCAATGGGCCACGCCCGTGCCGGTGCGCGCGAACAGCGCCACGCCCTCGTCGTCCAGCTTCACGCAGTGCGCGTGCCAGACATCGTGACCGACCCAGCCCAGCTCCTCGGCGTACTGCGCCGGCGTGAGGCCGAATTTCTCGCGCGAATAGGCGATGTCGTTGTCGTTCTCGGCCAGGTGGGTGTGCAGGGAGACGCCGTAGTGGCGCGCCATGACCGCCGACTCGCGCATCAGGTCACGCGAGACCGAGAACGGCGAGCACGGCGCCAGCACCATGCGCAGCATGGCGTGGCGGGAATCGTCGTGATACTGCTCCACCAGCCGCTGGCTGTCGCGCAGGATGGCGGTTTCCGACTCCACCACCACGTCCGGCGGCAAGCCACCCTGGCTGCGCCCGACGCTCATCGAGCCGCGCGCCGCGTGGAAGCGCATGCCCATCTGCTGCGCCGCCTCGATCGAATCATCGAGCCGGGAGCCGTTCGGATACAGGTAGAGGTGATCGCTCGTCGTCGTGCAGCCGGACAGCATCAGCTCGGCCATCGCCGTCTGCGTGGATACGCGGATCATCTCCGGCGTGAGGTGCGACCACAGCATGTAGAGATTGGTCAGCCACGAGAACAGCTCGGCATCCTGCGCGGCCGGCACGGCGCGCGTCAGGCTCTGGTACATGTGATGGTGCGTATTCACCAGCCCCGGCATGACCACGTGGCCGCGCATGTCGATGACTTCGGCGCGGCCTTCGTCGGCCATGCGTCGCCAGGCTTCCGGGAGATCCGCGGTGGGGCCGACCCACTCGATGGCGGGGCCGTTGGCGACCAGCGCGCCGTCCGCGATTTCGCGGCGTTGCGCGTCCATGGTCACGAGGGCATCGGCGTGCTGGAGGATGAGGGTCATGGCGAAGGTGTATCGAAGTTGCGGACACCCCGGAGTCTACTGGCGCCATCTATTGCACCAAAGCGTCAAATTTCGACGTAGGTGTCCACAATTTGTGGACAGGTCGCCGCGCAAGAGCCCACCAAGTCAGCGGAACAACCCGTCCAGCGCTGCGCCGATGGCCCGCGCCATCAGTTCGCCCGCCGCGCTCGCCGGGCCGCGCGCCCGCGCCACCAGCCGCAGGGTCTGGCGCTGCAGGCCGCCATCGCGCAGCGGCACGAAGACCAGCGCGCCACGCGCGCGGTCTTCCATCACATCGAGCGGATTGAGTAGCGCCACGCCGCCGCCGGCCGCCGCCAGGCGCTGGATCAGCACCACGGAGGTCGATTCCACGGCCGGCGTGACGTCGATCGATTGGCGGGCGAAGGCGTCGTCCACCAGGGCGCGGATCGACAGTGTCGGCGCGGGCAGGATCAACGGATAGCCGGCCACCTCGGCGAGCAGCGCGGAGGGCTGCGCGGCCAGCGGATGACCGGGCGCGACCACCGCGCCAATCGACCAGTCACGGCTCGCGGCCACGCGGAAGGCGGCCACTTCGGGCAGGTCGTAGCCGAGCCCGAGGTCAGCATCGCCCTGCTCCACCGCGGCGACGATGCCGTCCACCGGCAGGTCCGCCACGCGCACGGCGATGCCCGGATGCTGCTGGCGGAAGTCGTGGACGAGCGAGGGCATCAGCGCGCCGGCCAGCCCAGAGGTGGTGGCCACGGTAACCATGCCGCGCCGCGCGCCCTTGATCTCGGCGATGCGCGCCTGGAGCGCGTCGTGCTCGCGTAGCGTCTGGCGCACATGGGCGAGCACCATCTCGCCCAGCGGCGTCAGGTGCAGGCGTTTGTGGATGCGCTCGAACAGCGGCGCGCCCAGTTCGGCCTCCAAATCGAGGATCTGGCGATTGATGGCCGTCGGCGCCACATGCAGATGCTCGGCCGCGCGGCGGATGGAGCCGCGCCGGACCACCTCGTCGAAATACCGCAGAACGCGCGCGTGCATGGAGATGCCCGGAAGCCGAAGTGCGCGCATTGTAATCCGCTGGCATTGCGGTGCAAAAAAATGCGCCGAGGGGCTTGCGTCGTATTCGGTACCTTGCTACAATCTTTTTCTTCGTTGGGGCGTTAGCTCAGTTGGTAGAGCAGCGGACTCTTAATCCGTAGGTCGAGTGTTCGAGTCACTCACGCCCCACCAGCGAATTCAGAAAAGCCCGGAATCCACAAGGTTCCGGGCTTTTTGCTTTGCATCGACGTTTTTGCTTCGCCTCAGCGGCATTGCGCCGCACTTTCCCGCCCGCCACCGGGTTCTCACCGATTTCCCTGCAGAACCCTTTCAGGGTTGAATGCCTGTCAACGCACATCACGGAACGGAGTTCCGTATTGCGGAACTAGACAATACCGGAGGCATCTCTTGAAAGCAGTTCTGAAAGCGGGCGCGGCCGTCGCCCTGGCCATGCTGGGCCTGGCACAAGCGGGCATCGCCCACGCGCAGGCGTATCCCAACAAGCCGATCCGCCTGATCGTACCGTTCGCGGCGGGCGGCACCACCGACATCGTCGGCCGCGCCGTGTCCGACGCACTGGGCCGCGAGTTGGGCCAGCCCGTGGTGGTGGAGAACCGTGGCGGTGGCGGCGGCGCAATCGGCGCCGACGCGCTGGCCAAGTCCGCGCCGGACGGCTACACGCTCGGCATCGCCACCGTGAGCACGATGGCGACGAACCCGGCCACCAACGCCAAGAATCCGTACGATCCGATCAAGGACTTCGCGCCGATCACCAACCTGGTGAACGTGCCGAACGTGCTGACCGTGAACCCCAAGGTGCCGGCGAAGAATCTCAAGGAATTCGTCGCACTGCTGAAGGCCAACCCGGGTAAGTACAGCTACGCCTCGGCCGGCAAGGGCAGCATTTCGCACCTCGATGGCGAGCTGTTCAAGTACATCACCAAGGCCGATATGGTCCACATTCCTTACCGTGGATCGGGCCCAGCCCTGAACGACACGCTGGCCGGCCAGGTCAACGCCCAGTTCGACAACCTGCCGTCGTCGATGCCCTTCATCCAGTCCAGCCGCCTGCGCGCGCTGGCTGTCGCCGCGCCCAAGCGCGTGGAAGGCCTGCCTGACGTGCCCACCTTCGCAGAGGAAGGCATGAAGGACATGAACAACATGGCCTGGTACGGGCTGGTGGCACCGGCCGGCACGCCGCCGGCCATCGTCGCCAAGATCCACGATGCGGCGATCAAGGCACTTCAGGACCCCGCCGTGAAGAAGCGCCTGCATGACAGCGGCGCCTATCCGGACGGCAACACCTCGCAGCAGTACGCCGCCCAGATCAAGCGCGAACTGGACCTCCGCAAGAAGATCGCGGTGGACCAGAACATCACGCTGGAGTAACACCTGCCCCCCCCTGCCGCCACCGTGGTGTGGCGGCAGCATCGCCCGAGCGCAGGATCTACAAAATTGCTGGCTGCTGCACGCGCACCCCGGTACAGTAGTAACAAAGCCATTTTTCTCATCTGCTGTATCTGTACGGAATCTGACGACCTCCGACGAATTCCCGGATATGGCGCATTACCTGCGAGGATTGAAGATGCTGAAGAAGACCGTACCGACCCTGATCATTGCTGCGCTGGCCGGCCTGGGCACCATGCAACTGGCGCACGCACAGAAGAACTACACGGACGGTGGCGACATCCACAGCGGCAGCCATACCAAGAAGGCCAGCCCGCACGCCAACACGGCCAAGTCCGGCAAGTTCGACCCGTACACCGACGGCGCGAAGAAGTCCACGCAGACCGATCTCGCCCCGAAGAAGGCCGATCCGTACACGGACGGCGCCAAGGTCGGCAAGGCTGACCCGTACACCGATGGTGCGAAGTCCGGCAAGCCTGACGTCTACACCGACGGCGCCAAGAAGCAGTAAGCGACCCAGGTCGTCGTTTTGCGAAAGCAGCCCGCGCATGTCGCGGGCTGTTTTGTTTTTGGGGCCGCACGCCCCCCGCCACGAGGTGCGCACGGCACCTCGTACAAAAGGCTGATTAGGACTTACCCGATCTGTCACACCCATGTCCATACATTACTGATAGTGTCTCGCCTACCGGATGACCCGCCCACTACCAGAGGCAGGCAGCGGTGCCGCCCGGGCCGGCCAATGCACCGGCCCATGCACAGACGATGCAAGCAGGCGGCAAACCCAGATTGGGAGACCTGAGCCAATGCAGCCGAAAGCACTCGAAATCAATGAGCCGATCGTGCTCGCGCTTGTCGACGCCGTGACCGCGTGGCAAGCCGCCCTCGAACAGACCTTGTCTGTCTCGGGGCTGACCTATCCGAAATGGCTGTTGCTGCGCGCCATCCACACCGGCACCTTCCGCCGCGGATTGCCGTTGTCGGCCGCCGTGTTCATGGACGTGGCCCAGACCGAACGGCTGCTCAACGAGTTGCGCGAGGAAGGCTGGCTGGCGTTCGAGGCCAATGGCGCCCCGCGCATCGCGGCCAGCGCCGCCGCGCGGCTGGACCGTGCCGGCCAGGGCGTGAAGGCCCTGCACTCGGTCTCGGTGGGCCAGTTCAATGCCGAGGAGCGCGTGGCGCTGACCGGCCTGCTGCATCGCATGACCGGCACGCTGCAGGACCATGCCGAGCGCCATCGCCGCAATGCCGCATGGGAGCGCTCCGAAAGCTCCGTGGTCGTACCGCCCGAGGTCGGCCGCGCCGCGCTGCGCGCCGTGGCCGCCTGACCCGCTTGCGCTTCATCTGATCCCCGGGCGCCTCGCCCGTCTCAACCTGCCCGCTGACGTGTTTTGTCACCCGGGCAGGTCAAAACTTTCCTACAGTATGAGCATGCACCGGCACACGCCGAGGAGATGCCATGCCTCCGGAAAACGAAGAAAAAGTCGCGCAGTTGCTGGATGACCTCGTCGCGCTCGCGCGCGAGCGGCTCCCCGCCGCCACGTTCGAGGTGCTGGAACCCCTGCTGCGCCACTACTACGACCTGGCCGATGCCGAGGACCTGCTCGCACGCAACGTGGCGGACCTCTACGGCGCGATCATGGCCCATTGGCAGACCGCCCAGAAGTTCGTGCCGGGCACCGCGCGCGTGCGGGTCTACAACCCGAAGCTCGAGGAACACGGCTGGCACTCGGACCATACGATCATCGAGATCGTCAACGACGACATGCCGTTCCTCGTCGATTCGATCACGATGGAGATCAACCGGCTCGGCCTGACGCTCCATTCGACCATCCACCCGGTCTTCAACATCTGCCGCGATGCCAAGGGCACGATCCTGCGGGTGGGCCTGGGCGGGCGGAACGACGCCGACCCGGCCGGCAACACCACCTGCCGGCTCGAATCGTTCATGCATTTCGAGGTGGACCGCACCGGCGAAGGCGCCCGGCTGGAAACGCTGCGCACCGGCATCGCCCGCATCCTCGGCGATGTGCGCGCCGCCGTGGAAGACTGGCCGCGCATGCAGCAGGTGGCCGAGGACACCGTCGCCAGCATGGGCCGCGCGCCGGACGCCGCGAGCCCGGAATCGGTGGAGGCCCGCGCCTTCCTCGAATGGCTGCTCGACGACCATTTCACCTTCCTCGGCCAGCGCGACTACGAGTTGGTGCCACGCGACGGCCAGTACTTCCTGCGCGGCGTGCCGGGCTCGGGCGCGGGCATCCTGCGCGAAGCGCTGCGCGATCCGGGCGAGGACGACCTGACCCCGCTGCCCGCCGCCGCCGCGAGCGTCATCGAAGGGGCCTCGCCAATCTTCCTGACCAAGGCCAACTCGCGCGCGACCGTCCATCGGCCCGGCTATCTCGACTATGTGGGCGTGAAGCTGCTCGACGCCAACGGCAAGCTGTTCGGCGAACGGCGCTTCGTGGGGCTGTACACGTCCACGGCCTATATGGTCAGCACCAGCGAGATTCCGCTGGCGCGGCGCAAGTGCGCCAACATCCTGGCGCGCGCCGGTTTCCTGACCAAGGGCCACCTGTACAAGTCGCTGGTCACCATCCTCGAGCAATATCCGCGCGATGACCTGTTCCAGGCCGACGAGGACGAGCTGTTCGAGATCGCCATCGGCATCCTGCGGTTGCAGGAGCACCAGCGCATCCGGCTGTTCGTGCGGCGCGACCGCTTCGACCGATTTATCTCGTGCCTGGTCTTCGTGCCGCGCGACAAGTACAACACCGACCTGCGCCAGCGCATCCAGAAGCTGCTGGTGGAGGCGTTCCATGGCACCAGCTGCGAGTTCACGCCGCTGCTGTCCGAATCCCCGCTGGCGCGCATCCAACTCACCGTGCGTGGCGAGCCGGGCACCATGCCCGAGGTGGACACCCGCGAGCTGGAAGAGCGCATCGTGCAGGCCACGCGCCGCTGGCAGGACGACCTGGCCACCGCGCTCCACGTCAGCCGGGGCGAGGAACAAGGCATCGTGCTGCTGCGCCGCTACTGCGACGCCTTCCCCGCCGGCTACCGCGAGGACTACGCTGCCCGCACCGCCGTGCGCGACATCGAGCTGATGGAGCACGCGCGCCAGCACCCGAGCGGCCTCGCCATGAACCTGTACCGGCCCATCGAGGCCGCGCCGGGCGCGTTCCGCTTCAAGGTCTTCCGCGCCGGCGAGCCCATCGCGCTGTCCCTGAGCCTGCCGATGCTCGAACACCTGGGCGTGCGCGTGGACGAGGAGCGCCCCTACCTGATCGAGCCCGATGCCGGCGCGCCGGTGTGGATCCACGACTTCGGCCTGGAGATTGCCGCTGACCCCGAGGGCCGCCCTCTGGACGTGGAGATCGAGCGCGTGAAGCCGCTGTTCGAGGACGCCTTCGCGCGGGCCTGGAACGGCGAGATCGAAAACGACGATTTCAATCGGCTCGTCCTACGCGCCGGGCTGGCCGCGCGCGACGTGACCATCCTGCGCGCGTTTGCCAAGTACCTGCGGCAAGTGGGCTCGACCTTCAGCAATGCCTATATCGAGCGCGCGCTGACCAGCAATCCGAATATCGCCGCGCTGCTGGTGGCGCTGTTCGTGGCCCGCTTCGACCCCGCCGTGGCCACGCCGGGTGACGAGACGCGCACCCAGCGCCTGCTGGCCGAGATCGACGCCGCGCTAGACAAGGTGCCCAACCTCGACGAGGACCGCATCCTGCGCCTGTTCCTGAACGTGATCGCGGCCACGGTGCGGACCAACTACTTCCACCGCGACGCGGAGGGCCAGCCGCGCCCCTACGTCTCATTCAAATTCAATCCGGCGCTGGTGCAGGGCCTGCCCGAGCCACGGCCGATGTTCGAGATCTGGGTCTACTCGCCGCGTGTGGAGGGGGTGCATCTGCGCGGCGGCCGGGTGGCCCGGGGCGGGCTGCGCTGGTCGGACCGGCGCGAGGACTTCCGCACCGAGGTGCTGGGCCTGATGAAGGCGCAGATGGTGAAGAACGTGGTGATCGTGCCGGTGGGCTCGAAAGGCGGTTTCGTGGTCAAGCGCCCGCCGCCCGCCACCGACCGCGACGCCTATCTGGCCGAAGGCGTGGCCTGCTACCAGACCTTCCTGCGCGGGCTGCTCGACCTGACCGACAACCTCGTCTCCGGCGACATCGTGCCGCCCCCCGAAG
Source organism: Cupriavidus sp. 01L43 (assembly GCF_056399925.1). NCBI lineage: Bacteria > Pseudomonadati > Pseudomonadota > Betaproteobacteria > Burkholderiales > Burkholderiaceae > Cupriavidus > Cupriavidus sp. 01L43. The sequence goes on from NZ_JBFTSH010000002.1 coordinate 383,954, forward strand.
TGGTGCGCCACGACGAGTCGGACCCCTACCTCGTGGTGGCCGCCGACAAGGGCACCGCGACGTTCTCGGACTACGCCAACGCCATCTCGGGCGAGTACCGCTTCTGGCTCGACGACGCCTTCGCGTCGGGCGGCTCGGTCGGCTACGACCACAAGAAGATGGCGATCACCGCGCGCGGCGCGTGGGAGAGCGTGAAGCGCCATTTCCGCGAGATGGGCGTTGATATCCAGGCCACGCCGTTCACGGTAGTGGGCATCGGTGACATGTCCGGCGACGTCTTCGGCAACGGCATGCTGCTTTCTCCGCACATCAAGCTGCTGGCCGCGTTCGACCATCGACACATCTTCCTCGACCCGGACCCCGACTGCGCCAGGAGCCTGGCCGAGCGCGCGCGGCTGTTCGCCCTGCCCCGTTCGAGCTGGGCCGACTATGACACCGCGCTGATCTCGGCCGGCGGCGGCATCTATCCGCGCACGGCCAAGACCATCGCGCTCACGCCGCAGGTGCAGGCGGCGCTGGGGATCACGACCAGCACGCTGTCGCCGGCGGACCTGATCCACGCGCTGCTGATGGCGCCCGTCGACCTGCTCTACAACGGCGGCATCGGCACCTACGTCAAGGCTGCGTCCGAGACCCATCAGCAAGCCGGCGACCGCACCAACGATGCGGTGCGCGTGAACGGCGCCGAACTGCGCTGCAAGGTGGTGGGCGAAGGCGGCAATCTCGGCTTCACCCAGCTTGGCCGCATCGAGTTCGCGCGCAAGGGGGGCCGGATCAATACCGATGCCATCGACAATTCGGCCGGCGTCGATTGCTCCGATCACGAGGTCAATATCAAGATTCTGCTAGGCATCGTGATGGCCGACGGCGAGATGACCATCAAGCAGCGCAATACGCTGCTGGCCGAGATGACCGACGAGGTGGGCCTGCTGGTGCTCCAGGACAACTACTACCAGACCCAGGCGCTCTCCGTGGCGGGCCGTCAGGCCACGGAACTGCTCGACGCCGAGGCGCGGCTGATCCGCTGGCTCGAGCGCGCGGGCCGGCTCAACCGTCCGCTCGAATTCCTGCCGCCCGAGGACGAGATCGCCGAACGCAAGGCACTCGGCGCGGGGCTGACGTCGCCCGAGCGTGCGGTGCTGCTGGCCTATAGCAAGATGTGGTTGTACGACGAGCTGCTGGTCTCGGACCTGCCCGAGGACGCGCTCGTCTCGACCCTGCTGGCCGACTACTTCCCCGAGCCGCTGCGCGTGCGCCATGCCGAGCCGATGCAGCGGCATCCGCTGCGGCGCGAAATCCTCGCCACGCACCTGACCAACATCCTCGTGAACCGCGTCGGGCCGACCTTCGTCCATCATCTGATGGAGGAGACCGACGGGCGTCCGGCCGATATCGTGCGCGCCTGCCTGCTGGCGCGTGACGTGTTCGGGCTGTCCGGGATCTGGGCGCGCATCGACGCCTTCGACAACCGCGTGGACGACGCCATCCAGGCGCAGATGTTCGGCGCGCTGGCGCGGCTGCTCGAGCGCGCCACGCTCTGGTTCGTGCGCTACCTGCGCGGCGGCGGCACGGTAGAGCCCGGCGCGACGCGCTTCGTCGAAGCCGCGCGCTGGCTCACGCCGCAACTGCCCAAGCTGCTGCCGCCCGAGGGCGCAGAGGCCATGGCCGAGCGGGCGATGACGCTGATCGAAGCCGGCGTGGACGACGACCTCGCCCTGCGCGTGGCCGCCAGCGATGCGGCTGCGGCCGCGCTCGACGTGGCCGAGGTCGCAGCCGCCTGCCAGCGCAGCCTGGACACCGTGGCAGCGGTCTACTTCGCCCTCGATTCGGAACTCAATTTCGGATGGCTGCGCGAGCGCGCGTTCTCACTGCCGGCGGACACACACTGGGACCTGCTCGCCCGCACGACCACGCTGGAAGACCTGGGCCGGCTCAAGCGCGCGCTGACGACCAGCGTGCTGGGCCAGTCGCGCGAGGTGGAGGACGCCCCGGCGCTGATCGAGGACTGGCGCAAGAGCCGACAGGTGGCGCTGGACCGCTTCGCACAGATGCTGGCCGACCAGCGCGCGTCGGGCGCCACGGGGGCCTCGGCGTTGTCGATGCTGTCCGTTGCGGTGAAGGAAATCGGCTTGCTGGAGCGCGTCTGACCGGCCCCAGGCGGCGGGCGCTGATTGACGGCTAGCGACGGCTAGTGGCTAGCCGTCAGCGCTCGTCGATGTCGATGACATCGTCATCGTCGTCCATGTCGCGCAGCGCGGGCAGGTCGTCGTCTTCGGCGCCGTCAAGGTCGTCGCTGCCGTCGCCGCGCGCGCGGAACTCCAGACCCAGGCGGAGGAAGAGGTCGAACGCATCGGCCAGCAGGTGCTTCTGACGCGGCAGCAAGCTCGCGTACGGCATGTCGTAGATCGACTGGTGCGTGCCGCGCGCCCCCTTCAGGCCGCGGTCGCGCGCAATGTCGGACAGCAATGCGGCGAAGCCGGACAGGTCCTGCGCGGCCAGCGCGGCATTGAGCACGCGGGCAATCACTTGTGGGGATGCACCTGACCATCCAATGAGCTCGGCATTGGAGGCGGCGTCGTGGGATAAGTCGCTGATGTCCATCTCCATCTTAACGGTCCCACAGTCGCCGGCTTGAGGCGTCTTGCTTTTCGCCATGCGCGTCGACCCCCTTTACGTCGATCAGCTCCGTCGAGCTTTCGGCGGCGCGGCATCCGCGCCCGAGGCTTCGCGCCGGAGTTGCTTGTAGTCGATGCTGCCGTCCGCACGATGCGAGGCCATCAGGCGGTTGCGCGCGCCGCAGAGCGGGCAGCGGAAGATGGGGCCCTGCCCCTCGTTCTTGATCACCACCTCGGCGGGCTTCCAGCGCGCACCACAGGGTTGGTTCTGACATACAAACATCACGGACTCCAAAAGACGCTGCAAATCGTAACACGTGTGTCTGTCGCGTCACACCATGCAGGGCCGCCATTTGGCCCCTACCTTGGCGGGATAGCGGGCGTCACAGCGGCGTTATGTTGAGAATAGATTGGGATCGATCAGGCCACGAAGCGTGCTTCGTTTTACCGAATCTGCGACATCAGCCGTTGTTCTGGACCCAGTGCCGTGCCCAGGCGCCGGCCGCCATGCGTGCCTCGGCAGCGGTCGGATACGTGGCCGGCGGACCGCCCGCCTCCTGCACTATCGCGCCGGCCTCCCAGATATCGCACCAGGCCTTGTACCGTGCCGGAGCGAGCGCCTGCCAGAACAGGTGCACCACGAAGCCGCGGTATTCGAACATGTCCGCGCCGCTCTCCGGCGCCGCGGACGGTGCCCGGGCGGCATCCTCGACGGGCGAGGCAGCCGGCGATACATCCGCCGAGACATCCGGAGACAAATTCGCGGACACATCGGTCCGTGCGCGAGACATGGCGCGCATCGCGCACAGGCTCGCGGCCATCGCGCCGACCAACACGCCCGCGCCAAACCAGCAGGCCCTGAGTTCACGTTGCCCCATCGCGCCCTCCCGCAGCGATGCTCTCCTATGGCGAGACGCGCAGGAGAATCGGAGGTTCCCTGATTTCAGGTTATACCAAAGCGACCTGCACGGTGCATTCAAACGGCGCCGCCGCAACCCATAATGAAAAACGCCGCGCCGAGAAAATCGGGCGGCGTTTCTTCGTCGGGGGATTACGTACGGAACGCGCCGTTCATTCGAGGAGTTTCACCACCGTGGTCAGCAGCCAGCCAACCGCCATACAGGCACCGACCCAGCCGGTGCCGATCAGGAAAACATCACGCCAACTCATGACTCACCCTGCGTTTCAAATCATCGTCCTAGGCTAGGCCACGATGCCGCGTGAGGGAACGCAGGAAATGTAAAGAAGTTTTGCGACGCATCAAGCGCCGGGCGCGAAACCCGTGCGCAATGCCAAAGAAAAACCCGCTTGGTTTTGACACCAAGCGGGTTCCTTGTCTGGTCGGGGCGAGAGGATTTGAACCTCCGACCACCTGCACCCCATGCAGGTACGCTACCAGGCTGCGCTACGCCCCGAAGCAAAAGATTATATCAGCAACAATCGATCGGTGGCTAGTCATTGGCACGGCGCATTGCAAAATTATCCATGCCGCGCGATCTCTTTCAATTGCGCCAGCAGGTTTTGCACTGCCACCAGCTCGCCGCGCAAAGTATTGAGATCGACCGACAGCACAGGCGCCGTGGCGACCGGCACCACCGACTCGGTCTCGCCCTCCTCCAGCGGCGCGCCGAGGCCATGATGGCGACCATCGTCGAGGCGGTTGCGCGCCCCGTTGATGGTGAATCCCTGCTCGTACAGCAACTCGCGGATACGCCGGATCAGCAGCACTTCGTGATGCTGATAGTAACGTCGATTGCCGCGCCGCTTCACCGGCTTGAGCTGGGTGAACTCCTGTTCCCAGTACCGCAGCACGTGCGGCTTGACGGCGCAAAGCTCGCTCACTTCGCCAATCGTGAAGTAGCGTTTTGCGGGAATCGGCGGCAGCGCAACGCGCTCGCTGGATTTTTCCGACATGCGATGGGAAGTCAGGCGTCAGGCCGAAAGGCGCGACTCGGTTGGCGCGACATGCGCGCGAGCATTGCAGGATACAGACTGCAAGTGCCGTGGGCAATCCACCGTTCGAGGCAGGAGGCGTGGCGTGGCGTGTCGGACAGCCGCGACGCGCCGGGAGGCGCCAGCGCGAAACGCCAGCGGAAAACTCCCAGCAGCGGACCGTCAGCCCGGCACAGCCAGATCGGCGCGCTCCTCGACCAGGCCCTTGAGTTTCTGGCTGGCGTGGAACGTCACCACGCGGCGCGCGGTGATGGGGATGATTTCGCCCGTCTTGGGGTTGCGGCCTGGACGCTGCGGCTTGTCGCGCAACTGGAAGTTGCCGAAGCCGGACAGCTTGACGCTGTCACCATGTTCCAAGGCTTCACGAATCACGTCGAAGAAGGCTTCGACCATGTCCTTGGATTCACGTTTGTTCAGGCCAACCTGGTCGAACAGCATCTCTGCAAGTTCGGCCTTCGTGAGGGTGGGCACTTCGGTCGCGCGGGCTTCCGGCGATGCGTCGTCCAGTGAGGCGGCGTGCCGGTCGCTGACCTCGCCCAGGTCTGCAGCATTCATGGAATTCGCGTCTCGATCGTTCATTCTTGATCGCTCTTCTGAGGTCTGTCTGGCGATCCGCCCGGGAGCTGTGCCCGGGCGCCCCAGGTTTCAGCGACCTATCCGCGCAGACGGGCCGAGAAGCCCGCTGCCAGCGCATCGATCATACAGCGCACCGCGCTGTCGACCGTCTCGTCCTGGAGGGTCGCCCCAGTATCTTGCAACGTCACACGGAACGCAAGGCTTTTCTCGTCAGCCCCGATGGCGGCCGAAGCCGCCTTCGGACGGAACTCGTCGAACAGCACCAGGCTCTGCACGTAGTGGCCAAAACCGCCTTGGTCCAGCGCCGCGCGCATCGCATCGAGCAGGTCCTGCACGCGCACCGACTGCTTGACCACCACGGCCAGGTCGCGCACGGCGGCCGGGAACTTCGAGATCTCTGTGTACGCCGGCAGACCGACGTCGCGCAGGGCATCAAGGTCCAGCTCGAAGGCCACGGGCGCTTGCGTCAGCTCGTATTCCTGGAGCCAGCGTGGGTGCAGCTCGCCCACCACGCCAACCGGCTTGCCGTCCACGATCACGCGCGCGGCGCGGCCCGGATGCAGCGCGGGATGCGCCACCGGCTCGAAACGCGCCGTACGCGGATGGAACAGCGACTCCACGTCGCCCTTCACATCGAAGAAGTCCACCGGACGCGTGGCGATACCCCACTGCTCGTCGAATGCCGGGCCGTAGGCGATGCCGGCGGCCACCATCGGCTGGTGATAGCCAGCCACGGTCAGGCCGCCATCCGTCACGTTGCCGTCGCGATGGAACACGCGGCCCACTTCGAACAGGCGCACGCGCGCGGCCTTGCGGTTGAGGTTGTAACGGACCTTGTCCACCAGCCCGCCAAGCAGCGTCGAACGCATCACGGCCAGCTGGCTCGCGATCGGGTTCAGCAGGCGGATCGGGTTGTCGTTGCTGGCGAAGTCGCGCTCCCACTTCTCTTCCACGAAGGCGAAGTTGATCACCTCCTGGTAGTCGCGGGCGGCCAGCGCGTGACGCACCCCATGGGTAGAGCGGCGTGCCTCGTTGGTCGGACGCATCTCGCTCTCGGCGATCGGCGGCAGCGTGGGAATCCGCTCGAAGCCATAGATGCGCGCCACTTCCTCGATCAGGTCTTCCTCGATCTCGATGTCGAAGCGGTAGCTCGGCGGCGTGACGGCGAACACCTCGCCCTCGGCGCCTTCCGAGCGCGTGAACGGCAGGTTCAGGCGCTGGAACACGTCGGCGATGGTGGCCGACGACAGTTCGATGCCCAGCACGCGCTCGGCACGTGCCACGCGCAGGCTCACCGGCTTGCGCTCGGGCAGGTTCACGACCTGATCGTCCACCGGGCCGGCCTGGCCGCCGCAGATGTCGAGGATCAGCGCGGTAATGCGCTCGATGTGCTCCACCGTCGTGGCGTAGTCCACGCCGCGTTCGAAGCGGTGTGCGGCATCGGTCGAGAAGTTGTAGCGGCGCGCGCGGCCCTGGATGGCGTTCGGCCACCAGAATGCGGCTTCCAGGTAGATGTTGGTCGTGTCCAGCGACACGGCGGTGCTGTCACCGCCCATGATGCCGGCCAGGCTCTCGATCTCCTTGTCGTCGGCGATCACGCCCACCTGCTCGTCCACGTCGACCGTGTTGCCGTTCAGCAGCTTGAGCTGCTCGCCCTTGCGGCCCCAGCGTACGTCCAGCCCGCCGTGGATCTTGTCGAGATCGAACACGTGGCTCGGACGGCCCAGCTCCAGCATCACATAGTTGGAGATGTCCACCAGCGCCGAGATGCTGCGCTGGCCCGAGCGCTCCAGGCGCTGCACCATCCACGCCGGAGTGGCGGCACGCGCGTTCACGCCACGGATCACACGGCCCGAGAAGCGGCCGCAGAGGTCCGGCGCCGAGATCTTCACCGCCAGCTTGTCAGCGAGCGTGACGGTCACCGGCTTCATGTCCGGCAGCGTCAGCGTGGCGCCGGTCAGCGCGGAAACTTCACGCGCCACGCCGTGGATCGACAGGCAGTCCGCCTTGTTCGGCGTCAGCTTGATCGTGAAAATCTGATCGTCCAGATCCAGATACTGACGAATATCCTGGCCGACCGGGGCGTCGTCCGGCAGGACCATCAGGCCGCCGTGATCCTCGGACAGCTTCAGCTCGCGCGCCGAGCACAACATGCCGTAGCTTTCCACGCCACGCAGCTTGCCGATCTTGATCTCGAACGGCGCGCCGCCCGCTTCCGCCGGCGGCAGCACGGCGCCGACCATCGCGCACGGCACCAGGATGCCGGGCTTGACGTTGGGCGCGCCACAGACGATCTGGAGCGTCTCGCCGGTGCCGGCATCGACCTGGCAGACATTGAGACGGTCGGCGTTGGGATGGCGCTCGGTGGCCAGCACACGGGCCACGACGATCTTGCTGAACGGCGGCGCGACGGGGCCAACCTCTTCCACCTCGAGCCCGGCCATGGTCAGGCTGTGCGACAGCGCGTCGGTCGAGATCTTTTCAGGATTGGCGAAAGTACGAAGCCAGGATTCCGAGAATTGCATGGCGCTTCTGATCCGGTAGGTATTCTGTGATGTTCTGTGACGATGGGCGATGCGGCCTGGGACAGGTCAGGCGAACTGGCGCAGGAAGCGCACGTCGCCTTCGAAGAACAGCCGCAGGTCGTTGATGCCATAGCGCAGCATCGTCAGGCGCTCGAGGCCGGAGCCGAACGCGAAGCCGATATAGCGCTCGGGGTCGAGGCCCATGTTGCGCAGCACGTTCGGATGTACCTGGCCCGAGCCCGAGATCTCCAGCCAGCGGCCGCTGCCGAAGGCCATGTCGATTTCCGCCGACGGCTCGGTGAACGGGAAGTACGACGGGCGGAAGCGCACCTGGATGTCATCGCGCTCGAAGAACTTGCGCAGGAAATCGGTGTAGACGCCCTTCAGGTCGGCAAAGCTCACATGCTCGCCAATCCACAGCCCTTCCACCTGGTTGAACATCGGCGAGTGCGTAGCGTCGCTGTCCACGCGGTAGGTGCGGCCCGGGCAGATCACCTTGATCGGCGGCATGTCCTTGCCGGCGTACTTCTGCACGTGCATGCGGGCGTAGCGCACCTGCATCGGGCTGGTGTGCGTGCGCAGGAGCAGCAGCTTGTCGTCGCTGTCGCGGCCGTCCACATAGAACGTGTCCTGCATCGAACGGGCCGGATGGTTGTCCGGGTTGTTCAGCGCGGTGAAGTTCATCCAGTCGGTCTCGATCTCGGGACCATCCGCCACGTCGAAGCCGATGGAGCCGAAGATCTGCTCCACGCGCTCCCACGTGCGCATGACCGGATGCAGGCTGCCGCGCGACGTGGCGCGGCCGGGCAGCGTCACGTCGATGGCCTCGGCGGCCAGACGCGCGTTCATCAGCGCATCAGCCAGCGCCTGGCGGCGCGCTTGCAGCGCACCTTCCACCTGCTGCTTGATCTGGTTGATACGCGCGCCTTCGGTCTTGCGCGCCTCGGGGTCGAGCTTGCCCAGGCCCTTGAGCAGCTCGGTCAGCGCCCCGGTCTTGCCCAGGAAGCGGGCCTTTTCATTTTCCAGCGTGGCGTTGTCGTTGGCGGCGGCGAAGGCGGCCTGTGCATCGGCGACGATTTGATCCAGATCCAGGGACATGACGGCAATCGTGGAAAGGGTTAGCACTGTGTGCGGTATCTCATTTCGGGTGCCGTTTCAGTGCGCATGACACGGCATTCGAAATGAAAACGGGGCTCGGTGAGGAGCCCCGTTTCAGCAGACCTGGCGGTCGGCGCTTGCCGGGAAGCGCCCTGGGGCGCTTCCGCAGCCGGCATCAGGCAACGGAGGCTTTCACCTGGTTGACGATGGCGGCAAAGGCAGGCTTGTCGTGGATAGCCATGTCCGACAGCACCTTGCGGTCCAGTTCAATCGAAGCCTTCTTCAGGCCGTTCATGAACACGCTGTAGGTCAGGCCATGCTCACGCGTTGCCGCGTTGATACGTGCAATCCAGAGCGCGCGGAACACGCGCTTCTTGTTGCGACGATCGCGGTATGCGTACTGGCCAGCACGCATGACCGCCTGCTTGGCGATGCGATAGACGTTATTGCGACGGCCGCGGTAACCCTTGGCAGCGTCGATGACTTTCTTGTGACGGGCCCGTGCAGTGACCCCACGTTTGACTCGAGGCATGTATTACTCCTTTCGTTGTCGTTGGGTTATGCGTAGGGCATCATCGCGCGAACCGACTTCAGGTTCGTCTCATGGACGTCCTGGGTGCCGCGCAGTTGACGCTTGTTCTTGGTGGTCTTCTTGGTCAGGATGTGACGCTTGAAGGCCTGGCCGCGCTTGAACGAACCGTTCGGGCGCGCCGTAAAGCGCTTGGAGGCGCTTTTCTTGGTCTTCATCTTAGGCATGAAAAACTCCAGCTCTATGACATGCATGCAGGTGGACGGCTCACGCCGACGCTTGCAAGACCCGCATCCACTTGTTTTTGTACGCAGCCACGGGGACCGCATACTGTTTTCCGCGCAGCACGACGCCGGGATGCACCTGGCACCCCGGCCGTCGCCCCGCGCGAGAATTACTTCTTCTTCTTGGGGGCCAGCACCATCACCATCTGGCGGCCTTCCATCTTCGGCATCTGCTCGACCTGACCCAACTCCTCCAGGTCCGCCTTCAGACGCTCCAGCACGCGCGCACCGATTTCCTGGTGGGCCATCTCACGGCCGCGGAAACGCAGCGTGATCTTGGTCTTGTCACCATCTTCCAGGAAACGCTTCAGGTTGCGCAGCTTGACGTTGTAGTCGCCATCATCCGTGCCAGGGCGGAACTTCACTTCCTTGACCTGGATGATCTTCTGCTTGAGCTTGGCGTCATGGGCGCGCTTGGCTTCCTCATACTTGAACTTGCCGTAGTCCATGATGCGGGCCACGGGTGGAGCCGCGTTGGGCGCGATTTCCACGAGATCCAAGTCCTTGTCCTCGGCCAGGCGCAATGCGTCCATGAACTTGACGATGCCGAGCTGCTCGTTATCAACCCCTACCAGGCGCAGTTCCGGCGCGCTGATCTCACGGTTGATACGGTGACCTTTGTCTGTAGCGATGTTCCGTTACCTCAAGAAGACAAAAAAACAAGCCGTGCTCAGCACCCTCAGGCCTTGTTGGCAACGTCCTGTTGGAGACGTTCCACAAACGCGGAGACGGGCATCACACCCAGATCCACGTTGCCACGGGCACGCACGGCCACTTGACTGGCATCCTTCTCCTTTTCGCCCACTACCAGCAGGTAGGGAATCTTCTGGAGAGAATGCTCGCGGATTTTATACGTAATTTTCTCGTTACGCAAATCGGCCTTGGCCCTAAACCCTTGTTTTTGCAAGAGTTGCACGACGCTTTCGGCATATTCCGACTGCGAATCGGCAATATTCAGGACCACCACCTGCTCCGGCGCGAGCCAGGCGGGCAAGGCACCCGCATGATTTTCGAGCAGGATGCCCAGGAAACGCTCGAACGAACCGAGAATGGCGCGGTGGAGCATGACCGGACGCTTGCGCGAGTTGTCCTCGGCGACGTATTCGGCACCCAGACGCTCCGGCAGCACCAGATCCAGTTGCAGCGTGCCGCACTGCCACGAGCGGCCGATGGCGTCCTTGATGTGGTATTCGACCTTCGGGCCGTAGAAGGCGCCCTCACCCGGCAGCTCTTCCCACTCCACGCCGCAGGCACGCAGCGCCAGGCGCAGGCCTTCCTCGGCGTGATCCCAGATCTCGTCCGAACCGGCGCGCTGGGGCGGGCGCAGCGACAGCTTGACCGCCACGTCCTTGAAGCCGAAATCGTCATAGATCGAGAACGCGAGTTCGTTGAACGCCTTCGCTTCTTCCACGATCTGGGCTTCCGTGCAGAAGATGTGCGCATCATCCTGCACAAAGCCGCGTACGCGCATCAACCCGTGCAGCGCGCCGGACGGCTCGTTGCGATGGCAGGCGCCGAACTCAGCCAGGCGCAGCGGCAGGTCACGGTACGAGCGCAGCCCGTGGTTGAAGATCTGCACATGTCCGGGGCAGTTCATCGGCTTGATCGCGTAGTCGCGCTTCTCCGATTCCGTGACGAACATGTTCTCCTTGTAGTTCTGCCAGTGGCCGGACTTTTCCCAGAGCGAACGATCCATCACCTGCGGCGTGCGGACTTCTTCGTACTTGGCTTCGCCCAGGCGGCCGCGCATGTACTGCTCCACGGCCTGCCAGACCTGCCAGCCCTTCGGGTGCCAGAACACCATGCCCGGCGCTTCCTCCTGCAGGTGGAACAGGTCGAGCAGCTTGCCGAGCTTGCGGTGGTCGCGCTTCTCGGCCTCTTCCAGCATCGTCAGGTAGGCGTCCTGGTCTTCCTTCTTCGCCCAGGCCGTGCCGTAGACGCGCTGGAGCATCTCGTTGTTCGAATCGCCGCGCCAGTAGGCACCGGCCACCTTCATCAGCTTGAAGACCTTGAGCTTGCCCGTGGACGGCACGTGCGGGCCGCGGCACAGATCGACGAAACTGCCTTCGCGATAGAGGCCGATTTCCTGATCCGCCGGAATCGACGCGATGATCTCGGCCTTGTACTTCTCGCCCATCGACTCGAACAGCGCCACCGCCTCGTCGCGGTTCCACACTTCGCGCGTGACTTTCTCGTCCTTGCGGGCCAGCTCCGTCATCTTCTTCTCGATGGCGACGAGGTCTTCGGGCGTGAAGGGGCGCTTGTAGGCGAAGTCGTAGTAGAAACCGTTGTCGATGACCGGGCCGATCGTCACCTGCGCCTCGGGATACAGCTCCTTGACGGCGTAGGCCAGCAAGTGAGCCGTCGAGTGGCGGATCACGTCGACGCCATCGGCGTCCTTGTCCGTGACGATGGCGAGCGCGGCGTCACGGTCGATCCGGTAGCTCGTATCGACGAGCTGGCCATCGACCTTGCCGGCGAGTGCCGCCTTGGCCAGGCCCGAGCCGATGCTCTGGGCCACTTCGGCCACCGTGACGGGGCCGGGGAACTCGCGACGGGAACCGTCCGGCAGCGTGATTGCGATCATCTTGCACCTTTTGAGGGGTCCGCTCGCCGGCATTCTGCGCCTTGGCGGGCGGATCAAAGTCAAAGTCTGCGGCAGCGGCGAAGCCAGCCACCATTTGTTTCTTGCCGCGCATCGCGGACGATGCGGCAGCTTATCAGGCCGCTGGCGAACGACAGACGAAAAAAAACGCGGCCAAGGCCGCGTTTTTCTCAATCTACCCGGATCACCCCGGGGCGAAGGCGCACCTCGACTACTGTCGCTAACCAGCGGTAGTAGTTCGAGTTGTCTTGTTCATGATGCGTTTCCGTGCCTGTAGAAGTCGATCGGATCTGCCGTCACGTCAGCCTTCGATGCCGACGGGGTAATACGTATTTTTACTGCTTTACTGCAATTCGTTGGTAGGCTCGATTGGACTCGAACCAACGACCCCCACCATGTCAAGGTGGTGCTCTAACCAGCTGAGCTACGAGCCTAGCGAAGCCGCAAGTATAGCATCACTTTCTTTTCGCCTGCAACACCCCTTGTACATCTTCGATGATGGAAAGCGCGCGTTGCAGCTGCGTGGCTTCCGCGACCTCGGCCGTGAACTGCATCTTCGCCACGCCCTTGCTCGAAAGCGTCTTCACGCCGGTGACGTTGATCTTCTCGCGTGACAGCACTTCGGAGATATCGCGCAGCAGGCCCTGGCGGTCCACCGCTTCCACGTGGATGTCCACCGGGTACACGGCGTCGCTGCGCTTGCCCCACTCGGTCTGGATCACGCGCTCGGGCGCGCGCGACGACAGCTGCTGGAACGTATGGCAATTGCGGCGATGGATCGACACGCCGCGCCCGCGCGTGACGAATCCGACAATCTCGTCCGGCGGCGCCGGCTTGCAGCAGCGCGACATCTGCGTCATCAGCGAATCCACCCCCACCACCAGCACGCCGCTCTTGGCGCCGCGCGCCACGCTGGTCGCGCGGCTCTTCTTGGTGACGGCCTCTTCCTCGTTGAATTGCGGCTGGGCCTCGCCCTCCGGGTGCCGCAGCGCATGCTCCACGTGACGCAGGCTGAACTCCTCCTTCGCCACCGCCGCGAACAGGTCCTCCGGCGTCTTGAAGCTGAGCCGGCTGGCCAGGTCGTCGAGGTTGACAGCCGTCTTGCCCTCGCGCTGCAGGGTTTTTTCGATCAGCGCCCGGCCCTGCGCGATGGTCTCCTGTGAGTCCAGCGCGTTGAACCACGCGCGCACCTTGGACCGCGCCCGGCTACTCGCAAGATAGCCAAGTTCCGTGTTGAGCCAGTCGCGCGACGGCCCGCCCTGCTTCACCGCCACGATCTCCACGGTCTGCCCGTTCCGTAGCGGCGTGTTCAGCGGCACCATCGCCCCGTCCACGCGCGCGCCCCGGCAGCGGTGGCCGAGATCGCTATGCAGGTAATAGGCGAAGTCCACCGGCGTAGCGCCCTGCGGCATCGCCACCACGCGCGCCTGCGGGGTCAGCACATAGATATGGTCGTCGATGGCCGCATGCTTGAGCTGCTCCCACGGCGAATCCTCGTGCGCGACCGAGTGGTCGGCATCGTCCTTCCACGCCAGCAACTGGCGCAGCCACGCGATCTTCTCGTCGTAGCGTTCGCTGGCCGAGAACTGTCCGCTGTAGCCCTTGCTGCCGGCTTCCTTGTAGCGCCAGTGCGCCGCCACGCCGTATTCGGCGAAGTGGTGCATCTCCTGCGTGCGGATCTGCACCTCGAACGCGCGGCCATCGTCGCCGATGACCACCGTGTGCAGGGACTTGTAGCCGTTGGACTTCGGTCGGGAAATATAGTCGTCGAACTCGCGCGGAATCGGCTGCCAGATATGGTGGACGATGCCGAGGACCGTGTAGCAATCCTTGATGTCGTCCACGATCACGCGGAACGCACGCACATCGTACAAATCGGCAAAATCGAGTTCCTTGCCGCGCATCTTCTTCCAGATGCTGTAGATGTGCTTGGGCCGGCCGGTCACCTCGGCGGGGATGCCGGCCGAGGCCAGTTCCGACTGCAGCCGCTCGATCGCCTGCGAGATATAGCTCTCGCGCTCGATCCGCTTCTCGTCTAGCAGTTTTGCGATGCGCTTGTAGGTATCGGGCTGTTCGAAGCGGAAAGCAAGGTCCTCCAGCTCCCACTTCATCTGCCAGATCCCGAGCCGGTTGGCCAGTGGCGCGTAGATGTCCAGCGTCTCGCGCGCCACGCCCGGCAGCGGCATGTTCTTGGTCTGCGCGAGCCAGCGCAGCGTCTGGAGCCGCGAGGCCAGCCGCACCAGCACCACGCGGATGTCCTGGGCGAAGGCCAGCAGCATCTTGCGCAGCGCCTCCACCTGTTCCTGGCGCGCGGCGACCTCGGATTTCGACGATTCCGAGACATCGGTCTGCGACACCGCGATGGCACCGATGCGCAACAGTTGTCGCACGCCCTTCACCAGCCGCGCGACTTCCTCGCCAAAACGCGGCTCGATTTCGGGCTCGGTGTCCGGCACGAACGCCGCCACGGCGAACAGGCAGGCCGCGGCGCGCGCGGCGTCATCCACGCGCAGGCCGTCGAGGATGCGCAGCATCCCCTCGGCGTGAGACAGGACGGTCTCGCCGGTGGGCAGCATCGCGGGCTTCGCCCCGTCGGCGGTCTCGCGCACGAAAGCCAGCGCGCGCTCGACCAGCCCGGCATCGGGCACGCCGGCGACCTGGCTCGTGAGATCGGTGGACGTCACCATGTCAAACCATCCACCATCAATTCAGGGCGGCCGTCACCACCACTTCGATCAGGTAGTCGGGGTTGCCCAGCTTCGCCTCGACGGTGGCGCGGGGCGGCGTGTTGCCCTGCGGCACCCAGGCGTCCCAGACCTCGTTCATCTCGCCGATGCGGGTCACGTCGGTCAGGAAGATCTGGCACGACAGGATGCGCGTCTTGTCGCTGCCGGCCTCGGCCAGCAGGCGGTCGATATGGCCCAGCACCTCGCGCGTCTGGCCGCGCAGGTCCGCCTTGGGGTCCACTTCCGGCACCTGGCCAGCCAGATAGACCACGCCGTTGTAGACCGCGTACTCGGAAAGGCGCGCGCCCACATGGGCGCGCTTC
Organism: Cupriavidus sp. 01L43; assembly: GCF_056399925.1. Classification (NCBI taxonomy): domain Bacteria; kingdom Pseudomonadati; phylum Pseudomonadota; class Betaproteobacteria; order Burkholderiales; family Burkholderiaceae; genus Cupriavidus; species Cupriavidus sp. 01L43. The sequence goes on from NZ_JBFTSH010000002.1 coordinate 399,188, forward strand.
AGGGCATTGGTACTCATCGCAATTCCATTAAGTTCGGGATAGGATCCGGCTCGGCCTCACGTGCCCAGGAAGAAGTCCCGGGCGATGGCTACCTGGGCCGGATCGATAAATGTCGGCGCATGCCCCACATCGGGGACTTCCACCGTGGAAACCTGTTTGCCACGTGCCTGCATCTCGGCCATGGTCTCGCGCAGCAGGAGGTCGGACTGCGCGCCGCGCACCACCAGCGTCGGGCCCTGGATGGCCTCGAACATCATCCAGAGCGCGGCCTCGCCGGCCAGCACCATCTCCGGCGTGGTCTCCTTGAACGGCACCGCCAGCGCGGGATCGTAATGCAAACCCCATTCCATGCCCTCTGCGGCCTGCACCGGCTTCAGGATCGCGCCGTTCAACTCGCGCCACTGCTCGGGCGTGTGGCGGCCGAACGAGGCGCTGATGGTCTGGAGGTAAGCCAGCCCTTCCTCGAAGGTCTTGAACCGCACCGGCAGCCCGAGGTAGGCGCCGATGCGCTCCACCGCCTGCGGGGCCAGCCGGGGGCCGACGTCATTGAGCAGCAGCTTGCGGATCGGCGACTTGGGCAGGCTCGCCAGCCCCATGCCGATCAGCCCGCCCATCGACGTGCCGAACCAGTCCACCTGCTCCACGTTGAGCCGGGCGATCAGCGTGACCATGTCCGAGACATATTGCGGCACGATGTAGCGGCGCGGATCGGCCAGCCATTCGGAGCGCCCGCGTCCCGCCACATCGGGGCAGATCACGCGATAGTCGCCAGACAGCGCGCGCGCCACGGTATCGAAGTCGCGCCCGGTGCGGGTCAGTCCATGCACGCACATCAGCACGCGCGGATTGGCCGGGTCGCCCCACTCGTGATAGGCCATGCGATGCAGGCCGGCGGGACTGATGCACTGAACGAAGCCGAGGCGCGGGCTGGAAGACATCTGAACTCCCTGCGAGAGTGGGGACTACGTTTCGGGGGCAAATGCTGGCCGCAATTCTCAGCAAATTACGACCCCGCTCCGGAAGATTCCGGGCGTTTGGGCAAAGCAGGATTGTACGCCCTGCGAGTACAATGCCACAGCACATCACCCCCCTACTCCCGACGGAGGCTTACATGCTCAAAGGCAAGACGGCACTGGTGACTGGCTCGACCAGTGGGATCGGACTCGGCATCGCGCAGGCACTGGCGGCGCAGGGCGCCAACATCATCGCCAACGGTTTTGGTGACGCGGACGGCGCAAAGGCGGAGATCGCGCGCGCGGGCAGCGGCATCCAGGTGGGCTACCACGGCGCGGACATGAGCAAGGCGGCCGAGATCGAGGACATGATGCGCTACGCCGAGCGCGACTTCGGCGGCGTGGACATCCTCGTCAACAACGCGGGCATCCAGTTTGTCGCGAAAATTGAAGAATTTCCGACGGACAAGTGGGACGCAATCATCGCCATCAACCTGACCTCGGCCTTCCACACGACGCGGCTCGCGCTGCCGTCGATGAAGGCCAAGAACTGGGGGCGGATCATCAACGTGGCTTCCACGCACGGGCTGGTGGCGTCGGCGGAAAAGTCCGCCTATGTGGCCGCCAAGCACGGCATCGTCGGTTTCACCAAGGTTACAGCGCTGGAAACCGCGCAGACCGGCGTGACGGCCAACGCGATCTGCCCGGGCTGGGTGCTGACGCCGCTGGTCCAGAAACAGGTGGAAGCGCGCGCGGAGCGCGAGGGCATTCCGATCGAGCAGGCCAAGCGCGAGCTGGTGATCGAAAAGCAGCCGTCCGGCCAGTTCGTGACGCCGGAGGAACTGGGCGCGCTGGCCGTGTTCCTCTCCAGCGAGGCCGCCCGCCAGGTGCGCGGCGCGATCTGGAACATGGATGGCGGCTGGGTGGCGCAGTAAGGCCGAGCCCGGCCCCCGCCCCCGCCCCAAGACACAAAAACCCCCGCCGGCTTGCGCTGGCGGGGGGTTTTGTTTTTGCGGCAAGTGATTCGCTTACAGCAGCGTCGCGCCCGTCTTCGCCTGGATTTCCTCGCGGCTGACGCCGGGCGCCGTTTCCACGAGCTTCAGGCCATCGGAGGTCACGTCGATCACGCCGAGGTCGGTGATGATGCGGTTGACCACGCCCACGCCGGTCAGCGGCAGGTTGCAGTCGGCCATGATCTTGATGTCCTCGGTGCCGTCCTTCTTCTTGGCGGTGTGTTCCATCAGCACCACCACGCGGCCGACGCCGGCCACGAGGTCCATCGCGCCACCCATGCCCTTGACCATCTTGCCCGGGATCATCCAGTTGGCCAGGTCGCCGTGCTGGCTGACCTGCATCGCGCCGAGGATGGCCAGGTTGATGTGGCCGCCGCGGATCATCGCGAACGAGTCCGCCGACGAGAAGATCGACGAGCCCGCCAGCGTAGTCACGGTCTGCTTGCCGGCGTTGATCATGTCGGCGTCCACTTCGTCCTCGGTCGGGAACGGGCCGATACCGAGCAGGCCGTTCTCGGACTGGAGCCAGACCTCCATGCCTTCCGGCACGTGGTTGGCCACCAGCGTCGGCAGGCCGATGCCGAGGTTCACGTAGAACCCGTCCTGGAGTTCGCGGGCCGCGCGCGCGGCCATTTCGTCACGTGTCCATGCCATGATGTCTCTCCTTACTTGGCACGCACGGTGCGCTGTTCGATGCGTTTTTCGGGGGTGGCGTTCAGCACCAGGCGTTGCACGAAGATGCCCGCGAGGTGCACGTCGTCCGGATCGATCTCGCCCACTTCGACGATTTCCTCGACCTCGGCCACGGTGATCTTGCCGGCCATCGCGCACATCGGGTTGAAGTTGCGCGCGGTGCGGCGGAAGACCAGGTTGCCGGCCTTGTCGGCCTTGTAGGCCTTGACCAGCGCCACGTCGGCGGTCAGCGAACGCTCCATGACGTACTGCTGGCCGTCGAATTCGCGGAGTTCCTTGCCGTCGGCCACGATGGTGCCCACGCCGGTCTTGGTGAAGAAGGCGGGGATGCCGGCGCCGCCGGCGCGCAGCTTCTCGGCCAGGGTGCCCTGCGGCGTGAATTCCAGCTCGAGTTCGCCGGCCAGGTACTGGCGCTCGAACTCCTTGTTCTCGCCCACGTACGACGAGATCATCTTGCTGATCTGGCGCGTGGCCAGCAGCAGGCCCAGGCCGAAGCCGTCCACGCCGGCGTTGTTCGAGATGCAAGTGAGTTGCTTGGCGCCGCTGTCGCGCAGGGCGCCGATCAGCGCCTCGGGGATGCCGCACAGGCCGAAACCGCCCACGGCGATCGTCTGGCCGTCGCGCACGACGCCCGCGAGCGCCTCCGCGGCACTGGCGTAGACCTTGTTCATGTTTGCTCCTTCCTCGGTAGTCCGGCGGGGATTCTCCCCGGATGGGGGCGGTCCCTCGGCATTTTGGTCCCACGGGCGCCATGCGCCACGCCGGGAAATTGTAACGGTACAATCGGCTGTCAGCCGGGTGACTGGCTGGCGTCCGCTGCCGACCGCAAGCATACGTCAACGGGTGCCGGCAGCGCCATTACGTAAAAGTACATAAGGGACAATGCCCCCCATCGACTACCAGACCGCTTTCCAGCTCGCCCCGGTGGGGCTGGTGCTGTCCCGTGCGCGCGTGATCGAGGACTGTAACGACGAGGTCTGCCGGATCTTCCACACCACGCGCGACGCGCTGGTGGGCGAGTCCTTCCAGGTGCTCTACCCCACCGCCGACGAGTTCGAGCGCACCGGCGCCCGCATCGTGCCGATCATGAACACCAAGGGCATGTATTCGGACGAACGGATCATGAAGCGGGCCGACGGGGAACTGTTCTGGTGCCATGTCACCGGCCGCGCGCTGGATCGGCACGAGCCGCTGGGGGCGGGGATCTGGACCTTCGAGGATTTGTCGCAGAAGCGGCCGGTCACGGCCGATCTGACCGCGCGCGAGCGGGACATCGCCGCGCAGCTGGTGGACGGCAAGACCAGCAAGGAAATCGGCAAGCTGCTGTCGATCAGCCCGCGCACGGTGGACATCTACCGTGCCCGGCTGATGAAGAAATACGGCGCCCACACAGTGGTGGACCTGGTACAGCGGCTGGTGAACCACTGAGGGGCGTTGCACCCCCGCCGGATCAGGCGATCAGCGCCCGGATGGCCTCGGGCACCGGCACGGACTTCTCCGCCGCGTAGTCGCTCCACACCACCTTGGCGCCGCCCTCGGCCCAGATCACGTCGGGCAGATCCGTGCGGCGGATCTCGATACGCGTCTCGAAGCTCGTGCGGCCAACCTGGCCCGCATAGACGCGCAGCTCGATGTCGCCCGGGAATCGCAACTGCTTCAAAAACGTCATGTGCGCGTTGATGATGACCGGCCCCTGGCCGTTCTCATCCTTGCCGTTCCGGCCAATCGACCGGAACCATTCGATCCGCGCCTGCTCCAGGTACTGGAAGTAGACCGTGTTGTTGACATGGCCCATGGCGTCCATGTCGCCCCAGCGGATGGGCATGACGTAGGTGAAGACGTGTTTCATCGCAAATCCCGGACGCTATCGTTTATCGCTTGGAAATCGCCGTTTCCGCCTTGGCGACGAGGTCCGAGCCAATCTGCTTCTTCCACTTGTCGTAGACCTTGACCGTGGCCTTGCGGAACGCGTCGTGCTCGGCCGGGCTCAGCTGCGTCACCTTCACGCCGTGCTGCTCCATCTCCTTCCACGCCGGCGCGCCGGATTCCACCAGGCCCTTGCGGGCCAGCGCGATTTCCTGCTTGCCGGCGTCGATGGCGGCCTGCTTCACGATTTCGCGGTCAGCCGGGGTCCACGATTCCCAGATCTGCTTGTTGACCACGAAGATCAGCGGATCGGCCACGTAGCCCCAGGTGGTCACGTACTTCTGGCCCACCGTGTACAGCTTGGCAGCGGCGAACACGCTTTGCGGGTTCTCCTGGCCGTCCACTGCGCCCGAGGCCATCGCCGGCTGCGCATCGGCCCAGCTCATCTGCGTGGGGTTGGCGCCCAGCGCGTTGAAGGTCTCGATGTACAGCGGCGAGCCCACCACGCGCAGCTTCAGGCCCTTGAGGTCTTCCGGCTTGCGGATTTCGCGCTTCGAGTTGGACACCTCGCGGAAGCCGTTCTCGCCCCAGGCCAGCGGCACCACGCCGGCCTTTTCCAGCGTGGCGAACATCGACTTGCCGACTTCGCCCTGCGTCAGCGCGTCCAGCGCCTTGTAGTCGGGCATCAGGAACGGCAGCGAGAACAGGTTCAGCTCCTTCACCTGCGACGACCAATTGATCGTGGAGCCCACGGCCATGTCGATCACGCCCTGGCGGATGGCGGAGAACTCGCGCGTCTGGTCGCCGGCCACCAGCGACGTGCCCGGATACAGCTTGATATTGATGCGGCCGCTGGTGCGCTGGCGCACCAGGTCAGCCCAGATCTCGCCGCCCTTGCCCCACGGGAACGCGGGGCCCAGCACCAGCGACATCTTGTACTCGGACTTGTAGCTCTGGGCCATTGCACCGGCCGGCGCCAGGGCGGCGGCGGCAATCGTGGCGGCTACGGACAACATCAGGGCACGGCGTTTCATGCGGGAATCTCCTCGTCAGTTTCTAGTTTGATTTCGATCAATAGCCCAGGTAGTCGGGCAGCCACGTGGCCAGCGGCGGATAGGCCAGCACCATCAGCATGGCGATGAACATGGCCAGCAGCATCCAGATCACCCAGGGCACGGTTTCCTCCATGCGCACGCGGGCGATCCGGCACGACACCATCAGGTTCACGGCCAGCGGCGGGGTGAACTGGCCCAGCGCCACCTTGAGCGTCAGCACCACCCCGAACCACACCGGGTTCCAGTGGAAGGCATTCGAGATCGGCAGCAGCAGCGGCACGAAGATCAGGAAAATCGAGATGCCATCCAGGAACATGCCCACCGTCATCAGCAGCAGCACGATCAGCGCCAGCACGCCGTATTCGCCCAAACCGGAATTGGCGATGGCATGGGCCAGCGGGTCGATCACGCCGAGCGTGGACAGCGCGTAGGCGAAGATGCCGGCCAGCGCCACCACGAGCAGGATCACCGCCGAGGTCTCGGCCGCTTCCTGGAAGATCACGAACAGGTCGCGCAGGCCGATGCTGCGGTAGATCACCATGCCGACGAACAGCCCGTAGACCACGGCCACCACGGCGGCCTCGGTCGGGGTGAACCAGCCGGCACGCATGCCGCCGAGGATCAGGAACGGCGCTACCAGGCCCCACGCCGCCTCGCGCAGGCTCTTCCAGAACGGCGGACGCGGCAGCGCGGCCTCGATCTGCCCCATATTGTGCTTGCGCGCCAGCCACACGGCCGGCACGATCAGCGCCACGCCAGCCAGCACGCCGGGGATCAGGCCCGCCGCGAACAGCGCCGGCACCGAGGCGCCCGGCACCAGCACGCTATAGATAATGAAGGCGACGGATGGCGGGATCAGGATGTCGGTAGCCGCTGCCGCGCCCACCACGGACGCGCTGTACGCCGGCGGATAGCCCGCGCGCGACATCGCCGCGATCATCACGCCACCCACGGCCGCCGCGTTGGCCGGGCCGGAGCCCGAGATGCCGCCGAGGAACATCGCCACGAGAATCGCCACCAGCGGCAGCATGCCCGGGCCACGTCCCACGACCGCAATCGCGAAGGTGACCAGCCGCGCCGCCACGCCGGAGCGGTCGAAGATCGACCCCACCAGCACGAACATCGGAATCGCCAGCAGCGGATATTTGGCCAGGCCGGCGTAGAAGTTCTGCGGCACGGCCAGCAGGCCGAACATCTGCGTATCGAGGTTGGACAGGCCGATGGCAACCAACCCGCCCAGCCCCAACGACACGCCGATCGGCACGCCCAGCAGCATTAGGCCGATAAAGACCACGAACAGGATAATGGCGACGAGCGTCATTGCACGCCCTCCCCGCCCTGCTCGCTCAGCGCCCGCAGCGCACGGACATTGCGCCAGGCCAGCGCCAGCGCGCGCAGCACGATCGCCACGGAAAACAGCGGGAGCCAGATCGAGTACCACCAGCTCGGCACGCCAATGCCGGGCGAGGTCTCGCCGAACGCGTATTCGTCCCAGGTAATCCGCACGCCGAGCACCGCCAGCGCCAGGAACATCACCGCCACGCCCAGCGCGGAGACGATGGCCAGCCGCTTCTGCCGCGCAGCGCTGCCCCGTTCGAAGAAGAACTCGATGCGGATATTGCGGTCGCGCGCCACGGCGGCGCTGCCGGCCACCAGCGCCAGCACGATCATCAGGAAGACCGAGAACTCCTCGGTCCAGGCGAAGGATTCGTCGGTGAAGTAGCGGACCACCACGTTGGCGAACGTGATGGCCACCAGCAGCACCATGACGATCACGCCAATCCAGTCCTCGATGCGCGGCGAAATGCGGAATTCAGTGTCGCGGGCTTCGTCGGCGGCTTCGGGAATGATCACCGAATCCACGACGTGTTGCGGCACGGCGTCGCGCCGTGCCTCATTGTCTTGCACCATCTCCCCCGGCCTCCGGTCCGGGCCGCTCGGGCCATTGCGGCCACTACGGCATATTTCTGATTATTTATGTAAGGACTTCATTCGAAACCAGCGGCGATTATGCCAACTCTGGCCTCTCGCGGCACAACTTTAGACGCGCAGGGGACCGGATAAGCCCTGCTCGGCCACGCGCCCGCCCCGCCGCGCTTGTGGCGCGTTGCGGAGTCGGCATCAGGATTGTGCGGTATTCGGCAATTCCTGTCGTTGACGGCTTGCTTCAGATCCTGCTCAGACCATGCCGTCGTCCGCCGTGACCACCGCGCCGTTGATGAAGCGCGAGGCATCGGACGCCAGCAGCAACAGCAGGCCGTCAAGGTCCTCAGGCTGGCCCAGCCGCTTGCGCGGCAGCATCTGGATCAGCTTCTGGCCCGCATCGCTTTCCCAGTGATGATGGTTGATGGCGGTGTCGATGTAGCCGGGGCAGATCRCATTGGTGTTGATGCCATGGCGCGCCCATTCCAGCGCCATCGCCTTGGTCATATGGACCACGGCGGCCTTGCTCATGCAGTACACGCCGATCTGCGACAGCACCTTCAGCCCAGCCACCGACGCGATGTTGACGATGCGCGCCTGCGGCAGCGGATTGCCCTGTTTCTCGGCGCCCTTGGCCCGCGCGATCATGCGCTTGGCCACTTCCTGGGCCACGAAGAACGCGCCGCGCGTGTTGGTATCGAAGACGAAATCGAAGTCCTCGGCCGTCACGTCGGTGAGCTTCTGCGTGGTGGAGACGCCCGAATTGTTGACGAGGATATCGATGGCGCCCGCCTCGGTCTCGGCATGCGCCACAGCGGCGCGGATGCTGTCCGGGTCGGTCACGTCGAGCCGCACCACGTGGGCACTGCCACCATCGGCCTCGATCGAGGCACGCAACTCCTTGAGTCGCTCGGTACGGCGCGAGGCCAGTACCACCTTGGCGCCAGCGGAGGCCAGAACATTGGCGAAGCGCGTGCCCAGCCCGCTCGAGGCACCGGTCACCAGCGCGACCTTGCCTTCCAGATTGATCGACAAACCCATAATTACCTCGGTGTGGAGGCATCCGGCCGGGGCCCGATGCGTGCCGCCAGCCCCCATCTGCTGGGCGAAAGGCAGCATACCAAAAAAAAGAACGGTCGTTCCAAAAAATATCTTGCCTGAGGGTGTCGAGTCCCGGACAATGCCGGAGATTCTAAGAACTTGGCCCCTAAAGGGAAAGAGGAAAAACGCCTAGATCCTCACCGGGGCCCTCACAGATCTCCACAACCGCAGCTCCCCCGCCGCATCGCCGGACCACGGGCTGCAAGCTCGCGGCAGTATTGCCGCCCAGAAGAAACAGAGGGTTAGAGACAATGGATCAGCAACAGCTCCTGGAGCAATTCGGCCCACGCGAAGCCATGGAGTACGACGTCGTCATCGTCGGCGGCGGTCCTGGCGGTCTGGCCACAGCCATCCGCCTGAAGCAGCTGGCGGCGGAAAAAGGCGGCGACGTCAACGTATGCGTGCTGGAGAAAGGCTCCGAGCCGGGCGCGCACATTCTCTCGGGCGCCATCATGGACCCGCGCGCGCTCAACGAGCTGTTCCCGAACTGGAAGGAACTGGGCGCACCGCTGAACCAGCCCGTCACCGAGGACAAGTTCCTGTTCCTCAACGACACCGGCTCCAAGGGCGCTCCGCTGCTGCCCGAGTGCTTCCATAACGAAGGCAACTACATCGTCAGCCTGTCGAACTTCGTGCGCTGGCTCGGCCAGCAGGCCGAGTCGCTGGGCGTGGAGATCTTCCCGGGCTTCCCGGCCGCCGAAGTCCTCTATAACGATGACGGCTCGGTCAAGGGCGTGGCCACCGGCAACCTCGGCATCAACAAGGAAGGCGAGCCGACCGAGAACTTCCAGCTCGGCATGGAGCTGCACGCCAAGTACACGATCTTCGCCGAAGGCGCGCGCGGCCACCTCGGCAAGCAGCTGATCGCCAAGTACCAGCTCGATGCGGGCAAGGATCCGCAGAGCTACGGTATCGGCCTGAAGGAACTCTGGGAAATCGATCCGGCCAAGCACCAGCCGGGCCTGGTGATCCACACGGCCGGCTGGCCGCTCGACCCCGCCACCTACGGCGGCTCCTTCCTCTATCACATGGAGGACAACAAGGTGGCCGTGGGCTTCGTGGTCGGTCTCGACTACACCAACCCGTGGCTGTCGCCGTTCGAGGAATTCCAGCGCTTCAAGACGCACCCGGAGATCCGCAAATATTTCGAAGGCGGCAAGCGCATCGGCTACGGCGCGCGCGCCATCACGGCCGGCGGCCTGCTGTCGCTGCCGAAGACGGTGTTCCCGGGCGGCGCGCTGGTCGGTTGCGACGCGGGCTACCTGAACGCCTCGCGCATCAAGGGCAGCCACGCCGCGATCAAGACCGGCATGATGGCCGCCGATGCTGCCTACGACGCACTCCAGGCCGGCCGCCAGCACGACGAGCTGACCGCCTACCCGGCCGCGTTCGAAGCCAGCTGGCTCCACAAGGAACTGCTGCAGGCCAAGAACTTCAAGCAGTGGTTCAAGAAGGGCCGCACCACGGCCACGCTGATGACCGGCATCGAGCAATGGCTGCTGCCCAAGCTCGGTATCCGCAACCCGCCCTGGACCATCCACCGCGAGAAGCCGGACCACGTCTACCTGAAGCCGGCTGCGGACTGCCCGAAGATCGAGTATCCGAAGCCGGACGGCAAGCTCACGTTTGACCGCCTCTCCTCGGTGTTCATCAGCAACACGAACCACGAAGAGAACCAGCCGGCCCACCTGACGCTCAAGGACCCGAGCGTGCCGGTGGACATCAACTGGGAAAAGTACGCCGGCCCCGAAAGCCGCTACTGCCCGGCTGGCGTGTACGAGTTCGTGCAGAACGATGAAGGCAAGGAGCGCCTGCAGATCAACGCGCAGAACTGCGTGCACTGCAAGACCTGCGACATCAAGGACCCGACGCAGAACATCGTGTGGGTCACGCCGGAAGGCCCCGGCGGCCCGAACTACGTGGGGATGTAAGCCAGGGCGCGCAGCGAATGCGCGCCTGAGCGAAAAAAGCCGGCCAGTGGCCGGCTTTTTTTATGCTCGATCGGCAGTCAGACCTGCAATCGGGTGCTGGTCAGCAACTGCTCATAGATGAAGCACTGGAGCAAGGTCAGCTCGCGTTCGCCCAGCGCGTCGAAGGCGACGCCAAATGCCGGAAACTCGTCATCCTCCGATGCGGACGGCGCGCTGCGCACCCAGCCATCGACAATGACTTCGGCGTCGAGCGACGCCGTACGCAGCTGGAAGCTCAAACGCACCTTGCGGCCCACCGGCGGCGCCGGGTGCGAGGTCTGCACCAGCGCTCCACCCGTGCTCAGATCGGACAGCAGGCCAAGCCGCGCCAGGCCGCTGGCGACATGGGTATCCACGTCGGTATCGACCAAGTCCGGTGCGACTTCCATCGACGGCGCACCCACCTCCCCCACGCCGTTTTCCACCAGATACGCGGCCAGCCGTGTCGGCACGCGCGCGGCGCTGCGCACCGGCATCTGCTCGGTCTGCGCCGGCGCGGACAGCACCAGGTAGCGGAACGGGCTGCGGCACACGGCCGTGATCGTTGACGTGAAACTGTGGATCGCCTGCCCCGAGAAGCCGCGCAGCAGCACGGTCTCGCCGGCCTGCACGGCCAGATCCCGGCCGCCAAGCGTCGGCCAGGTCACGAACAGGCCCTGATCGATGAAGCCGATCAGGCGGCTGGCGGCGGCGCGCGAGGCGTCGCCGGGCGTCTTCACATGCAGCAGCGTGCCCACCTGCAATCCGAGCGGGCCGGCGGCGAGCCGTGCCAGGCCGGTGCCATCGGCTTCGTTGCCGGCTTCCGGCATGTCGTCGGGACGGCAGACCGTGCCGTGGCGGAAGACGAGCGCAAGGTCACGCGCGTCCGGAATAACGCTGCCGCTGCCGAGCACGAGGTTGCCTTCGCCGTCATGTAGCGACCAGGGCAATGGCTGGCCGACGGGCAGGTCTTGCGGAGAAAGTTGGATCATGGCCTGAGTCTCCACGATGTAATCAGTCACTATCGACCGCCGGCCGCCAAGCTTGACCCCTCCTCCGGGGCAGAAAGTGTAAAACTCGCGCAAACCCGGCTTGACGCTGGGCGGCGGACCCGCCAGAATCGGCCGGATCGATAAAAGCTGTCAGACAGCCTGACACCTTCCACGCCCGCCCCCATTCCAATGGACCCCCTGTCCCGCCCCGCCTCGCTTGCCAGTCGCCTCGCCCAGACGCTGCGCGATGACATCGCCGCCGGCCGGTTCGCCGCCGGCGCGCGCCTGCCCGCCGAATCGGCGCTGGCCGAAAACTTCGAAGTGAGCCGGCCCATCGTCCGCGAGGCCATCGCGCTGTTGAAGGCAGATGGCGTAGTCGTCACGCGCAAGGGCTCGGGCGCCTATGTATCCGAAACGCCGGGCGGCCAGGTCTGGCGCGTGGCGAGTCAGCCCGATGGGGGCCCGACACTGGCGCAGTTGTTCGAGCTGCGCCGCGTGGTGGAGACCGCCTGCGCCGAGATGGCGGCCATGCGCCGCACTGCCGCCGACCTCGCCGCCATCCAGGGCGCGCTGGCCGCGATGGCCGCCCATGCCACCGACTTCCCAAGTGCGGCGGCAGCTGACATCGCCTTCCATCACGCCATCGCCCACGCCACGCACAACCCCTGCTTCACCGGCCTGACCGATTTCGTGAGCCAGCAGTTGCTCGTGGCGCGCCAGCATGCGTGGGAGAACAGCGCGCGGCTTACCGCCACCCAGGGCACGCCGCGTGCCGCCGATGCCGAGCATGCCGCGCTGGTCGAAGCCATCGCCGCCGGCGACCCGGCCGCCGCGCGCGCCGCGGCCCGTGCGCACCTGACGGCCGCTGCCGCCCGCATGGGCTTGGCCTGATTCCAAGATTTCCAAGACATTCCGAGACAAGACACCAAGGAGAGCCCCAGATGGAACAAGTAGATTGCGTCGTGATCGGCGCTGGCGTGGTCGGGCTGGCCGTGGCCCGCGCGCTGGCGCTGCAGGGCCGCGAAGTCATCATCCTCGAGGCCGAAAACGCGTTCGGCACCATCACCAGCGCGCGCAACAGCGAGGTGATCCATGCCGGCATCTACTATCCGAAAGGCTCGCTCAAGGCGGAACTGTGCGTGCGCGGCAAGGCGATGCTGTACGACTACTGCGCCTCCCACCACGTGCCGCACCAGCGTTGCGGCAAGCTGATCGTAGCGACGAGCGCCGCGCAGGTCGCCACGCTCGAGGGCATCCGCGCCAAGGCCGAGGCCAACGGCGTGCACGACATGCAACTGCTGAGCCGCGACGCGGCGCGCGCGCTGGAGCCTCAGCTCGAATGCCATGCCGCGCTGCTCTCGCCCTCCACCGGCATCATCGACAGCCATGGCCTGATGACCGCGCTGCTGGGCGATGCCGAGAACGCCGGCGCGATGCTGGCCGTGCAGTCGTCGGTCCGCACGGGCGCGGTGACCGCTGAAGGTATCCGGCTGGAGGTAGAAGCGGAGGATGGGGCGACCACCCTGCTAGCACGCACCGTGATCAATTCGGCCGGCCTGACCGCGCCGGACCTGGCGCGGCGCATCGACGGCATCCCGGCCGAACACATCCCGCAGCAGTACTACGCCAAGGGCTGCTACTTCACGCTGGCAGGACGCGCGCCGTTCTCGCGGCTGATCTATCCCGTGCCGGAGGCGGCCGGGCTGGGTGTGCACCTGACGCTGGATCTGGGCGGGCAGGCGCGCTTCGGCCCCAATGTGCGCTGGATTGACGAGATCGAATACAGCGTGCCGCCGCACGATGCCGACAGTTTCTATGACGAGGTGCGCCGCTACTGGCCCGGGCTGGCCGATGGCGCGCTGCAACCGGGCTACGCCGGCATCCGCCCGAAAATCAGCGGCCCGACCGAGGTCGCGGCCGATTTCCGCATCGACGGCCCGGCCACGCATGGTGTGCCGGGACTGGTGAACCTGTTCGGGATCGAATCACCGGGGCTGACCTCGTCGATGGCGATTGCCGAGCGGGTCACGCAGTTGCTGGCCTGAAAGTTCGGGCGAACGCGGGCCGGCTCAGGCTGGCGCCCGCTCGCCGCGAAAACTCAGCGCGGCGCAGCAGGCCCCGGCCAACGCCGCCGCTGCGGCCAGCCCGAAGGTGTGCGATGGCGTCAGCGTCTTCCAGGTCCAGCCCATCGCCAATCCGCCCAATGTGCCGCCCACGCCATACGATATGCCGGTGTAGAGCGCCTGCCCCCGCCCCTGCAGCGGGCCGGCGAACCAGTGCTGGAGTCGCTTGAGGCTGGCGCTGTGGTGCGCGGCGAAGGTCGCGGCGTGGAGCACCTGCACGACGGCCATCAGCCACACATACTGACCGAAGTAGCCGGTCATGCCGAAGCGAATCGCCGCCAGCACGAAGGTGCCGGCCAGGATCGTCCGCAGCGCCAGCCGCGCGAACAGCCGGCCCTGGTAGAAGAAGAACACGATCTCCGCGACCACGCCGATGGTCCACATCGCGCCGATGGCGAGCTTGCTGTAGCCCAGCTGCTCCAGATAGAGCGAATAGAAGACGTAGAGCGCCGCGTGCGCGAACATCATCAGGAAGGCCGAGGCAAGGAACCACGCCACATCCGGCCGCCGCAGCAGCGGCAGCGCGGGCGGCGGTCGCACACGGGGGCCCTCGTCGGGCGCGTCGCGCATGCCCATGACCACAATGGCGAACAGCGCCAGCGTGGCGCTGGCGAGCCACGGGAAAGCGACCATGCCGAAGTGCTCGAACAACGCGCCGCCAGCCAGCACCGCGCCGATGAACCCGACCGAGCCGAACATCCGCACGCGGCCGTAGCGGTGGTCGAAGGCGCCATGACGGCGCAGCGTGGAAATGGTCAGCGCATCGCCCAGCGGCGACATCGCGCTGGTGATCAGGTTGAGCCCGATCATCATCGCCATCATGCCGCCATAGCTGTGCACGCCGGGCACCATCAGGAAGGCCAGGAGCGCTGACACAGCGGCCAGCCGCAGCAGGCGCACGCGCGTATGGAGGACATCGGACAGCCAGCCCCAGAGGTAGGGGCCGACGATGCGGCTCAACTGGAAGCACGCCATCAGCACGCCGATCTGCACCGGCGAGAAGCCACGGTCCGAGAAGAACAGGCTGACGTACGGCGAGATGACGCCTACATAGGCGTAGTAGCCGAGATAGAACAGCCCAAAGCGGAAATAGGTGGCCGGGTCGATCGAACCCGGCACGAAGGCGCGCTCCGGGGCGGCGTCAGCCGGGGCGCGGCCCAAGTCAGGACTTGTCGGGGGTCGGCAGGTGTGCCGCGATACGCGGCGTCTCCACGCGCACATCGCCGCACTGGGCGCGGTGGCGCAGCGCGTGATCCATCAGCACCAGCGCGAGCATCGCCTCGGCGATCGGCGTGGCGCGGATGCCCACGCACGGATCATGACGACCAAACGTTTCCACAGTCGCCTGTTGGCCGGCCTTGTCGATCGACTCGCGCGGCGTGCGGATGCTCGACGTCGGCTTGATGGCCAGGGACACGGTGATGTCCTGCCCGGTGGAGATGCCGCCGAGCATGCCGCCTGAATTGTTCGACCGGAAGCCCTCGCCGGTCAGTTCGTCGCCATGAACACTCCCGCGCTGGGCCACGCTGGCGAAGCCGGCGCCGATCTCGACGCCCTTGACCGCGTTGATGCCCATCATCGCGTGGGCGATGTCCGCGTCGAGCTTGTCGAATAGCGGCTCGCCCAGACCAACCGGCACGCCGCTGGCCACCACCTCGATACGCGCGCCGACCGAGTCACCGTCGCGGCGCAGGGCATCCATATAGGTTTCGAGTTCCGGCACGATGTCCGCATTGGGCGAGAAGAACGGGTTCTCGGGCACGTGCTTCCAGTCCTGGAACGGCACTTCCACCTCACCAAGCTGGGACATGTAGCCATGGATCTCGGTGCCGTACTGTTCGCGCAGCCATTTCTTGGCCACGGCGGCGGCCGCCACCACGGGGGCAGTCAGCCGCGCCGACGAACGGCCACCGCCACGATAGTCGCGGATGCCGTACTTGTGCCAGTAGGTGTAGTCGGCGTGGCCGGGCCGGAAGGTCTCGACGATATTGCCGTAGTCCTTGCTGCGCTGGTCGGTGTTGCGGATCAGCAGGCAGATCGGGGTGCCCGTGGTCTTGCCCTCGAACACGCCGGACAGGATTTCCACCTGATCGGCCTCCTGGCGCTGCGTCACGTGGCGCGAGGTGCCGGGCTTGCGGCGGTCCAGGTCGCCCTGGATATCGGCTTCCGTCAGGGCGAGGCCCGGCGGGCAGCCGTCGACCACCGCGCCAATCGCGGGCCCGTGCGATTCGCCGAACGTGGTGACTGTGAAGAGCAGGCCGAGGGTATTGCCGGACATGATGGAAACCGCGCTGGAATTGGGGACGGCCTACATTGTAAGGCCATTGGCGGCCACTGTCGGCACCGCCGGGGATTCGGACATGGGCGCGAACACCCCGCTGCCGACGAAATCGGGATAGAAACGCGCGCGCATCCGTGCCAGATAGGCGGTCAGATTGGCGTGCGCCGACGCCGCCGTACGGATTGGCGTCTCGAACACGGGGCTGAGCAGGCTGGCGCTGAACGCGAACAAGGTGGCGTCGGCGCCGCATGGCGCATCGCCCAGCAGGTAGGGCTTGTCGCCAAGGATATTGGCGATGGCCGTCACGCCGTGGATCGCCATGGCTGCGGCCTCCTCGTCCGAATGCCGGCCGAGGCCCTGGGCCCAGAGCATCTGGCGTACGCGTCGCTTGACCAGCGTGGTCACGATCCCGCGTACCGGCGCCGGCACGCGCTGGAAGAACTGGGCCGGGCCACGCTCGAAATTGGCGTCGTCCAGCCAGCGCACGCGCGCCACGGCCCAGTAGAGGTTGTCCTCCATGAGCTTTTCCACGGCCCAGGCCACCCCGCGCTCGGCCTCGGACAGCCCCGCGTCGAAGTCCACGTGATAGGTCTTCTCGATATGCCAGCGGATCATCGTCGAATCCGCGACGATGCGCCCCATGTCGTCGAGGTAAGGCAGCTTGCCCTTGGGCGCGCGGCGCAGGTTGCCCGGCATGGTGCGGTACGGCAGCCCTGCCAGCTTCAGCAGCAGTTCGGCCTTCATGACGAACGGGCTGGCGTCGGGCAGGCCAAAGGCGGGGCCGAAGGTATAGAGCGTGATCATTGTCGTTGGGCTCGTCGTATCGTCGTGTCGTCGTATTGCGCTTATTTCCAGTCGCCGCGCAGGGCCAGCACCATCTGCTGGAGCCCTTCCGGTGACGCGGCCTCGGGCGCCACGGGCTCCCCCACCACGAGTTCGAGCCGGCTCAGGATGCCGCGCCGGAACGGACGCGACATCGCCACCCCGCCCTTGCGCGAGAAAAAACTGCCCCACAGCCCGCGCAGCGCCATCGGCACCACGGGCACCGGCGTGCGGCGGATGATCTGCTGCACACCGCCCTTGAACGGGTTAATGTCGCCGGTAGCCGTGATCTTGCCTTCGGGGAAGATGCAGACGAGGTCGCCGTCCTCGAGTGCGGCGGCCACGGCGTCGTAGGCGCGCTCGAGCATCCTGGGGTCCTCGTGCGCCGGTGCGATGGGAATCGCCTTGGCCTGCCGGAAGAACCACGACAGCAGCGGCACCTTGAAGATCCGGTGATCCATCACAAAGCGCACCGGGCGCGGGCTGGCCGCCATCAGCACCACGGCGTCGGCAAAACTCACGTGATTGCAGACAAGCACGGCGGCGCCGTGCTCGGGAATCCGGTCGGCGTTGATCCGGCGCAGCCGGTAGATGGTGTGGACCAGAATCCAGGCGATGAAGCGCAGCAGGAACTCGGGCACCAGCGTATAGATATAGATGGCCACCACGGCATTGAGCAGCCCCACCACCAGGAACAGCTGCGGGATGCTGTAGCCGGCCAGCGCCATGCCCACGCCGAGCAGCGACGCGGCGATCATGAAGAAGCTGTTCAGGATGTTGTTCGCCGCGATGATCCGCGCCCGGTGCGTAGGCAAGCAGCGGCTCTGGATCAGCGCATACAGGGGCACGCTATAGAAGCCGCCGAACATGGCCAGCAGGAACAGGTCCGCCAGCACGCGCCAATGGCGCGTATCGTCCAGGAAACCGCCGATGCCGCTCAGCGTGGCGCCGGCCGACTGGCCGTTACTGGCCAGGTACAGGTCCACGGCGAACACAGTCATGCCGATGGAGCCGAACGGCACGAGGCCGATCTCCACGGTGCGGCCGGACAGCCGCTCGCACAGCAGGGAGCCGATGCCGATGCCGATCGAGAACATCGCCAGCAGCAGCGTAACCACGTTCTGGTCTCCGCCGAGCACGTCGCGGGCAAAGCTGAAAAAGGCGGTCAGGAAGGTGGCGCCGAGGAACCAGAGCCAGGAAATGCCGAGCAGGCTCAGGAATACCGTGCGCCGCTCGCGCGCGAGCATCAGGTTGCGCCACGTCTCGGTCAGCGGGTTCCAGTTGATGCGCAGGTCCGGCTGGGGCGGCGGCGAAACCGGCACGCCCTGCGACACCACCCGCCCCGCTACGGCGATCACCACGCAGGCGATGCCCACGTAGAGCGGCCCCACCACGGCGCCGCCGCGCATCACGCCGGCCAACTCCCCGCCGATCAGCGTGCCGATCAGGATGGCAACGAAGGTACCCATCTCCACCAGTCCGTTGCCGCCCACCAGTTCCTGCTGGTCCAGGTGCTGCGGCAGGTACGCGAACTTCACCGGGCCGAACAGCGTGGAGTGCAGGCCCATCAGGAATGTACCGAAGTACAACAGCGGCGCGCTGTGCCAGGCAAAGCCGGCCAGCCCCAGCACCATGATGGCGATCTCGAGCGACTTCACGAGCCGGATCAGCCGCGATTTCTCGATCTTGTCGGCAATCTGGCCGCTGGTGGCGGAAAACAGGACGAAGGGTGCGATAAAGATGGCCGAGATCAGGAACGCCGCGCTGCGCGCATCGACGCCGTCGAACAGGGCCGTGTGATAGGTCACCAGCGAGGTGAAGGCGACCTTGAAGACATTGTCGTTCATGGCCCCGAGAAACTGGGTCCAGAAGAACGGCGCGAAACGGCGTTCGCGCAACAGGCGAAACTGACTGTGCTGGCTTGGCTGGCTGTGTTGGCTCATGCAGACGGAAGCGGGCGGAGGCCGCTCGGCGGACTTCATGGACCCCGGAACCCGCCGGGGCATCAGTTCGCCGCCATCATGCCAACAGTCCGGAGTGCAGGCAATAAAACTTCTGTTAAATCGCCGCCGGGCCCGCCAGCCCGGGCCAGATCGCGTTCAGTCGGTCTTTTCCTCGGGCCAGTCGCGGATATAGGCCTTGAGCATGCGGTTTTCGAAGCCCTGCTCCTCCACCACCGCCTTGGCCACGTCGTAGAACGAGATCACGCCCATCAGCGTGCGGTTGTCGAGCACCGGCAGGTAGCGGGTGTGGCGCTCCAGCATCATGCGGCGCACCTCGTTGACGTCCGTTTCCGGCGTGCAGGTCAGCGGCGCGTCGTCCATGACCTTGCGGATGCTGTGCGTGCCGAGCGTGCCGTGGTTGGCCGCCAGCGTCTCGATCAGCTCCCGGAACGTCAGCATGCCGACCAGATCGCCATATTCCATGACCACCAGCGAACCAATGTCGTGCTCGGCCATGGTGTTGATGGCCACCAGCAGGGACGCATCCGGCGTGACGGTGTAGAGCGTATTGCCCTTGATCTGCAGGATGTCGCTGACTTTCATGGTGGTGTCTCCGCTGCCCGGTGTCGAGGCTGGTTCTGGTCTATGGCCAGAGTTGGCCGATGCGGCGATCCTACCCAAACCGCCGTCTCTCGTAAAGGCGGCAAGTCTCACGCCGTCTCAATGCGTTTTCAGAATCCTCCCCATTGCCAGGGCGGCGCACGGTGCTACGATGCCGGACGGAGACAACCTGCCGCCTACAACAGCCACTACAAGCGAACTCACCATGTCCGGTACCCGATTCGACACGCTGGCCCTGCACGCCGGCGCCGCCCCGGACCCCACCACCGGGGCCCGCGCCACACCGATCCACCTGACCACTTCCTTCGTGTTCCGGGACAGCGAGCATGCCGCGTCGCTGTTCAATATGGAACGCGCCGGGCACGTGTATTCCCGCATCAGCAACCCCACGGTGGCGGTGTTCGAGGAGCGCGTGGCGGCCCTGGAGAACGGCGCCGGGGCCATCGCCACGGCATCCGGCCAGGCCGCGCTGCACCTGGCCGTGGCCACGCTGATGGGGGCCGGCTCCCATATCGTGGCGTCCACGGCGCTCTATGGCGGCTCGCACAATCTGTTGCACTACACGCTGCGCCGCTTCGGCATCGAGACCACCTTCGTCAATCCGCGCGACATCGACGCCTGGCGCGCCGCCATCCGCCCCGAGACGCGGCTGCTGTTCGGCGAGACGCTGGGCAATCCGGGCCTCGACGTGCTCGACATCGAAACCGTGGCGCAGATCGGCCAGGACCACAAGCTCCCGTTGCTGGTCGACTCCACGTTCACCACGCCCTACCTGCTGCGCCCGTTCGACCATGGCGCCGGCTTGCTGTACCACTCGGCCACCAAGTTCCTGGGCGGGCATGGCACGACGATCGGCGGCGTGCTGTCCGAGGGCGGCACGTTCGATTTCGAGGCTTCGGGGCGTTTTCCCGAGCTGTCGGAGCCCTATCCGGGCTTCCATAACATGGTGTTTACCGAGGAAAGCACCGTGGCGCCGTTCCTGCTGCGCGCCCGGCGCGAGGGCCTGCGCGACTTCGGCGCCTGCATGAACCCGATGGCGGCGTGGCAGCTGCTCCAGGGCATCGAGACGCTGCCGCTGCGCATGAGCCGGCACGTGGACAACACCCGCCGCGTGGTGCAGTTCCTGGCCGGGCACGCGATGGTCGAGTCGGTGGCCTACCCGGAACTGGAATCCCACCCCGACCACGCGCTGGCCAAGCGGCTGCTGCCGCGCGGTTGCGGGGCGGTGTTCAGCTTCAACCTCAAGGCGAACCGCGCGGCCGGGCAGCGCTTTATCGAGAGCCTGTCGCTGTTCTCGCACCTTGCCAACGTCGGGGATGCGCGCTCGCTGGTAATCCATCCCGCCTCCACGACCCACTTCCGCATGGATGCCGACGCCCTGCGCGCGGCCGGCATCGGCGAGGGCACGATCCGGCTGTCGATCGGACTCGAGGACCCGGATGACCTGATCGACGACCTGAAGCGCGGCCTGAAGGCCGCCGAGAAAGCCATGGGAGGAAAAGCCTGATGGAACTGACCGTCTCGGGCCAACCGGCCTATGCCTACACCGGCGGCAAGCCGTTCGATCCCGCCCTGCCCTGCGCCGTGTTCGTGCACGGCGCGCAGAACGACCACAGCGTCTGGGGGCTCCAGACGCGCTGGTTCGCCAGCCATGGCTTTGGCGTGCTGGCGGTGGACCTGCCCGGCCACAACCGCAGTCAGGGCGCCCCGCTGACCCGCGTGGAAGACATGGCCGACTGGGTCATGGCGCTGGTGGCGGCGGCCGGCGTCAAGGCGCCGGCCCTGGTCTTCGGCCACAGCATGGGATCACTGATCGCCCTGGAGTGCGCCGCACGTCACCCGGAAGCCGTCCGCGCCATCGGGCTGCTGGCCACGGCCTATCCGATGAAGGTGTCCGATGCCCTGCTCGACGCCGCGCTCCACCGCGAGGACGAGGCCATCGCCATGGTCAACCAGTGGTCGATCTCCAGCCTCGCCAGCAAGCCGTCGTCGCCCGGGCCCGGCGCCTGGATGCATGGCGGCAGCCAGCGGCTGATGGAGCGCGTGGCGGCGCGCAACCCGGGTGCGCACGTGTTCCACACCGATTTTTCGGCCTGCAACGGCTACGCGCATGGCGAGGAAGCGGCTGCCGCCGTGACCTGCCCGGCGGTATTCGTGATGGGGTCGAAGGACATGATGACGTCGCCGAAGGCTGCCCAGGCGCTGGCCGGCCGGATGCGCAGCGCCACTGTGGTCACGGTGCCAAGCGGCCACGCGATGATGGGCGAGAAGCCGGACGAGGTGCTCGATACGCTGGCCGCCTTCGCGCGCAAGGTTGTGGCGAGCACCTAGACTGGAACCATAACAACACCGATGCCGGAGACGACCATGGCGCAAACCCACAGTCGCGAATTCGAGAGCTTTGCCGCGTTCTATCCGTATTACCTGAACGAGCACCGGGACCGTACCTGCCGCCGCCTCCATTTCGTGGGGTCGACGTTGGCGCTGGCCTGTCTGGTGGCGCAGGTGGTCACCGGCAACGCGTGGTGGCTGCTGGGTGCCGTGGTGTCCGGCTATGCGTTTGCCTGGGTGGGCCACTTCGGGTTCGAGAAGAACCGGCCCGCCACGTTCCGGCACCCGTTCTACAGCCTGATGGGCGACTGGGTCATGTACGCGGACATCCTGCGCGGTCGGATTCCGTTCTAGCTGGAATCCGACCTAGCCGCTAGCTCAGACCTGCCCGTGCCAGCCGGGCGGCACCACCTCGAGCGTGCGGCGCTGCGGGCCGCCCCCCTCGTCTCCGGTATCGCCAGTGCCGCCACTGGCCTCCGCCGCCTCGTTGGCGGCTGGCGTCAGCAACTGCTGGCGGAACACGGCTTCGAGCGGTTGGTCCAGTTGGGGGTTGTCGAGCATCGAACGGAGCAGGTCCACGCCTTGCAACTGGTGCGCCAGCGCCGTGCGCGGCAGGCGCGCGAGGTTCAGCACAAGGCGGTCGTACAGCGTGCGCAGCGTCACCTGGGATGGGTCGCAAAGCATCGCCCAGTGCGCCTGCCCGCGGTCTTGCTGGAGCTTGCCCACGAGGTGCAGGGTCTTGAGCTTGCCGAGCAGGCTGGCCAGGTAGTCGGCCTCCATCCGCAGCTTGCGCCCCATGTCGAGTTCGCCCACGCTGCGCGGCACTTCGTCGCGGGCGCGGTAGAGCAGCAGCAGGATGCCCAGCGCGTCGAAGAACTCGCTGCCGGCGAAGGTGCGGCGGCGCCAGTGGCCTTCCCGGATCACGGGCAGGTTGGCGGCGATGGTCGCCCCGAGCAGCGTGACCAGCCAGCTCACGTACATCCACAGCAGGAACAGCGGCAGGACCGCGAAGGTGCCGTAGACCGCCGTGTAGGTCGGAATATGGGTGATGAAGTAGCCGAACACGCGCTTGGCCACCTCGAAGGCCACGGCGGCCACCACACCGGCCACGATGGCATCGCGCCAGTCCACATAGGCGTACGGCACGGCCATATAGAGGAAGGCGAAGGCCAGCGCCGAGAGCATCACCGGCACGGTGCTGACCATCAGCCCCATGCCCATCGGCATGGAGCCGACGTAGCCCATCGACACCGAAATCAGGTAGGAACTGACCGAGAGGCTGGCGCCGATCAGCACCGGGCCCAGCGTCAGCACGGCCCAGAACACCAGCACCCGTTGCGCCAGCGGCCGGCGCCGCTTGACGCGCCAGATGGCGTTCAGCGCGTCCTCCACGGTCAGCATCGTCAGCACCGACGTCACCATCAGGCCAGCCAGGCCCAGCGCGGTCAGCCCGCGCGCGCTCTTGGAGAACTGGCCGAGGTAGCGCGAGACCGAATCGCTGACATTGCCGCCCGGAATCAGGTTCTGGAACAGGAAGGTCTCGATCTGGCCCCGGAAGTCCCGGAACACCGGAAACGCGGCCAGCAGCGCGAACGCCACGGTCAGCACCGGCACCACGGCCAGCACGGTGGTGAAGGTCAGGCTGGCGGACACCTGGGGCAGGCGGTCCTCGCCGGCGCGGCGCAAGGCGTAGCGCGCGAGCGCGCGCACCTTCTGCAAATTCCACTCCCTGCGCAGGCGGGCGATACGTGCGGCGGTCATGCGGGGGCTAGCTCCTGAGTCTTATAGCGGGGCACAACTATAATACGCGCATTGTTTCGCGGTGCCGGTCCGGGCCGCCCCCTCCCGATCCACGACTGAGCACCGACTCCGCGATACCTTGGCCGCCCTCCCCATCCTGGTCCTGTACTACAGCCGTCACGGCAGCACCCGCAAACTCGCCGACCTGATCGCCACCGGCATCGACAGCGTGCCCGGCGCCCAGGCCCGGCTGCGCACCGTGCCGCCGGTGTCCACCGTCTGCGAGGCCACCGCGCCCGACATCCCGCCCGAAGGCGCCCCGTACGCCGAGCTGCGCGACCTCGAGGAATGCGCCGGGCTGGCACTGGGCAGCCCCACGCGGTTCGGCAACATGGCCGCGCCGATGAAATATTTCCTCGATGGCACCGTGGCCCAGTGGCTGTCCGGCGCACTGTCCGGCAAGCCCGCCTGTGTATTCACCGCCACCGGCAGCCTGCACGGCGGGCAGGAAACCACGTTGCTGTCGATGATGCTGCCGCTGTTCCACCATGGCATGCTGGTCATGGGCCTGCCCTATTCGGAGCCCGGCCTGATGACCACCACGGCCGGCGGCACGCCCTACGGCCCGAGCCACCATGCTTTTGTGGACAACCACGGCCCGGTCACCGACCAGGAAGCCGCGCTGGCCACGGCCATGGGCCGGCGGCTGGCCGAGACGGCACTGAAGCTGGCCGGAGGGTCACGATGACCGCGCCGCGCAACGGCAGCCAGGGTGACGGCGACCTCCACAGCCCGGCGCTCTGGCGCGTGAGCGTAGCCAGCCTGCTGGCGCTGGTGGCGCTGTGCATCGCCTGGGAGTGGTTCCTCGCCCCGCTGCGCCCCGGCGGCTCGTGGCTGATCCTCAAGTTCGTCTTCCTGCTCCCGGTGCTGCGCGGCGTGCTGGCGCGCAACCGGTACACGATGCAGTGGTCGTCGATGCTGATCCTGCTCTATTTCACCGAAGGCATCGTGCGCGCCACCAGCGACCGTGCGCCGTCGTCGCTGCTGGCCTGGGCCGAAGTCGCCCTGACGCTGGTGTTCTTCTTCAGCACCATCCTCTATCTGCGCCCGTACAAGCGTCGCGCGCGGGCACGGCAGCAAGCCATCCAGCCCCCCTCCCCCGACACCCGACCATGACCGCTCCGCACCTGGATTCGTTCCTCGACCTCTGCCGCGCCGCAGTCGGCCCGCAACACGTGCTGACCGAGGCCGCCGACAAGGCCCCTTATCTGACCGACTGGCGCCAGCGCTACACCGGCGACGCCGTGGCCGTGCTGCGCCCCGGCAGCACCGAGGAAGTGGCCGCGCTGGTCCACGCCTGCCACGCCCACAAGCTGGCCGTGGTGCCGCAGGGCGGCAACACCGGCCTGTGCGGCGGCGCCACGCCCGAGGCTGGCCCGGCGGCAGCCGCCGGCGTGGTGGTGCTGTCGCTGCAACGGATGAACCGGGTGCGCCATGTGGACCCGCTCAACAACACGATTACCGTCGAAGCCGGCGTGATCCTCCAGCAGTTGCAGGACGTGGCGCGCGAGCATGGCCGCCTGTTCCCGCTGAGCCTGGCGGCCGAGGGCAGTTGCACGATTGGGGGCAACCTGTCCACCAACGCGGGCGGCACGGCGGTGCTGCGCTACGGCAACACGCGCGAACTGTGCCTGGGGCTGGAGGTGGTGACGGCCAAGGGCGAAGTCTGGGAGGGCCTGCGCGGCCTGCGCAAGGACAACACCGGCTACGACCTGCGCGACCTGTTTATCGGCGCTGAAGGCACGCTCGGCATCATCACGGCGGCGGTCATGAAGCTGTACCCGCTGCCCCGCGCGCGCGTGACGGCGCTGGCGGCTGTGCAGAGCCCGCGCGCCGCGCTGGCGCTGCTGGCCATCGCCCAGTCCCACGCCAGCGCCATGCTCACCGGCTTCGAGCTGATGTCCGCGATGTGCATGGACCTCGTACGCAAGCACTATCCGCAGTTGCGCTACCCCTTCACGGAGGCCCATCCGCAACTGGTGCTGCTGGAGCTGTCCGACAGCGAGGGCGAGGAACACGCCCGGGCGATCTTCGAGACGATGATGGAAGCGGCCTTCGAGGCCGGCGTGGTCACGGACGCCGTGGTGGCCGAGTCCGTGCAGCAGTCGCGCGATTTCTGGAACCTGCGCGAGCACATCCCGATGGCGCAGGTCGAGGAAGGCAAGAACATCAAGCACGACATCGCCGTGCCGGTCTCGCGCGTGGCGGACTTCATCGAGACCACGGACGCGCTGGTCCAGGACGCCTTCCCGGGCGCCCGCATGGTCACCTTCGGCCATCTGGGCGACGGCAACCTGCACTACAACGTGTCGCCGCCGGTGGGGGTGGATCACGAGCAGTTCCTGATCCATCAGGACGCCATCAACCTGATCGTCCACAACAGCGTGCAGTCGCACAATGGGTCGATCTCGGCCGAGCATGGCCTGGGCCAGCTCAAGCGCGAGGAGAACCGGCGCTACAAGAGCGAGGTGGAACTGGGGATGATGCGCGCCATCAAGCAGGCGCTGGACCCGCAGGGGCTAATGAATCCGGGGAAGGTGCTCTGACCGGCCCGGGTCTTCATCGTCATCGGAATCCTCTGGATCCTCTAACGAATCCAGATCGGGCAGCGCGCCGGGGGTCTCGAACAACTCGTCGCACAGCGCGCGACCCTCGGCGGTCAGCTGGGCGGTGCCCCGGCCTGACTCGTCGATCTCGGCTTCAGCCAGGTCCGCCTCGGCCAGTTGCGTCAGCACGCGCCGCAGCACGCTCATCTGCACTGATGCGCGCTTGCTGAGGCGGGCCAGCGAGAGCGGCCCGCCACCGGGCTCCCGGGCCGCCTGCCACAGGGCAGCCAGGATGCCGGCCAGTACCGGATCGAGCGTGTCCTCATCGGCATCGGCGCCGTCGTTCCCGGTATCTTCTTCTTGGTTCATGCGCTTGTCTCCTTGTCTGGCGCCGCTTCTGCGAGCGACGTCACCAGTTTGCCCAGCGTCACCACGGCCGCTTCCACCTCGGCCGACCATGCGCTGCTGTAGTTTAGGCGGATGTAATGCGTGTAGGTGGGCACGGGCGAGAAGATGTGCCCCGGCGCCACGGTAATCCGCCGCTCCAGTGCCGCGTGGTACAGCGCCATGGCGTCCACGCCCTCGGGCAACTCCACCCAGAGCACATAGCCGCCGGCCGGCCGCGACACCCGCGTGCCGGCCGGGAAGAAGCGCCGCACCGCCGCCGCCATGATATTGGCCTGCTGCGCATAGGTCTTGCGCACGCGCCGCAGGTGGTAGTCGTAGCCGTCGTTCTTCAGGAATTCGGCGATGGCTAGCTGGGGAATCGCCGGCGTGGTCAGCGTGTTCAGGAACTTGAGCCGCTCCACCTGATCCCGGTAGCGCCCCGGCAGCGCCCAGCCGATGCGGTAGGCGTTGGTCAGCGTCTTGGAGAACGACGAGCAGTGCAGCACGATGCCGGCCTTGTCGTAGGTCTTCAGCGAGGTGGGATGCGCATCGCCGTAATACAGCTCGCCATAGACATCGTTCTCGATGACCGGAATGTCGCGCTCGGTTAGCAATTTGACGAGTGCCTGCTTGCGTTCGTCCGACATCTGGAAGCCGAGCGGATTCTGGAAATTCGGCATGACCATGCAGGCAGCCACGGGCCGCTCGTCGAACAGGCGGGCCAGCGCCTGCACGTCGATGCCTTCCACGGGGTCCGTCGCGACCTCCACGGCGCGCATGCCCAGCCGTTCGATGGCGTGCAGCATCGCATAGTAAGTCGGCGATTCCACGGCGATGGTGTCGCCCGGCTTGGCCACCGCCTGCAGGCACAGGTTGATGGCCTCGGTGGCGCCAATCGTCACGATCACCTCGTTCGGGTCCACCGCCTGGCCGTTTTCCAGGTAGCGCCGCGTGATCTGGCGGATCAACTGGGGCGAGCCGGGCGGCAGGTCGTCCAGCAGGCTCCACGACTCGTAGCGCTTGCCGATGGCGTTGGCGTACTGGATGATCCGCTGCCACGGGAACAGCTTGGCGTCGGGATAGGGGGAGCCGAGCGGGATGGCGTCGTCGGCGCGGATCGAGCGCAGCGTGGACAGCACCAGCGCGCTCACGTCCACCGGCGACGGGCGGGCCGCCGGGCGGGTCGGCTGGAGGTCGATGGCCGGCTCGCCGGGCCGGGCGCGCACGAAGTAGCCGGACTGCGGCCGGCTCTCCAGCATGCCGCGCGACTCCAGCAGCAGATAGGCCCGGATGACCGTGGTAATGCTCAGGCGATGATGCTGGGCGGCCTGCCGGACCGACGGAATCTTCTCGCCGGGCAGCAGCACGCCTTGCTGCACCAGCGCCTCGATCTCGGCCGCGAGCTTTTCATACAGGGTCACACCGCCAACCTTTCGCCACGTCAGGGTTCATCGGAACGCTGGCGGGGGTGGGGTCTGCCCTATTCGGTCACCTGGGCCGCCGCTGCCAGCGGCTCAGATCGTAATACGGATTGGGATTGTCCGGGCGGCGACGTGTACTCGACG
The DNA here is from genome assembly GCF_056399925.1 of Cupriavidus sp. 01L43. NCBI lineage: Bacteria > Pseudomonadati > Pseudomonadota > Betaproteobacteria > Burkholderiales > Burkholderiaceae > Cupriavidus > Cupriavidus sp. 01L43. Next base: position 427,152 of record NZ_JBFTSH010000002.1, read on the forward strand.
AAGCCGTCCTGCCGGCAAAAGCTCAGCAGCCGCAGCCCGGCCTGCTCGGCGATGCGGATGGCGAGCGAGGTGGGCGCCGAGATCGTCGCCAGCATCTGGATATGCATGCGCGCGGCCTTGCGCACCAGCTCGTAGCTGGCGCGGCTGGACAGGAACACGAAGCCCTCGTCCATCACCACGCGGCGCCGGGCCAGGTGGCCGATCAGCTTGTCCATGGCGTTGTGCCGCCCCACATCCTCGAAGGCGTGGAGCACCTCGCCATCGGGCCCGCACCAGGCGGCGGCATGCACGCCGCCGGTGGTGCGCATCAGCATCTGGTGGGCCGGCAGGCCGGCGGCGGCGCGCTGGATCACCTCGCGCGACGGCACGATGCGGTGGCGCGGTACCGGCATCGGCACGGGCTGGAGGTCCAGCAGTTGCAGGCTTTCCACGCCACACACGCCACAGCCAGTGCGGCCGGCCAGCGAGCGGCGGCGGTCCTTCAGCGCCATGAACGCGCGCTGGCTGATTTCGATGCGGACCTCGATGCCGCTTATGCCATCCAGGTCATCGGTCCCGCAAGCCGGCTGCACCTCGACATCGTAGATCTCCTTGATGCTGTCCACGATGCCTTCGGTCAGCGAGAAGCCGACCGCGAACACTTCCAGGTCCAGCGGCGTGGCCATCATCACGGCATGCGAGATGCCGTTGTAGACCAGCGCCACCGGCACTTCCTCGGCCACATAGTCCAGGTCGACCGTGCGGGCGTCCCCCTTGTGACGGGCGACCTGCCGCTGGGCGTAGCCCAGTTCCCCTTCGCTCATGCCGCCGCTTGCGCCGACGTTTGCACCGAGGCGGCCCGGGCCAGCAGCACCGGGATCGACTTCGACGTCGGCGTGCCCGAGCGGTCGCCGATACTTTCCAGCGGCACCAGCGGATTGGTTTCCGGGTAGTAAGCGCCCAGGCAGCCGGTCGGGATGTCGTAGTCCACCAGCAGGAAGTCCTTGGCATGACGCGTCACGCCGTCTTCCCAGACGCTGGTGATATCCACGCGCTCGCCCTCGGCAAACCCCAGCCGCGCGCGGTCCGCCGCGTTGATGAACACCACCCGGCGCAGGCCGAACACGCCGCGATAGCGGTCATCCAGCCCGTAGATCGTGGTGTTGTACTGGTCGTGCGAGCGGGTGGTCATCATCACCAGCAGGTCGTCGCCGTAGCGGGCGCGGGCGCGCTGGATCGGGGTGTCCTTGTCGATCGCATGGACCAGGAACTGGGCCTTGCCGGACGCGGTGCGCCACACGCGGTTGCGCGAGGCCGGCGTCAGGTGGAAGCCGCCCGGCTGCGCCACGCGTTCGTTATAGCGCTCGAAGCCCGGGATGACCTTTTCGATGGCATCGCGGATGCGCGCGTAGTCCTGCGCGTACCAGAGCCAGTCCACCTTCTCCGAACCCAGCGTGGCGGCGGCCATGCCGGCCACGATGGCAGTCTCGGACAGCAGCTCGGGCGAGGCCGGCTTGTTCATGCCGTAGGAGATATGGACCATGCAAACCGAATCCTCGACGGTCACGCCCTGCGCCACGCCGTTCTGGAGGTCGATCTCGGTGCGGCCGATGGTCGGCAGCAGCAGCGCGTCCTTGCCGATCACGAGGTGGCTGCGGTTCAGCTTGGTCGCGATGTTCACGGTCAGGTCGCACTGGCGCAGCGCTTCCCAGGTGCGCGGGGTGTCCGGCGTGGCGATCGAGAAATTGCCGCCCAGGCCGATGAACACCTTGACCTTGCCGGCCAGCATCGCGTTGATGGCGGCCACCACGTCCTGGCCGTGCGCGCGCGGCGGCTCGAAGTCGAACGCGGCGCCCAGGCGATCCAGGAAGGCGTCGTCCGGCTGTTCCTCGATACCCATCGTGCGGTCGCCCTGCACGTTCGAATGCCCGCGCACCGGCATCAGCCCGGCGCCGGGGCGGCCGATATTGCCGCGCAGCATCATCACGTTGGACAGCAACTGGATCGTGCTGACCGAATTCTTGTGCTGCGTAATGCCCATGCCCCAGCAAGCGATGGTGCGCTCGCTCTTGACGTAGACGTCCGCCAGCGCGCCGATGTCCTCGCGCGTGACGCCCGATTCGGCCACGATATCGGCCCACGATTCGGCGCGCAGATCGGCCGCGAAGGCCTCGAAGCCGGCCGTGTGCTCGGCCAGGAAGTCCACGTCCACCACGCGCTTGCTGCCCGTGGCGATGGCTTCGTCATCGAGTTCGATCACGCGCTTGCCGAGGCCCTTGATCAGCGCGAAGTCGCCGGCCAGCTTGGGGCGGACGAACATCGACGCAATCTTGGTGCTCTGCCCCGTCACCATCTCGGAGACGTGCTGCGGGCTCGTAAAACGCTGAAGTCCGCGCTCCTTGAGCGGGTTGATCGACACGATGGCCGCGCCCCGCTTGGCGCAGTCGCGCAGCTCGTTCAGCATGCGCGGGTGGTTCGTCGCCGGATTCTGTCCAAAGACGAGGACGGCGTCGGTGAGCTGGAAGTCGTCGAGCAGCACCGTGGCCTTGCCCACGCCCACCGTTACCGGCAGGCCACGGCTGGTGGCCTCGTGGCACATGTTCGCGCAATCGGGGAAGTTGTTGGTGCCGACCATCCGCACGAACAACTGGAACAGGAACGCGGCCTCGTTGCTGGCGCGGCCCGAGGTGTAGAACGTGGCGGCGTCGGGGTTGTCCAGCTTGTTCAGATGCTGGGCGACCAGCGCGAACGCGTCCTGCCAGGCCACCGGCTGGTATTTGTCGGTGGCGGCGTCGTAGACCATCGGGTGGGTCAGGCGGCCGTGCTGTTCGAGTTCGAAGTCGGACTGGGCCATCAGCGCCGTCACGGTGTGATCGGCAAAGAACTCGGGCGTGACGCGCTTGCTGGTGGCCTCGGCGGCCACGGCCTTGACGCCGTTTTCGCAGAATTCGAAGGTCGAGGCGTGCTGGCGGTCAGGCCAGGCGCAGCCGGGACAGTCGAAGCCGTCCGGCTGGTTCTGCTTGAACAGGGTCTTGTACTTGCCGCCGCCAACCTTCTCCTTGATCAGGTTGACTGCGACTTGCTTCAGGGCGCCCCAGCCGGCGGCCGGGTGCGTGTAGGGGGCAACATGCCCCCTCTCTGGGGTAGGGGTACTCATCGGGGGGCGACTCGCAATCAAGTGCTCGGAGCGCGGCCCGGTTATCCGTGATGTCGGCGCATCCGCAGCGATTGATGCAGACTAGGCGCGATTGATGAGTGGAGGGACGTACAGAACACCTGCGGGCGGAAGAGTACAGTTTGCGTCATCGCGGTGCAACAATCGAAAACTGTACTTAGGTGTGAGCGAACGCTAACCCACTATGTGTTGACTGGCATGCCTCGCCCTAATCCGGCTGTTGCGGGGTGGCGCTGATGATGTCTTCCAATTGTGCACTCATCGGGATGTTCAGCCGCTCCCCGGTGGGCAGCCGGCTCAGGAACCACTGCTTGTAGAGCCGCTCCAGTTCGCCCGTGGTGATCAGGTCGCGCACGGCCCGGTCCACCACGGCCGCGAACTGCGGATCGCCCTTGCGCAGCATGACCCCGTAGGGGTCGTAGGACAGGAAATCGCGCGTCACATCGAACTGCTTGCCCGCGCCGGACTTGGCCAGGAAGCCGTAGAGCAGTACGTCGTCGCCGGCATAGGCATCGGCGCCGCCGTGGCGCAGTACCTCGAAGGCATCGGCATGGTCGCGCGCCCGGATCACCTTGAGGTTCAGCGCGAAGCGCGTGGAAAGCTTCTCCAGCGCATCGGCATTGGTCGTGCCCGCCGTGGCCACCACGGTCTTGCCCTTGAGGTCGCGGAAGGTCTTGATCGGCGAGCCGCGCGGCACCATCAGCTTGGTCCCGGCGATAAAGATCACCGGCGAGAACGCCACCACCTTCAGCCGCTCGGCGTTGCGCGTGGTGGAGCCGCATTCGAGATCGACCTTGCCCGAAGTGACCGCGTCGAAGCGGTTTTCCGAAGTCACCGGCACCCACTGGATGGCGAGGTCGCGCCCCACCTCTGCCGCCGCGGTCTGGACGATGGCCGTGCAGACATCGATGGAATAGCCGATCGGGCGCTGCGCCTGGTTCAGGTAGGAGAACGGCAGCGACGATTCCCGGTAGCCGATGATCAGGCTGCCGGTGTCCTTGGCCTTGCGCAGCGTGCCGCTCAGCTCGCCGGTGTCCTGCGCGACTGCAGCGCCGAGACAAGCGAGCCAGCACACGGCCGCCGCCGCCGCGCCGGCCAGCCATCGGGGCGAACCACCGGATCGAAAATGAAGACGGGGGATGGACATGGCATCAGGCCTGTGCAGTCCCCGGCTTGTGCAGCGGCGGCCCGCCGCCTGGGTCCACGCCGCCCTCGCTGCCCTCGCCCCGATCCCCGAGCGTGGATTCGCTCGACAACTGCCCTTCCCACTTCGCCACCACGGCCGAGGCAATCGAGTTGCCCACTGCATTGGTAGCCGAGCGGCCCATGTCGAGGAACTGGTCCACGCCCATGATCAGCAACAGCCCCGCCTCGGGGATGTTGAACTGGTTCAGCGTGGCGGCAATCACCACGAGTGACGCACGCGGCACTCCCGCCATGCCCTTCGAGGTCAGCATCAGCAACAGCAGCATCGTGATCTGGGTGGCCAGCGGCAGGTGGATGTCGTACGCCTGGGCAATGAACAGCACGGCGAACGTGCAGTACATCATCGACCCGTCCAGGTTGAAGGAGTACCCAAGCGGCAACACGAAGCTGGATATCTTGCGATTGACGCCGAAGCGGTCCAGCGCGTCGAGCATCTTCGGATACGCCGCCTCCGAACTCGCCGTCGAGAAGGAAATCAGGAACGGCTCCCGGATCAGCCGGATCAGGGTGACGATGCGCCTGCCCAGGAACACCCAGCCGGCCAGCGCCAGCAGCGCCCACAGCACGAACAGCGACAGGTAGAAGCTGCCCATGAACTTGGCGAAGGTCAGCAGGATGCCCAGCCCCTGCGTGGTCACCGTCGAGGCAATCGCCGCGAACACGGCCAGCGGCGCCATCCACATCACGGCGCCGGTGATCTTCAGCATCACCTGGGCCAGGTCTTCGATCACCCCGGCCATGCGCGCGCCGCGCTCGCCCAGCGCCGCCAGCGCCGTGCCGAAGAAGATCGAGAACACCACGATCTGCAGGATCTCGTTGTTCGCCATCGCCTCCGCGACGGATTTCGGCACCAGATGCGCGATGAAATCCTTGAGCGTGAAGGCGTTGGTCTTGAGGTTGGTGGCGGCGCCCACGTCGGGCAGCGGCAGGCCGATGTTGATGCCGGGCTGGAGCACCGTGGCCATGATCAGGCCCAGCGTCAGCGACACCAGCGAGGCCGTGATGAACCACGCCAGCGCCTTCACGCCCACCCGGCCCACGGTGCTGGCGTCCCCCATATGGGCGATGCCCATGACCAGCGTGGAGAAGACCAGCGGCGCGATGATCATCTTGATCAGCCGCAGGAAGACATCGGTGATGACGGAGATGTAGCCGGCCACGTCCTTGGCCAGCTTGGGGTCGGGGAAGGCCGTGTGGCACGCGTAGCCGACCACGCCGCCCAGGATCATCGCAATGACGATATAGGTCGTGATACTGGACTTCTTGCTCATGACGACTCCTTGGGCTGCCGCATCGAACAGGTCCTGCGCCGGGGCCGGCACTTAACGATAGAACGCGGATGCGAAATGCCCAAATACGAAGTCACGCGGATGGTGCATGTGGACCGGACAGCACCCGGCTACCGGGTGTCAGGAACCGGTCGCTGCCCCATCCAGACGTCGAGATAGCGCGCCATCAGCGCGCGATCGAGCCGGGGAAAGGCCAGCCCGCCGGCCACCGCCAGGGCGCGAGCCGTATGCGTGGCGTCGTAGCGCGGCATGCCCTCGTAGACTTCCCAGCGGGTGAGCCGGCCGTAGACCGGTTCCGTCAGCAGCGGCAGCAGCGGCCGCAGCGGATTGCCTGCCAGATCGGCCGAGTCTGCCAGCCGTTGCAGCCAGTCGGCATACGGCAGTGACTGCAGCGGATAGCCGCAGGCGCGCAGCATGCCGAAGAACGCGAGCAGGTCGGGCTGGTCGGCCTCGCGCGGCGGCACCAGATGGTAGGCACGGCCAAGGTTGCTGCCGTCGGCGGCGATACGCAGCAGCGCGGCGCTGACATAGTCGACCGGAACGATTTCCTTGCGCTGGTGCGGCAGGTGCGGATACGCCMCGATCGCGATGCAGCCCCGCACCAGCCGCGCGACGAAATCATTCCGATTGCCCGCCCCGCTGGCGCTGTCGCCCAGAATGAAGCCGGGGCGATACACCGCCGCCGGCACGCCCCGCCGGATCGCGGCGGTGACCAGCTGATCAGCCACCCATTGGCTGGCGGCATAGCCCATGTCGAACATCAGCCCCGGCAGGTGTCGGGCGAGATCGTCATCCTCGTACAGCGTCTTGGTGGGGGCCAGTAGCCCGGCCGGGCCGAACGCCGCGATGCTGGACACGTAGTGGAGCGCCTTGGCGCGCCCGCTGGCGACGAAGCGCAGCACGTGCAACGTACCCGCGACGTTGGCGGCGCGATGCAGGCTGTAGGGCTCGATGTAGTTGACGTGCGCGCCCAGGTGGAACACCACGTCGCAGCGATTCGCCCATGCCTCGAAGCGCGCTGCGCCGAGACCGAAGTCGCCCAGAGCGAAATCGCCCGCCAGTGGCCGCAGCAGCGTGGTGAAGCCCTCGTGCCAGAGACCGTACTTGCAGAGGTTTGCGCGGAGCCGCCGGCCAGCCTCGTCATCGGACGGTGCGCGTACCAGACAAATCACCTCGCTGACCCCGGGCCAGCGCAGCAGGTCGCGCAGCAGGAACGCGCCGAGGAAGCCGGTCGCGCCGGTGAGGAAGACCCGGCCCCCGCCCGCGCCGCACCACGGCGCCGGCGGGCCGAATACTGGGCCCGATACGGGACCGGACACGGGGCCGATATCGTCGGGCAGCCGGGCATCGGCCAGCAGGCGCGCACGCTCGGCTGCGCCGCTGCCCGCCTGGGCCTCGTCACCCCCGCCCTGCCCGTGGCGCTGGAGCCAGGTGGCCAGCTTCGCCGGCGTCGGGGCGTCGTAGAGGGCCTGCACCGGCAGCGGGCGGCCCAGCCGCTCGCCGAGCAGCAGGATCAGGCTGGCGGCCTGAAGCGAATCGCCGCCGAGCGCGAAGAAGTCGTCATCGTCGGCCACGCTGTCCAGATCGAGCGCGCACCGCCAGGCATCGCGCAGCATCGCCTCCGTGGTTCCCCGCACCGCCATCGCTTGGGGGTGCGAATCATGGAGCGGATCATGGAGCGGGTCATGGAGCCGGTCATGGAGCCGGTCACGGAGCGCGCGCCGGTCCACCTTGCCGTTGGCCGTCATCGGCAGGTCGTTCACACCCACCAGGCGCGGCCGCATGTCCTTCGGCATCCGTCGGGTCACGTACGCAGCCAGCGCCGCCGTCCCGGCTTCCCCAAGCTGCGGCACGATGAAGGCGAGCAGGTACGGGTCGCCCAGCGCGGTCTGCTGCACGGTGGCCACAGCCTCGCGCACCATCCCGCTTTCGCGCAGGACCGCCTCCACCTCCTCCAGCTCGATGCGGTGGCCGCGAATCTTGACCTGGTTGTCGCGCCGGCCATGGAAGGCCAGCGTGCCGTCCGGCCGCCACGCGCCGAGATCGCCGGTCCGGTACAGCCTCAGCGGCCTGCCTTCGGCCAGGTGATCGACCTCGACAAAGCGCTCGCGCGTCAGCGCAGGACGCTGCCAGTACCCACGCGCCAGCCCCGCGCCGCCGAGATGGATCTCGCCGATCTGGCCTGGCGACACCGGCTGCCGGTCGCCATCGAGCACATGGACCACGGTGTCGTCGATGGCCTGGCCGATCGGGATCGCGCCGGTCTCTGCGTCATGCAGCGTGATGGCGTGACAGGTGGCGAAGGTCGTGCATTCGGTCGGGCCGTAGGCGTTCAGCAGCCGGGCCGGCGGCGCGCTGCGCAATACCGCGCAAATGGCCTGGGCGTTGAGCGCTTCGCCGCCGACCAGCAGCGTACGCAGCGTGGCGAACGCATCGGGGCACGCGTGCACGGTATGGTTGAACAGCGCGCTGGTGATGAACATCGTCGTCACGCCTTGCGCGCGCAGGCTATGCCGGAAAGTGGCGGGGTCGATACAGGTCTGCCGGGGCAGGAACACCACGGTGCCCCCGTTCAGCAGCGCCCCCCAGGTCTCGAACAGGGCGGCGTCGAAGGTGGGATTCGCGATGGCCGCGATCCGGTCGTCGGCATTCAGCGATACATAGCGCGGTTGCCAGGCCAGCCGCACAATGCCACGCGCCAGGATCTCCACGCCCTTCGGCTGGCCGGTGGTGCCCGAGGTGTAGAGGACATGGGTCCGATGCGCGAGACCCGCTGCCGGCATGGCGATGCTGCCGGCGGCCTCGGCCCCCGGCGTCAGGTAATCGGCCGGGCAATCGGCCGGGCAATCGGCCGGGCAATCGGCCAGGCAATCGGTCAGGCAATCGGCCACCGCGCCCAGGCGGGCGCGATCGCCGGCCGTCGACACGGCGATCCGCACGTCGAGGTCGTCCAGCATCAGGCGAATCCGTGCGTCGGGCGCATCGGGATCCAGCGGCAGGCAACTCCCGCCCGCGCGGATCACGGCAAGCTGGCAGATGGTCTGGTCGATGCCGGCGGGCAGGAGGATGCCGACCGGCGTCTCCGCCCTCACGCCCCGGCTGGCGAGCGTACGGGCAACGCTGTCGACCCGGGCATCGAGCGCGGCATAGGACACGTGCCGCCCGCCGTAGACCAGCGCGATGGCGTCAGGCCGCTGCCTGACCCGACGGCGGAACCATGCGTCCAGGCCACTTACCTCGGCAGATGCATCCATCTTCGCCCCCTGGCAATTCAGGCCAGCGAGTATAGATCCGCTTCGGCTGCATGATCGCGACCTCTGCGGTGTCAGTCACGCCGCAGTCATGCACGGCGCAGCGGCTGACAAGGAGAAGAATCAGTGCACCCGGGTCGGTGTGGCGGATGGCGCCGGTGCCTCGCGCGGCGCGCCCTGTTTGAGCGAGCCGTAGCGGTTGGCGTAGAGCCAGGTAAATTCCGCCCCCAGCAGGAAGATCTGCGCGGAGTAGTAGACCCACATCAGCAGCACCACGAGCGAGCCGGCCGCGCCATAGCCGGACGCCACGCCGCTTTTGCCGATGTAGAGACCGATCAGGAACTTGCCGATGCTGAACAGCACGGCGGTGACGGTGGCGCCGAGCCAGACGTCCGGCCAGCGCACGGCGGCGTGGGGCATGATCTTGTAGATCATGGCGAAGACGACGGTCACCAGCACCACGCTGACGAGCAAGTCGAGCGCATGGCCGAGCAGTTCGCCCTCGAACAGCGGCCCCCACACCCGCCCGAGCGCGGCGAGCCCGGCGCTGGCCAGCAGCGAGACGATCAGCAGGAAGCCAATGCCAAGCACCATCCCGAATGACAGCAGCCGCGAGCGCAGCAGTTCGAGAATGCCGGACGCCTTCCTCCGCTCCGGCACCTGCCAGATGCGGTCCAGCGCGCTCTGGAGTTCGGCGAACACCGTGGTGGCGCCAATCGCCAGCGTCACCGTGCCGACCAGTGCGGTCAGCGTGCTGAGACCGGGGTCGCTCAGCGCGAGGAGCATGTTCTCGATGGCTTCCGCGCCCTCCGCGCCGATCAGCCCGGAGAATTCGCTCATCACCGCCCCGCGCGCCGCCTCGGCCCCGAAGACCATGCCGGCCACCGAGATCACGATCAGCAGCAGCGGCGCGATCGAAAACACCGTGTAGTAGGCCAGCGCGGCGCCCATGCTGGGCGCGTAGTCGTCCATCCACGCGGTCACGCTGTCGCGCATCAGGCCATAGGCTTGATGGAGGGAGATAGGTCTCCAGCGCATCGCTGCCCCAGGTTTGTCGATTTACTTCTTCGGCTGGTCGTGTCCCACCGGCACCGGCCCCTTGCCCGGCACGTTCTTCACGAGGTCGGACGTGGCCCAGTCGCTGCCGTGGTCGCGCGGCTTTTTCAGGTCGCGGTTGTCTTCGCCATAGTGCGGCGGCCCCGAGGCGGGGTCGCGCGGCGTGCCATCGGGCCAGACGCCGCCGTCGCTGCGGCGGTGGACACTGTGCGCATCGCCGTGTTCGGTGGGCTTGCCGGCGGGCTTTCCATCCTCTGGTTTGGTCATTTCGCGTCTCCGGTCATGACATAGCGGAATCAAGAGAAGCGAATTTCATACCCGGCGGCGGCGCACGGCCCAGCCGGGCGGGACGGGCCCGGTGGCGCCCGCCAACCGGCAAAAACTACACACCCGCCCGCGCGCCGCCTATATTGGGATGTATCCAATCCATCACAGGAGACCTCGATGCGCTTCCCTTCGCGCTGGTGCCAAGCCGATCTGCCACGTGTCGCCGCCACCGCCACCATGCTGCTCGCGCTGGCGGCGTCCGGAGTGGGACTGAGCGGATGCTCGACCGCGCCCGCGGACCCGGCCGCCAACTCGGCGACCCCCTCCGCCCAGCAGACGGACGCCCTGCCCTCCTGGCGCGACGGCCCCGCGAAGCAAGCCATCGTCAAATTCGTCACCGACGTGACCCGCCAGGGCTCGCCTAACTTCGTGCCGACCGAGCAGCGCGTGGCGGCCTTCGACAATGACGGCACGCTGTGGAGCGAGCAGCCGCTCTACTTCCAGTTCTTCTTCCTGCTCGATCAGGTCAAGGCCGCCGCGCCGCAGCATCCGGAATGGCGCAACAACCCCGCCTTCAAGGCCCTGATGGCCAACGACATGGCCAAGGTGATCGCCAACGAGAAGCAGTTGTTGCAGTTGATTGCCGTCGCCAACAGCGGCATGAATGTGGATGACTACGACAAGACCATCCGCGCGTGGATCGCCAGCGCGCGCCATCCGAAGTTCAACCGGCCCTACACCGATCTGGTCTACCAGCCGCAGCTGGAACTGCTGTCCTACCTGCGCGCGAACGGGTTCAAGACCTATATCGTGTCCGGCGGGACCATCGAGTTCATGCGGCCGTGGGTGGAGCAGGCGTACGGGATTCCGCCCGAGCAGGTGGTGGGCTCATCGCAGGCGGTGCACTATGGCACGTTGAACGGCAAGCCGGCGCTGGTGCGTGACCCGAAGATCGAGTTCATCAACGATGGCCCAGGCAAGCCGGTTGGCATCTATCGCCATATTGGCCGCCGGCCGATCCTGGCCGTGGGCAACTCGGATGGCGACTTCCACATGCTGGAATACACCACCACCGGCGACGGCCCGCGCCTGGCCGTGCTCGTCCATCACGACGATGCCGAGCGGGAATTCGCCTACGACCGCGCGTCAAAGATCGGCAAGCTGGACAAGGCGCTGGACGCCGCGAAGGCGCGCAACTGGACCGTCATCAGCATGAAGCAAGACTGGCAGGTGGTGTACCCGAAGCGATAACCTTCCCGCCCGCTACGGCATGATCCCGATGTAGCGCCCGCGCGGGCGGATCACCTGCCCCACCCCCAGCTGCTCCAGACTGTGCGCCAGCAGGCCGATGCTGCGCGCCGTGGCGAACATGGCGAACGCGGCGTCGTCCGGCAGGCGGTAGTGGATGGACAGCGCCGCCAGCGCCACGTCGATATTGGGCTGCAAGCCGGTCAGCCGGGTGGCTTTCTCGATAAAGCGCGTGATCACGTCGGGCGGATCGAACAGGGCCAGCAGCGCCATCGCGCGCGGATCGCCATCGGGATAGAGATGGTGGCCGAACCCGGCCAGCGGCAACCCGGTGGACAGGTAGTGGGCAATCACCTGATCCTCGCCCAGCCGCTCCACCTCATTGAACAGCGCCTTGACGCGGCCGGACGCATCGCCGTGCAACGGCCCGGACAGCGTGGTCAGCCCGGCCAGCAGGCAGGCCGGCAGCGAGGCGCCCGTGGATGCCGCGATACGCGTGGCGAAGGCCGAGCTGGTCAGCTCATGGTCCACCAGCAGCACCATCGCGGTCCGCAGCAGATCCGCCACCTGCGGCGACTGCTGCCACCCCTGCGCAAAGCGGAGGTGCAAGGGCTGCTGCCCCGCCTGCGCGCCGAAGGCATTGGCCAGCTGGCCCACCAACTCCTGCGCTTCCAGATGCAACACCCGCGTCATGCGCCCATGCGTGGAATGGCCCGTGGCCGCCAGCGTGGCCAGCGTATGGAAGGCCGCCACGCGCCCGGGCTCGGCGACGCCGGCCATCGATGAGAAGTCGACGACCTGCTCGGCGTCCCACAGCAGGTGCGCCACCTCTTCCAGCGTGGCGGATCCGGCCAGCGTCACGGCGTCCTGCCCCCGGTAGTACAGCCGCTCGCGCACGAAGGTCGAGAGCGCGGTGGGGATGCTCGGCTCCGCGCCGAACAGCGTGTTGGTGGCCAGCGTCTCGTGCTTGCGCCCGGCCTGCTTGCGCCTGGCGAGGCCGGCCACATCCTCGGCCCGATAGAGGCTGCGCCGTGTGTCGGCGGGGTCGGACATGACCTCCAGCTTGCCCCGGCTGACATAGGCATAGAGCGTTTGCGGCCGCACGCCAAGTCGGCTGCACGCCTCATCCATCGATATCCAGGTTCCCATGTTGACGCTTCCCGTGCGAATTTATATTGATTTTATATATCAATCTTGCCTCGTGAATCAACTATTACATACCATGTATCCATCATCAACACCCAAAGCCTCACGCACATGAAGCCGCAAATCCTCCAGCTGAACCCGATCCTGATCCCGGCGGCCAATGACGAACTGGCCAGCCGCTACGTGGTGCACAAGTACTTCGAGATTGCCGACCAGGCGGGCTGGCTGCGCGAGCACGCCGCATCCATCCAGGCGGTGATCACCGGCGGGCACACCGGGATTTCGCGGGCGATGCTGGAGCAGTTGCCGGCCCTGAAGGTGGTCGCCATCAATGGCGTGGGCACCGATGCGGTGGACCTGGCCTACTGCCGCGAACGCGGTCTGGCGGTGACCGCCACGCTGGGCGCGCTGACCGAAGACGTGGCCGATCTGGCCATCGGCCTGCTGATTGCCGCCTGCCGCAATATCTGCGCGGGCGACCGCTTCGTGCGGGACGGCCAGTGGGAACTGCATCCGCAGCCCAGCGCCATCCCGCTGGCGCGCCGCTTCAGCGGCATGCGCGTGGGCATCGTCGGCATGGGCCGCGTCGGCCGCGCCGTGGCCACGCGGGCGGCGGCCTTCGGCTGCCCCATCCGCTACACCGACCTGCGCGCGATGGACGACGTGCCGCACACCTTCGTGGCGGACCTGCTGGATCTGGCCCGCGAGAGCGATGCGCTGGTGCTGTGCGCCGCCGCCGACAAGGCCGAGGGCATCATCAATGCCGCCGTGCTGGAAGCGCTCGGCCCGCAGGGCTACCTCGTCAACGTGGCGCGCGGCCGGCTGGTCAATGAAACAGATCTGGCCGATGCCATCGCCGCCGGGCGTATCTCGGGCGCGGGCCTCGATGTGTTCGTCGACGAGCCGCGCGTGCCGCTGGCGCTGCGCCAGTCGGACCGCACCACGCTGCAGGCCCACCGCGCCAGCGCCACCTGGGAGACGCGCGGCGCCATGGTGCAGATGGTGCTGGACAGCGTGGCGCAAGGCCTGGCGGGCGAGCGTCCCGCCATGAGCCTGACCACCTGAGGCGATGATGGATTTCGTCTTCCCACCTGCCCCGCCGGTCTCGCTGCCTGTCTCGGGTGACACGGCGCGGTTTCCCATCGCCCGGGTCTTCTGCATCGGCCGCAACTATCGATGGGACCCGGCCGAGCCGGCGCCCACCGAGATGCCCGCCTGGTTCATGAAGCCGGCGACCGCCGTGGGGCCGGCCCGGGGCGAGCTGCCTTATCCGCCGGAGACGACCGAGTTCTGCCACGAGGTGGAACTGGTCGTGGCCATCGGCCGGGGCGGGCGTGACATCGACCCGGCGCAGGCCGAGGCGCAGCACATCTGGGGCTATGCCGTCGGGCTGGACCTGACCCGGCGCGACTTGCAGCAGCAAGCCAAGCGCGTCGGCGGCCCCTGGGAGCCCGCCAAGGCCTTCGACCACTCGGCGCCCTGCAGCGCCCTCGTGCCCGCCGCGACTTGCGGCCATCCGCGCGAAGGGACGATCCAGCTCGCCGTGAACGGTGTCGAGCGGCAGCGCGCGGACCTCTCCGGCCTGCTCTGGTCGGTGCCGGAACTGGTGGCGATGCTGTCCCGATCCGTGGCGCTGATGCCGGGCGACCTGATCTTCACCGGTACGCCGGTCGGCGTCGGGCCCTTGCAGCCCGGCGATGTCATCCAGGCCAGCGTGGCAGGCATCGGCGAGCTAGCGCTGACCGTCGCCCGCTGAAGGCCATCCGCCACCATATATATATAGGAGACCCCCTTGAACGCACCCCGCAAGATCGCCCTCGTCACCGGCGCCGGCAGCGGCGTAGGCCGCCTGACGGCCATCGCCCTGCTCAATGACGGCTGGACCGTCGTGCTGGCCGGCCGGCGTGCCGAGCCGCTGCAGGCGCTGGCCGCCGAGGCCGCCGAACGCGGCCAGCCCGCCATGGCCGCGCCCACCGACGTGACCGACCCGGCAAGCGTGCAGGCCCTGTTCGACACCATCGAGCGCGAGTTCGGCCGGCTGGACCTGCTGTTCAACAACGCCGGCGTCAACGCCCCGGCCGTGCCGATGGACGAGCTGCCGCTGGACAAGTGGTTCAACGTGATCAACACCAACGTCACGGGCGTCTTCCTGTGCGCGCGGGCCGCCTTCGGCCTGATGCGCCGGCAGTCCCCGCAGGGCGGGCGCATCATCAACAATGGCTCGATCTCCGCGCACACGCCGCGCCCGTTCACGGCGCCGTACACGGCCAGCAAGCATGCCGTCACCGGGCTGACCAAGGCGCTGGCGCTGGACGGCCGCGCCTACCACATCGTGGCTAGCCAGATCGACATCGGCAACGCCCTGACCGAGCTGTCCGAACGCATGACGCGCGGCGTGCTGCAGGCCAACGGCACCACCGCGCCGGAGCCGATGATGGATGCCACCCACGTCGCCAATGCCGTGCGCCACATGGCCTCGCTGCCGCTTGAGGCCAACGTCCTGACCATGACCGTCATGGCCAGCGCGATGCCCTTCGTCGGGCGCGGCTGACATCACAGAGTTAACAAGAGTTGACCAGAAATCGAACGGAGACAACGATGCAATTCACCCCTTTCATCAAAACCCTTGGCCTGTCCGCTGCGCTGTCCACCACGCTGATCGTGGCGCCGGGGATGGCCTCGGCGCAGCCCAACTACCCGAGCCGCCCGGTCACCATCATCGTCCCAGCCCCGGCCGGCGGCGGCATCGACCTGATCGCGCGGGTCGTGGGCGAGAAACTCTCGGTCAAGTTCGGCCAGCCGTTCATCGTCGAGAACCGCCCGGGCGCCTCCAACAACCTCGGCACGGCGGTGCTGGCCAACGCCAAGCCGGACGGCTACACCATCGGCATCGTGGGCGGCAGCCACAACATCAACAAGTTCCTGTTCAAGAACCTCGGCTGGGACCCGCAGAAGAGCTTCGAGCCCATCGTCTACACCCACGAGATTCCGCTGGTGTTCGCGATCTACCCGAAGCTGCCGGTCAAGACCATGCCTGAACTGGTGACGTGGATGAAGGCCAACCCGGGCGAAGCCAAGGTGGCCACGTCCGGCCGCGGCAGCGCGCAGGAGATGGCCGCCGAGATGTTCCGCATGGTCAGCGGCGCGCCGGTGCTGCTGGTGCCCTACAAGGGCTCGTCCGCCGCCCACCCCGATCTGGTGGCCGGCCGCACGGCGCTCTATATCGACACCATCAGCGCCATCCAGGAGCAGGTGAAGGCGGGCAACGTGCGCGCCGTGGCGGTCTCCACCCGGAACCGCTCCAAGGCCCTGCCCAATGTGCCGACGGCCGAGGAACAAGGCCTCAAGGGCTACGACGCCAACACCAACGGCGGCTTCCTGGCCCCGGCCGGTACGCCGAAGGACATCGTCGCCAAGCTCAACACCGAGATCAACGCGGCGCTGAAGCTGCCCGAGGTGCGCGCCAAGCTGGAAGCGGCGGGTATCGAGGTGCAGGGCGGCACGCCGCAAGCCTACGCGGCGGTGATCCAGTCCGACCTGACGAAGTGGGGCAAGGTCGTGAAGCAGGCCGGGATCGAGGCGGAATAACCGGCCCAGCCAGCGACCTTCGACCAGCGCCCCTCTGATTAGCAGGATGGTGAGGCGCCCCGGATCCTTGTTACCGTTTGCTCCCGCCGCCAGCTACGTCTGGCGTCGACAAGACAAACGAACAATGGGAAGAAGGGGTTAGTCATGCTGAAGTGGAAATATCTGATGGGCGCGCTGGTCGTGGGGGCTGCCCTGGCCGGCTGCGGGGGCAGCGACGGGCAGGCGCCCGTGCAAACAGAGACGCCGGCGGCTCCCGCCGAGCCGCCGGCGCCAGTACCGGTCAAGTACTCGGGCACGCTGTCCTTCGGCGACACCATCGCCCTCACCGTGGACGCCCCGTCGCGCGGCAAGCTCACCCTCAGCTTTATCGATTCGGCCTTCGGCCTGCGCGGCACGGTCATCGGCAACTACACGAACACGGACGGCAATTTCACCGTGAGCGGCCTCGTGGCCGATAGCGCGGACCCGCCCCCGGCCAACCTGACCGCCAAGCTGGCGGGCATCGGCCTGACGTTCCGCCAGGGCGCCGACGGCCTGTTCGGCGAGATCTCCGGCCTGCCGAACCTGCTGGGCACCAGCACGGGCCTGCTGGCCGGCGATATCGCCGCGAGCGCGGTCACCATCGACCCGCCGGCGCTGAGCAGCCTGGCCGGCACCTACAACGTGCTGATGAACTTCGCCATCTACGACCAGGCCACCGGCAAGCCGCTAGCGGGCCCCGCGAGCACGCCGGCCGGCATGCGCTTCGACACCGACGGCAACGTGCAGCTTTGCAACAGCGCGGATCTCGTCACCTGCGCCACCCCGCAACTGGGCAAGCTGACCCTGGCCGACCAGACGCGCTTTCCGGGTGCATTCGACCTGGTGATGAACGGCGGCGGCTACTTCCGTGGCCGGCTGTTCGTCAACCCGAACGGCGGCATGCGCTTTGACATGAACTACGCCGAGGCGGGAGCGGTCGCCACCGGCACCTGGACCATCCAGCCCGCCCGCGCGCTGGTGGCCGGGGAGCTTGACGGCACGTGGGCCTGCTCTTACGCCAACCGCGTTGTGGACGGCGCGACGGCAGTGTTTGACGGCACAATGGCGCGGGAGACGCTGACCGTCGCCGGTGGCAAGCTCACCGTCGCCAGCAGGGCGCTCACGCTGCCGCTGGTGCTGAACAGGCTCCAGGCTGGCATCACGCTGAACGGCGTGGCGATCGCCGCCGACGGCGACCTGGATGCCGAGCCGGGCGACCCGGCCGCCGTGCCGCCCACCTTCGCCCATGTCCTCCTGAAAACGGGCGCCGACTCGCTGGCGTGGCTCAACCTCTCGCTCGGCAGCATCGTCCAGGGCACGTGCCGCCGCGCGTCCTGACATCGCGCAACATCCGGGCATCACTCTGCGCCGGCCTTCGGGCCGGCGTTTTTTTGCCGGGGCGTCAGTCGTGCAGCAGGTGCCGCAGCCACAGGCTCATCAGCCCCGCCCGGCCGCGCACGCCGAATTTGCGATAGATGCCGGTGATGTAGGAGTGCGTGGTGGAGACCGCCAGCCCGAGCTGTTCGGCGATCTGCTTCTCGCCGGCTTCGGTCAGTAGCAGGTTCAGCACCCTGCGTTCGTGGGGGGCGAGCGCGTCGAGCCGACTGGCATGGTCGGGGGGATGGGGAGGGATGGCCGGCGTCTGCCGCTGCGCGGTCACGTCCCGGGCCACGCCGATGCGCAGCTCGTGCGCCGCGTGCCATTGGGCCGACCAGGACAGATGGACGTCCGCACCGTTTCGGTGCCGGTAGCGATTCTCGAAGCCCACGCGCTTGTTGCCAGCCAGGACCCGGCCGGCCTCGCGCAGCGTCTTCTCCCGGTCCGCCGGCACCACCAGTTCGAGCACCAGCTGGCCGACCAGATCGGACTGCCGGTAGCCGAGGATCTCCTCGCACACCGTGTTGGCGTAGCGGATCTGCCCGGTTTGGTCGACCAGGAAAACAGCGTCGGGGATGCTGTCTGCCAGCGCAATCGCGCCGTCCTCCTTGAGAAGTTTCGTCATCGGTTGGGGGCGATGGCGTTGCGGAGACGCAACTGCCGTGCGCGGGGGCGATCAATCAAATAGTGTACGGGGGTCAACATGGCCGCTCGCGACAATAGCGCAGCGCCGCGCAGCATCCTATCCGAAATCGCTCATCTGCTCATGGCCGAACCGAAGCGCCTCCCCGACCGGCACACTGCCGGCTGGCTGGACGTTGCCACGTCCGACGCGGACGACGCCGCGCGCATCCAGCGCCAGTGGAAAGGCGCCTCCGGGGCAGGTTGAAATCGCCCGACGGCGGGACTATGGTCAGATCAAGGGCATGAATCGCGGAGATGCCATGTCAGGTCGAAAGCCACTGGAACGGGGAACCCTGCCGAGCTTCCTGCTGGCCCTGTTTATCCACGTGCTGCTGGGCTTGTGGCTCTATTACGCGGTCCATTGGCAGAGCCGGACCCCGGTCGGCGTGGAAGCCGAGTTGTGGGACGCGATCCCCGAAAATCCGCCGCAGACCGTGGCCGAGACGAAGCCGGTGGTCCCGCAGCCGGAACGGAAGCTAGAACGGAAGCTGGAACCCGAGCTGAAATCGGAAGACAGGCCCGACATTGCCTTGCAGGCCGAGAAACGCCGTGCGGCAGCCAAGGCCACCAAGGCACTTGAAGCCACGAGGGCAGCCGAAGCCGCGAAGGCTTTCGAAGCCGCCGCGCAAGCGCAGCAGCGCGAGCAAAACCTCCGCGACGCCGAGCGTCAGGCCGCTGCGGCCACCGCAGCCGCCACAGCCGCCACAGCCGCTACAGCCGCTACAGCCAGTGCAACCGGTGCAGGCAGCCGCCCCGGCGACGGTGCCGGCACAGGCGGCACCACGTCGCCGGGCTATGCGGACAAGGTGCGACGCCGGGTCACGCCCAACATCCTCTTCGATGGAGACCTGCCCGACAATCCCACCGCCGTGGTCGCAGTGCATCTGGCACCGGACGGCACCGTGCTGGAGGCCCGGCTGGCCCGCTCGAGCGGACACACCGGCTGGGACAACGCCGTGCTGCGCGCCGTGGCACGCTCCAACCCGCTGCCGCGCGACGAGAACGGCGTGGCGCCCGCCCACATCAATCTTTATTTCCAGCCGAGGGAATAGGAAGACCGCGATCTTCCGGCGATGCTAGCGGCGCCGGATCACCGTCCCGGCGTGTCAGAAGTGCGTCCGCAGATGCCGGACGATTGCGAGGGGATGGCCGCCATGCAGCCAGAACTCGCGGGATACGGCGAGGGCAATCAGCCATGAAGTCGCGACGATGAGAAGGTCGCACCGCCCGCTCTTCCACCAGTTCAGCGAATGGCGCCCCGCGATCCACGGTACGCCCAGCGGGTTCGGCCAGTCGGCCAGCAAGTGCATGACGCCCCCGCAGGCAAAGCCGAATGCGGGTGCGGCCAACGGATGGGTGCCCAGCGCGTGGTAGGCCCATAGCAGGAGGCCGATCCAGGCGATGCCCCAATGCGTCCAGGTGCGATGGGTAATCCACAGGCGACGCGACCTCGACCACCATGCCACTTCCATCCAGTCTGGCGCGGTGCTGCCCAGCATCGCCGCCACAAACCCCGCTATGCTGGCCCAGCCCCACCCTTCGCTGCCGGTCTTCGCGATGACCACTGCAGCGATGACGGCCGCCGCCCATCCGGTGGCGTGGTGAGCTTTGCTTGAGGCCATGAGACTGCGCGAGTTCGCCGGTGATCTTAGAGGGGGCGCAATCTTGGCAGATGTGCGCGAGAAACTCCAGCACTGGATCGATCGCGTCGCGCGGAGCGAGCCTATCCAACCTGTGCCGTGGCCGCCTTCTCCCAACGCCACAACGTCGCGCGGCTCACGCCCAGCCGTTGCGCCGCCTGCTGACGATTGCCGCCACACTCGGCCAGCACTTCCAGCACGCGTGCACGGGGCGCGGTCGATGATGACGGCGCAAGCTCGGGTGGTGGCGCCATGATGCTGGCCGCCCCGAACAGTTCCGGGCAATCGTGATGCAGTTCGTCGAACGCAATGTGCTCCAGATCCTCCCATTGCGAGAAGAACACCGCCATCCGCTCGCAGATATTCTCCAACTCACGGATATTGCCCGGCCAGGCGTGCGCCTGCAGCCTTGGCAGCAAGCGCGCGACCAGGGTCGGTGCGTCGAGGCGCGAGTCCAGCCGGTCCAGCGAGCGCCGCAGCAGGAATGTGGCGAGCAAGGCGATGTCCTCGCGGCGCTCGCGCAGCGGTGGCAACGCCAGTTGCAGCGTGTTGATACGGTAGTAGAGATCCTGACGGAACTGCCTGGAGGCGATCAACTGCGGCAGCGGCTGATGCGTCGCCGCGATAATCCGCACGTCGACCGGAATCGGTATGGCACCGCCCAGACGCAGGATCTCGCGCTCCTGCAGCACGCGCAGCAGCCGCGTCTGCAGCGAGACGGGCATATCGCCAATCTCGTCGAGAAACAGCGTGCCGGTATGGGCCGATTCGAACAGCCCGCGCTTGCCCCCACGGCGCGATCCGGTGAAGGCGCCCTCGTCGTAGCCGAACAGCTCGCTTTCCAGCAGCGCCTCCGGGAAGGCCGCGCAGTTGATGGCGACGAACGGCTTGGCGGCGCGCTTGCTCTCGTTATGAATCGCTTGCGCAAACTGCTCCTTGCCCACCCCGCTCTCGCCGGATAGCAGCACCGTGAGATCCGTCCTGGCATAGCGCCGCGCCGTCGCGCAGGCGCGTTCGAAGGCCGGGCTGGCGCCGATCAGGTTGTCGAAGCGGTTGCGCGCATTGCGCGGATGCCGGCGCTGCTGGCTGCGCAGGCTGGCATCCGCATCCTGGATATTGCGCGCGTCATAGAGCGTAATGGCCGCGCCCACCGTATCGCCATGCTCGCGGATCGGGGTGCGATTGGCGATCCAGTCGCGCTGCGCGAAGCGAAACACGCTGCCCCGCTCCTGCATGCCGCTGGCCAGCGTGGATTGCAGCGACAGCGCCGGCTCGATGTCCTCCAGATGCTGGCCGATCATTCTCGCCTTGACGCGGCCCAGCAGCATTTCCATCGGCGGGTTGACGGCAATCACGCGATTGTCGCGGTCGACGGCCAGAACGGCCTCCTGCAGGTTGTGCAGCACGCCGTTGAGCTGGTCATAGCGCCCCGCTTCCAGGCGGGCCACGCGCGCCAGTTCGATGGCGTCCTCAATCCCCTGGCGCACCGCATTGATCGAGTAGGCCAGGCGCCCCTGGATGCCGTACTGCTCCGCTAGCTCCATGACGATGCTGGAACCCACCACCACCTCATAGCCGTCACGCACGAGCCGCTCGAAGCACTGCCGTGCCTCGTCAGGGGTGCGGTACGCGTACTGCGCCACCTCGATATTGAGCAACTCGCGGACCGCATCCAGTTCGGGAATGCATTCGCCGTACATCACCACGCCTACGCGGTTCGAAATATGCCGTGCCTGCAGGAGCGCCACCAGGATGTCGAAGCCACTGAGCTTGATGGTGGCGACGGGTGCATCGAGCGCGTTGCGCAGGATCGTGGCGTTCGCCCCGGCGCTGACGAAGACGTCGGCCGCCCCGTCGCGCAGGCGCTCGTGCGCGGCGTCCAGTGCGGCCTCGAACGAACCATTGACCACCTCGATCGTGGCGCGGTCGGCGAACTCGTCCAGCACCGTCATGGCGAAGCGGCTGAGGTGCTTGTAACTGATAAAACAAAGCCGCGGCAGGCTGCCGCGCTCAGGGGAAGTGTTGCGCATGGGTCTCCTCGTCGGCCGCCTCCGGGCGCTGCGGCGCCTCTCGTGACCATCGCACGAGCGTTTCACGGCCGTTTCATGAAATGTCTCAACAGTGTTTCATGAAACATGCGGAACGTCATCCTTCCACTCCCATTCCGTTTAGAATCAGCTACTTAGCGAACTCCGCAGGCACTGGCACACCGATTGCACTGAACCCTCCATACGAACACGGAGGAAGCCATGCAGGCGCTAGGACACATCACCGTACTTGACCTGACCCATATGCTCTCGGGCCCGTACGGCACCATGCTGCTGGCCGACCTGGGTGCCCGCACGATCAAGGTGGAGCCCCCCGGCACCGGAGAGGGCACGCGCAAATTGCTGGCGGAGAGCGAGGACTACGCCCGCGACGGGATGGGTGCGTACTTCCTCACGCTGAACCGCAACAAGGAAAGCGTGTGCGTGGACCTGAAGTCCGAGGCAGGCCGGGCGGTGTTTCTGGATCTCGTGCGCAATGCCGACGTTGTCTTCGACAATTTCAGCGCTGGCGTGACGGAGCGGCTGGGTATCGATTACGCATCGCTCTCCAAGGTCAACCCGCGCATCATCACCTGCTCCGTCACCGGCTTCGGCCAGACCGGGCCGGACCGGCAGCAGCCCGCGTTCGACCAGGTGGTGCAGGCCATGGGTGGCGGCATGTCCATCACCGGCATGTCCGATGGCCCGCCGGTACGCAGCGGCATCCCCGTTGGGGATCTGGGCGGCGGGGTATTCGGCGCCATCGGCGTGCTGGCGGCGCTGGCGGCGCGCGAGCAGACCGGGGTGGGCCAGCACGTGGACATCTCGATGCTGGACGCCCAGATCTCGCTGCTGAACTACATGGCGACGATGCACCTGATGTCCGGCCTGGTGCCCGAACGTATCGGCAACAGCCATTTCGTGCACGTGCCGTACAACACCTATCCGACCAGCGACGGCCACATCATCATTGCCTGCATCGGCGACGCGTTCTTCGAACGCTTCCTGAGCGTGATCGATCATCCCGAACTGCGCGCGCCCGAGTACCTGAAGCAGCCGGGCCGCTATGCCGACAAGGCGCGGATCGACGCCATCATCGCCAACGAACTGCGCGCCGAGTCGTCGGCCTACTGGCTGGCCCGTTTGCGGCAGGCGCGCATTCCGTGTGGGCCCGTCAACGATTTCGCGCATGCGTTGCGCGAGCCGCAGGTGGAGGCGCGCGACATGATTGTCGAGGTGCCCCTGAAGACCGGCGAGACCGTGCGGATGCCCGGCAATCCGGTGAAGCTTTCCGGGGTGACCACGCCGGCCTATACCTGTCCGCCCGCGCTGGGCGAGCATACGGCCACGGTGCTGCGCGACACGCTGGGCTATGACGACGCACAGATTGCGCGGCTGCGCGAAGCCGGAGCCGTGGCATGAGCGACGCACAGCGCCACGCCACGCCGGACATCGTCATCACTGACGTCGCACCGCGCGACGGGCTGCAGAACCAGGCCGTCGCCATCTCCACCGATGCCAAGGTAGAACTGATCCGCCTGCTGGCGCGTGCCGGCGTACGGAGCGTCGAAGCCACCAGCTTCGTCTCACCGAAGGCCGTGCCGCAGATGGCCGACGCGGCGGACGTGGTCCAGCGCGCTGCGGCGCAGTGCCCGGACCTGCGGCTTTCCACGCTGGTGCCGAATCTCAAGGGCCTGGAACGCGCGCAAGGCGCCGGCGCCACCGAGATTGCGGTGGTGCTCTCAGCCACCGAGACGATGAACCAGCGCAACATCAATATGGGGCTGGACGCGGCCACCGATGTCAGCGAACAGACACTGGTGCGGGCGCGCGAACTCGGCCTGCGCACGCGTGCCTATGTGGCGGTCGCGTTCGACTGCCCGTTCGAAGGCCCGGTCGATCTCGATACGGTGTTGCGTCTGGCCTGCCGCATGCGGGACGCCGGCGCGGAAGAGATCGTCATCGCCGACACCATCGGCGCTGCAGCGCCCGCCGCCGTCAAATCGCGCATGGCTACGTTGGCACAAGCACTCGACCCCGGCACGCTGGCCGTGCATCTGCATGACACGCGCGGCCTGGGCGTCGCCAACGCATGGGCCGCGCTGGAGGCCGGCGTGCGCCGCTTCGACGCCAGCGTGGGCGGCATCGGCGGCTGTCCGTTTGCCCCCGGCGCGGCAGGCAACCTGGCCACCGAAGACCTGGTGCTGATGGCCGAGCAGTGCGGCCTGCGTACCGGGATTTCGCTCGACGGACTGCTCGATGCAGTGACATTCGCCGAATCGCTGCTGGATCGGCCCCTTGGCGGCCGCTCCATCGCATGGCTGCGGCGCCAGCAGAACCAACGCGGTAAAAGCGGCACGTAAGGCCGACACGGATGCCGCCGAGCATCCGGTCAGACAAGACCCATATAGGAAGGAGACACCTGATGAAGAACATTCGCTGGATTCGAGGCGTGCTGGGCGCCATGGCCTGTACCGCCGCGCTGGCTTCTGGCCACGCCGCCGCGAAGTGGCCGGAAAAGACCGTCACGCTGGTCGTGCCCTATGCGCCCGGTGGCGGCACCGATATCGTCAGCCGCCTGGTCGCGCAGAAGCTGTCCGAGCGTTGGGGGCAGTCGGTGGTGGTGGACAACCGGCCCGGCGCCAACGGCGTGATCGGATCCAGTCACGTTCACAAGTCCGCCCCGGACGGCTACACGCTGCTGATGGTGGTGGGCTCGCACGCGATCAATCCCGTGCTGATGAAAAGCCTGCCCTACGACACGGTGCGTGGCTTCTCCCCCATCACACGCCTCGCCATCTCGCCGATGGTGCTGGTGGTATCGAAGTCCAACCCTGCGAAATCGCTGACCGACCTCGTCAGTGCCGCCCGTAGCCAGCCGCTCGGCATCGGTTATTCGGAAGGCCAGACGCGACTGACCGGCGAGCTGCTGCGCCAGGCGGGCAATCTCAAGACCATTCCGGTGTCGTACAAGGGCGGCGCACAGATCATGGTCGATGTCATCGGCGGCCATGTCGGCGCCGGATTCACCAGCGTGCTGACGGCATTGCCCCACGTGCAAAGCGGCAATCTGCGCGTGATCGGCGTGGCGGCGGATCAGCGCATGTCCCTCTTCCCCGATGCGATGACGTTCAAGGAGGCCGGACTCGATGGCGTGGAATCGCTGAACTGGTACGGCCTGTTCGGGCCGGCGGGCATGTCTCCGGCCATCGTGGAACAGATCCATCACGACCTGCAGCAGGTCACGCAGGACCCGGCACTCGCCAAGCAGATGAAAGACCAAGGGGCTACCATCGTCCTGACCCCACCGACGGAGTTTCGCGCCTTCCTCGACAAGGAAACGCGGAAATGGGCCGACGTGGCCAAACGCGGTGGCATCCAGCCCGAATAGGAAAACCCCATGAATCTTGAACTGACCGAAAAGCGCGTACTGATCACCGGCGGCAGCCGCGGCATTGGGCTCGCTTGCGCTCAAGCGTTCCTGCGTGAAGGTGCCAAGGTCGCGATCATCGGACGCAGCGAGGCCAATCTCGCCGCCGCGCGGAGCGCACTGGTGGCCGATGCGCCGGGCGCCGATCCCTTCACGGTTGCGGCCGACCTCAGTGACGCGGCGCAGGCCGCGCACGCCGTCGACGCCGCAGCCGCCGCACTGGGCGGGATCGACATCCTGGTCACGTCCGCCGGGGGTGCGCGCCGCACCCCGCCTGCGGAGCTGACGCCCCAGTCGTGGCGCGATGCGATGGACGCGAAGTACTTCAGCTACATGCACGTCATCGACCCGGTCATCAAGCGGATGGCCCAGGCCGGCCACGGCGCCATCGTCAATGTCGTCGGCATGGGCGGCAAGGTGGCGAGCCCGACCCATTTGCCCGGCGGCGCCGCCAATGCCGCCCTGATGCTGGCCACGGCAGGGCTGGCCAGCGCGTATGGCCGGTCCGGGGTGCGGGTGAACGCCCTCAACCCGTCAGCCACCCGCACCGAGCGGCTTCAACAGGGCCTGGAAGCCGAAGCGAAGCTGGCTGGCACAACCGTCGACGAGGCCCTCGGCAAGGCCAACGAACGCACCGGGCTCGGGCGGCTTGCCGCGCCCGAAGAGATCGCCGATGCCGTGCTGTTTCTCGCGTCGGCGCGCGCGTCCTACATCTCGGGGGCGATCCTGTCGATCGATGGCGCCACCACGCCCATCGTCGTCTGATCGCACAGAAGCCGTACCCGTGGTTCCGCAGCACCAGATTGCAGATAACAGGCGAATACCGCCGAACTCACTGTTGCATCAGGAGGAGACCCTATGCACCGCCGTACCCTCGTCAAGGCGCTATGCGCCATTGCCGTCGCCACGCCTGCCCTATCTGGCACCAGCGCCTTCGCGCAAGAGTATCCGTCGCGCCCGATCCGGCTGATCGTACCGTTCGCGCCGGGCGGCGTGTCGGATACCAGCGCGCGCGTCATTGCGGACAGGCTGGGCCAGCGCCTTGGCCAGCAGATCGTGGTCGACAACAAGCCCGGTGCCTCGGGAAATATCGGCAGCGCGATGGCGGCCCAGTCGGCGCCAGATGGCTACACACTGCTACTCGCTTTCGACGGCACCATCGTCATCAATCCGCATGTCTTTCCGAAAGTGCCGTTCGACCCGGTCAAGGACTTCGTGCCCATCGGCAAGATTGGCGATGCGGCGCTGATCCTGATTACCCACCCGTCCGTGCCGGCAAAGAACCTGAAGGAACTCGTCGCGTATTCGCAGACCCGGCCTGAAGGGTTGTCATACGGTAGCGCCGGCACCGGCAGCACGCCGCACCTGGCCGGCGAGCTGCTCAAGGCCCGCACCGGCCTGAAGATGACGCACATCCCCTACAAGGGCGGCGGCCAGGCGATGGGGGATCTGGTGGGCGGCACGCTGCCGGTGCTGTACACGGCCGTGGCCGGCGCGCAGCAATACGTGAAAACCGGCAAGGCCACCGCGATTGTAGTCTCCGGCGCGAGCCGCGTATCGACGCTGCCGGATGTGCCAACGCTGGAGGAATCCGGCGTCACAGGCCTGGTCAACGACTCGTGGGTGGGATTGCTGGCCCCCGCCAAGACGCCAAAAGAGATCGTCGACCGACTGTCGAAGGAGTTGAACGTCGTGGTCAACCAGCCTGAGACGCGCGAACGGCTCGCCACGCTGGGCATCGTGCCGGTCGGCAATTCATCGGAGGCGTTTGGCAAGCAGATCCAGGCGGACCTGAAGAAGTACGGCGAGGTCGTCAAGACCGCCAACATCAAGGTCGAGTGAGACGCGGGGCGGCTAGCGGAACCGGAACATCCCCTGCCAGAACGTCTCGAACGCACTGACGGGCTTTTCCGCTTCCGCAGGGGCGGCCTCGGGTGACGGGGCGGCTGCGTCCGCCGCCTTGCGCGACTCGTGCAGCGCCCAGACGCTGTCGGCAATGCGTCCGGCAAGGTCCGCCTCGCAATCCCGGCCCAGTAGCACACCGAACAGGACGTCGCGGGTGTGCCCATCGTCGGCAAAACGCATGGCGATGGCGACCATCTTCTCGTAGTGCTCCTGTGCCGCACGCCTGGCCGCTTCCTGCACCTCGCGCGCCTCGGCTTCCTCGGCCGCATGCTCGGCTTCCCAGCGGCGCGTTTCGCGTTCGAAGACGTCGTCGTAGACCTGTCGCTGCTCGGCATCGGACAGGATCGAATAGGCATCGCGAATCTGCTGGAAGGCGGCATGCGCCTCGGTTTCGCGACCGGGGTTGCGGTCCGGATGCCACTTCATCGCCGCGCGGCGATAGGCGAGCTTGATCTCGTCGAGCGTAGCATCGGACGGTACGCCAAGCGTCGCGTAGAGCGTATTCATGGGGGCGGGGCAGCGCGAAAAACGGAGGCGTCCATCCTAGCATGCCGCACCGCATCAAACCTCGCCGCAGGCCGCCGCCAGATTCATGCGCGTCTGCATGGCCGCCCCGATTCGCTTGAGCGGGTCGGGCGGAATCGGCCTCGTCAGTGTCGTGTCCGAAAAACCCGCGCCAGAAAAAACAAAACCCCGGAAGACCGCGATCTTCCGGGGTTCGCCGCCATTACGATGTAGTGGCGGAGACGGAGGGATTCGAACCCTCGATCCAGGTTTTGGCCCGGATGCTCCCTTAGCAGGGGAGTGCCTTCGACCTCTCGGCCACGTCTCCCAAACTTGCGTTGTGCGAGGGAGGCCGCACAACGAAGCGCGTATTCTAGCGGGGTCGTCTCAACTGGTCAATGACATTTCCACGACCAATCGCGCAAAAAACGCGACACCTACCCCGCCAGACACAACACTCACCAGATCACGCCTGATCCAGCTCGAACACCTTGTGGAGCGCGCGCACGGCCAGCTCCATGTACTTCTCGTCGATCAGCACCGAGATCTTGATTTCCGAGGTGGAGATCATCTGGATGTTGATGCCTTCTTCCGACAGCGTGCGGAACATCTTGCTGGCGATGCCCACGTGCGAGCGCATGCCCACGCCCACCACCGACACCTTCGACACCTTCGGGTCGCCGGACACGCTGGCGGCGCCGATATGGCCCTTCACGCTGTCGGTCAGGATGGTCAGCGCGCGCTGGTACTCGCCGCGCGGCACCGTGAACGTAAAGTCGGTCTTGCCGTCCACGGACTGGTTCTGGATGATCATGTCGACGTCGATATTGGCGTCGGCGATCGGGCCCAGGATCTGGTAGGCGATGCCCGGCTTGTCCGGCACGCCCAGAACGGTGATCTTGGCTTCGTCACGGGCAAAGGCGATGCCGGAGATGACGGCTGCTTCCATGTCAGACTCTTCCTCAAAAGTAATCAGCGTGCCCGAGTGCATTTCCTGCTCGAGCGGCATCAGGGGGTCGGTCAGCGACGAGAGCACGCGCGTCTTCACGCGGTACTTGCCGGCGAACTCCACCGAGCGGATCTGCAGCACCTTCGAACCCAGGCTGGCCATTTCCAGCATTTCCTCGAAGGTGATCTGGTCCAGGCGGCGGGCGTCCTCGACCACGCGTGGATCGGTCGTGTACACGCCGTCCACATCGGTATAGATCAGGCACTCGTCAGCCTCGATGGCGGCGGCGATGGCCACGGCCGAGGTATCGGAGCCACCACGGCCCAGCGTGGTGACGTTGCCGCTGTCGTCGATGCCCTGGAAGCCCGTGATCACGACCACGCGGCCGGCGTCCAGGTCACCCAGGATGCGCTCGTCGTCGATCGACTCGATCCGCGCCTTGGTGTAGGCCGAATCGGTCTTCACCGGCACCTGCCAGCCCGTGTAGCTGACCGCGTTGATGCCTTCGCCGTGCAGCGCGATGGCCAGCAGGGCCACACTGGCCTGCTCGCCAGTGGAGGCCAGCATGTCCAGTTCACGCGGGTCAGGCTGCGCGGAAATTTCCTTGGCAAGGCCCAGCAGGCGATTGGTTTCACCCGACATGGCCGAAGGCACCACGACAACGCGGTGACCGGCGCGGTGCCACTTGGCCACGCGCTTGGCGACATTCTTGATGCGTTCCGTGGAACCCATCGAAGTGCCGCCGTATTTGTGAACGATGAGAGCCATCTTCTTGTCGACGCCAGCGATTGTGCAAAGCCCTTGAAAATACACGATCGCCGGCCGTCAGGCAAGGCTGTGGCGGGGCGCAGCCCTTGCTCCCGATGGGAGCCCTAGCCGAGTTCCACCCACTCAACGCGCCAGCGTGGCGCATGGGGCGCATCGGCCGGCCAGCGGCGATGCATGCCGAGCCCGGCTGCCAGCACGACTTGGGCGCCGCTCCACAGCAGCGGCAGCCAGGCGCGCCGCCACGCCGGCACGGCGGCCTCCTGGTAGGCCTGCTTGAGCGCGCGCGCCGGGCCGCCGGGCCGCAGCACGATCCGTTCACCGCCCTGCCGGGCCGCCAGCCGCAGCGGGCCGTGCAGCACCGCTTCCGGCACGCCGAAGGTGTCGTCGCGCGTGAATCGCAATGCACCCCGCCATGCCGGCACCACGATGCGTTCCTCGCCGTGCCAGAGGAATTCGAACGCTGCCGGCGCGGCGTCCGGCACCGCGCGGCAGGCCAGCGCCTTGTCGCGGAAACGCCGCAGCACCAGTCCGTCATGCGCGATGGCGGGCTCGCCGCCGTCACGCTCGATCAGTTGTGCCCGCATCGCGGCCAACCGCGCCGTGGAAGGCGGTTGCGCGCCGAGGTCGCGCAGCCAGTGGCGCAGCACGGCGTCGGCGTGGCCGGAGGGCAAGGCACGCAGGCCGGCCAGATCGAGTTCGGCAAGGGTGTCCGCGTCGCGCCCCGGCGAGACGAGACGGGCCAGCTCACCGGCCGCGAGCCCGTCGAGCATGGCCGCCGCCTGGCCGAAATGCGAGGCGGCCTGGAGCACGTTCTCGACCAGCGCGGGAAAGGCTTCGCGCAGCGCCGGCAGTTGTGCGCGCAGGGCATTGCGGACGAAGCGGGTATCGGCATTTGAAGGATCTTCGATCCACGACAGCCCGTGCGCGGCGCAATAGGCGTCGATCTCGTCGCGCGAGACATCGAGCCAGGGCCGTAGCAGTTGCACGTCGCCCTGCGCGTCCAGCGGCCGCCGCGCGGGCATGCCGGCCATACCAGCCACGCCAGCGCCGCGGAACAGCCGCATCAGCACCGTTTCCACCTGATCGTCGCGATGATGGGCGAACAGCAGCAGCGCGGCGCCGTGCGCCCGGCACATCCGCCCGAGCGCGGCGTAGCGGGCCCGGCGCGCGGCGGCCTCGATGCCCTCGCCCGCCAGCGCCTGCACGGTCACGCGCTCGGTGACCAGCGGCACCTGCGCCTCGCGGCACAGCGTCGCGCAGAAGTGCTCCCACTCGTCGGCCGGCGCCTGCAGGCCATGATGGACGTGCAGCGCCACCACGCGCACGGCCGAGGCCAGCGCCGTGTCCTGGGTCGCCGCGGCACGCGTGGCATGGAGCAAGGCCACCGAATCGCGCCCGCCCGAGAGCGCCACGGCCACCGTGACCGGCGCCGCGCCGCCAGAAACAACAAAGGCCGCACCGGCCTGGAGAGCCCGTGCGACCTTGTCGGTCAGGGGTGCGGTCAACGGCACCACACCGGCGCGCCCGTCATTCCTGGGCGCCGGTTTCCTTGAACTTGCCATAGGCCATCAGCCGTTCGTGCCGGCGTGCCTGCAGTTCCTTGACGCTCATGCCCTGGAACTGGCGCAGCGATTCCGCCAGCGAGCGCTTGAGCATCGTCGCCATGTTCTTCGGATCGCGATGCGCGCCGCCCAGCGGCTCGCTCACGATCTTGTCGATCAGGCCCAGCGCCTTCAGGCGGTGCGCGGTCAGGCCCAGTGCCTCGGCGGCTTCCGGTGCCTTCTCGGCGGTCTTCCAGAGGATGGAAGCGCAGCCTTCCGGCGAGATCACCGCATAGGTAGCGAATTGCAGCATCTGCACCACGTCGCCCACGGCAATCGCCAGCGCGCCGCCCGAGCCGCCTTCGCCGATGATCGTGGCGATCAGGGGCACCTTCAGGCCGGCCATCACAAACAGGTTGTGACCGATGGCTTCCGACTGGCCGCGCTCCTCGGCGTCGATGCCCGGGAAGGCGCCCGGCGTATCGACGAAGGTGAAGATCGGCAGGCCGAACTTGTCCGCCAGCTCCATCAGGCGCTTGGCCTTGCGGTAGCCCTCGGGCTTGGACATGCCGAAGTTGCGCAGCGCGCGCTCCTTCGTGTCACGGCCCTTCTGGTGGCCAAGCACCATGCACGCCTGGCCATTGAAGCGGGCCAGGCCGCCGACGATGGACAGGTCGTCCGCGAACGCGCGGTCGCCGTGCAGTTCATGGAAGTCGGTGAAGATCTCCCGCACGTAGTCCAGCGTGTACGGACGCTGCGGATGGCGGGCGATCTGCGCAACCTGCCACGGGGTCAGGTTGGCGTAAATGTCTTTGGTCAGCTGCTGGCTCTTGCCGGCCAGCCGCGAAATCTCTTCGGAAATATCTACAGCCGAGTCATCCTGCACAAAGCGCAGTTCTTCGATTTTTGCCTCGAGCTCGGCAATCGGCTGTTCAAAATCCAGGAAGGTGGTTTTCATAGAAACACGGACCTGTCTGTGAAGGGGCGCATTCTACCGGAAAAAATACCGGTTTCGACCGCCCGACATGTTGATTTTCAAGCACTTATGCGCAAAATCAACGCCGTCACTGCCTGTTGATGGACTGCCTGGTTCCTAGTAAGTCACCGGTAGGGGGTCGAGGCTGCGCCACATGTACCACGTGGCCACCGTGCGCCACGGTTCCCAGTTGGCCGCCACCTCGCGCGCCTCGCTGCGGGTGACGGGTTCGCCACTAAAGTAGTTGGCGGAGATCGCGTTGATCAATCCGACATCATCGAGCGGCAGCACGTTCGGCCGCATCAGATTGAACATCAGGAACATCTCGGCCGTCCAGCGGCCGATGCCGCGGATCTGGATCAACTCGGCGATCACCGCCTCGTCGTCCATCGCTGCCCACTCTTTCACATGGACGCGCCCGGCCTTGAAATGTTCAGCCAGATCGATGATGTATTCGGCTTTGCGGCGAGAAAGGCCACAGGTAGCGAGCTGCTCGGCGCCGGACTTCAGGAACTGGGCCGGCGTGAGCTTCGGACACATCGTGACCAGGCGCTCCCAGACCGACTGCGCGGCCTTCACCGAGATCTGCTGGCCGACGACGGAGCGCGCCAACGTGACGAATGGATCACCGCGCGAGATCAGGTGTGCAGGGCCATACGTCGGAATCATCTTCTTGAGGATGCGGTCGCGCTTCATCAGGTCGGCGCAGGCCTCATCCCAATAGGCGGGACGTACTGCGTCGACGACCGTCTCCACCGGCAGCGGCACCGCCTTGGCTTCGGGCAATGCCGGCTTGGCGGCCTTGCCGGCCGCCTTGGTCGACTTCGTCGCCACCTTGCCGGGCACCTTGGCAGCCGGCTTCCCGGCCACCTTCGGCTTGCGCGCGGCAGCGTTCAAGCACGCCTCCACTCGGTGGCACCGCCTGGCTTGTCCTCGAGCACCACGCCGGCCGCGAGCAGTTCGGCACGAATGCCGTCCGCCTCGGCGAAATTGCGCGCGGCCTTGGCGGCCTTGCGCGCAGCGATGCGCTCCTCGATCTGCTCGGCCGTGGGGCCATCGGCCACCTTGCCGCCCTGCAGGAAGGTATGCGGATCGCGCTCGAGCAGGCCCAGCGTGCCGGCCAGCGACTTGAGCTGGCGCGCCATCTGTGCCGAGCCGGAGCGATTGACCTCACTGGCGAGGTCAAACAGCACCGCCATCGCGATCGGCGTGTTGAAGTCGTCGTTCATCGCCTCTGCGAAGCGCTTGGCGTGCGGCTCCTCCCAATCGACCGCGCAGCCGCCGGGCTGCGTTTCCTTGAGCGCCGTGTACAGGCGCGTCAGCGCGTGGCGGGCGTCGTCCAGGTGGGCGTCGCTGTAGTTCAGCGGGCTGCGGTAGTGGGCGCGCAGGATGAAGAAGCGCACGACTTCCGGGTCGTAGGCCTTCAGCACCTCGCGGATCGTGAAGAAGTTGCCGAGCGACTTCGACATCTTTTCGTCGTTCACGCGCACGAAGCCGTTATGCATCCACATATTGACGAACGGCTTGCCGCTCGCGCCCTCGGACTGGGCGATTTCGTTCTCGTGGTGCGGGAACTGGAGGTCGGCGCCGCCGCCGTGGATGTCGAAATGCTCGCCCAGCAGCGTGCAGCTCATGGCCGAGCATTCGATATGCCAGCCCGGCCGGCCGCTGCCCCACTTCGAGTCCCATTTGGTCTCGGGCGGCTCAGTCGGCTTGGCGGACTTCCACAGCACGAAGTCGAGCGGGTCCTGCTTGGCGTCGTTGGCGGTCACGCGCTCACCGGCGCGCAGGTCTTCCAGCGACTTGCCGGACAGCTTGCCGTAGCCCTGGAACTTGCGCACCGAGTAGTTCACATCGCCATCGGCCGCCTGGTAGGCCAGGCCGTTGGCCTCGAGCTTCTCGATCAGGTTCAGCATCTGCGGCACGAAGTCGGTGGCGCGGGGCTCGTGATCGGGGCGGATGATGCCCAGCGCGGCGGCATCCTCGTGCATGTACTGGATGAAGCGCGTGGTCAGCTGGCCAATTGTCTCGCCATTCTCGGCCGCCCGGCGGATGATCTTGTCGTCGATGTCCGTGATGTTCTGCACGTACGTCACGTCATAGCCGGCGGCGCGCAGCCAGCGGTGCACCATGTCGAACACCACCATCACGCGCGCGTGGCCGACGTGACAATAGTCGTACACGGTCATGCCGCACACATACATGCGGACCTTGCCCGGTTCGATTGGCACGAAAGGCTGCTTTTCACGCGCGAGCGTGTTGTAGATGTTCAGTTGCTGCATGAAGCGATCGAAGAGTGAAGGAGGACGCACCGGCACCGCGGGACGCCATTCGGCGGACGCGCACAAGCATACTGGCCACGGCGTGCGGGCCCCATATCTTACCGGAAGGCCCTGCGGCCTGTGCTGCACGTCCTGCCGCTTTGCTAGAATGCCGCGGAGTATAACGGACCGCCCTTACATGAGCCTGCTTCTGCCCACCCCGACCATGACCTCCCGCCCCGCCCCTGCCGCCGGCCGCCGTGCCAGCCCCTTCCGCGCCGTGGCGGGCGTACTGGCCATGGCCGGCGCCCTGCTCGCCGCCCCGGCGTTCGCGCAGGGCCCGCGGTATCTGGAGGCGCCGCCGGCACCCGGTACTGGCCCCCGCTCGGCGGACCCCGGCATGGTTCCGGCGGAAAAAGCCGTGAAGGACAAGCGCTACGACGACGCCGTAGAGGGCTTCGACCGCGTGCTGGCCGCCAACCCGCGCAACGCGCAGGCGCGCTTCCAGCGTGCCTGGGCGCTGGCCCAGGCCGGGCGCGAGGACGACGCCATCAAGGCCTTCTCGGAAATGGCCCAGGACTTCCCCGAGCTGCCCGAGCCGCACAACAACCTCGCCCTGCTCTACGCCAAGCGCGGCGACCTGAAGCGTGCCGAAGCCGAACTGCTCGCCGCGCTGGATTCGCGCCCCGACTATGCCATCGCCTATAGCAATCTGGGCGATGTGTACCGGCGCCTGGCCGAACAGGCCTACGCCCAGGCCGTGAAGCGCAATCCGAAGGACACCCGCGCCGCCGCTGCACTGCAGCAGGTACGCCCGGCTGCGGCAGCGCCTGCGCCGGCCAGTGCCCCGGCGGCACGCTGATCATCCACCCCTAGCAGGCTTGCGGGCGCCGGCGATCGTTTCCGAACGTTTGCCAGGCGCCGCCAGCCCCCAATCCCGCATCACGGAGTCCAGAACATGACCGTTTCCCGCCGCATCGTCCTGGCTGGCCTGATGGCCGCCGCCGCCCTGTCTCCACTGGCCGCGATGGCCCAGGGCGCCAGCCCGGCCGCCGCCGCGCCCAAGACCGAGCGCGTGCAGTTCGTCACGAACGCCGGCAAGTTCACCATCGAGGTGTACCCGGAAGCCGCGCCCAAGACCGTCGCCAATTTCATGGAGTACGTGAAAAGCGGCTTCTACGGCGGCACGATCTTCCACCGCGTGATCAATGGCTTCATGGTCCAGGGCGGCGGCTTCGACCGCGACATGAAGGAGAAGCCAACGCGCGCGCCGATTCCGCTCGAAGCGCAGAACGGCCTGAAGAACAAGGCCGGCACCGTGGCCATGGCCCGCACGTCCAATCCGAACTCGGCCACCGCGCAGTTCTTCGTCAATGTGGTGGATAATCCGAACCTCGACTACCCGCAGCCCGATGGCAACGGCTACGCCGTCTTCGGCAAGGTGGTGGAAGGCATGGACACGATCGACAAGATCAAGTCGATGCCCACCACGGCCTACGGCGCCATGCGCAACGTGCCGGCTGCGCCGGTCGTGATCGAATCGGCCACTGTCGTCAAGTAACACCCCGAACACCAACCGCCATAGAACAGAGGTAACGCCATGTCCAAGGTACAACTGCACACCAACCAGGGTGTCATCACCATCGAACTCGACGCCGAAAAGGCACCGAAATCGGTCGAAAACTTCCTGTCGTACGTGCGCAAGGGCCACTACGACAACACGGTTTTCCACCGCGTGATCAAGAACTTCATGATCCAGGGCGGCGGTTTCGAACCCGGCATGAAGCAGAAGGACACCGACGCCGCGATCGAGAACGAAGCCGGCAACGGCCTGAAGAACGACAAGTACACCGTGGCGATGGCCCGCACCAACGCCCCGCACTCGGCCACGGCCCAGTTCTTCATCAACGTGGTGGACAACGACTTCCTGAACTTCAGCTCGCCCACGCCGCAAGGCTTCGGCTACGCCGTGTTCGGCAAGATCGTGGAAGGCACCGAAGTGGTCGACCAGATCAAGGCCGTGCGCACGGGCAGCTCGGGCTTCCACCAGGACGTACCGGTGGATGACGTGGTGATCGAAAAGGCCGTTGTGGTCGAATAAGTGTCTTTGCACCAATCCTGTTGCAATTAATGCTCTCTGCGGGCGGCATGATCCCGAACCCTCGACGCGCATGACCGCCACGCCCCGCCCGCCGGCGTCCGCGCCCCTGCCCTTGCAGGTGCCGGCGCCGGCGTGGTTCATTTCCGACCTCCATCTCACGCCGGGCATGCCCCGCACGCTGGCCGCGTTCCGGCGCGTGCTGGACCGCGCCGCGCAAGACGCGCGCGCGCTGTTTATCCTTGGCGATTTCTTTGAATTCTGGGTCGGCGACGAAGAAACGGCCTCGCCGTTCGCCGCCGATGTGGCTGCGTCGCTACGGCGCCTGGCCGATGCCGGCGTGTCGGTGTACCTGATGCACGGCAACCGCGATTTCCTGATCGGCGCGCACTTCGCGGCGGCTGCCGGCGCCACGCTGCTGCCCGATCCCACGCTGATTGAGTGTGCCGGCCAGCGCGTGGTCCTGAGTCACGGCGACATGCTCTGTACCGATGACGTCCGCTACATGCGCTTCCGCCACTGGACGCGCAAGCGCTGGGTGCAGCGGCTGTTCCTGGCGTTGCCGCTCTCGGCACGCATGGCCGTGGCGCAACGGCTGCGCGCGGACAGCGAGGCGGGCCGCGCACGGCAACTGGCCAATCCGGCCGCCACCCCACCCACCTACGGCGATGCCACGCCCGCCGCCGTCGCCGCGCTGCTGGACGTCCATGGCGCCGCCACGCTCATCCACGGCCATACCCACCGGCCCGCGCGCCATGCCCACGGCGAGACCGTGCGCTGGGTGCTGACCGACTGGGATCTCGATGGCCGCCATCCGCGCGCGGCCGTGCTGCGGCTTGGCGCGGATGGCTTCACGGTGCTGCCCCAACTCGACTAGGTCGACTAGGTCGACCGAGGCAGCGACCCGTTGCCTACTTCATCATCTTGCGCAGTTCGCTCGCGTCGAAGCGGTCGTTCGGTGTGTT
The DNA here is from genome assembly GCF_056399925.1 of Cupriavidus sp. 01L43. Lineage (NCBI taxonomy): Bacteria > Pseudomonadati > Pseudomonadota > Betaproteobacteria > Burkholderiales > Burkholderiaceae > Cupriavidus > Cupriavidus sp. 01L43. The sequence goes on from NZ_JBFTSH010000002.1 coordinate 464,503, forward strand.
TTCGAGATGCTCGCCAAGACGGTCGAGCGCGGCCAGCACGGCCTCGATGCGATCATGCTGCTTGGCGGCATTGTCGATCAGGCTCTTGAGCGCCAGCGAGACCGGGTCGTCCGCGTTCGGCGTGATGCCGTAGGCCGAGAACTCCTGCTTGGCGCCCTGCTGCGCCGCTGGCGCGTCAGGCATGATGATGCGCGCGGGAATGCCCACGGCCGTGGCGCCAGGCGGCACCGGCTTCAGCACCACGGCGTTCGAGCCCACGCGGGCGCCATCACCCACAACGAAGCCGCCCAGCACCTTGGCCCCGGCGCTGACCACCACGCCCGCGCCCAGCGTCGGATGCCGCTTCTGGCCCTTGTATAGCGAGGTGCCGCCCAGCGTCACGCCCTGGTAAATCGTGCAGTCGTCGCCGATCTCGGCGGTCTCGCCAATCACCACGCCCATGCCGTGATCGATGAACACGCGCCGGCCCAGCTTGACCGCTGGATGGATCTCGATGCCGGTGAGAAAGCGCGACCAGTGCGAAATCCATCGGCCCAGCCAGTGCAGGCCACCGCGCCAGCACACGTTGGCCACGCGGTGGAATATCACGGCGTGCAGCCCGGGATAGCAGGTCAGCACTTCCAGACGGCTGCGCGCGGCGGGATCGCGCAGCATGATCGTGTCGATATCTTCCTTCAGGCGAGTGAACATCTTTATCGTGTCGTGAGCGGTCGCCGGCGCCGTGTTTGGCCGGAGCGCTTTTTTTAGTATCAAGGGACAGGACTCGGGGGACGTCCAGGCGCGCGAGCAGGGAGTGTAAGAGATTTGTGAGCCTGCCGCCGGGCCATGGGCGCCGCCCCCGACGTCGTCAGGGACTTTGCGCGGGGCCCGGGTTCAACATCGTGCCGGCGTGGGTGCCAGAGATGCAGGGATCAACACTGCCGCGATAGTCGTCACAGTCTTACGGTTCCTTGTCAGTCTCGCCGGGCTTATCGGACGTCTTGGACGGTTGGGACGTTTTGGAGATTTCGATCTTGTCCGATGGGTCGCCCGCCGCGATCATCATCCGCTTGGCAATGCCGCGCAGGATATTGACCTCCTCGCGCTCCAGCCCGGCCCGCGCGAACAGGCGCCGCAGACGCGACATCAGCTTGCGCGGGTTGGTCGGATCGAGAAAGCCGATGGCCGCCAGGCCCGCCTGGAGGTGACCGAACATCGATTCGATCTGCTCGGCCGTGGCGGGCTCCCCAGCATAGCCGATATCACGCGAGGCGTCCGGGCGCGCCTCGGGCGCGGCCAACAGCGCCAGACGCATCTCATAGGTGATCAACTGCACCGCCTGGGCGAGGTTCAGCGAGGCATACGCCGGATTCGCCGGAATGTGGGTCACGGCGGCGCAGCGCTCCACCGCGTCGTTGGGCAGGCCGTAGCGCTCGTTGCCGAACACGAAGGCGATCACGGCATCGGGTGCTGCTGCCAGCACTTCATACCCGCGCGCTGCGGCATCGCGCGGCAGCAGGCGCGGCGGGCCGAATTCGCGTTGGCGGGCGGTCATCGCCACGGTATAGGCCGCGCCAGCCAATGCGGATTCGATATCCGGGACGATTTGTGCATCAACAAGCACATCGCCAGCGCCGCTGGCCATCGCCACGGCATCGGGGTGATGGAGCACGTCCGGCTCGCGCGGGTTCACCAGCACAAGGCTGCCGGCCCCCGCGCCGAAGCCCATGGTCTTCATCGCCCGCGCGACCGATCCAACATTACCGGGGTGGCTGGTTTCGACGAGCACCACGCGGACACGGTGAAAAATGGACGATGCATCACTTACAGGCGTCGATCCGTCTGGCAGGGTCTTTTGGGTTTCCGAAGCGGAGTCTTTGTTCATTCAGTGGAGTTCAGGTAGCCGGGCTCGTGCGGTGGGCCGGCTTCCTATACAATGCAGCCTTCAAATTTGTGGGTGCGGCGCCGGATGTCCGGGCGGCGTGCCTCGTTCTTCTACAATTCGTTGTGTTGTTCGGCCGGTTATTGGGCCCCCCGCACGCGCCGCCGCGAGGCCTGGCGTGCCGGTGCGCGCCCCTGCCCCGCCGCCTGGAGAGATTCATGCATCCGATGCTCAATATCGCCGTCAAGGCGGCCCGCAAGGCGGGTTCCATCATCAACCGCGCGTCCATGGACGTCGATCTCGTGCGCGTTTCGCGCAAGCAACACAACGATTTCGTGACCGAGGTCGATCGCAGCGCCGAAGCCGCGATCATCGAGATTATCCGCACCGCCTATCCCGAGCACGCCATTCTAGCGGAAGAGTCCGGCCAGTCCTGGGTCGATGGCGATCCGGAAGCCGAATACACGTGGGTCATCGACCCGCTGGACGGCACCACCAACTTCATCCACGGTTTTCCGCAGTACGCGGTCTCCATCGGCCAGTTGCACAAGGGCGTACCCGTGCAGGCCGTGGTCTACGACCCCACGCGCGATGAACTGTTCACCGCCAGCAAGGGCGCCGGCGCGTTCCTGAACAACCGCCGCATCCGCGTGACCCGCCGTGACAAGCTGGCCGACTGCCTGATCGGCACCGGCTTCCCGTTCCGCGACCTGGAAGGCGTGGACGAATACCTCGAAATGTTCGCGCTGATGACGCGTAGCTGCGCCGGCCTGCGTCGCCCGGGCGCCGCCGCGCTGGACCTGGCCTACGTGGCCTGCGGCCGCCTGGACGGCTTCTTCGAACGCGGCCTGAAGCCGTGGGACATGGCCGCCGGCATGCTGCTGATCACCGAGGCTGGTGGCCTGGTGGGCAACTACGCGGGCGAATCGCGCCAAATGGAACAGGGCGAAGTGCTGGCCGGCAACCCGAAGGCGTTCGCGCAGATGGTGCGTCTGCTGTCGCCATTCTCGTTGGACAACGCCAAGCCGTCCGCCGCGATCTAAGCGACCCACGCGGCTCGCTGCACGCTACAACAGGCGCCTCCGGGCGCCTGTTTTTCGTTAACTCTCGAGCGTGCAACCGCTCGGCAACACCATCGACGTGAGGCCATCGCCGCGCACGGCACAGGTCCATCCGCCGTTCGTGAGCCTGCCAACCGTGATCCGTGCACCGCGCACCAGGGGATGCACCTCGCCATCGAGCAGCACGACGATCGCGCCCGAACCATCGGCATTGAACGCGAAGGTATCGGCCGTCGCCGTCAGCGTCGAGCGCACGTAGCCAAGCGTGCCCACCGGGTCCGGGAACGCGAACACGCCGTTGTGAATGCGCTCTTCCACGGCCGTCTTGTAGTTCGCGGCCTCCCAGAACCCGCGTGAGATCTGCGTCTTGATGATGTATTGCTGATAGGCCGGAATCGCCAGCGCGGCAAGGATGCCGATGACGGCCACGACGATCATCATTTCGATCAGCGTAAATCCCCGGCGCAGCCGCTGGGGCAGTCGGGGGTTGTCTGTTGGGATGTTTGGCATCGGGCGATTCCGGCAGGTTGACCGCCTACTCCTATCCAAACTACGTGCCAGCCGCGAAAACCCCCAAAAGTGACAGGATTTGGCGCAATTCCGCCGCCGAACCGGCGTGGGTGACAGTTTGCCGCGTGACATATCCGCCGCCTGACAATTCTCGTCAGGCGCGCCGACGTTTTTTCAGAATCCTCCCAAAGACCTTGGGCTGCCCGGCCCCTACGATGGGTTGCACCAGACAACTCTCATATTTTATGCATGGGCAAAAAATATTTTGACCCGTTTCTTTGTTGTCCATACACTAATTCCGTCTTCATCGAGTTCGATGCCGCCAAGGATCTCGTCAACCGCTTCAAGCATGGCGTGTCGCTGGAGGGGGCAGTCATGCTCGATCTGGACGCCGCGCAGGTCGTCATCGACACCCCCTACGACTACAACGAGGCCCGCACGATTGCGGTGGGTCCGATTGGTCAACGGATCTACGTGATGGTCTGCACGATGCGCGGCAATGTGATGCGGGTGATCAGCCTGCGCAAGGCAAACCGCCGAGAGGTCTTGAACTATGTCGACAAAGCAAACGATCCACATTCCTGACGATGCCGAGGACGCCGCGATCACGCGCGGCGCACTCAGCGACCCCGACAACCCGCCGCTGACCGACGCGCAGCTCGAGCAAATGCGCCCGGCCCCGCGCCGCGGGCGCCCCGCCCTGCCGCCGGAGGCCCGCAAGGTCACGCTGAACATGCGCGCGGACCGCGACGTGGTGGAGGCGTTCAAGGCCACCGGCGACGGCTGGCAGACGCGCATCAACGAGATCCTGCGTGCCTATGCACACACGCACCGGATGCTGCCGCGCTGAGCGCGGCGTGATTTCCGACAAGAAGGCCAGCGCTGAGAACATTTCTCACGCATTTTCAGAATTTGCCTCAAGGTGCGGGCACGGGCAGGCAGTAAAATGCCGCTTTGTGCCGTGGCGGAGGCAATCCGCCTGACGGCAATCGATATACCGGCGGCCCGCCGTGGCCGCCCGAGAGGAATGCATGTCCGTAGAAGCCCTTTCCGCCGATCGTGATGCCGGGGACGCCCTCGGCCCCACCCCTGACGTGCCTGCCACGCCAGACACGTCCGCCGAGGCGGCGCCTGGAGACACCACCGCCGCGCCGGACACCAAGTCCGCCGCGAAGCGCGGCGCGCCCGAGAAGCACACGCCGATGATGATCCAGTACCTCCGCATCAAGGCGGATCATCCGGACACGCTGCTGTTCTACCGGATGGGGGACTTCTACGAGCTGTTCCATGACGACGCGGAGAAAGCCGCGCGGTTGCTGGACATCACGTTGACGTCGCGCGGACAGTCCGGCGGCGTGCCCATCCGCATGGCCGGTATCCCGTTCCATTCGGTCGACCAGTACCTGATCAAGCTCGTCAAGCTGGGCGAATCGGTGGCGATCTGCGAGCAGATCGGCGATCCGGCCACGAGCAAGGGCCCGGTGGAGCGCAAGGTGGTCCGCATCGTCACGCCGGGCACGCTGACCGACGCCGCGCTGCTGCCGGACAAGGTCGACACGTTCCTGATGGCCGTGCACCAGCAGACCACGCGGCGCGGCATCAGCAAGACCGGCCTCGCCTGGCTGAACCTCGCCAGCGGCGAACTGCGGCTGATGGAGTGCGAGGCGGCACAACTGGGCCGCGAACTCGAACGGATCCGCCCCGCCGAACTGCTGTTTGCCGATGGCATCGACCTGCCGGCGCTGACCTGCGCGCGTACCCGGCTGCCGGAGTGGCATTTCGACCAGGATGCCGGCACGCGCCGGCTGCGCGAGCAGATTGGCGTGGCAAGCCTGGAACCGTTCGGCTGCGCGGGCCTCGGCGCGGCGCTTGGCGCGGCCGGCGCGCTGCTGAATTACGCGGCGGCCACCCAGGGCCAGTCGCTACGGCATGTACAGGGCGTGACCGTCGAACGCGAATCGGAATTCGTGGGCCTCGATTCGGCCACGCGGCGCAACCTGGAACTGACGGAAACGCTGCGCGGCGGCGAGTCGCCGACGCTGTTCTCGCTGCTCGACACCTGCGCCACGGCGATGGGCAGCCGCGCGCTGCGCCACTGGCTCCATCACCCGCTGCGCGACCCCGCGCTGCCGCGTGCGCGCCAGCAGGCCATCGGCGCGCTGATCGCCCAGGACCCGGACGCCCTGCGCACCCACCTGCGCCGGCTGGCTGACGTCGAGCGCATCACGTCCCGGCTCGCCCTGCTGACGGCGCGGCCCCGCGACCTGTCGTCGCTGCGCGACACCCTGCGCGCGCTGCCCGATGTGCGCGCCACCGTGACGCTGGCCGACGACGCCCCGCTGCTGGCGCAGACCCTCGACGACCTCGAAATCCCGGAAGACTGCCTCGGCCTGCTGGTGCGAGCCGTCGCCGAGGAACCGTCCACGGTGCTGCGCGACGGCGGCGTGATTGCGCGCGGCTACGATGCCGATCTGGACGAACTACGAGACATTTCCGAGAACTGCGGCCAGTTCCTGATCGACCTCGAGGCACGCGAGCGCTCCCGTACGGGCATCGCCAACCTGCGCGTGGAGTACAACCGCGTGCATGGCTTCTATATAGAGGTGACGAACGGCCAGGCGGACAAGGTGCCCGACGACTACCGCCGGCGCCAGACGCTCAAGAACGCCGAGCGCTACATCACGCCAGAGCTGAAGTCCTTCGAGGACAAGGCGCTGTCCGCACAGGACCGCGCGCTGGCGCGTGAGAAGGTTCTCTACGAAGCGCTGCTCCAGGCCCTGCTGCCGCATATCTCCGCCCTGCAACGCGTGGCGGGCGGGCTGGGGCGGCTCGATGTGCTGGCAGCACTGGCCGAACGGGCCCGCACGCTCGACTGGGTCCAGCCCGAGCGCGTGAGCGAGAACGTGATCGACATCGTGCAAGGCCGCCACCCGGTGGTCGAGGGCCAGCTAGCCGCCGATTCGACCGAGTTCATCCCCAACGACTGCCAGTTGACCGAGGCGCGCAAGCTGCTGCTGATCACCGGCCCGAACATGGGCGGTAAGTCGACGTTCATGCGCCAGACCGCGCTGATCGTGCTGCTGGCATGCGTGGGCGCCTGGGTACCGGCGCGGCGCGCCGTGATCGGTCCGGTCGACCGCATCTTCACGCGGATTGGCGCAGCAGACGATCTTGCCGGCGGCCGTTCCACGTTCATGGTGGAAATGACCGAGGCGGCGGGCATCCTGCACCACGCCACGCCGTCCAGCCTTGTGCTGATGGACGAGATCGGCCGGGGCACCTCGACGTTCGACGGGCTGGCGCTCGCCTGGGCCATCGCCCGCCACCTGCTCTCGCATAACCGCAGCCACACGCTGTTCGCCACCCACTATTTCGAGCTGACGCAGCTGCCGCAGGAGTTCGCGCAGGCGGCCAACGTGCACCTGTCCGCCGTGGAACATGGCGACGGCATCGTGTTCCTGCACGCCGTGCAGGACGGCCCGGCGAGCCAGAGCTATGGCCTGCAGGTCGCCCAACTGGCCGGCGTGCCGCAGCCGGTGATCCGCGCCGCGCGCAAGCATCTGGCCTGGCTGGAACAGCAGTCCGCCGATGCCACCCCCACGCCGCAACTCGACCTGTTCGCCGCGCCCGCTGCGCCGCCGGACGAAGATGAGGAGGCGGACGGGGAAGGCGGGGCCGCAGCGTTGCCGGCCGATGCGGCCGCCCTGGAGGCGCTCGACGCGCTGGCTGACATCGACCCCGACAGCCTGACGCCGCGCGACGCGCTCGATGCGCTGTACCGGCTCAAGGCGCTGGCGGAGAGCAAGCCCTCCGTATGACGGCGCATCGGCGGGTCTGGCGGCACATGGCGGTGGCCGCGGTTTGCTGGACGGCATGTGCCGGGCCCGGGCTCGCCCACGCGGCCCGGACCGGGCGCGTCGCGCCACCCCCGCCGGCAGCGGTGCAGCCCGTGCGCATTGCGCTAATCGCCGATGTGCCGCAATGGCCGGCGGCCGAGGCCGACACGGCCGCATTATTCGATCTGATGTCGACCCAGCAGGTGGCGCTGATCGTCCATGCCGGCGGCATCAAGGGCGATACCGAGTCGTGTGGCGATGCCGTGCTGAACGTGCGCCAGCGCGTGCTCGACGACGCGCCACTACCGCTGCTCTATGTGCCGGGCGAGAACGACTGGGCCGAATGCCAGAAGCCGGTGAACGGCGAGTTCGACGCGGTGGAGCGGCTGAACCGGCTGCGCGAACTGTACTTCCCGGTGGACGCCACGCTGGGGCGCCGTACGCTGCCGGTCACGCGCCAGTCGGACCAGGCCACGTTCCGCAGCTATCGGGAAAACGCCCGCATGGTACTGGGCAACGTGCTGATCGTCGGCATGAACCTGCCCGGCGACAACAACCACTATCGCACCGAGGGTGGCCGCAACGGCGAGTTCGAGGACCGGCGCGAGGCCAATCGGCAGTGGCTCTCCCGCGCGTTCTCGGTGGCCGAGCAGCGTGACCTCGACGGCGTGGTGGTGGTCGGCCATGCCGATCCAATGTTCGGCAATGGCTGGGAGAAGCGTGGCAAGCCGACCCTGTTCGATGGCTTCCTGCGACGCGGCGCGCGTGATGGCTATCTGGAGTTCAAGCGCCAGTTGCGCGAACTGGCCGGCAAGTACAAGGGCCAGGTCCTACTCGTCCATGCGAGCGACAGCGGTTTCAGCGTGGACAAGCCGCTGCGGGACGCGGCGGGCAAGTCCATAGCCAATGTCACGCGCGTGGCCCTGCCGGTGGGATCGCCCTCCCGCTGGACCGAGTTGACGGTGTCGCCGGGCTCGCGGGCGGTGTTCCAGGTGAAGCTGCGCGACGGGGTGAAGGGCAACTAGCCGGAAACGGCGCGGAATTAAAGGAACTGCGAGCCCGAAAACCAAAGAAAAAGCCGGCAATTGCCGGCTTCTTCGTTTTCCTGCGACGACCCCATCGCAGCACTGCGGCCCGCCTTGCGGACGGGCTCACGCATCGCTCAATTGTTTGGGAAGATCAGTGGAGCGTGCGAGGGCTGTCGTCGCCGTCCTCGTCCTCATCCACCACTTCGATGCCCGAGGCACCGTGGGCGTGGCCGTGCTCGACTTCATCGCTGGTCGCCTCGCGCACTTCCGACACTTTCAGCCAGAAACGCAGCGCCATGCCGGCGAGCGGATGGTTGCCGTCCAGCACCACCTTGTCTTCGGCCACGTCAGTGATCGTGTAGATGATGGAGTCTTCGTCGTCGCCGTCCTCGGGCACGCCCTCGAACTGCATGCCGACTTCCAGCGGCTCCGGAAAGCGATTGCGCGGCTCCACCTTCACGAGGTCGGCATCGTAGTCGCCGAAGGCCTCATCGGGTTCCAGCTGCAGCTGGGTCTCAAAGCCGGCGTCGTGGCCGTCCAGCGCTTCCTCGATCTTCGGGAACGTGCCATCATACCCGCCGTGCAAATAGACCATGGGCTCATCCGACTCTTCGATCAGATTGCCCTGCGTGTCCGACAGCTTGTACACCACGGACACCACCGTGTTCTTAGCGATTTTCAATTCTTGACTCCATGAGCGATTCCGCATTATACGCGCAGGCCTTGCCTGCGGGCCCCATCGATCCCGACGCGCCGCTCACGCTGCTTGGGGGCATGACACCCGCCGTGTTCATGCGCGAGATCTGGCACCGCAAACCTTTGCTGATTCGACAGGCAGTGCCCGGAATCGTGCCGCCTGTGTCGCGTGAAGCGCTTTTTGACCTGGCCGACCGCGAGGACGTGGAGTCGCGCCTGGTGTCGTACTTTCGCAACCGTTGGAAGCTCGAGCACGGCCCGTTTGCCGAGGACAACCTCCCTTCGCGCAAGGCCACCAAGTGGACGCTGCTGGTGCAGGGCGTCAACCTGCACGACCAGGCCGCGGCCGACCTGATGAGCCAGTTCCGCTTCGTGCCCGACGCGCGGCTCGACGATGTGATGATCAGCTACGCCACGGACGGCGGCGGCGTGGGTCCGCACTTCGATTCCTATGATGTCTTCCTGTTGCAAGTATCGGGCCGACGCCGCTGGCGCATTTCGTCACAAACCAAGCTCGACCTGATTCCCGACATGCCGCTGAAGATCCTGTCGGACTTCACGGCCGAGGAGGAATGGGTGCTGGAACCCGGCGACATGCTGTACCTGCCGCCGCAGTACGCGCACGACGGGGTGGCCGAGGGCGAGTGCATGACCGCTTCTATCGGCTTCCGCGCCCCTGCCTACCGGGAGCTGGCCGGCCATTTCCTCGCGTGGCTATCGGAAACGGTGGAAGGCAACGAGGGCCTCGACGGCCGCTACGCCGACGCCGACGAGACCGCGACGGCGCATCCCGCGCAGATGCCGGCCGGGCTGGGCCGCGCAGTGGCCGAGCGGCTCCAGGCGATGAAATGGAACGGCGCGATGGTGTCCGAATTCCTCGGCTCGCACCTCTCCGAACCGAAGCAATCGGTGATGTTCGCCGAAGTCGAGGAGATTCCGCTGCGCAAGTACACGAAGCTGGCCCAGGCGCATGGCGTAGTCCTTGCTCCTGGTTCCATCGCGCTCTATGACCGTACGCATTTCTTCCTCAACGGCGAGGCCTACGAACCGCCGGCATCGCTGGCGAAATGGCTGCGTCGGCTGGCGGACCACCGTCATCTGACCGCTGCGGAGGTCACTGCGTGCGCCGCGCTGCCCGACTTGATGGATACCTTCCACGACTGGACGCTGGAAGGCTGGTTGCAGATTGCGCCTGTACGCGTGTAATAATGCGTAACAAAGAGAACCAGCAAATTTCGACTGTACACAAGCAGGGGAAACGCGGATATAATCGCCCGCTGGCTAGTACTGTGTACCACTGCATTGTCGGCACCCGGGAGAGCCTCAAATTTGCAGTTCAAGAGCGATAATTACCGGTAATTATTCATCGCCTGTTTTCAGTAATTAAAAGTTAAAGGACGAAAAATGAAGAAGTCTCTCCTGATCGCATCCCTGCTGGCAGCTGTTGCCCTGGCCGCTTGCGGCAAGAAGGAAGAAGCTGCCGCTCCGGCCGCTGACACGGCTGCTCCGGCTGCCACGGCTCCCGCCGCTGACGCATCGGCTCCGGCCGCTGCTCCGGCTGCTGACGCATCGGCTCCGGCCGCTGCCCCGGCTGCTGACGCATCGGCTCCGGCCGCTGACGCTTCGGCCCCGGCTGCCAAGCAGTAATCGGATTACTCCGATAAAAAAGCCGACCTTCGGGTCGGCTTTTTTATTGCCCGCGATTTACTCGCGGCGCGCCCGGTAGTCCGGCGCATCATCTCGGCTTCAGCACCGTTCCGGCCTCAGATAATCTTGAATCACATGCCGCGGACCGGTTGCCATCCCAGCCCCTCCTCCTGATCTGCAATCAGGATCTCCTCCGGCGCCACCCCCAGCACGGCCGCAAGTGCCCCCGAGGCCAGCGCGCGCGTGTTGTTCTGTTGACTCAAATGAGCGGCCACCACGCGTGACAGCCCGCCATGCGCCACCCGCGACAGGATCGCCGCCGCCACTTCATTGGCCAGGTGCCCGAAATCCCCGCCGATACGCCGTTTCAACGAATACGGATAAGCCGAATTCCGCAGCATCTCGCGGTCATGGTTGCACTCCAGAACCAGCGCATCCGCGCCAGCGAGCCGCGCTGTGACGTAGGGCGTCTCCATGCCGGCATCGGTTAGCACGCCAAGCCGCGCGTTGCCATCGGTCAGCACGAACTGAAGCGGCTCGCGGGCATCGTGCGGAACCGTGTACGGCAGAATCTGCAAGCCGCCCACCGAGAACGCGTGGTCGGCGCAGCACACGCGCACATCGGCCACATCGGCGCCGCGCATGTGCGCGGTGGCGAGCCAGGTGCCGTGACTGGTATGAACCGGAAGCTTGTGGCGCGCGGCGAACGCGTAGGCCGAACCCACGTGGTCGCCATGCTCATGCGTGACCAGTACCGCATCGAGCTGGTCCGGCGTGACGCCGAGCCGCTCGAGCCGGCGCGCGGTCTCACGGATGCCGAAGCCGCAGTCGAGCAGCACACGGGTCACCGTGGTGCCATCGACGGCCTCGATCAGCAGCGAGTTGCCTTCGCTACCACTGCCCAAAAAAGCAAAGCGCATCATCGATGCGCTCGCTCGGGATGGTTCCCGACGGCAGGAGCCGTCGGGACCGTCTGACTGCGACAAAGACCCATCAGTGCAGTTGCTCGTCCAGCAGCGACAGGATCTTCTTGCCGATTTCGGTGTTCTCCGGCTGGCCGGCCTCGTTCAGCACGGTGACCGTGGTGCCCGTGCCGTTGCCCTTTAGCGCCACGCGGTACTTCTTGGCCGTCTTGCCGTCGTTCGCCTTCGTGAACAGCTTCGAGAAGAAGCCGCGATCGTCCACGCTGGTACGCGGATCCACATAGCGCACGTAGTACAGGCCCTGGGCACGGTCACGATCTTCCACCGTGAAGTTCACGCGATCCAGCGAAAGGCCGACCGAGCGCCAGGCGCGATCGAACGGCTCCGGCAATTGCAGCGCCGGCGTGCCATTGACTTGCGACATAAACGACTTGCTGCCGTCGGCCGACGGTGCGCCGGTGGCTGCAGCGGCGCCGATGCCAGTGGCGGCGGCGGTGCCCACCGCAGGCGTGGCGGCATTGGCGGCAGCGTCATTCGTGCCGATGCCGGCCGGCGTCGGGTTCTTGGCCATGCGGTCGGCCTGCTCCTTCTGCACGCCCAGGCGCTGGGCCAGGCGGGACAGGAATTCGGCTTCCAGCTCAGGATCGGCCGGGCGCGGCGTCCAGACCGTGCTGGTCTTGTCCACACCGGTCAGCTGTTCCTGTGCACCGCGATGGCTGATGAACACCTCGAGCTGGCCGTTCTGCGACCGCTCTACGCGCGTGCGGAACTTGTCGCGCTCGGACGTCGAGTACAGGCCGTCGAACACCTTGCCAATGGTGTTGCGGATGATGTCCTGCGGGATCTTGGCGCGGTTCTCAGCCCAGTCCGTTTCCATGATGCCGGTCTCGGGCGAGTCCTGCACCAACAGGAAGCCGCTCTCCTGCCAGAAGCCGCGCAGGGTCTGCCAGAGCTGGTCGGCACGCATGCCGTTGCTGATCACGAGCCAGCGCTGGTTGCCGTCGCGTTCCATGCGCACGCCCTGGGCGCCCGGCAGCACGTTGTCGGTCGGGCTGGCCTCGCGGGCACGCCCGGCGTTGGCCTGGGTGTAGTTCGAGAGCGTGGACGTGCCGGAGGCATCGGGCACCGTGTAGCGGCGCTCGCCGTCGAGCTTGGTCAGGTCCGGCGGAATGTCCAGCGATGCCGTCTTCTTGCCCTGGGACTTGTAGTCGATCTTGTCCGGCTGCATGGCCTCATTGATGCTGCTGCAGCCGGCGATCAGGGTCAGGGCCAGCACGGGCGCGACCATGGCGGCACGGCGGACTTGCGTCGCGCCGCGACGGTTAAGCTTCTGTTTCATTGACACGTAATCCTGGTTTCAAGAAGGCGGCGATACGCCAAGGTTCAGCCGGTAAGGTTAAGGTCAGGCGAGCAGGCCGGCGTTGGCCAGCGCGCGGCGCACGGTCTCGTGCTGCGCTTCGGCCAGCGGGGTCAGCGGCAGGCGGATGCCGCCGGCCATCTTGCCCATCTGTTGCAGCGCCCACTTGACGGGAATCGGGTTGGCCTCGACGAACATCGCGCGGTTCAGCTCGATCATTTCCATATGCAGCCGGCGTGCGGTCACCACATCGCCGTTACGCGCCGCCACGCACATCTCGTGCATCTTGCGCGGCGCCACGTTGGCCGTCACGGAGATATTGCCGTGGCCGCCCAGCAGGATCAGCGCCACCGCGGTGGGGTCGTCGCCGCTGTAGATCGCGAAGTGTTCCGGCGCATCCTTGATCAGCTGCGCGGCCCGGTCGATGTTGCCCGTGGCCTCCTTCACGCCGACGATGCCCGGCACCTGCGCCAGGCGCAGGATGGTGTCGTTGGTCATATCGGCCACGGTACGGCCCGGCACGTTATACAGCAGCACCGGCAGCTCCACCGCTTCCGCGATCGTGCGGAAATGGCGGTAGATGCCTTCCTGCGTCGGCTTGTTGTAGTACGGCACCACCTGGAGCGACGCATCGGCACCGACCTTCTTGGCGAAGGCGGTCAGCTCGATGGCTTCCTTGGTGGAATTGCCGCCCGTACCGGCGATGATCGGGACGCGCTTGTTGGACTGCTCCACGGCCACGCGGATCAGTTCGCAATGCTCTTCCACGTTGACGGTCGGAGACTCGCCCGTGGTGCCCACAATCACGATGCCATCGGTGCCTTCTGCCGCATGCCAGTCGATGAGGGCGCGCAGCGCGGGGTAATCCAGGCTGCCATCCTCATGCATCGGGGTGACGATGGCCACGATGCTGCCGGTAATCTGTGTCATAGCTTAAGGAAACTCGGGAAATCGAATATCCGGGATTGTACCGGAACCGTCAGCCGCTCCGGACTCCCCCGGGGTGAGGGGAAACATCAGGATTTTCAACGTGTGAAGCGCCCTGCGCGCTGACACGGGCCGGGCGCACCGCCCGACCGGCCAGCCTAGGGCCGCGCCGGCAGCCCGTAGCGCGGTGGCGCGGTGCCCGGCGCGCCGCCCGTGGACTCGCGCACGGCACAAATCCGCTGGACGAACGCCGTTTTCGGCACTTCTACCACCCCGTCCTCATACCCCACCACGCGCAGGGTTCCGCGCGCCATGTCGAGCAATTCGCCCGATTTCAGCAGGAAGTCGGGCCGGGACGGCTTGCCGACGGTTTCGTTACCAATTGCAAATGTTTCATAGATCAGCACCCCGGCAGGCGCCAGCGCCGCCAGCAGGTGCGGCCAGAGGGGGCGGTGCAGGTAGTTGGTGACCACGATGGCGTCCAGCGGCGCCCCGTCCGCCCCGTCCGCCCCGTCAGTCACGTCCCCCAGCGGCCAGCCGCCCTGCTCGAGATCGGCCACCCGGCCCACCACGCCGGCGGGCAGCCTCGCCACGGCCTCGGCGTCGCGATCCACGGCCAGCACGTCAAACCCCTGCCCCGCCAGCCAGGCCGCGTGGCGCCCGCTGCCACAGGCGAGATCGAGCACGCGGCCGCCCGGCCGGATCAGGTGGGCCCAGCGGGTCACCCACGACGAAGGCGCGCCCAGTGGCGCGTGCGCGAGCGTCATGGCGGCTTATTGCAGCAGGAGGATGATCGGCCGGAGCATCAGCTCGACCACCGACAGCAGCAGGCTCATCACCGGCTGCATCCAGACCCGCGTGATCACGCCCGCCGCCACCAGCGCCAGCACCACGAAGATGCCATACGGCTCGATGCGGCTGACGGCGGCCGCCACGCGCTGCGGCAGAAAGGCGGTCAGCACGCGTCCCCCGTCCAGCGGCGGGATCGGAAACAGGTTGAAGGCGGCCACGACCACGTTGACGATTACCCCGGCGCGCGCCATCTGGCCCCAGAACGGCTCCTGGACCTGCGCCCAGGCCAGCCCGATCACCACCAGCGCCCAGATGAACGCCTGCACGAGATTGCTGGCCGGGCCGGCCAGGGCCACCCACATGCCATGCCAGCGCGGGTTGCGCAGGTGGCCGAACACTACCGGAACCGGCTTGGCGAAGCCGAACACGAACTGCCCGGCGGTCAGGAAATACAGCAGCAGCGGCACCGCCACCGTGCCGATCGGGTCGATATGCCGGATCGGGTTCAGGCTGACGCGGCCGAGCCGGTAGGCCGTGTCGTCGCCGAAAAAGCGCGCCACATAGCCGTGGGCGGCCTCATGCAGCGTGATGGCGAACAAGACTGGCAGGGCGTAGACCGCAACGGTCTGGATGAGCGAGGAATCCATGTGCCCTATTCTATCCGTGCAATGGCGCCCGCAGGCTGTCCGGTTTGTGTCAAAGCGTGGCCGATTTTCAAAGCGTGGCGGACAGCCCGAAGCGTTCCACATCGCCCCGGCCCAGCCGCACCAGTTCCGGCTCGCCGCTGCTCAGGTCGATCACGGTGGTCGGCTGCGCCGGCGCCGGGCCGCCGTCCACCACCAGGTCGAGCTGTTTCTCCAGCCGGGCGCGGATTTCGGCCGGATCGTTCATGGGTTCGTCATCGCCGGGCATCTGGAGCGTGGCCGAGATCATCGGCTGGCCCAGTTCGGCCAGCAGCGCCAGCGGCACAGCATGGTCGGGCACGCGCACGCCGATGGTCTTGCGGGCCGGGTGCGACAGCCGGCGCGGCACTTCCTTGGTCGCCTCGAGGATGAACACGTACGGCCCCGGCGTGGCGCCCTTGATCCAGCGGTACTGGCGGTTATCCACGCGCGCGAAGTTGCCCAACTCGGACAGGTCGCTGCACATCAGGGTCAGATGGTGCTTGTCGTCGATGCCGCGCAGCCGGCGCAGTCGCTCCACGGCCGTCTTGTCGTCGAGCGGGCAGGCCAGCGCGTAGCTGGAGTCCGTCGGCAGCGCAATCAGCCCGCCCTGGCGCAGGATCTGCGCGGCTTGCTTGATCAGGCGCAGCTGCGGGTTGACCGGGTGAATCTCGAAGTACTGGGACATTCAGGGATCGTCGGGGGCGGAAGACGGGGCGGGCGGACGGCTACCAGTCGTGCCAGACCGGGGTAACGTCCGATGGCAGCGGCGGCAGCGTGCCGATATCGACCCGGCCCTCGCCGGGACCATGGAAATCCGACCCGCGCGAGGCCAACAGGCCGTAGTGGCGCGCCACATCGGCATAGCGGCGGAACTGGTCGGGCGTGTGGCTGCCGGTCACGACCTCCACGGCGCGGCCCCCCAGTTGGGTGAATTCGTCGAACAGCGCGTCGTGCTGGGTGGCCGTGTAGTTGTAGCGGCCCGGGTGGGCCATCACAGCGACGCCGCCGGCGTCACGGATCCAGCCGATTGCCTCGGACAGCTTCGACCAGCGGTGCGGCACGAAGCCGGGGCGGCCATCGGACAGATATTCGCTGAATACGTCGCTGATGGTCGCGCAATAGCCTTCATCCACCAGCCAACGCGCAAAATGGGTGCGCGAGATCAGGTCAGGATTGCCGACATGGCGCAGCGCGCCGGCGTAGGCATCGTGGATGCCGACCTTGGCCAGCGCCTCGCCGATATCCTGGGCGCGCCGGGCGCGGCCGTCGCGGGTTCGGGCCAGGCCGTCGATCAGGCCCGGATGGAAGGGATCGATCTGCAGGCCCACGATGTGCACGGTCTGGCCGGCCCAGGTGACCGAAATCTCCACGCCGGGCACATAGCGCATGCCGAGTGCCTCGGCGGCGTCGCGCGCCTCGCGCTGGCCGCCCACCTCGTCGTGGTCCGTCAACGCCCAGAAAGCCACGCCACCGGCATGGGCGCGCGCGGCCACGTCACGTGGCGCGAGCATCCCGTCGGACACGGTGGAGTGGCAGTGCAGATCGGCGTTGATGGCGTGCGGGTTTTGCATGGTCTTCATTCTACTCCTGGCAGGGTCTTTTAGCCCTGCCGCCAACGGTGGCGTGCCCGGATTCCCAAGGCACGCAAGGTATGATGGGGCCTTGTTCCGCTCCCCCATGCGCCGCGCGCCACCTGGCGCCCGCCGCGCACCTGCCTCGATCATGTCTTCCTCGCCTTCCCCACTCGCTCCCCAAGAAACCACGCAGACCGATGTGCTGATCGTCGGCGCCGGGCCGGTCGGCCTGTTCGCCGCGTTCCAGGCGGGCGTGCTGGGGCTCAAATGCGAGCTGATCGACGTGCTCGACCGGGCCGGCGGCCAGTGCACCGAGCTCTACCCCGAGAAGCCGATCTACGACATTCCGGCCGTGCCGGG
The DNA here is from genome assembly GCF_056399925.1 of Cupriavidus sp. 01L43. Lineage (NCBI taxonomy): Bacteria > Pseudomonadati > Pseudomonadota > Betaproteobacteria > Burkholderiales > Burkholderiaceae > Cupriavidus > Cupriavidus sp. 01L43. The sequence continues at coordinate 481,740 of NZ_JBFTSH010000002.1, forward strand.
CTGCCTGGCGCAGGACCTCGTGGACCGGCTGATGGAGCAATGCGCGCCGTTCGCGTTCCCGATGCACTTCAGCCAGCGCGCCGACAGCGTCAGCGAGCACGCCGGCGCCGACGGCCATCCGCGCCTGCTGGTCACCACCGACGCCGGCAAGCGTTTCGACGTGGCGGCAGTGCTGGTCTGCGCCGGCGCGGGGGCCTTCGCGCCGCAGCGCGTGGCGCTGCCCGAGGCCGCCGCGCTCGAGGACCGACACCTGCACTACGCCGTGCGCGACACCTCGCGCTTCGCCGGCCGCCGCGTGATCGTGGCTGGCGGCGGCGATTCGGCGCTCGACTGGGCGCTCGCGCTGCGCAAGGTGGCCGGGCGCGTGACGCTGCTGCACCGGCGCGAGGGCTTCCGCGCCGCCGACCACACCGTGGCGTCGATGCGCGCGGCAGTGGCGGCCGGCGAGATGGACTTCGTCGTCGGTATGCTCGGCGGCCTGCAGACCGATGACGCCGACCGGCTGACCGCCGCGACGATCAAAACCCGCGACGGCGAGCAGACGCTGCCCGCCGACGAACTCGTGGCGCTGTACGGACTGGTGTCCGAGCCGGGGCCGATTGCCCAGTGGGACATGGACATGCGCGCGGGCCGCATCATGGTGGACACCACCACCTATGAAAGCTCGCGCCGCGGCATCTTCGCGGCGGGCGACATCTGCTTCTATCCGAACAAGCAAAAGCTGATCCTCTCCGGCTTCCATGAGGCCGCGCTCGCGCTGCGCAAGGCGTACCACTACGCCTTGCCGGAGAAGTCGCTGGTGCACGTGCACACCAGCAACAACGCCGCGCTCAAGGAGAAGCTCACGCACGCGTGAGGCTTCATCCCGACTCGTCATCAAGCGAGAAATTCCTCGATCAGCTGCGCCACCACCTGCGGCTGGTCGTGGTGGAGCATGTGCCCGGCGTCATCCACCGTGACTTCGCGGAAGTCCGGGAAGGCGCGGAAGCGCTCTCGGAATTCGTCCAGCGGCTGCTTGTGGGCGATGTGCTGGAGCGTGGCGGAGTCCCGCGCCTCCACGTGTAGCACCGGGGCTTCCACCTTGGCCCAGATCGCCATGATTTCGTCGATCCGATACAGCATGGGATTGGTCATCTTGTGGGCCGCGTCGCCCAGGATCTCCCACCGGCCCTCGGCGTTGCGGCGCGACCAGTGCGCGGCCAGGAAGGCGGCGCGGTCGTCGGGCAGGCGCGGATTGGTCTTCTGCAGGCGCGCCGCCACGGCGGCCTCGCTCTCGTAGGTGCGCAGCTCCGGCTGCGCGCGCAGTTCGTCCAGCCAGCGCACCAGCCGGCCCGGCGCCTGGTCCGGTCGGGTGCGGGTCAGGCCGAAGCCCTCCAGATCCACCACGCGCCGCACGCGCTGCGGACGCACTCCCGCATAGATACAGACCACGTTGGCGCCCATGCTGTGGCCCACCAGATCCACCTGCCCTTCGGGCTGGTAGTGATCGAGCAGCGCCTCGAGGTCGGCCACGTAGTCCGGGAACCAGTAGGACGTGGTGCCCGGGTAGCGCGTCGGCAGGTCGGTCTCGCCGAAGCCGCGCCAGTCCATGGCGATCACGTGCCACTCGCGCTCCAGCGCATCGACGAGGAACTGGAACGAGGCGGCCACATCCATCCAGCCGTGCAGCATGAACAGCTTGGGCGCGCCGGGCGTGCCCCAGTGGCGAACGTGCGTGCGCAGGCCGCGCAGCGTGATAAATTCGGAACGCGAGGTTTCCGTGATGGTCATGGTGTCTCTACCCTTCTGTCTCTGTATTGCCAGGTCTTCTCGGGCGCGCGGCGGATGGGGGGCCGCGCGGCAGCCTGGATAAAAATAGAACGATCGTTCGCCTGGCCGATTATAGCGATCCGCCCGGCCTGACGCCGCAAAAACATCGGAGACAACCGGATGACCGCCTTGCCGGCTACACGCCGCGATGACTATCGCGCGCTTCATGACGCGTTCCGCTGGAACGTGCCCGAGCACTTCAACCTGGCCGATGTCTGCTGCGGCCGCTGGGCCCGAGACCCGGCCACCATGGACCGCGTGGCGGTCTACACCGAGCACGAGGACGGGCGCCGCGACGCCTACACCTACGCCCATATCCAGGCCGAGGCCAACCGGCTCTCCCGCGCGCTGCGCGCGCTGGGCGTGGGCCGGGGCGACCGCGTGGCCATCGTCATGCCCCAGCGCATCGAGACCGTGATCGCCGGCATGGCGGTCTACCAGCTGGGCGCCGTGGCCATGCCGCTGTCGATGCTGTTCGGCCCGGAGGCCCTCTCATACCGCATCGACCACAGCGAAACCCGCGTGGCGATTGCCGACGAGACCGCCATCGACAACCTGCTCGCCGCCCGCCCGGACTGCCCCACCCTGCGCACCGTGATTGGCGCCGGCGCCGCCACGGGCCGGGGCGACCTGGACTGGGACGCCCTGCTGGCCGCCCAACTGCCTACCTTCACGGCCGAGCAGACCAAGGCCGACGAAGCCGCCGTGCTGATCTACACCAGCGGCACCACCGGGCCGCCCAAAGGCGCGCTGCTGCCGCACCGGGCGCTGATCGGCAACCTGACCGGCTTCGTCTGCTCGCAGAACTGGTATCCGCAGGACGACGACGTGTTCTGGAGCCCGGCCGACTGGGCCTGGACCGGCGGCCTGTGGGATGCGCTGATGCCGGCGCTGTACTTCGGCAAGCCCATCGTCGGCTATCAGGGCCGGTTCTCCGCCGAACGTGCCTTCGAATTGCTCGAACGCTATGGCGTGACCAACACCTTCCTGTTCCCCACTGCGCTCAAGCAGATGATGAAGGCGTGCCCGGACCCGTCTGCGCGCTACCGGCTGAAGCTGCGCGCGGTCATGAGTGCCGGCGAGGCCGTGGGCGAGACCGTGTTCTCGTGGTGCCGCGACGCCCTCGGGGTCATCGTCAACGAGATGTTCGGCCAGACCGAGATCAACTACATCGTCGGCAACTGCACCGCGCAGTATGACGACGACCGCCTCGGCTGGCCGGCGCGGCCGGGCTCGATGGGCCGCCCCTACCCGGGCCACCGCGTGGCCGTGATCGACGACGAGGGCCGCCCCTGCGCGCCGGACGAGGACGGCGAGGTGGCGGTCTGCGCTACCGACATCCACGGGCATCCGGACCCGGTCTTCTTCCTCGGTTACTGGAAGAACGAGGCCGCCACGGCGGGCAAGTACACCGAGCTGGACGGCCTGCGCTGGTGCCGCACAGGCGACCTTGCCCGCATGGATGCGGACGGTTATCTCTGGTATCAGGGCCGGGCGGACGACGTGTTCAAGTCGTCGGGCTATCGGATTGGGCCGAGCGAGATCGAAAACTGCCTGCTCAAGCACCCGGCGGTGTCGAACTGTGCGGTGGTGCCGTCGCCGGACCCCGAGCGCGGGGCCATCGTCAAGGCGTTCATCGTACTGACCCCGGCCGTGGCGCGCTCGTTCGACAACGACGCCGCGCTGATCGCCGAATTGCAGCAGCATGTTCGGGGACAGCTAGCCCCCTATGAGTATCCCAAGGCGATTGAATTCATCGATCAACTGCCGATGACGACCACCGGCAAGATCCAGCGGCGGGTGTTGCGACTGCAGGAGCAGGAGAAAGCGAAAGCAGCCGCGGGGGCGCCGGCGCCCACCTCAGCCGGCTGAGGCTTCCAGCCAGGCCAGTTCGTCCTCGTCGAAGCCCGCCGCGCGGCGGGCTTCGAGGTTGAACGGGCCGCGCAGCCGGGGCGCGCGGTACTGCTCGGACAGCACCGCGTAGGTCGGCACGGGGTCCAGCCCGCGCTGCGCGCACAGCCACCGATACCAGTGGTTGCCGATGGCCACGTGCCCCACTTCATCGCGCAGAATGATGTCGATGATGGCGGCGGCGGCCTCGTCGCCGGCCTCGGCCAGCTTCGCCCGCACCGGCGGCGAGGCGTCCAGCCCGCGTGCCTCGAGCGTGCGCGGCACCAGCGCCATGCGCGCCAGCACGTCGCCGGCGGTCTTGTCGCACATCTCCCACAAGCTGTTATGCGCCGGGAAGTCGCCATATTCGGCGCCCAGCGTGCTCAGATGGTCGGCCAGCAGCGTGAAATGCAGGGCCTCCTCGCTCGCCACCTGGAGCCAGTCGCGATAGAAACGCGGCGGCATGCCGGCAAAACGCCACGCGGCATCCAGCGCGAGGTTGATCGCGTTGAATTCGATATGGCACAGGGCATGAATCATCGCCGCCCGCCCCGCCGGGGTGCGCAGGGAGCGGCGGCGCTCCACCTTCTGGGGCGGCACCAGTTCCGGGCGCGCGGGCCGGCCCGGCAAGGCCAGGCCGGCAGCGGGAGCGAGTGCCGTATCCGTATCGCCGATGCCCTGCCCGGCCGTTTCTGCGGCCACCACGGCCTCGAACAGCGCCCGCGCCGCATCGGCCTTCGCCCTGGCATCGGTCATGCATAGCACTTCCAGCGCGCGGTGGCGTAGCAGGCGGGCATGCGGCAAATCGAGGCCGGCGGCGGGTGCGGTGACTGGCATAGGCGTAAAATTCCGGGGAGTCGCCATTGTAGAGCGTCGCAGCGTGTCACCACGCCGGTTCGCCGGGGTGCGCGCGCCCTTCAGTGCTCTTTTAATCGCGGCGGCCATCCCCAATTACCTCAGATCGCATCATCAGCCCCACTGCCTCAGGCAGGACCCAGGAGACCCCATGGCGCTTTACCAGATCGGCGACCTCGCCCCGACCATCCACAGCGATGCCTACGTGGCCGTCGAAGCCACCATCATCGGCAACGTGACGCTCAAGGCGCGCGCAAGCGCCTGGCCCGGCGTGGTGATCCGTGGCGACAACGAACCGATCGTGGTGGGCGAAGACACCAACATCCAGGAAGGCTCCGTGCTCCATACCGATCCGGGCGCGCCGCTGACGCTGGGCGACAAGGTGTCCGTCGGCCATCAGGCCATGCTGCACGGCTGCACCGTGGGCGAAGGGTCGCTGATCGGCATCCAGGCCGTGGTACTGAACCGCGCCGTGATCGGCAAGGAATGCCTGGTTGGCGCCGGCGCCGTGGTGACCGAGGGCAAGGTGTTCCCGGACCGCTCGCTGATCCTGGGCGCGCCGGCCAAGGTCGTGCGCGAGCTGACCGATGCCGACGTGGCCAACCTCTACCGCAACGCCGAGACCTACGCGAAGCGCCAGGCGATGTACAAGACCGACCTGAAGCGCATCGACTGATGACATACCAGCGCGCGGCCCCGCCCGCGCGCCCGCAACCCGCGCCTTACCGCTAGATAGATGACGAACGTGACCGCAACCTCGAATCCCGACACCCTTCAGAAATTCCTGTTCGACGCCGCCCCGGTGCGCGGCGAACTGGTCCGCATGGAGGCCACCTGGCAAGAGGTGCTCAACCGCCATGCCTATCCGGCGCCGGTGCGGCGCCTGCTGGGCGAGATGATGGCGGCGGCGGCGCTGCTGTCAGCCAATCTCAAGTTCAACGGGGCACTCGTCATGCAGCTGCATGGCGACGGCCCGGTGCGGATGCTGGTGGTGGAATGCCTGTCGGACCTCTCGATGCGCGCCACGGCCAAGATCGCCGAAGACGTCGAGATCGCCGACGACGCCACGCTCAGGCAGATGGTGAACGTGCACGGCCAGGGCCGCTTTGCGATCACGCTCGACCCGCAGGACAAGCTGCCGGGCCAGCAGGCCTATCAGGGCATCGTCCCGCTGTCGGACGAGCACGGCCCGCTGTCGTCGATCGGCGCGGTGCTGGAGCATTACATGCAGGCGTCCGAGCAGCTCGACACGCGCCTGTGGCTCGCCTCGAACGACCAGGTGGCGGCCGGCATGCTACTGCAGAAGTTGCCGTCGTACGGCGGCACGATGGAAGTGGGCGAGACCGGCGCGGCACTTGACGAGGCTGGCCGCGCGCAGGACCTCGACACCTGGGACCGCGCCTGCCAGCTCGGCGCCACGCTCAAGGACGAGGAGTTGCTGGTGGAGTCGCCGGACACGCTGCTGCGCCGCCTGTTCTGGGAAGACCTGCAGGCCACCGGGCTGCGCGTCTTCGAGCCGATGACGCCGCATTTTCAGTGCTCGTGCTCGCGCGCCAAGGTGGCGGGCATGCTCCAGTCGCTGGGCCAGGCCGAGGTGGAGAGCATCATCGCCGAGCGCGGCCACGTGGAGATCCACTGCGACTTCTGCGGCCAGCGCTATGAATTCGACCCCGTGGACAGCGCCCAGCTGTTCACCGCGCCCGTGGCCACCGGTGCCGGCGACGGCGCGCACCAGCAACACTGAGCCGCCCCCGCCCGGAATCCATGATTTGAGGACAACCGCCATGCAAGCCGACCATCGCCCCCGCTCCTCCTGTTCCCGCCTCGGGCCGGCGGACGCTGTGGCGATGCTGGCCATGGCGCTGCTGGCAGGCTGCGCGTCTCCCGTGCCGCGCGATATCAACGGCTCGCCGGCCACGGCCCGGCTGATGCCCAACGGCGTGCCGCCAGCACCGATCACGCCCGAGGAAAGCCAGTCGCTGACGCAACTGAACCAGCAGATCCTGCGCGACCAGGAAGCGGCTATCGCCCGGCAGCAGCAGGCCGAGGCATGGGCGTACGCCTATCCGAACACGAACTGGAGTCTGTACTACGGTGGGTGGGGTGGCGGCCGCTGGGGCGGCGGCGTGGGCGTGAGCAGCCCGGGATACTGGGGTGGCGGCTGGGGTGGCTACCCGTATGGGTGGTAGGCCGATAAACGCGTCGAAGCCGACTCAGTGACCGCCCTTGCCGGCAACGGAATTCGGCGGCGGCGGTAGCGGCGGCGTGGCGCTGACCTTCGGGGCCGGGGCCACGAACTGCACGAACACCTCGCTCTCCTTCACCATGCCCAGCTCGTAGCGGGCACGTTCCTCGATCGCACCGGTGCCGTCCTGGAGGTCGCTGACTTCCCCTTCCAGCTTGGCATTGCGAAGCTTGAGCGCCTGATTGTGGGTGGTCTGTTCCTGCACCTGGCGGTTCAGGTCCCATACGCGCAGCCAGCCGCCCTTCCCCAGCCAGAGCGGATACTGGATGGCGAGCAGCAGCACGAACAGCAGCAGGGAAATCAGACGCATTGGGGCAAATTGGATATCGTCAGATTGACGACCGCCACAATGATCCCTTATGCGGCCGAAGAATGCAAAATTATCGGCCTGAAAAAACGCAACACTCTGCAACACGAACGTGTCGCGGCGGGGGGATCTCCCCGCTCCCGGGGCGGGAGGGGGAGATTCGGGACTTAGCGCAGGTTGTAGAACGCGCTCTTGCCCGGGTACGTAGCGATGTCACCGAGGTCTTCCTCGATGCGCAGCAGCTGGTTGTACTTCGAGATACGGTCCGAACGCGACAGCGAGCCGGTCTTGATCTGGCCAGCGTTGGTGCCCACGGCGATGTCGGCAATCGTGCTGTCCTCGGTCTCGCCCGAGCGGTGCGAGATCACGGCCGTGTAACCGGCGCGCTTGGCCATCTCGATGGCGGCGAAGGTCTCGGTCAGCGTGCCGATCTGGTTGATCTTGATCAGGATCGAGTTGCCGATGCCCTTGTCGATGCCTTCCTTCAGGATCTTCGTGTTGGTCACGAACAGGTCGTCACCCACCAGCTGGATGCGCTCGCCCAGCTTCTCGGTCAGCGTCTTCCAGCCTTCCCAGTCGCCCTCGGCCATGCCGTCCTCGATCGAGACGATCGGGAACTTGTCGCACAGGTTGGCCAGGTAGTCGGCGAATTGCGTCGACGACAGCTTCAGGCCTTCGCCTTCCAGCTGGTAGACGTCCTCGGCCTCGTGGTAGAACTCGGTGGCGGCGCAGTCCAGCGCCAGCAGCACGTCTTCGCCGGCCTTGTAGCCAGCCTTCTCGATGGCCTGCACCACCGTGTTCAGGCATTCCTCGTTCGACGAGAAATTCGGCGCGAAGCCGCCTTCGTCGCCCACCGCCGTGGACATGCCCTTGTCGGCCAGGATCTTCTTGAGCGCGTGGAAGACTTCGGCGCCGCAGCGCAGGGCTTCACGGAAGCTGGTCTGCGAGACCGGCATGATCATGAATTCCTGGATATCCAGGCTGTTGTTGGCGTGCGCGCCACCGTTGACGATGTTCATCATCGGCACCGGCATCTGCATCGCGCCCGAACCGCCGAAGTAGCGGTACAGCGGCAGGCCGGCTTCCTCGGCAGCGGCCTTGGCCACGGCCATCGACACGGCCAGCATGGCGTTGGCGCCCAGGCGGCCCTTGTTCTCGGTGCCGTCCAGCTCGATCAGCGTGCGGTCCAGGAACGCCTGTTCGGAGGCGTCCAGGCCCATGATGGCTTCGGAGATCTCGGTGTTGATGTGCTCGACGGCCTTCAGCACGCCCTTGCCCAGGTAACGCGACTTGTCGCCGTCACGCAGCTCGATGGCCTCCCGCGAGCCCGTGGACGCGCCCGACGGCACGGCCGCACGGCCCATCACGCCGGATTCCAGCAGCACGTCGCACTCGACGGTGGGGTTGCCACGCGAGTCGAGAACTTCGCGACCGATGATATCTACGATTGCACTCATATTTCCTCTCTGGACTGTTGAATCTGGTGACTGCGCAAGAATGCCCGCCAACCGTGACAAATCATGCCGACGATGGTCAGGCGCCCTCGACAACGATCATGTTCATCTTCGCCGCGTGCGCGCGCGACTCCCGCGCGGCCAGGTACTCCTCGCTCGCGTAGAAGGTCTTGGCGGCCTCATAGCTCGGGAATTTCAGCAGCACGACGCGCGTGGGCGCCCATTCCCCCTCGAGCGGCTCGGTCTTGCCGCCGCGCACGAGCACCTCGGCGCCGTGCGCCTGCATGGCGCGCGTGGAAAGCACCTTGTACTGCTCGTATTGCTGGGGGTCTGTCACGTCGACGTACGCGATGATAAAGCCGGCGGCCATGGGCGATCTCCGAATCTTTTGTATTGTCTTTCGATACGGCGCGTCACGGTCGGTGCAGGATGGACCATGCGGGCCGGAAACGATTCCGCCCGCGACAGGCGCGGGCGGTCATTGCCAACACTGGCTCAGGCGCAGGCCGGCCAGCTGAAGTTGTCTTCGAGGAAGCCGGCGCGCTTGGTCAGCGCATCGAGATCCTTGAGGACCGACAGCAATTCCTTCATCCGCGACAGCGGCACGGCGTTAGGGCCGTCCGACATCGCCTTGCTCGGGTCCGGGTGCGTTTCCATGAACAGGCCGGCCACGCCGGTCGCCACGGCGGCACGCGACAGCACCGGCACGAACTCGCGCTGGCCGCCCGAACTCGTGCCCTGCCCGCCCGGCAACTGCACCGAGTGCGTGGCGTCGAACACCACCGGGGCGGCGGTCTCGCGCATGATCGCCAGCGAGCGCATGTCCGAGACCAGATTGTTGTAGCCGAAGGAGACACCGCGCTCGCAGGCCATGAACACATCGTCGGGCAGACCGGCCTCGCGGGCCGCGTCACGTGCCTTATCGATCACGTTCTTCATGTCGTGCGGCGCCAGGAACTGGCCCTTCTTGATGTTCACCGGCTTGCCGCTCTGCGCGCAGGCACGGATGAAATCAGTCTGGCGGCACAGGAAGGCCGGCGTCTGGAGGACGTCCACCACGGCGGCGACGGGCTTGATCTCGTCGACCTCGTGGATGTCCGTGAGCACCGGCACGCCGATCTCGCGCTTCACGGTGGCCAGGATCTCCAGACCCTTTTCCATGCCGAGACCGCGGAACGACTTGCCCGACGACCGGTTGGCCTTGTCGAACGACGACTTGTAGATGAACGGAATGCCCAGCGCCGACGTGATTTCCTTGAGCTGGCCGGCCGTGTCCAGCGCCATCTGCTCGGACTCGATCACGCACGGCCCGGAAATCAGGAAGAACGGCTGGTCGAGGCCGACATCGAATCCACACAGTTTCATGGCTGCTCCTTCTCTAGGCGCGCTCAGGCGGACTTGCCCTTGCGCTGCTGGCTGGCCAGCGCGCCTTCCACGTAGGCCTTGAACAGCGGATGGCCGTCACGCGGCGTGGACGTGAATTCCGGGTGGAACTGCACGCCGACGAACCACGGGTGGAGGCTCTCGGGCAGTTCCATCATCTCCGGCAGATTTTCCGTCGGGGTACGGGCCGAAATCACCATGCCCGCGCCCTCAAGCTGCGGCACGTAGTGATTGTTGACTTCGTAACGATGGCGATGGCGCTCGTTCACTTCTTCGCCATAGATCTGGGCGGCCTTGGTGCCGGGCTTCACCGGTACGCGCTGGGCGCCCAGGCGCATCGTGCCGCCGAGGTCGGAATCGGCCGAGCGCTGCTCGACCTTGCCTTCGCGGTCCAGCCATTCGGTGATCAGCGCGACCACCGGATGCTCGGTCTCGAGGTTGAACTCGGTCGAGTTGGCATCGGCCATGTTCGCCACGTGGCGGGCAAACTCGATCACGGCCAGCTGCATGCCCAGGCAGATGCCCAGGTACGGCACCTTGTTCTCGCGGGCGTACTGGATCGCGCGGATCTTGCCTTCCGTGCCGCGCTTGCCGAAGCCGCCCGGCACCAGGATGGCGTCCAGCGGCTGGAGCACTTCCAGATGGCCGGATTCCAGTTCCTCGGAATCGATGTACTCGATGTTCACACGCGTGGCGGTATGCATGCCGGCGTGGCGCAGTGCCTCGATCAGCGACTTGTACGACTCGGTCAGGTCGACGTACTTGCCGACCATGCCGATCGTGATTTCGTGCTCGGGGTTTTCTTGCGCGTTGACCAGCTTCTGCCACATCGACAGATCGGCCGGCTTCGGATCCAGGCGCAGTTCCTCGCAGATCAGGCGGTCCAGGCCCTGCTCGTTGAGCATCTGCGGGATCTTGTAGATGCTGTCGGCATCCCAGACCGAGATCACGGCTTCCTGCGGGATGTTGGCGAACAGCGAGATCTTGGCGCGCTCGTCGTCCGGAATCGGGCGGTCGGCGCGGCACAGCAGCGCCGTCGGCGAAATGCCGATTTCGCGCAGCTTCTGCACCGAGTGCTGGGTCGGCTTGGTCTTCAGCTCGCCGGCGCTGGCGATGAACGGCACCAGCGTCAGGTGCACGAAGGCGCAGTGGTTGCGGCCCATGCGCAGGCTCATCTGGCGCGCAGCCTCGAGGAACGGCAGGGATTCGATATCCCCCACCGTGCCGCCGATTTCCACCAGCGCCACGTCAGCCTTGCCCTCGTGCGAGGCGGCCGCGCCGCGCTCCACGAATGCCTGGATCTCGTTGGTGATATGGGGGATGACCTGCACGGTCTTGCCCAGATACTCGCCCCGGCGTTCCTTGCGGATCACCGATTCGTAGATCTGACCAGTCGTGAAGTTGTTCGATTTCCGCATCTTGGCGGAAACGAAGCGCTCATAGTGGCCCAGGTCGAGGTCGGTTTCCGCGCCATCTTCGGTCACGAACACCTCGCCGTGCTGGAAGGGGCTCATCGTGCCGGGATCGACGTTGATGTAGGGATCGAGCTTGAGGAGGGTGACTTTGAGGCCGCGCGACTCGAGAATGGCCGCGAGCGAAGCAGCAGCGATGCCCTTGCCGAGAGAAGAGACGACGCCACCGGTGACGAAGACGAATTTGGTCATAAACCGAGCTTGCCGGGGAAATCGGGATTATACATGAGCGGCCGTCCCGCGCGGCCCCGGAAATTGTGACAGCCGGGGTGAAACCCCGCGGGGTGCTACCCGGTTGCGCCGCATTGCACCTCCTTGCGCCCAATCCGCCGCACGGGCGCCGCCCTGCCCGCCTGCTAACCGGCGTCTACCGCGATTCCTGCCGGATCTTGCCGATCAGGTCACGCACCAGCGCGGCGGTTTCGAGCGGCTTTTCCATCGGATAAAGATGGCCGCCCTCGATGAAGCGCAGGTGCTCGCCCACCAGCCGGCGCGTGGCGCCCAGGCCGCACTGACGCACCTCGCGCGAGCGCGTGCCGGCGACGAAGCCCACCGGCACCGGCGCGCCCTGCGACACCTTGCGCCCCAGGCTGGTCGGCAGGGTCCGGTAGATCTTGTATTCCACCTCGCGGTCGAAGCGCAGCCGCCGCTCGCCAGCGTGGCCGGTCGGCTCGGTGCCATGCTCGGCGTAGTCGCTCAGGACCTCGGGGTCCCATATCGCGAAATTCTTCTTGGAGAGGAAGTGATGACGCACTGCCTCGGCGTCTGGCCAATGGGTGCGGCGGTTCTTCGTCACGGCCGCCGGACCAGGCTTTTCGTCGAGGCCGAATATCTGCGAGAAACGCAGCAGCCCGGCGCGCCAGCCGGCAATCACCGGCGAGTCGAGCATGACCACCCCGCGCACCCGCGCGGGCCGGCGCAGCGCGGCCATCAGGGACAAGAAGCCGCCCAGCGAATGGCCGACCAGCCACACCGGGCGCTCGGTGCCATCACGCGTGGCGCGGTCCAGCTCGTCTAGCAATTCCTCCACGAGATGCGGCCACTCGCGCGTGACCGGGTATTTCGGGTCATGGCCGTAGCGCTCCACGGCGCGGATATCGAAATCGTCTTCCAGTGCACCGAACAGCTTCCGATACGTGCGCACCGGGAAGCCGTTGGCGTGCGAAAACAGCAGGATGTCGCGCATGCGGCGTCTTGGGAGGGTGGAATGCCGGGGAAGCGGCGATCAGTGTTCGCGGCGGGCCCGGACCGGCTGGCCCCAGCGGTCGGCGTCATCGCGCGCGAGCGGGAATTCCGCCGGCTCCGCCGCATCCCACTCGGGGTTGCAGATCTCGCCGAACACCTGGCGCAGGCGGTGGCCCCACGTGTCGCGAATCATGCGGAAGTAGGCGTTGCGTTCGTCGATACTGACGAAGCGAGTCACGCGCAGCGCGTCGGCCTCATAGACCAGCAGGTCCAGCGGCAGGCCCACGGAGATATTCGATTTCAGCGTCGAGTCCATCGAGATCAGCGCGCACTTGGCGGCCTCGCCCAGCGGCAGCGACGGCGACACCACGCGGTCGATGATCGGCTTGCCGTACTTGGCCTCGCCAATCTGGAAATAGCAATTTTCCGGTGTCGATTCGACGAAGTTGCCGGCCGCATAGATATTGAACAGGCGCGGCCGCTCACCGCGAATCTGACCGCCGAAGACCAGACTCACGTTGAATTCGATGCCGGCATCGCGCAGCGCATGGGCATCGCGCTTGTGCACGGCGCGCACGGCGTCGCCGACGATGGTAGCGGCCTCGAACATGTCCCGCGCGGTCCACAGCGAGCGCTTCTCGTCGCGGCCCTCTGCCAGGCATTGGCGCACCGACTGACTGATCGCGAGGTTGCCGGCGGTCATCATCACCATCACGCGGTCGCCCGGCTCTTCGAACACGGTCATCTTGCGGGCCGTGGAAATGGCGTCCACGCCGGCGTTGGTGCGGGAATCTGACAGGAATACCAGGCCGGCATCCAGCCGCATGGCTACACAGTACGTCATGGGAATCTTGTTGGTTTTTGGCCGCGCGCCGGCTCGGCGGCGCGCTCAGGGGCAAGCTTGCATTCTAGCGCCCTAGCGCGGCGCGAGCCGCCTCGGCGGCATCGGTCGCTTCGAACGGCCGTCTGATGGAAAGGATTGCTGCCCGGGGTGGGGTCAGTCAGCGACCGGTACCGCTGGCATCGGCGGAATCGGGGTGATGGCGATCTCGACTTCCATCGTCTCGCCCGTCCCGCCCTCCAGAATGCCCCGAATTGGTGCAGCCGAGGCGTAGTCACGCCCCACGGCAAGGCGTACGTGACGGCCATCGGTCAGGCAACGGTGCGTCACGTCGATGCTGCACCAGAGCGCGCTGGCGGCGTCCAGGCAGACATCGGCCCAGGCGTGGCTGGCCATCGACGTGGCGGCCGGGTCATAGAAGTAACCACTGACATAGCGCGCCGGAATGCCGAAGGCGCGGCACGCGGCCACCATCACCTGCGCCTGGTCCTGGCAGACGCCGCTGCCGAGCGCGAAGGCATCGGCGGCGCTGGTACCGACGTGGGTGGTGTTGGCGCTGTAGCGCACGCGGTCCGCGATGCCATCGGCCAGCGCCAGCAACGTCGGCACGTCGTGGCCGGCGGCCAGGAACGGCGCGGCGAACGCGCGCAGCGCGGCCGGGGCCTGCGTGAGCGGCGTGGCGGCGGCAAAGTACAGGGGTGACACGCGCGACTCGCCGGCGTCCGGCTGGTCGTGGAAGCCATGGTGGCCGGGCGACTCCACCTCATCGAGAGGCGAAATCATCACTTCTACTTCGCCAGTCGCCGTGATCGAAATCGTCTGGGCGGGGCCGGACAGCGTGAAGTTATGGACGATGTTGCCAAAGCCGTCGCGGGCCTCGGACAGGTTGCCCGGGGCGGTCAGCGTCCAGCCCTGCACGGACTGAAGCGGCCCCGAACGCGGCGCGAGCCGCAGTTCGTGCACGCTGCGGCGCACTGGCTCGGTGTAACGGTAGACCGTCTTGTGGTGGATCTTGTATTTCACGATAGGGCACGCGCCGCGGCGACCGGTGCCCGGCCCGCCACCCGCCCGATCCGGCAACGGTGTGGCGTGCCCGGCACCTCGTCAGGCAGCCAGCGGGACGAGGAAGTCCCGGCTGATGCCGTTGCCGAGATCGCCAATGCGCTCCAGGAAGCTGGTCAGGTAGGCGTGCAGGCCAACGGCGAAGATGTCGTCGATGCGCGCGTATTTCAGGTCGGCGTGGAGTTTACCAGCCTGGCGCTCCGTCTCCGACGACTGCTGGTTGGCCACCAGCGCGAGAATGGCGACTACCTCGTCCATGCTCGACACCAGCGAGCGCGGCATGTCCGGCCGCAGGATCAACAGCTCCGCCACGCGTTGCGGCGTGATCACGGCGCGATAGATCTTGCGATACACCTCGAAGCCGGACACCGAGCGCAGCACGGCTGCCCAGTGATAGAAGTCGTTCTGCTCGCGGTTCAGGTCATCGTTCTGCAACTGGCTCTGGGACTGCCCGCTACCGTCCTGGGACTGGGATTGGGACTGACTCCGGAATCCCCCGCCCTGGCTCTGGCTCTGCGATTGGCCGCCCTGGAAAGCGAGATCGTCCTCGTCGCGCCGGCCGGAGGCCTGGAACTTGACATCGAGGATCCGCGCGGTGTTGTCCGCCCGCTCCAGGAAGGTGCCGAGCCGCATGAAGTGGAAGGCGTCGTCCTTGAGCATGGTGCCGAACTGCACGCCACGCGCCAGATGCGAGCGGAACTTGACCCATTCGAAGAAGCGGGACGGGTCGTCGCGCAGCTCACCCTCGGCAATGATGCGCTGCACATCCAGCCAGGTGGTGTTCAGCGTCTCCCAGACCTCGGTGGTCAGCGAGCCGCGCACCGCGCGGGCGTTCTCGCGCGCCGCGCGCAGGCAGCTCATGATCGACGACGGATTGGTCATGTCGCGGACCATGAAGTCGATCACGTCGTCGCGGTGCAGCAGCCCGTACTTGTGGTCGAAGGCGTGGGTCAGCTCGGAAATATCGAGCATCGCCCACCAGCCCTGCTCGGCCACTTCGGCGGACTGCGGCAGCAGCGAGGTCTGGTAATTGACATCGAGCATGCGCGCGGTGTTCTCGGCGCGCTCGGTATAGCGGGACATCCAGAACAGATGGTCGGCGGTGCGGCTCAACATGATGGGTTCTCCCGGCGATCGGCGTGTTCCATGGCTCAGCGCTCCAGCACCCAGGTGTCCTTGGTGCCGCCCCCCTGAGAGGAGTTGACCACCAATGACCCTTCGCGCAGCGCCACGCGGGTCAGCCCGCCCGGCACCATGCGCACCTCCTTGCCCGACAGCACGAACGGCCGCAGGTCGATATGGCGCGGCGCGATGCCCGACTCCACATAGGTCGGGCAGGTGGACAGCGCCAGCGTCGGCTGGGCGATGTACTGCTCGGGGCGCGATTTCACCACCTCGCGGAACTGGTCGATCTCGGCGCGCGTGGCCGCCGGTCCGACCAGCATGCCGTAGCCGCCCGCGCCGTGGGTTTCCTTGACCACGAGGTCGGCCATATGGTCGAGCACGAACTGGAGATCGTCCGGGCGCCGGCACATATAGGTCGGCACGTTGTTGAGGATGGCCTCCTCGCCCAGATAGAAGCGGATCATGTCCGGCACGTAGGGGTAAATCGACTTGTCGTCGGCCACGCYCGTGCCGATGGCGTTGCTGATCGTCACGTTGCCGGCCCGGTAGACCGACAGCAGCCCGGCCGCACCGAGCGCCGAATCTGGACGAAATGCGAGTGGATCAAGGAAGTCGTCATCCACGCGCCGGTAGATCACGTCGATGCGCTGCGGCCCCTGCGTGGTCCGCATATAGAGGTGCTCGTCCTCGACGAACAGGTCGCTGCCCTCCACCAGTTCCACGCCCATCTGTTGAGCCAGGAATGCATGCTCGAAGTACGCCGAGTTGTACATGCCCGGCGTGAGCACGACCACGGTGGGATCGGCGATGTTCTGGGGCGAGACACTGCGCAGCATGTCCAGCAGCAGGTCGGGATAGTGCGCCACCGGCGCCACCCGGTTGCGCGCGAACAGCTCCGGGAACAACCGCATCATCATCTTGCGGTTTTCCAGCATGTACGAAACGCCGGACGGCACCCGGAGGTTGTCCTCGAGCACGTAGAACTCGCCCTCGCCGGCCCGCACCACGTCGATGCCGGCCACATGGGCATAAATGTCGCGCGGCACATCCACGCCGAGCATCTCCGGCCGGTATTGGGCGTTGTTGTAGATCTGGTCGGGCGGAATCACGCCGGCGCGGATGATGTCCTGGCCGTGGTAGATATCGTGGATGAACCGGTTCAGCGCCGCCACGCGCTGGCGCAGGCCGCGCTCGAGCGTGGCCCACTCGCTGGCCGGGAAGATGCGCGGAATCACATCGAACGGAATCGTGCGCTCGGTGCCGCTGTTCGACTCGTCCTTGTCGCCGTAGACGGCAAAGGTAATGCCCACGCGCCGGAAGATAAGGTCCGCCTCGGCGCGTTTGTTGTCCATCGTCGAACCGGACTGCCGCCCGATCCAGTCCGCAAAATTGCGGTAGTGGGCCCTGACCGCCCCTGACGGCAGCGTCTGTCCGGCCTCGATGGCCGCCACTGCTCCGTCCTCCCGCCCTTCCAGCATCTCGTCGAAAAACCGCGCCGCCATGATGGCCGCTCCTTCGTGAAATGGGCGCCCGCGCCGGCCTCGTACTGACCGTGCCGTGCCGTCTCCCCGGTCGCCCGTTTGTCGATGCCTTGTCGAGTTGGCTCTTTCAGCATATCCGTACCGGCAAAACCCGCAAGGGTCACGCGCGCCGGCACGTGAATCGGTTTAGCAAGATGCTTGCCAGCCAGGCGCCGCCGAAGGCACGGCGCCAAGGGCTGGCTGGCGGCTTCAGGTCAGTTCAGATCAGGCGGCGGGCTTGCCGGAGCAGGCGGCCGACTCGGGCGGGCACTTGTCCAGGATGTCCTGGACCAGCGCCTCGGGCGTGCGGCGGATGTCCAGCACCAGCGCGTCGCGTGGCTCCTCGAGGGTGTCGAACTGGCTTTGCAGCAGCGCCGGGTTGAAGAAATGGTCCGTGCGCGCCGACAGCCGGCTGCCGATGGTGCCGGCGTCGCCCTTCATGAAGACGAAGGTCACACCGCCGTCGGGCGGGGTCAGGCGGTCGCGGTAGGTCTGGCGCAGCGCCGAGCAGGTGAAAACGTGGGTGCGGCCCTCGGCCCGGGCGGTGTCGATGGCGGCGCGCATCGCGGCCAGCCAGGGCCAGCGGTCCTCATCGGTCAGCGGAATGCCGTTGTGCATCTTGGCCTTGTTGGCCTCGCTGTGGAAGGCGTCGGCATCGTGGAAGCCGCAATGCAGTTGGCTGGCCAGCAACTGGCCGACCGTGGTTTTCCCGCTGCCGGAAACGCCCATCAGGATATAGATCATGTCTGCTCCGTCGATCATGGTCGGATGGTCGGGCCATCCTTGTCGGTAGCCTTCGGGCGCGAAAGACGTGGCGCGAAGGTGCACCGCGGCATGGAGATACCTGGCCGCGGCGATTGCTGAAAATCGTAAAACGACTAAACGATGACTAAACGACGACTAAGTGCGTGCAGGGCAAGTTGGGCGCCCGCCTATTGTGCGACCACGCCGRCCGTTTGGACAGCGGGCGCGGCGTCGGCCTCGGACAAGTCCAGGGCGCTGCCGCCTTCTTCGGCGATCCGGGCATGGCGCCGGAACAGTCCGAACAGACCGCGCCCCATGCTGAAGCGCGCAAAATCGTCGTCCGGAGCGGTCGCCGGGATGCGCGCGGCGAATTCTGCGTGCGCGGCGGCATCGCCGACCAGGGTCAATGTGCCGGCTACGGCATCCACACGAATCCGGTCGCCATCGCGCACCCGCGCCAACGGGCCGCCTACAAGCGCCTCCGGACCCACATGAATCACCGCCGGTACCTTGCCGGACGCGCCCGACATGCGGCCATCGGTCACCAGCGCCACCTTGTGGCCGGCATCCTGTAGTGCGCCGAGTGCCGGCGTGAGGCGGTGCAACTCGGGCATGCCGTTGGCGTTCGGCCCCTGGAAGCGGACCACCGCCACCACGTCGCGATTCAGTTCGTCGGCCTCGAAGGCGGCTTGCAGCGCCTCCTGGGAGTCGAACACGCGGGCCGGGGCCTCCACGATACGGTGCTCGTCGGCCACGGCCGACACCTTGATCACGCCCCGGCCGAGGTTGCCGGCCATCAGGCGCAGCCCGCCCTCCTTCGAGAACGGCGCCGACGCCGGTGCCAGCACGGCGGCATCGCCACTCGTGGTCGGACCGTCGCGCCAGCGCAGCGCGCCGTCGGTCATCACCGGCTCCTCGGTGTAGCGCGCCAGCCCTTGCCCCATCACGGTCTGGACGTCCTCGTGCAGCAACCTGGCTTCGAGCAGTTGGCCAATCACATAGGCCACGCCGCCGGCGGCGTGGAAGTGGTTCACATCGGCCGAGCCGTTCGGATAGACGCGCGCCAGCAGCGGCGTGACCGCCGACAGGCGGTCGAAGTCATTCCAGTCGATGACGATGCCGGCGGCACGCGCCATGGCGACAAGGTGGATCGTATGGTTCGTGGAACCGCCCGTGGCCAGCAGGCCGACCATGGCGTTGACGATGGCCCGCTCGTCCACGATCTGGGCGAGCGGCGTGTACGCGTTGCCGCGCGCGATCAGCGCCAGCGCGCGCTGTGCCGCGGCCGCCGTCAGCGCATCGCGCAGTCCGCTTTCCGGGTGCACGAAGGCCGAGCCCGGCATGTGCAAGCCCATGATTTCCATCAGGAACTGGTTGCTGTTGGCCGTGCCGTAGAAGGTGCAGGTGCCGGCGCCGTGGTAGGCGGCGCATTCGGCCTCCAGCAAGACATCGCGACCAACCTGACCCGTGGCGTAGAGCTGGCGCACGCGCGCCTTTTCCTTGTTCGAGAGACCGGTCGCCATCGGCCCAGCGGGCACGAAGACGATGGGCAGGTGGCCGAACTGGAGCGCCCCCATCAGCAGGCCCGGCACGATCTTGTCGCACACGCCGAGCATCAGCGCGGCATCGAAGGTGTTGTGCGAGAGCGCGACCGCCGTACCCATGGCAATGGCGTCGCGCGAGAACAGCGACAGCTCCATGCCAGCGTTGCCCTGCGTGATGCCATCGCACATCGCCGGCACGCCGCCCGCCACCTGGGCCACGCCGCCCACCGCGCGGGCCGCCTCGCGAATCACGTTCGGATACCGCTCGTACGGCTGGTGGGCCGACAGCATGTCGTTGTACGCGGTCACGATGCCGAGGTTCGGGGCGTGCTCGACGCGAAGCTTGAGCTTGTCGTCGGCCGGCAGCGCGGCGTAACCGTGCGCCAGATTCGCGCACGACATGCCGCGCAGCGGGCCGAGTTCCCGCTGTGCCCGCTCGCAGCGCGCCAGATAGGCGGCGCGGCTCGCGCGGCTGCGCTCGACAACGCGTTGCGTAACGGCCGACACCTCGGCGTGAACGGATTGGGTCATGGCGACAATGTTCCTCGTGGGGAGCGCCGGGCAAAGAACCGCCCGTCGATATGTAGATTTTCTACATTATAGCCTTGGCCTCCCGCCTGCCGGAAGCCGCTTTCTCGCGAAAATATGATGCTGTCGACGCAAATACGGGAAAGTCCTAAGGGGGCATGCCCACGATTCCCGATCGATCCCCATGTCATTCTGTGTAGAATCTCTACATCTTCAATCCCCAGAATGGCCACGCCGATGGCCAACCGAGACCCGCACCACCATGCGCGACCGAATCCTTGCCGTCTACGACACGCTCCGTCCGTCCGAACGCCGTCTGGCTGACTACGTCACCCGCCACGGCGCCAGCGTGATTCGCCTGTCGATGCCCGAACTGGCCGAACGCGCCGGCGTCTCGCAGCCGACCATCGCCCGCTTCTGCGCCGCGCTGGGCTACGACGGCTTCAAGGAGTTCAAACTCCAGTTCGCCCAGAACCTGGGCGGCGGCACGCCGTTCGTCCACCAGGACGTGGAGGCCGACGACCGCCCGGCCGACATCGCCGGCAAGGTCTTCGACCGCACCATCGCCACACTGATGGCGGTCCGCAACGCGCTGTCGGCCGACCAGATCGAGCACGGCATCCGCCTGCTGGCCAGCGCGCGCCGCATCGAGTTTTATGGCTGCGGCAACTCGGGCATCGTCGCGCTCGATATCCAGCACAAATTCTTCCGCCTCGGCATTCCCACCACGGCCTACTCGGACCCGCATGTCTTCAGCATGTCCGCCGCGTTGCTGCGCCCTGGCGACGTGGCGGTGCTGGTCTCCAACAGCGGCCGCACCTGGGACATGCTGACCGCCGCCACGCTCGCCCGCGCCAGCGGCGCAAGCGTGCTGGCGCTGACCCACAGCGGCTCGCCGCTGGCCCGGCTGGCCGACGTCTGCGTGTTCTCCGACGTCGAGGAAGACAGCGAGGTCTACACGCCGATGACCTCCCGCATCAGCCACCTCGTACTCGGCGACGTGCTCGCTGCCGGCGTGGCGCTGGAGCGCGCTGACACCGTCGCGGCCGGCCTGCAACGTGCCAAGGCGCACCTGCGCGAGCGCCGCATCGGCGGCGCCGCGCCTGAGGCGCCGGCGTCCCGCGAAGCGGTGGCGGCTGCCACCGGCGGCACCGGCGGCACGGCCAAAACCCCGGCGACCAAGACGCCGAAGACCGCGCGCGCTGGTTCGCGCAGCTGACGCCTCCCCGCCCTCCCGAGACAACCCGGGCTGGCGCCGACGCCTAACGCGGCGCCGCCGGTGCATCGCGCCAGTACCGCCGCTCCCGCTGCCGGAATGACGAAATCGCCAGTCGCGACCCCGCCGTGACGATCGACACCGCGCCCGTTTCATCCGTCCGATACCGCGCGATGCCTTGGCGCCCATACCGCCGCCAGACATCGTCGCGCGGATGCCGGTAGCGGTTGCCATATCCGAGCTGAAACACCGCCGCCTCTGGCTGCACCGCACGCAGGAACGCCGCGCCCGACGACGTGCCGCTGCCATGGTGCGGCACCAGCAGGACATCGGCACGCAGATCCTCCGGCGGCACCGCGGCAATCAACCCCTGTTCCTCGCGCACGCCAATGTCGCCAGTCAGCAGCAAGCTGCGGTGCGCCGTGGCCACGCGCAACACGCAACTGCGTGCATTGCTCGCCAGCCGCGCGCTGCCGAGGTCCGACACTGACGGATGCAGGATGGCGAAGCGCACGCCATTCCACGTCCATGCCGCGCCAGCCTCGCATGGCTGCCATGGCGCCGCATTGCTCGCCACACCGCCTTTTGTCGGCGCCGATCCGATCAGGAGCCCGTGATCGAGCGGCGCCCCCGTCAGCCGCCGCCCCACCGGCACCGCGGCCAGCACCTCGCGCACGCCGCCGGCATGGTCCGCATCTTCGTGACTGACCATCAGCGCATCGAGCCGCCGCACGCCCATCGCCCGCAGCCACGGCACGATAACTTGCCCGCCGGCACTGGCCCCCGACGGGTATCCCGGCCCCGTGTCATAGAGCAGCGCATGCGCCTTGGTTTCGACCAGCACCGCCGTGCCCTGCCCGACATCGAGCGCCGTGACACGGACCTCCCCTTCCGGTACGGGCGTCCGGCCCGCCAGTAGCATCGGCATCATCAGCAACGCCCCACACCAGCGTGGCGGTGCGCGCACCGCCGGACACGTACGCCGTGCGGGCCGAGCAGGCCGCGCGCCGCGCAAAGGCGTTGCCGCCCGAACATCCGGCGCCCGCTCGCGAGGCATCAACACGAACACCACCCCGGCAGACGCCAACACCATCCAGACGGGTCCCGCCTGCGCCGCTTCCCAAACGGCCCACGCTGGCGCCGCAAGCCAGGCGAGCGCATCGGACAACCACGTCATCGTCGTATGCGCGACCGCCAGCAGCGGCCTGGCCACAATCACCGGCAGCACAGCACCCGCCAGCGCCAACGGCGTGACGAGCAAGCTCACCACCGGAATGGCGACAGCATTGGCAAGACAGGACACCACCGACACCTGCCCAAACAGCAGCAGCGTCAGCGGCACGAGCCCGACTGTCACCGCCCACTGCGTGCGTGCGGCGCCCGTCAGCGTTGCCCCCACAGCCGCCCTCGCCCTGTGCCACCGCCCCTCCGCCCTCGCCCGCTGCGGCGGTTCCCGCGCGGCAAGAAAGATCGCCGCCACCGCACCGAATGACAGCCAGAACCCGGGCGACATCACGGCCCAGGGGTCAATCGCCACCGCCACGCCCGCCGCCCACGCGAGCACGACCGATGCCGGCGGCGCCCGGCCACTCCACAATGCCAGCGCCGCCACGGCGAGCATGCACACGGTTCGCATCGCCGGCACCTGCATCCCGGCGATCAGTCCATAACCCAAGGCGGTCAGTATCGCCACCACGAGCGCCGCCTGCTGCGCGGGCCAGATCAGCGGCAAGGGCCGGCGCAGCCGCCGCCCCAGCCCGAACGACCTCCGCCACAACCCCAGGGCCAAAGCGCCAGCTGCGCCCGAGATCATCGTGATGTGCAAACCGGAAATGCTGACCAGATGGGAGATGCCGGTCCGTCGAAACACCTCCCAGTCCTCGGTGGCGATACCGCGCTGGTCGCCGATCACCAGCGCCACGAGCACGGCCCCGAAGCGCGCATCCGGCGGCAGCGCCGCACGAAGCCGGTCCCGCAAGCCCGCCCGCCACGCCTGCACGTGAATCGCCCATGGCAACGGCCCCGCCTCCGCCTGCGGCGCGCCGTCCCGCACATAGCCCGTCGCACCGATGCCCTCGCCCAACAGCCAGTACGCGTAGTCGAAGCCATATGGATTGGCCAGCCCGCGTGGCCGCCGCAGCCTGACCGTCAGCCGATAGCGCTGCCCCGGCTGCAACGCCTCCGGCGGATCGCGCCAGGTGAGCAAAACCCGTGGCGGCAGGCGCGCCTCATGCGACCCGGTTACCGCGAACAGGAAGCGCGTGCCCTGGCTTGCCGCATCGGGCAGCCCGGCAACCATGCCCTGCAGCGCGATGTCACGCCCCGCCAGCGCGGGGTCCAGCCAATCCGCCATCCTGCTGTCGGCGTGCCATGCCGCCCACCCGAACCCCGCCGCGCACGCGAGCGCCACCACCGCCGCGCGCCACATCCACCGCCTGACAACAGGCGTATCCCCATGACGACAACGCACGACGTACGTCAGCGCCGCCACGCCGATGGCCCCCGTCAGCGCCTGCCACCACCACCGCCACGCCGACGGCAATACGGCCTGCTGCTGGAGCCACCAGCAACCAGCGACGAACGCCATCAGCACAGCTCGCATCACACCTCCAGGACAACGCTTTCCGATGGCGTATTTGTACTGTGCGCGATGGCGCCAAAACGTTAACGAATGATGTGTTTTTGTGGAAGTTTGTTAAAACGGCGGCCGGCGTCTTGCCACGCGTTCAGCGCGGCGCCATGATGTCTGCAAACGCCGCCAGACGCGGCAGCGCCGCCACCGAGTTGCGCCACATGGCCTGCGCCAGCTCAGCTTCCGGCACGCCACGCAGTTCGCCGAGTACTCGCGCCACGCCCACCACCTCGCCCGGTGTGTTGCGCGCTTTGTGCTGCTCGCCGAACTGGTCGTCGGAGAGCCAGGCCGGCGCGATGTCGGGCGCGTCGGTCTCGAGCACGATGGCCTCGAGCGGCAATTCCGCCGCAAGCCGGCGGATCTGTTTGGCGCGAGAGAAGGTCAGGTTGCCGCCGAAGCCGAGCTTCATGCCGTGCTCGACATAGCGGCGCGCCTGTTCGTGGCTGCCGTTGAAGGCGTGTGCAATGCCCTGCCGCACGCCCACGCGGCGCAGTTGCGCATAGACTTGGTCCTGCGACTTGCGCACGTGCAGCAGCACGGGAAGATCGAAGTCGCGCGCGATCTTCACCTGCTCGGTGTAGAGCCACGTCTGATGGGCGACGTCCAGGCCCGGGACGAAGAAGTCGAGGCCGATTTCGCCGATGGCGACGAAGCGCGGATCGTCCATCGACGCGGCTACCTGGCGTCGCAATTCGTCCAGATCCTGCTGCCCGGCGCCAGGTGTGCAGAGGGGATGGATGCCGAGCGCGTAGACACAGGGGGCGCCGTCCGCCTCGGTGCCGGCATGGGCCAGCGCGCGCACGGCATCGAAGTTGGACACCGCCACGGCAGGCAGCACAATGCCCGAGACGCCAGCCTCGGCCGCCGCGCGCGTGACGCCCGCGCGGTCGCTATCGAACTCGCTGGCGTCGAGGTGGCAGTGGGTATCGATCCACATGGTGGGGGCGCGGGGCGGTGGGTCGGTTGGGGTGAGGACCGATGTCCGGTCAGCGTTCGCGGTGCAGGTGCCCGTCGCGCAGGCGCAACACGCGGTCGCAGCGGCCAGCGAGGTCCGTGTCGTGGGTGACGATGACGAAGCTCGTGCCGAGCGTACGCGACAGTTCGAGCATCAGGTCGTACACGCCGCCGGCCGTGTGGTCGTCGAGGTTGCCGGTGGGCTCGTCGGCCAGCACGCAGGCCGGCTGGCCGACCAGCGCGCGGGCGACGGCCACGCGCTGGCGCTCGCCGCCGGACAGCTCGCCGGGACGGTGCTTTGCCCGCCCGCCCAGGCCCACGCGCTCGAGCATGGCTTGCGCGGCGGCGCGCGCCTCGCGTTCCTTGAGGCCACGGATGCGCATCGGCATGGCGACGTTGTCCAGCGCGGTGAATTCGGGCAGCAGGTGGTGGAATTGGTAGACGAAGCCGAGCGCGCGGTTGCGGACGGTATTCCGCTCGCTCTCGCGCAGCGAGGTGAACGGCTTGCCGAGCAGTGCAACGCGGCCGGCGTCGGGGTTGTCCAGCCCTCCCAGCACGTGCAGCAGCGTGGACTTGCCGGAGCCGGACGCGCCGACGATGGCAACCTTCTCGCCAGCGTCCACGCACACGTCTACGCCGCGCAGGACGTCCACGTCGAGGCCACCCTGGCGGAAACGCTTGGACAGGCCCTCGGCCACAAGCACCGGCGTGCCGGCCTGCACGACGAGGCCGGGCACTGCCGGGAGAGCGGCGGCTTCCTGGAGCAGGGAGGTGTCACTCATAGCGCAGCGCCTCCGCCGGGTTCACGCGCGCGGCGCGCCAGCTGGGGTAGATCGTGGCCAGGGTGGCCAGCACGAAGGAGATGATGCCGATGGTGGCGATGTCGTTCACGCGGGGGTCCGAAGGCAGTTCGCTAATGAAATAGATATCACGTGGCAGGAACTGCACATGCAGCACCCGTTCGATAAAGGGCACGATTACGTCGATATTGGTCGCGATCAGCGTGCCGCCGAGCACGCCGAGGACGGTGCCGATGAAGCCGATCGCCACGCCCTGGACGATGAAGATCTTCATGATCGAGCGCGGCTGGGCGCCCATTGTGCGCAGGATGGCGATGTCGGCCTGCTTGTCGGTCACGGTCATGACCAGCGTGGAGACGAGGTTGAACGCCGCCACGGCGATGATCAGCGTCAGGATGATGAACATCATGCGCTTCTCGGTCTGAACGGCGGCGAACCAGTTGCGGTTCTGCTTGGACCAGTCGCGCAGGTACAGCTCGCCGCTCATCGTGCCGGCCAGCTCCTGGGCCACCTGGGGGGCCCGCTGCATGTCGGACAGCTTGAGCCGCACACCGGTGGGGCCGGACTGGCGGAACAGTGTTTCGGCGTCCTCGATGTCGATCAGGGCCAGGGCGCTGTCGAACTCGTAGTGGCCGGACGAAAACACGCCAACTACGGTGAACTGCTTGAGCCGCGGCAGTACGCCGGCCGGCGTGATGGTGCCCTGCGGCGCCACCAGCGTCACCTTGTCGCCGACGCGCACGCCCATGGCGTTGGCCAGTTCATTGCCGAGCGCGATGCCAAAGCCGCCCGGCACCAGCGCGTTCATGCTGCCGGCGCGGAACTGGTTGCCCACGTCGGAGACCTTCGGCTCCTCGGCAGGATCCACACCACGCAGCAGCACGCCGCGCACCGCGTCTTCGCGGGTGAGCATGGCCTGGGCGGCCACGTAGGGCGCCGCCCCCACCACTTCCTTGTTCCGCATGGCCTCGGCGGCGGTCTTGTGCCAGTCGGGCAACGGTCCTGGGGCGATGACCTCGATATGGGCGAGGACCGACAGCATGCGGTCCCGCACTTCCTTCTGGAAGCCGTTCATGACCGACAGCACGACAATCAGCGCCGCCACACCGAGGGCGATGCCAAACATCGAGATCATGGAAATGAACGAAATGAACGTATTGCGGCTGGCGCGCTTGCTTGCGCGGGTGTATCGCCAGCCGATCTGCCACTCGTAGGGAAAGTTCAAGAGGAATCCTGTTGTTCGGAAGTCGCGCCGGCGGGCCATCCGCCCCCTTGGGTGACGGAAAACTGGCGCCGGCCAGCCGGAAGTTTACAATCTCGGCAACCATGATGACGCACCTGACCCTGATTGTGCCCTTTTCCGTCCCGCCTGGCGCCGGCAACGACGCCGCGGACGACGTCGTCTCCAGCGCGCTGCTGCGGCAGTTGGAGTTGCCGGCGCTCGGAAAGTTGCTCACCCGCGCCGCCCCGGGCCCGCGCGAGACCCACGACGATCCGTTCCTGCGCACCCTGCCGCAGGAGCGCTGGCTGGCCGGCCGGGCCGGCCTGGACACCCGGCAGGTGCCGACTGCGCCTTTTATGCGCCTGGCCGACCTGCGGCAACGTGCCGCGGACCGCCTGCCGGACCCCGCCCAGGCGCCGCCTGCCGCCGCCCTGATCCGGGAAGAGAACGGCGATCAGGGCTGGGCCTGCCTCCAGCCGGTTCATATCCACGCGGCGCGGGATCACCTTGTGTTGATGCATCCGGACCAGCTTGAGATCCGCCCCGACGAGGCCGCTGCGCTGCGCGCCGCCATCGACGACCTGCTCCGTGAGTCCGGCATTGCGCTGGACGCGCCCCACCCCGCCCGCTGGTATGTGGCCGACGATGTATTCGGCGAGCTGGAAGCCACCACGCCGGTGCGCGCCACGGGCCGCAATATCGACATCTGGCTGCAAGCCGGCGCGCGGGCGCGCGACTGGCGACGCCTCCAGAACGAGATCCAGATGACCTGGCACGACCATCCGGTCAACCAGGCGCGCGAGGCCGAGGGCCGCCTGACCATCAATTCAGTGTGGCTCCACGGCGGGGGCAAGCTGAGCCTCGTCAACCGGCTGGCCGACGCCGTGCTGACGGACGACCCGTTCCTGGCTGGCCTGGCCCTCGCCAGCGATAGCCTGCTTGACCCGCAGCCAGCCAAATTCGAGGAAATTGCGAAGGCCGACGGCCATGTCATGGCGATGCTCGACACCGCCACCGAGGCCCATATCGCCCAGGACTGGGGCCTCTGGCTCGAGCGCATGCACGCGCTCGACGCCGAGTGGTTCACCCCGGTACTGGCGGCCTTGGCCGATGGCCGCATCATGGGCGTCACCCTCGTGCTGGGCGGCGACAACCACTACGCCGAGTTCACCGTGCGGCGTGCCGACCTGCGCAAGTTCTGGCGTGGCATGGGCGCGCGCGGCGACTGGCGCGCCCTGCTTTCCGACTTGGCCATGGTGGCCTGATCCGCGCGTTTTCCGCTTTCGCGCCCGCTTTTCTGGACGAACGACCATGACCCGGATCGCCATCCGCTCTTATTCCGAACCCCACGCCGATGTGCTGGCCAAGTCGGGCCTGCACCCCACGCTGGCCCGCATCCTGTCGGCGCGCGGCGTGCTGCATCCGTCCGAACTGGCCACCGAACTGCCGGAACTGACACCGCCCACGACGATGAAGGGCATCGGCCACGCGGCCGAGTATCTGGCCGATGCCATCGCCGCCAACCGCAAGCTGCTGATCGTGGCCGACTACGACTGCGACGGCGCCACGGCCTGCGCCGTGGGCGTGCGCGGGCTACGGATGCTCGGCGCGCGCGTGGATTTCATCGTACCGAACCGCTTCGAGTACGGCTACGGGCTGACGCCCGAGATCGTGGCGCTGGCCGCCCAGCAGCAGCCGGACGTCATCGTCACCGTCGACAACGGCATTGCATCGGTCGACGGCGTGGCGGCGGCCAATGCGCTCGGCATCGACGTGGTGGTGACCGATCACCACCTCCCCGGCGCGGAGCTGCCGGAGGCGGCGGTCATCGTCAACCCAAACCAGCCCGGCTGCGAGTTCCCGAGCAAGAACCTGGCGGGCGTGGGCGTGATGTTCTACGTGTTGCTGGCCCTGCGTGCGGAGCTGCGCCGGCGTGGCGCGTTCACCCAGGCGACCCAGCCGCCGCTGCAAACCCTGCTTGACCTCGTCGCGCTCGGTACCGTCGCGGACGTTGTGAAGCTGGACACCAACAACCGCATCCTCGTGGCCCAGGGGCTGCGCCGGATGCGCGCCGGGCGCATGCATCCGGGCGTGGCGGCGCTGTTCCGCGCGGCCGGGCGTGAGGCCACGCGGGCGAACACGTTCGACCTTGGTTTCGGCCTGGGTCCCCGGCTCAATGCGGCGGGACGGCTCGCCGACATGTCGCTCGGCATCGAATGCCTGCTGACCGACGACCCGAACCGCGCGTGGGAAATCGCCCAGGAACTGGACGGCATGAACCGCGAGCGGCGCGATATCGAGGCCGGCATGCAGCAGGAGGCCCTGCAGATCCTGGAACAGCCGCTGGCGGGACTGGATCCGGCATCGCGCTACACGCTCAGCGTGTTCAACGACACCTGGCACCAGGGGGTCATCGGCATCGTGGCGTCGCGGCTCAAGGAGAAATTCCACCGCCCGACCATCACTTTCGCACCGGGCGACGAGGAACACATCAAGGGCTCGGGCCGCTCGATCCCCGGGTTCCACCTGCGCGATGCGCTCGATCTGGTGTCGAAGCGGCACCCCGGCCTGCTCGTGAAATTTGGCGGACATGCGATGGCGGCTGGCCTGACCGTACGCTCGGCCGACTTCGACACCTTCATGTCGGCGTTCGAAGCCGTTGGCCGCGAATGGCTGACGGACGACCAGCTGGCGCGCGTGATCGAGACCGATGGCGACATCGAGGAATCGTGCTTCAGCCCGGAATTCGTCGCATTGCTAGAAGGTCAGGTCTGGGGCCAGGGCTTCCCGCCCCCCACGTTCTGCGGGGAATTCGATGTCCTGCGCCAGACCGTGCTCAAGGGCAAGCATCTGAAGCTGCAACTGGGGCGCGGCAGCCAACGCTTCGACGCGATCTGGTTCAACCACGCCGACGCCCTCGACGGCGCCAGCGCGACGGTGGCCTACCGGCTGGACAACAACACCTTCAACGGGGTCACGCGCGTGCAACTGGTGATCGAACACGCGCAGTAAATCGGCAGACGCTGGCGGGACTGCGGAAAACTGGTACACATTTCCGCTGTTCTACGATTTACGCGCGCAGTCGCGGGCCTGAACAATGGCCGCTTCCTCCCTCATGGTTGAAGCAATATGGCCAAACTCCTGCGCAGCAACGGCGCGCCACTCGGCGCGCAAATCACCCTCTTTCCGGGGAATCGACTCCAGTTCAAGGTTTCCGGACTCGGTCCACATAGGAAACACCTCGTTCTCCGGAGTACTGACAGCGTCCTAAGCGTCGTGCCGCTAAGGGTCGATGACAGAAGAGCCGAGCAGGTGCTCCGACTGGAAGTGCAGGATCACAGCATCGTCAGCCGACGCGTCGTCCATCTGGACGCTTACGTAACAGACGCACAGGGGCGACTGCAACATAAGGACAGCAATACGGCACGGCTGACCGTGGAGCTTGAGCCGCGACTCAAGCTCCCGGAAGCGGATACCGAGGCAGGGATTCCCGCGCGGATGTTCATTGTCGAGAACGCCGCCCCGAGCCATCCCAAGTTTGTGAGCCTGGATGAGTCGCTGGAGAGCATGCAGTGGATGGTGCACGTACTTCGGAACCGTCTGAAGTTGGGGCCGCAACACTTCTCCGCTCGGGGCGCCTCCACTTTGACCACGCTGATCAAGGCTCAACGACAGGTCGAAGGCTTTGAGCAATATCCACAACTGGCTCCAGCGCAGAACGTCACACTGAACGCCATACTCAATCTGGCGCACGATGGTGCAGACAATCGTTACAGATCTCATCAGATCTTTGTGGAACATGCTATCGCCGTCTCCAAGGGCACGAAGGCCGGCGCCGACCCTTGCCCCAAGAAGCTATACGCATGGAAAACTGAAGGCTCGGATAGCCCAGGGCACAACTTCGTCAAGTTTCGCGCCAAGGGCGGCCAGGACTTCTATACCCTGACCGACGCATTCCTGGCTCAATTGACGCCGAACACCAGCGGAGCACTGGAGGCAAGGCGATGAAGCAACGATTCATCTTGCCCGTGATACTGGCCTTCGCCTGCCTCAGCACCCAGGCAGCAGGCCCGCTGCCGCCTGGCATTGCCGAAGTGGCGAGCAGCCGAATTAAGGTATCAACGAATCCCTATTATCGACAGCCACTCCACGCCATGAAGCATGTTCTATTGAGCTCCGGAAAGAATGGTCGAACCAATCGCTTCTGCGCCGTTGGCTACAAATGGCCAGACGGCACGTCCCAAGCTTGGGTGCTATGGGACGAGGAGCAAACCCTCATGCTATGGCGGGGAAATCTGTATCGGGATATGCGTGACATCGGGTTGACGGCTGCGAATCGCACCTTGAAATTGGGCCGGGACACCGTCCCCACCCCCGCCGACATCAACGGCAGCACCTACCTCGTCACCGAAGCCTGGTGGCGCGCCGTCGCCAATGACTGCCGCAAGCATGGCGAGAAATACGTGATCAAGCCATTCAAGGCGCCCAAACCGAAAGATCCAGGCGCCCAATAGCCTGCCGCAGGCAATCTCCCTACCCGCGCGCCGGCAGGTAGGTGGCTGGATTCACCGGCTTGCCGTTGCCGCGCACCTCGAAGTGCAGTTCGGCCGCGCCGGCCATGCTGCCGATTTCCTGCCCCGTGGTGATGCGGGCGCCTTCCTTGACCAGCGGTTTGTCGAGGTTGCCGTACACGGTCAGCCAGTCGTCGCTGTGCTTCACGATCACCAGCATGCCGTAGCCGCGCAGGGTGCCGACGTGGATGGCCCAGCCGCTGGCGGCAGCGCGGACCTTGCCGTTGGCCGGCACCTCGATCCGCAGGCCCTTCTCGGCCGGCAGGGCGAAGCGGCCCGTCACGCGGCCGTCGGCCGGCCATTGCAGCTTGATGGCGTTGGCCGGCGGGCGCGATGGCGCGGTATCGGCCTGTTTGGCCGAATTTTCAGATTTTTCCGATGATTTGGACGGTGCCGATGCCGACGCTGCCGCCGCCGCGGCTGGCGGCCGCACCCGGATCAGTTGCCCGACCTCGATCTGGTTGGTGTCCGTCAGGTCGTTCCAGCGGGCCAGTTCGGCCACGGAGCGCCGGTTGCGCCGGGCGATCGAGTACATGGTGTCGCCGCGTTCCACGCGGTAGAAACCGTCCGGCGCCGGTTCTGTCGGTGTCGTGCCACAGGCGGCGAGCAGCGTGGCCGTGAGCGTGGCCATCGTTGCCGCGCCAAGGCGGCCCAGCGCGCGGCGGCGGGCCGCGGACACGTCTGGTCTGGCGAAGTTGCTTGCTGTCATGCGTCCGAGTTCACTCCTGTTATTCACCGATATTGTCGCCGAAGTGTTGCCAAGTGGCGCCGCGATCCCCTGGTAGACCGTTCGCATCGCGAACGGTTCGCCACACGCGACGATCCCTCCCGGGATTTACGGCGCCAATCCGCTATAATTCAAGGTTTTGGAAGCGCAGGAACATCATGGAAGCAGAACGCCTCAACGCCATCTCCGGTGCCATCTCCGATCTCCGTTCCCGGACGGAAGATCTACGGGGGTATCTTTGACTACGATGTCAAAGTAGGACGCCTGGACGAAGTCAACGGCGAGCTGGAAGACCCCGAGGTCTGGAACAACCCCAAGCGGGCCCAGGACCTGGGTAAGGAAAAGAAAGCGCTCGAGGCCGTGGTACAGGTCCTCGGCAAGCTGACGGACGACCTGACTGGCGCCGACGAGCTGTTCGAGCTCGCGCGCGAGGAAGGCGACGATGAAACGCTCGAATCCATCGAAACCGACGTCAAGGGCTTCGAGGAGATCGTGGCCGGCATGGAATTCCGCCGCATGTTCTCGGGCGAGATGGACCAGGCCAACGCCTTCATCGACATCCAGGCCGGCGCCGGCGGCACGGAAGCGTGCGACTGGGCGTCGATGCTGCTGCGCCAGTACCTGAAGTACTGCGAGCGCAAGGGCTTCAAGGCCGAGGTGCTCGAAGAGTCCGAGGGCGACGTGGCCGGCATCAAGAGCGCCACCATCAAGATCGAGGGCGACTACGCGTTCGGCTACCTGCGTACCGAGACCGGCGTGCACCGCCTGGTGCGCAAGTCGCCGTTCGATTCGTCGGGCGGCCGCCATACGTCGTTCTCGTCGGTGTTCGTCTACCCCGAGGTGGACGATTCGTTCGAGGTGGAAGTCAATCCGGCCGACCTGCGCGTGGATACCTACCGCGCATCGGGCGCGGGCGGGCAGCACATCAACAAGACCGATTCTGCGGTGCGGATTACCCACATCCCCACCGGCATCGTCGTGCAGTGCCAGAACGACCGTTCGCAGCACCGTAACCGTGCCGAGGCCATGTCGATGCTGAAGTCGCGCCTGTACGAGCATGAGATGCGCAAGCGTCAGGCCGAGGCCGACAAGCTCGAAGCCGGCAAGACCGATGTGGGCTGGGGCCACCAGATCCGCTCGTATGTGCTGGACCAGAGCCGGATCAAGGACCTGCGCACCAATGTGGAAATGTCCAACACCCAGAAGGTGCTGGACGGCGACCTCGATCCGTTCATCGAGGCCAGCCTGAAACAGGGCCTGTAAGCAGACCGGCGCGCCGCCCCCGGGGTGGCGCGCCGGTTTCCGCCGGCCAACTTCGACGCATTCCGCTTCAACTTCGAACCACCAAGACCACCAGGACATCCGGGGCACC
The DNA here is from genome assembly GCF_056399925.1 of Cupriavidus sp. 01L43. Lineage (NCBI taxonomy): Bacteria > Pseudomonadati > Pseudomonadota > Betaproteobacteria > Burkholderiales > Burkholderiaceae > Cupriavidus > Cupriavidus sp. 01L43. The sequence goes on from NZ_JBFTSH010000002.1 coordinate 515,198, forward strand.
ATGAGCGCAGGTATCCATCTCTATATCGTCACGGGCGCATCGCGCGGCCTGGGCGCGGCACTGACCCGCGCGTTGCTGAAACCGGGCAACCGGGTGATCTGCGTGGCGCGCAGCCGCAGCCCCGAACTGGAGGCGGATATCGCCGCCAGCGGCGTGCCGGTGGCCTGGCACCTGCAGGACCTGTCCCAGCCCAGCGCGGCCGCCGGCTGGCTGGGCAGCGTGCTTGATGCCGTGGACGATGCCCCGGCCAGCGTGACGCTGATCCTCAATGCCGGCGTGGTAGAGCCGATTGGCCCGATCACGGCGCTGCACGAGACCACGCTCATCCCCCATCTGCTGACCAACCTGGCCACGCCGATGACCATGACTGGCGCGTTCATCGAGCATACTGCCCGCTTTGACTGCGCGCGCAAGGTGCTGGCGATCTCGTCGGGCGCCGCGCGCAACCCGGTGCCGGGCTGGAGCGCCTATTGCGCCGGCAAGGCCGCGCTCGACATGTTCATCCGCTCGGTTAACGCCGAGTACGCGAGCGTGCCGGAGCCGCGCGCGGTGCGCGCCGTGGCGCTGGCGCCGGGCGTGGTCGATACCGACATGCAGGAAACCATCCGCGGTGCGGACTTCGCGGCCGTGCAGCGCTTCCGCGATCTCAAGGCCAACGACCAGCTCGCCTCGCCCGAAGACACGGCGCGGCGCATCGTGGCTTACCTGGATCGTCCCGACTTCGGCAAGACCGAACTCGACGACATCCGCAATTACTGAACCGAACTGAACCGAACCGCGCCGGCGCCAAGCCGGAGCGATCCACCGACACATCATGACCGAACCGACCCGCGCCCCAGCCGCCGATACGCCTGCCGCCGACGAGAACAAGATCATCGCGGAGCGGCGCGAGAAACTGCAGGCCCTGCGCCAGCAAGGCGTGGCCTTCCCCAACGACTTCCGCCCGACGCATCAGGCCGCCGCGCTCCACGCCGAGCACGGCGAGACCGACCAGGCCACGCTGGAAGCGCAGCCCGTGGAAGTGGCCATCGCCGGCCGGATGATGCTCAAGCGCGTGATGGGCAAGGCCAGCTTTGCGACCGTGCAGGACGGCAGCGGCCAGATCCAGTTCTACGTCACGCGTGACAAGGTGGGCGAAGACGTCTACGCCGCGTTCAAGCACTGGGACCTGGGCGACATCATCAGCGCGCGCGGCGAGCTGTTCCGCACCAACAAGGGTGAGCTGTCGGTGCAGGTGCGCGAACTACGCCTGCTGTCGAAGTCGCTGCGCCCGCTGCCGGACAAGTTCCACGGCCTGGCCGACCAGGAGACCAAGTACCGCCAGCGCTATGTGGACCTGATCGTCTCGCCCGAGACACGCGCCACGTTCCGGGCTCGTACAAACGCCATTTCGTCGCTGCGCCGCCATATGGCCGACGCCGGTTTCATGGAAGTGGAAACGCCGATGCTGCACCCGATTCCGGGCGGTGCGGCGGCCAAGCCTTTCATTACGCACCACAACGCGCTGGACATGCAGATGTTCCTGCGCATCGCGCCCGAGCTGTATCTGAAGCGCCTGGTCGTCGGCGGCTTCGAGCGCGTGTTCGAGATCAATCGTAATTTCCGTAACGAAGGGGTGAGCCCGCGCCACAACCCCGAGTTCACGATGATGGAGTTCTACGCGGCCTACACGGACTACCGCTGGCTGATGGACTTCACCGAGAACCTGATCCGCCAGGCGGCCATCGATGCGCGCGGCAGCGCCACGGTGACCTACCAGGGCCGCGAGTTGGATCTCGCCAAGCCGTTCCATCGCCTGACGATCTGCCAGGCGATCCAGAAGTTCGCGCCCGAGTACACCGACGCGCAACTGACCGATGCCGATTTCCTGCGCACCGAACTGAAGAAATTTGGCGTGAATACGAGCGCGCCGCAGTTCCTGAACGCCGGCCTCGGCACGCTGCAGCTGGTGCTGTTTGAGGAAACGGCCGAGAGCCAACTGTGGGAGCCGACCTTTATCGTCGATTACCCCGTCGAAGTGTCGCCGCTGGCGCGCGCCTCGGACACGTTGCCGGGCATCACCGAGCGTTTCGAGCTGTTCATCACGGGCCGCGAGATCGCTAACGGCTTCTCGGAATTGAACGATGCCGAGGATCAGGCTGACCGCTTCCGCAAGCAGGTGGAGCAGAAGGACGCCGGCGACGAGGAAGCGATGTACTTCGACGCCGACTACATCCGCGCGCTCGAGTACGGCATGCCTCCGACGGGTGGCTGCGGCATCGGCATCGACCGTCTGGTGATGCTGCTGACCGACAGCCCGAACATCCGCGACGTCATCCTGTTCCCGCACCTGCGCCGCGAGGACTGAACCGCAGGTACGCACCCAGACAACCCACCRCATGCGTGGCAGGTGGCAGACCACTGACAAACCCCACACTTTTTCGAGTGTGGGGTTTGTCTTTGTGGCGACCGAAATGCGAACGTCTCTGTACCCGCGGTTTAAGGAATCAGCGATTGTTTCCCTGTGTTCGCTCCTGCTAGGTTGATGGCCGCCCCCAGTTGATAAGGGCGACCTAACCAGGAGCGAGGATGCTATTTATTACGAAGCAAGGGCATGTCGACGCGGAGCGAGTGAGGGTGAAGATTTTCCCGAAGATCGAGCGCGGACCGATGGATACCGTAAATGGGATCGTTGTACACCAGACAAGCGCCCCGGAGTCGTCCCATACATTTAACAGCTATGGCGATGTTGCGGCCAATGGCGCTCACTTCTTGATAGACAAGGACGGCATCATCTATCAAACCGCATCCTTGCGGAGAGTGACGAATCACGTCGGACGACTCCGGTCGCGCTGCATTTTGACCAAACAGTGCTCTCCCATCGAGCTAGACAAGATATCCAAGCTCGGAACTGGTGCGCTACATCGACACGAAGTAAAGAAAAAATGGCCCAACCGATTTCCATCCAATCATGACTCGATAGGCATAGAGCTGGTAGGCATGGCCATCGGACCCAAGAACAAGGAAGTTTACGAGGATGTAACTGCCGCTCAAAACTCTTCATTGGACTGGCTGATCTCAGAGCTCATGGACACCTTTGCGGTGGCGGCGCGGGAAGTCTATCGGCACCCCGATATTTCCTACAAGAACCTGACCGAAGCGAGGACCGCAAAATGGTGAGATCAAGAACTCTTCCCCTCTTGAGATCCGCTGCCTTTGTTTTGCTGTGCATGACGGCCGCGCTTTGCTCAGCCAGAGATGTCAGAAAAGTGGTGATTGAAGAAGTCGGCCAATCGCTACCAGATGGAGATCCGCGGACAGCCGAGCTATGCAAGAGATTCCGGCCAACGGTGACGCAGGTAAAGAACTTCTTTTCCAAGATATACCCTGTCCAGGCGCGCATGGTGCTCCACGACTACTACTCCCCATGTTATGCCACGGGCACCGTCGTGTTCGGGGACAGCAGTACCGGGGCGTGGAGCCTATATTCCGGCGGGACGGCAACACTGGTATGGACGCACGGAGGCGATAAGGTCTACGTCTACTATGGAAAGAACAAATGGTACGACCCCTTCGCATGTACTTACGGGCTTGAGGATGAGGGAAAATGTTAGAGGGAGCGCCCGCTTCCATGAGCCAATTTGTTACTGGAGCGCCTGTAGGACGCACTCCGATAGCGCGACAAACCTATGATTGACAAGGGTTTTCCGCGCTACGAATGCTTACAAAATCGAACGGCAATCGGGGCGCGATTCGGCCACACTTGGGGTATCGACCGGCAAGTCCGGTCACCCGGAGAACAACAAATGCAGCACCCCACTCCCGCTACCGCCCATCCGTCGAATTCGCCCACCCCGCCGCTGCCGCCCCAGCGCCGCCTGCACCCGCTGGTCGGCGCCGCGGCAGTCGCCGTAGTGGTGGCCAGCCTGACCGCGGTGGCGGCCGTGACCGGCGTGTTGCCGCTCACGAAGGCGAACCAGGGGCCAGCCGACTACCCGGCCCCGGTCGCCACCCAGTCCATTACCCCCCCGCCGGGTTCGACCACCCGCCCGCCGGCTTATGACGCCCAACAGGCTCAACAGGCCCAGCAATCCCAACAATCCCAGCAGGCGCGTAACGAGCCGCCCGCGCAGCAGGCTCAGGCCGAGGAGCGTCCCGCCACCCGGCCCAGCCATACGGCTGGCCGCGTCACGGCCGTGAGCGTCGTGGAATCGGAGAAGCCCACCAGCGGCGTGGGCGCGGTCGGCGGCGCCGTGGTGGGCGGCCTGCTCGGCAACCAGATCGGCAGCGGCAACGGCCGGATTCTCGGCACCGTAGCCGGTGCGGCGGCGGGCGGTTACGCCGGCAACGTGGTCGAGAAGCACGTGAACAAGGACAAGGCCTACCGCGTCAGCGTGCAGATGGACGATGGCACGCGCCGTACCTTCACCTACAAGAACCCGCCGGGGGTCGATGTGGGCCAGCGTGTCCACATGGAACGTGGCGTGCTGGTAACGGGGTAAGCGGGGGTAAGCGCTTCCCCTGGGAAAGCGAAACGGCCGCGCTGGTGGATGCCAGCGCGGCCGTTTTTCATCGATCTACGATAGGTGCAGCCTTACGCCGCTTCCTCGATCCACGCAGCCTGGATCGCCTCGAGAATCTTCTCACCCGAGCGCTCGGGCAGGTCGTCGAAGCCGTCCAGTTCAAGGACCCACTGGCGCAGTTGCGTGAAGCGGACCGTCACTGGGTCCACCTCGGGGTACTTGTCGTAGAGCGCCGCGGCGATGTCGAAGGTGTCAGTCCATTTCATCTCAGTGGCCTTCCTTGGCGTGGTTGATCGTGTATTTTGGAATTTCTACGGTCAGATCCGCGTCCGCCACCAGCGCCTGGCAAGACAGGCGCGAGTTCGGCTCCAGGCCCCAGGCCTTGTCGAGCAGGTCTTCTTCCTTTTCCTCGGCGTCTTCCAGCGAATGGAAGCCTTCGCGCACTACCACGTGGCACGTGGTGCAGGCGCAAGACTTCTCGCAGGCGTGCTCGATGTTGATGCCCTGGCTCAGCAGCGCGTCGCAAATGCTGGTGCCCTGGGGTGCCTCGAACACGGCCCCCTCGGGGCACAGTTCCACGTGAGGCAATACGATGATTTGTGCCATGTCTGTCCTGGTATGACTATTCTCAATTCGGTGCGGCTCAGCCGAGCTCCTGCACCTTGCGCCCCGCCAGCGCGCTCTTGATCGAGCGGTCCATGCGGCGTGCGGCAAATTCGTCCGTGCCATGCGACAACCGCTCCACGGCGGTCTTGATCGCGTGGTGGTCGTCGCCTGTTGCAATCTGTCGCACATTGGCCATCAGCACTTCCACGCTCGCGCGCTCCTCGGCGGTCAGCAGGTCGCCGTCCACCTCGAGCGCGCGCGTGGTGGCTTCCACCAGCCGTTCGGCTTCCACGCGTTCCTCGGCCAGCGCGCGGGTCTTCATGTCGTGCTCGGCCTCGCGGAAGCTGTCCTGCAGCATGCGCGCGATGTCGTCGTCAGCCAGGCCGTAGGACGGCTTGACCGAGACTGACGCCTCCACGCCCGAGTGCATCTCGCGCGCGGCCACCGACAGCAGGCCGTCGGCATCCACCTGATAGGTCACGCGGATCCGCGCGGCACCGGCCACCATCGGCGGAATGCCGCGCAGCTCGAAGCGCGCCAGCGAGCGGCAATCGCTCGCCAATTCGCGCTCGCCCTGAAGCACGTGGATCGCGATCGCGGTCTGGCCGTCCTTGAACGTCGTGAATTCCTGGGCGCGTGCCACGGGAATCGTGCTGTTGCGCGGGATGATCTTCTCGACCAGTCCGCCCATCGTTTCCACGCCCAGCGAGAGCGGAATCACGTCGAGCAGCAGCCAGTCCTCGCCGGGCGCGTGGTTGCCGGCCAGCAGGTTGGCCTGCATGGCGGCGCCGAGGGCCACAACCTTGTCCGGATCGAGGTTGGTCAGCGGCGTCTGGCCGAAGTAGTCGCCCACAGCCTTGCGGATCGACGGCATGCGCGTGGCACCGCCCACCAGCACGACGCCCTTCACGTCCTGCGTCTCGACGCCGGCATCGCGCAGCGCCTTCCGCGCCGGCGCCAGCGTTTTCTGCACCAGATGCTTCGTAATATCGTTGAAAACCGAGGCGGACAGCGGCAGGTGAACGATCTCGCCACTGGCCAGCACCGCGTCGATCACCGTGCTGTCGCTCTCGGACAAGGCTTCCTTGGCGGCACGGGCGCGCACCATCAGCAGCCGGGTGTCTTCGGCGGACAGCGGCTGCAGGCCGGCCTGTTCCACGATCCAGCACAGCAGGCGCTGATCGAAATCGTCACCACCAAGCGCGGAGTCACCGCCGGTGGACATCACTTCGAACACGCCCTTGGTCAGCTTGAGCACGGAGATGTCGAAGGTGCCGCCGCCGAGATCGTAAACCGCGTAAATCCCTTCGGCCGCGTTGTCGAGGCCGTAGGCAATGGCCGCCGCGGTCGGCTCGTTGAGCAGGCGCAGCACCTCCAGGCCGGCCAGTTGGGCCGCGTCCTTGGTGGCCTGGCGCTGGGCGTCATCGAAATAGGCCGGCACCGTGATCACGGCGCCGACGAGATCGTCGCCAAGCGAATCCTCGGCGCGCTGACGCAGCGTCGCCAGGATCTCGGCCGACACCTCCACCGGGCTCTTCACCCCGGCGGCAGTCTTGATCTGCACCATGCCCGGCGCATCGACGAAGTCGTACGGGCTGTGCTCGATATTGGCCACGTCGCGCAGGCCACGGCCCATGAAACGCTTGACGGAGACGATGGTGTTCTTGGGATCGCGCACGGCTTCGTCCTGCGCGCGATAGCCGATGTGGGCCGTACGGTCCGGCAGGTAGCGCACGACCGAGGGCAGCAGCGGACGGCCGCGCTCGTCGGACAACACTTCGGGAATGCTGTTGCGCACGGCAGCCACCAGCGAGTTGGTGGTGCCAAGGTCGATACCGACTGCCAGGCGCCGCTGGTGCGGGGCCGGCGACATGCCGGGTTCGGAAATCTGGAGCAGTGCCATGATGATTCTTCGCGTGTTCTTGTGGGGCGATGTCCGGACTTCGCCGGGGAGGACCGTGCCGGGAGACTGGCGATTCGCCTAGTTTTCCAGCCGGTCGATCGCCTCGCTGGCGTCGTGTTCGATCTTCTCGATAAACATCAATTGCCGCGCCGCAGCGCCGGCTGCCTCATTGCTGCCGGCATCGAGCAGCGCGCCGAGCGCCTCCAGGCGCTCGCGCCGTTCCTGGCGCAGGTCGCGCAGCAGGCCGTCGAGCCGGTCCGTTGCGCGGTCTTCCACCGCTTCCTGCAGCGCCTCGCGCCATTCCATCTGCTGCATCAGGAAGGCCGGGGCCATGGCGGTATTGTTCTCCGCCTGGATGTCCACGCCGCGCAGCGTGAGCAGGTAGATGGCGCGCTTCAGCGGCTGGCGCAGCGTGCGATAGGCTTCGTTGGCGTGCGCGGCCCATTGCATCGCCACGCGCCGCTCGGCGTCGCCGGCGTTGGCAAAGCGGTCCGGATGGGCCTGAGACTGCACGGTGCGGTAGGCTTCATCGAGTGATGCTTGATCCACACCGAAGCGCACCGGCAAGCCGAACAGCGAGAAAAAATCGTCTTTCAAAACCTTCCCCAACAAAAAGGAGCGGCCACGCCGCCCCCCTTTCGCACTTCATTGCACTTCAGCGCACTTCAGCACGTCGCCGGATATCAGACCCGGAACGACTCGCCGCAGCCGCACTCGTCCTTGACGTTCGGGTTGTTGAAGCGGAAACCCTCGTTCAACCCTTCGCGTGCGAAGTCCAGTTCAGTGCCGTCGATGTACGGCAGACTTTTCGGGTCGACGATCACCTTGAGGCCCCGCGTCTCGAAGACCTGGTCCTCGGGTAGCACTTCGTCCACGTATTCAAGCTTGTACGCCAGGCCGGAGCAGCCGGTGGTCTTCACACCCACGCGCAGGCCCACGCCCTTGCCGCGGCGTTCCAGGTAGCGGGCGACGTGCTTCGCCGCCTTTTCGGTCATTGTGATCATCGTTGCCTTGCTGTCAGACACCGCGTCCGGCCAATGCGCCGGGCGCGGCAGTTTCCAACGAAAAAGCCAGTCCGCCGATCAGGCAGCCTGCTGCGCGGCGGGAACGCCGTGCTTCTTCTTGTAGTCGTCGACCGCCGCCTTGATGGCGTCCTCGGCCAGGATCGAGCAGTGGATCTTCACCGGCGGCAGCGCCAGTTCCTCGGCGATGTGCGTGTTCTTGATCTCAAGGGCCTGGTCGACGGTCTTGCCCTTGACCCATTCGGTCACCAGCGACGACGACGCGATGGCCGAGCCGCAACCGTAAGTCTTGAACTTGGCGTCTTCGATCACGCCCGCCTCATTCACCTTGATCTGCAGCTTCATCACGTCGCCGCAGGCCGGAGCGCCGACCATGCCGGTGCCCACCGCGTCGTCGTTCTTGTCGAACGAACCGACGTTGCGCGGATTTTCATAGTGGTCGAGAACCTTGTTGCTGTAAGACATTTTGGCTACCTCTGACGAATCTTGAATGGGGGTCGTTATTGTTTTGGGCGCTGCTCAGTGGGCGGCCCACTGGATCGAGTTCAGGTCGACACCGTCCTTGAACATTTCCCACAGCGGCGACAGGTCGCGCAGCTTGCCGATCTTGTTCTTCAGCAGTTCGATCGTGTAGTCGATCTCCTGCTCGGTGGTGAAGCGGCCCACCGTGAAACGGATGGAGCTGTGCGCCAGTTCGTCGTTACGGCCCAGGGCGCGCAGTACGTACGACGGCTCCAGCGAGGCCGACGTGCAGGCCGAGCCCGACGACACGGCCACGTCCTTGATCGCCATGATCAGGGACTCGCCTTCCACGAAGTTGAAGCTCACGTTCAGGTTGTGCGGCACGCGGTGTTCCAGCGAGCCGTTCAGGTACACCTCTTCCATGCCCGACAGGCCGCGCCACAGGCGGTCACGCAGCATGCGGATCCGTTCGTTCTCGGTGGCCATTTCCTCGCGGGCCAGGCGGAACGCTTCGCCCATGCCGACGATCTGGTGCGTGGCCAGCGTGCCCGAACGCATGCCGCGCTCGTGACCACCGCCGTGCATTTGCGCCTCAATCCGCACACGCGGCTTGCGACGTACATACAGCGCGCCCACGCCCTTCGGGCCGTAGGTCTTGTGGGCCGAGAACGACATCAGGTCGCACTTCAGCGTGTTCAGGTCGATGGTGACCTTGCCGGTGGCCTGGGCCGCATCGCAATGGAAGATGATGCCCTTGGCGCGGCAAATTTCGCCGATCTGCGCCACGTCCTGGATCACGCCGATCTCGTTGTTCACCAGCATCACCGACACCAGGATCGTATCCGGGCGAATCGCCTGCTGGAACACGTCCATGTCGATCAGGCCGTCGTCCTTGACGTCGAGGTAGGTCACCTCGAAGCCCTGGCGTTCGAGCTCGCGGGTGGTGTCCAGCACCGCCTTGTGCTCGGTCTTCACCGTAATCAGATGCTTGCCCTTGCCCGAGTAGAAGTTCGCGGCACCCTTGATGGCCAGGTTGTTCGACTCGGTTGCGCCCGACGTCCACACGATCTCGCGCGGATCGGCGCCCACCAGCGCGGCCACCTGCTCACGCGCTTCTTCGACCGCGCGCTCGGCTTCCCAGCCATAGGCGTGGCTACGCGAGGCCGGATTGCCGAACTGCTCGCGCAGGTACGGAATCATCTTGTCGGCTACGCGCGGGTCCACCGGCGTCGTGGCCGAATAATCCATGTAGATGGGGAAATGTGGGGTGCTCATCGTTATGACTGCCTTATAGGGACCGCTAATCGCTTACTGTCTACCGATAGTTTAAACCAACTATCTGAAATCTGCTCAGGACTGCGCGAGGCTGAACACCGAGTTCACCACGCGGGGGCGCGCCGGCTTTTCCTGCTTCTCGGCCTTGCTGCGCGTCACCGGCACGGGCTGCGCGGCGTCTTCGCGCATGTCGTGCAGCACCGCCGGCTGGCGGGCGCGCTGCTGGTCAACGAGGTTCTTCAGGGAGACGGAGTCGAGGTACTCGACCATCTTCTGGTTCAGCGTGGCCCACAGCTCGTGGGTCATGCATCGCCCGGATCCGTCATCTCCGTTACAATTGCCCTTCCCGCCGCACTGCGTGGCGTCCAGTGGCTCGTCCACGGCGATGATGATGTCCGCCACGGTGACGTCCTCGGCCTTGCGGGCGAGGCTGTAGCCACCCCCCGGACCGCGCACGCTTTCCACGATCTCGTGCCGGCGCAGCTTGCCAAACAGCTGCTCCAGGTAGGACAGAGAGATTTTCTGGCGCTGGCTGATGCCAGCGAGCGTGACGGGCCCCTGATCCTGGCGCATGGCCAAGTCGATCATGGCGGTTACCGCAAAACGGCCTTTGGTGGTCAGTCTCATGATGCTCGGGGAGAAGGAAATACTTGATCGTTTCGCTCAAGTATAAATTTATCCGACCAAATCAGTCAAGTACCCCTGCTGCAGTGCACGGTATCCGGCACGACGCTTTTCAGGCCGCATCGCCCGGCGCGGGCGCCGCCACGGGCACCGCGCGCGGCGGAATCAGCAGCGACATCGGGTGCCGCACAATGCGCCTGCGCACCGCCGCACTGAGTTCGCGCCGATCCACGCGAGGCAGGTTGCGCGACCGCATCGCCATATAGAAGGCCAGCGCAAAGCTGACTGCCACGTTCAACACCCCCATCAGCGCGATACCGGCCACGGCCAGCCAGAGCGACGGCATGCGCAGTGCATCCATGCCGAGCACGCCGATGGCCGTGCCCACGGAACCGGTGGAAAGCGTCACATGGCGCACTTCCATATGCGGTCCAAAGAAGCTCAGGATCTCCGGCCCGAGCCCAAGCAGGAAGCCCAGCGACACATTGCCCGCGATGCCCGACAGATTGCGCTTCCAGAAATCCGCCAGCTTCATCGCCCCGCCCTGCCCCAGCACGTAGCGCAGCCGGCGGTGGTAGGCCATCACGTCGTGCACGCGGTGCAGCGCGAACCAGTTGTCCGCCCAGCCGGCGATCAGGCTCGACAGCCACAGCAGCACGCCGGTGAACGCGGCGTAGAGCGGCGTGGGGCCGAGAATCGAGAACGATTCGATCGTGGCAATGGCCTTGGCCGGCGTGATCAGGTTGGCGCCGAGCAGCCTTCCGGCCAGCCACTGCACCAGCAGTGCCACCGGGAACACCACGGCCAGGTTGCCGAAAATCGCCGCCGCGTTCGAGCGGATCATCGCGATGGTGTCGTCGACGAAGGCCTCGCGCCCCTCTGGCCGCCCTACGCCATCGAGTCGGTGCGCCAGCGCCGGGCCGGTCATCGCCGGCTGCTTGGTGGCCAGCGTGAAGTGCGCGAAATGGATCGCCAGGAAGCTGCCGGCATAGTTCAGCGAGGCCAGCAGGCCCTCCAGGAACTTGTCCAGATGCAGGCCGTAGATCAGAAATTTCAGATAGACCGTGACCACCGTGACCAGCCCGCCGCCGGCCGCCGCGCGCAGCAGCTCGCCGTACTCCTTACGGTCCCGCGTGATGTAGTGCTCGCCGGTCTCGGCGGACCGCTCCACCACCTTGCGCGCCAGTTGCGCGAACGATGAGCCGGCCAGATGCGCGATGCTGCGCCGGGCCTGCGTGGAGCGAACCAGCTCGGCCATCAGGTGCGCGTGGCGGCTGTGGCGGCCTGGGTCCACCCAGGCGTTGAGCAGCAGGTCGATCCGCGCCAGGCGGACCTTCATGCGCTCGATCTGGAACACCACCTCGACGGAGACGCCGTTCTCCTCGAGATCGGCATAGACATGCTGCGCGGCGGCCAGACAGCCATCGAGCAGCGCGCGGAAATAGTTGAGCCGATGGCCGAAGACCTCGTTGTCATGGGCCAGCCCCTCTTCGCACAACGCCGCGATGGCCATGTCGAGCCGGAAAAATGGCGTGTCCTGCACGCGGCCGGGCAGACGCGAACGAATTGACTGGCTCAGGCCGGTGGCGCGCACCTGACTGGCGAGCACCTGGATGCTTGCGGCCAGCGTGTCCTCGAGCTGGATGCGATCGTCCCCGGCGCCCGATTGCAGCGCTGACGCGATGCGCTCGATCAGGTCGGCATCGAGTCCATCGACCCAATCCGCATCAGCCTCATCGGCAAAGACCAGCGCGAACAGGCCGGCCATGTCGTTGCGGTTGGGCGGCGGCGGCAGGAAGCGCGCCTGGAGCCGATCGACCATCTCGCCCCAGAAACCGGGGTGGGAGGCCACGCCGGTATCGCAGAACAGCGAGGTGGGATCGTTGTCACGGACGATCGAGCGGATGGTGCGCGCGAAGCGATCCGCCCAATCGGGGTGCCGCGCCAGCACCTGGAGCAGGTAACGCAGCCGCACGTGGGCGGGATAGCTGCGCGCCGGGGCGTTGGCCTGATCGGGGTGGGTATCCGGATCGGGATCGACGGCCAGGCTGCCGTCGCGCCGGAGCCAGTAGCCCAGTTCGACGAGCCAGGCGTTGCGGTCCGCGAGCAAGGCGTCGGGATTGGCCGAGGCCAGGATGGCGTCGAGCTGCAAGCTCGCATTGCGTGACTCGCGCCACTTGCGCCATTTGCGGAACAGGGAAAAAACCATGGATATCTCTGGAGGGCCGGCAACATGCCGGCCTGGGGCTGCGGGGCTTGGCGGGGACCTCAGCGGGTGGGCGCCAACCGTTCGCGCAGCATGGCTACCACACCGTCGCAGGCGTCTTCGACGTAGTCGAGCACGGTTTCGAAGCCATCGCCCTCGCCGTAATAGGGATCGGGCACTTCCTCGGCAGGGTGCCGGGTGGCAAAGCTCATCAGCAGCCGGAGCTTGTCCGGGCTGACTTCGGGATGCAGTGTGCGTAGCGTGGACATATTGGCGTGGTCCATCGCCAGCACAAGGTCAAAGCGCTGGAAGTCCGCCACCCCCACCTTGCGCGCCCGCAGCGCGGACAGGTCATACCCGCGCTGCAGCGCGTAGCGCTGGCTGCGGGCATCGGGCGGGCGCCCGAGGTGATAGTCGTGGGTACCGGCGGAATCCAGTTCGACCTGCTCCGCAAGACCCGCGGCGATCAACTTGGCGCGCAGCACGCCTTCCGCCGTCGGCGAACGGCAGATATTGCCCATGCAGCACATCAGGATGGCGAATTTTTTCATCGGCATGATTTTACTTTGCCGATGATGTCGGCACTATGCCAACTGCACCGCCAGCTCCCGCCCTCTCTCCCAGCCGGCCGCTTCCGCCTCTTCCGGTGTCTTGAAGTGGTCCGTCGGTGGCGCGGTTTCCACCAGCGTGCCGGCCGCGCGGATATTGGTGCCGGGGCGGCAGACGCGCACCGTGTATTCCCACTCGATCGACGAACGGGGTTTCACCTGCACCTGGATCTCGTGCGTCTCGAAAACCCTCTTTTTCCATTCACTGCTATAGGCCATGTCTTGTCTCCTGTGCTGCCGGCGACCCTTGGCCCGGGTCAGTTCACCTCGCCGGCATCGATTGTGCGCATGGCGGCAGCTTCGGCCAATGCCAGGGCCGCCTCCGGGGTGGCCGCCGCGCCGGTCTCCGATTCGAATGTCGGCCCGCTGACCTCGCCGAACGCGTCGGCGATCGTCACAACGCCCGAAAACCCGCCTCCGGCATGCGGAATTGCCCGCGCCACCACCGCGTAACCACCGTATTCGAACTGTGTCACCATGGCGCGCTCCTCGTTGTTGACCGGCTCCGTCCGGCGTGGATGCCCCCGGACATCCTAGACACTATAGGATGTGATCGCCGCTCGCCCCGAACACCTGGGCGCGCAGCTTGGCCAGTTGGTCGCGAACCTGGGCCGCCTTTTCGAACTCGAGATTCTTGGCATGGTCGAGCATCTGCTTCTCCAGCCGCTTGATCTCCTTCGCGACCTGCTTCTCGCTCATGTCCTCGTATTTCGCGCGCTCGGCGGCTGCGCTCAGTTCCGCCCGGACCTCGTTCGGGTCATAGACCCCGTCGATAATGTCCTTGATCCGCTTGACCACGCCGCGCGGCGTGATGCCATGGGCCGCGTTATGCGCGATCTGCTTGATGCGGCGCCGCTCGGTCTCGTCGATCGCGCGCTTCATCGAATCCGTCATGCGGTCGGCATAGAGGATGGCGGTACCGTTGACGTTCCGGGCGGCGCGGCCGATGGTCTGGATCAGCGAGCGCTCGGCGCGCAGGAAGCCCTCCTTGTCCGCATCGAGGATGGCCACCAGCGACACCTCGGGAATATCGAGGCCCTCGCGCAGCAGGTTGATCCCCACCAGCACGTCAAACGTGCCAAGACGCAGGTCGCGGATGATCTCCACGCGTTCCACGGTATCGATGTCCGAGTGCAGATAACGTACCTTGACGCCGTTCTCGGACAGGAATTCGGTCAGCTGCTCGGCCATCCGCTTGGTCAGCGTGGTCACCAGCACGCGATCGCCGGCCTGCACGCGGATGTTGATCTCGGATAGCAGGTCGTCCACCTGGGTCGTGGCCGGGCGCACCATGATGATCGGGTCGACCAGGCCGGTCGGCCGCACCACCTGCTCCACCACCTGCCCCGCATGGTCCTTCTCGAACTGCGCCGGCGTGGCCGAGACGAACATCACCTGGCGCATCTTGCGTTCGAATTCGTCGAATTTCAGCGGCCGGTTGTCCAGCGCGGACGGCATGCGGAAGCCGTACTCGACCAGCGTGGTCTTGCGCGCGCGGTCGCCGTTGTACATGCCGTTGAGCTGGCCGATCAGCACGTGAGACTCGTCGAGGAACATCAGCGCGTCCGGCGGCAGGTAATCGACCAGCGTCGGCGGCGGCTCGCCCGGCTTGGCGCCGGAAAGGTGCCGGGAATAGTTCTCGATGCCCTTGCAGAAGCCCAGTTCCGAGAGCATTTCCAGGTCGAAGCGCGTGCGCTGCTCCAGCCGTTGCGCCTCCACGAGGCGATTCTCCTTGTAGAAGAAATCGAGCCGCTCGCGCAGTTCCACCTTGATGTCCTCGATCGCCCGCAGCACGGTATCGCGCGGCGTGACGTAGTGGCTCGACGGGTAGACCGTGAAACGCGGAATCTTCTGACGCACGCGCCCGGTCAGGGGGTCGAAGTACTGGAGCGAGTCGACCTCATCGTCGAACAGCTCCACGCGCACGGCCATCTCGGCGTGCTCGGCCGGGAAGATGTCGAGGGTGTCGCCGCGCACGCGGAACGTGCCGCGCTGGAAATCGGTCTCGTTGCGCGTGTACTGCATGGCGATCAGCCGCGCGATGATGTCGCGCTGGCTCAGCTTGTCGCCGGTGCGCAACGTCAGAATCATCTTATGGTATTCGCTCGGATTGCCGATCCCGTAGATCGCGGACACGGTCGCCACGATAATCGTGTCGCGCCGCTCGAGCAGGCTCTTGGTGGCCGACAGCCGCATCTGCTCGATATGCTCGTTGATCGACGAGTCCTTCTCGATGAACAGGTCGCGCTGCGGCACATAGGCCTCAGGCTGGTAGTAGTCGTAGTAGCTGACGAAGTACTCGACCGCGTTGCGCGGGAAAAACTCGCGGAATTCCGAGTACAACTGGGCCGCAAGTGTCTTGTTCGGCGCAAAGACGATGGCCGGCCGCCCCATGCGCGCGATGACGTTGGCCATGGTGAAGGTCTTGCCGGACCCGGTCACGCCCAGCAGGGTCTGGAACGACAGGCCATCCTCGACGCCCGCCACAAGCTGGCGGATGGCCTGGGGCTGGTCCCCGGCGGGCGGGAACGGCTGGTAGAGCTGGAACGGGGAGCCCGGAAAGGTGACGAATTTGTCTTCGTCCAGGACCGGGGCGACTTCGGCGAGATTCGTCATAGGGTAGGGAAAAACCTGAGGAAAAACTGGCGGATACGCTAGAATCTTGGGGTTGCGCGGACCCGCTTCAAGCATTGTGGCATCACGCTACTGTCAGTTCCTGTCAGTAGGGCCATCGACGCGATCCGCCAGCGCAGCCCGAAGCATTCTACGCCCTCCGTTTTGTTACACAGCTGACCACGAGAATCCAAATGAGTTTGTTTTCTGCCGTCGAGATGGCCCCGCGCGACCCGATCCTGGGCCTGAATGAAGCCTTCAATGCCGACGCCCGCACCACCAAGGTGAACCTGGGCGTTGGCGTGTACTTCACCGACGAAGGGAAAATTCCCCTCCTGCGCGCCGTGCAGGAGGCCGAGAAGGCTCGCCTGGCCAGCGCCACGCCGCGTGGCTACCTGCCGATCGAAGGCATCGCCGCCTATGACCAGGCCGTGCAGACCCTGCTGTTCGGCAAGGAATCGGCCCTGATCACCGAAGGCCGCGTTGTGACGGCCCAGGCACTTGGTGGCACCGGCGCCCTGAAGATTGGCGCCGACTTCCTGAAGCGCCTGTACCCGGATGCCAAGGTCGCCATCAGCGACCCGAGCTGGGAAAACCACCGCGCGCTGTTCGAATCAGCCGGCTTCCCGGTCGTGAACTACGCCTATTACGATGCCGCCAGCCATGGCCTGAACTTCGCCGGCATGGTGGAATCGCTGAAGTCCTACGCGGCCAACACCATCGTCGTGCTGCACGCCTGCTGCCACAACCCGACCGGCGTGGACCTGTCGGAAGCCCAGTGGAAGCAGGTGGTGGAACTGGTCAAGGAACGCAACCTGATCCCGTTCCTGGACATGGCCTACCAGGGCTTTGCCGATGGCATCGACCCGGACGGCGCCGCCGTGCGCCTGTTCGCCGATTCCGGCCTGCCGTTCTTCGTCTCCAGCTCGTTCTCGAAGAGCTTCTCGCTGTACGGCGAGCGCGTGGGCGCGCTGTCGATCGTGACCACGAGCAAGGAAGAATCCCAGCGCGTGATGTCGCAGGTCAAGCGCGTGATCCGCACGAACTACTCCAACCCGCCCACGCACGGCGGCACGGTGGTGGCCACGGTGCTGAACAGCCCCGAACTGCGCGCCATGTGGGAGCAGGAACTCGGCGAAATGCGGGATCGCATCAAGCTGATGCGCCATGCGCTGGTGGACAAGCTGGCCGCCAAGGGCGTGCCGGGTGACTTCTCGTTCGTGAAGGCCCAGCGCGGCATGTTCTCGTACTCGGGCCTGACCACTGACCAGGTGGATCGCCTGCGCAACGACCACGGTATCTACGCCGTGGGTACGGGCCGGATCTGCGTGGCGGCGCTGAACAGCCGCAACATCGACGCGGTGGTCAACGCCATCGCTGCAGTGTACTAAGCATCACAGCACGAAGGCTTCGGCGCATAGCACCAAAAAGCAACACGCCGATTGCACCAGTTCTGACGCAGCGCCACATAAAAGGCGACGGGGAGGCCACTCCCGGTCGCCTTTTTGTGTCTGTAGGTGTCTGTCACCACGAATTCAAGCCAATGTCCTATTGTCTTCCCCGCTTGGCGGCGTAACTTGGAAGCGTATGCTGCAAAGCACGACCGTTCGATTGCGGGCATAATCCATCGGGCACAAACGCCCGACAGAAAGGCAACAGGTACCGGCATGCTTTACCAACTGCACGAATTCCAGCGCTCCATGCTGAACCCGCTGACCGCCTGGGCTCAGGCGACGGCCAAGACCTTCACCAACCCGCTCAGTCCTCTTTCCCTGGTGCCGGGCGCACCTCGCCTCGCGGCCGGCTACGAACTGCTCTACCGGCTCGGCAAGGAATACGAGAAACCGTCGTTTGACATCAAGTCGGTGCGCTCCAACGGCCGGGACATCCCCATCGTCGAGCAAACCGTCTTCGAAAAGCCGTTCTGCAAGCTGGTGCGCTTCAAGCGCTACGCGGACGACCCCGAGACCATCAAGCTGCTCAAGGACGAACCCGTCGTCCTGGTCTGCGCCCCGCTCTCCGGCCACCACGCCACGCTGCTGCGCGACACCGTGCGCACCTTGCTGCAAGACCACAAGGTCTACGTGACCGACTGGGTCGATGCGCGCATGGTCCCGTCCGATGTCGGCCCGTTCCACCTGTCTGACTACATTTATTACATTCAGGAATTCATCCGCCATATCGGCGCGGATAACCTGCATGTGATCTCGGTCTGCCAGCCCACGGTGCCGGTGCTGGCCGCGATTTCGCTGATGGCGTCGAACAAGGAAACCACCCCTTGCACGATGACGATGATGGGCGGCCCGATCGACGCGCGCAAGAGTCCCACGGCGGTCAATTCGCTGGCGACCAACAAGTCGTACGAGTGGTTCGAGAACAACGTCATCTACACCGTGCCGGCGAACTATCCGGGCCACGGCCGCCGCGTCTACCCGGGCTTCCTGCAGCATGCCGGCTTCGTGGCGATGAACCCGGACCGCCACCTGTCCTCGCACTATGACTTTTACCTGAGCCTGGTCGAGGGCGATGCCGACGATGCCGAGGCGCACGTGCGCTTCTACGACGAGTACAACGCCGTGCTCGACATGGCCGCCGAGTACTACCTCGACACCATCAAGGAAGTGTTCCAGGAGTTCCGACTGGCCAACGGCACGTGGGAGATCGACGGCGCGCCGGTGCGTCCGCAGGACATCAAGACCACGGCCCTGCTGACCATCGAAGGCGAACTGGACGACATCTCGGGCGCCGGCCAGACCGCCGCCGCGCACGACCTGTGCACCGGCATTCCCAAGGCCAAGCGGCATCACATCACCGCGCCGAAGGCCGGCCACTACGGGATTTTCTCGGGCCGCCGCTGGCGCGAGAATATTTATCCGGAACTGCGCGATTTCATCCGTAAATCGCGCTGAAGCCAGCCGGACGCCGAATGCAAAAATGCCCGCGATGATCTCGCGGGCATTTTTGTTTTTCCGACCGGGATAACCGCTCAGCGCTTCTGCAGGAAGGCCAGCAGCATGTCCGTGTGCAACTCGGCAAAGCGCGCGTGCTCGTCTTCCGAAGCCACGTCGCGGCCAATTACCGCGCTGATGGTGTAGCGGTTGGACAGCACGTAGTACCCGAGCGCCGAAATGGTCAGGTAGAACTGGGGTACGTCCACGTTATCGCGGAACACGCCCTGCTGCTGGCCGCGCCGGATAATGTCTGCCAGCACGTTGACCACCGGATTGATCAACTGGTGCAACTGGGCGGACTTCTTCAGGTGGCGCGCCTCGTGGAGGTTCTCGCTGTTGACCAGGCGGATGAACTCGGGGTGCTGGTAGTACCAGTCCCAAACGAAGCGGGCCAGCGTGCGGACAGCAGCGACCGGGTCTTCATCGGTCACGTGAAGCTGTTCCTCGGCGGCACGGAACTCGGCGTACTGCTTTTCGAGCACGGCTAGGAACAGACCTTCCTTGCTGCCGTAGTAGTAATAGAGCATCCGCTCGTTGGTCTCGGCCCGCCGGGCGATCTGGTCGACGCGTGCGCCGGCCAGTCCGCCCTTTGCGAATTCTTCAGTGGCGGCGGCCAGGATGCGCCGGCGCGTGCCTTCGGGATCCCGCTTGGTTTTTGGCTCGTTTGACATGGGTTCCGGAGTCGGTCGGTTGCGCGGGATTATATGGCACGGGCGAGCATATATTGCTCGTGCCTCGTCCAAAGATCCACCACATATCGCCCAAACGGGTGAGGCGACGGCGTGGCGCGCCAATCATCGCCGGTTCTGCCGTTTCGGGAAATCGGGGATAATCCTTGCCGCGCACACGCCCGCAGAGGCGTGCAGAAGCGTTAGTCGTCCCTCACATCGTTCCTCGCAGTCGTGACCATCACCCTCAACGCCGCCGCCACGCTGGCGGACCGCCTAGAAGCCCTGCTGCCGCAAACCCAATGCACCAAATGCGGGTTCGATGGCTGCCGCCCGTACGCCGAGGCCATGGCCCGGGGCGAGGCCACACCCAACCGCTGCCCGCCGGGCGGCGCCGAGGGCATCGTGCGGCTGTCCGCCCTGCTCGGTGTGGCGCCGCGTGCGCTGGACCCGGAGCATGGCGTGGAGCAGTCGCGGGCCGTGGCGCGCATCGACGAATCGCGCTGCATCGGCTGCACGCTTTGTATACAGGCATGCCCGGTCGATGCCATCGCCGGCGCGGCCAAGCAGATGCACACCGTGCTGCCCGACTGGTGCACCGGCTGTGATCTCTGCGTGGCACCGTGCCCGGTGGACTGCATCGACATGATTCCGGTGACGGGCGACAAGACGGGCTGGGCTGCGTGGTCGCCCGCGCAGGCCGACGCCGCCCACACGCGCTACCTGGCGCGCCGCGCCCGGCTGGTGCGCGAGCGCGAGGAGAACGACGCGCGCCTGGCCGCCAAGGCCGCGGCCAAGCTGGAGGCGCTCCAGGCGGAACCCGTCATCTCCGATGCCGAGCGCGCCGCCCAGGACCGCAAGAAGGCGATCATCCAGGCCGCGATCGAGCGCGCGCGCCAGAAGCAGGCGGCCGCCGCGCCGCGCAATACCGAGAATGTGTCGCCGGCCGTGCAGGCCCAGATCGATGCCGCCGAAGCCCGCCGCGCCAAGGCCGGCCTGGCGCAGGCAACCCCCGACAACAACAAGAAGACTCCCGACGCATGAACGCCGCCAAGACCCGCGCGATCTTCGAAACGCTGCGAGACGTCAACCCGACCCCGACCACGGAACTCGAATACAGCTCGCCCTTCGAGCTGCTGATTGCCGTGCTGCTCTCCGCGCAGGCCACCGACGTTGGCGTGAACAAGGCCACGCGCCTGCTGTTCCCGGTGGCCCACTCGCCCCAGCAGATGCTGGCGCTCGGCGAGGCGGGGCTGATCGATTACATCAAGACCATCGGCCTCTACAAGACCAAGGCCAAGCATGTGATGGAGACCTGCCGGGTTCTGGTGGAGCGGCATGGCGGACGCGTGCCGCCGGACCGCGAGGCGCTGGAGGCCCTGCCAGGGGTGGGCCGCAAGACAGCCAACGTGGTGCTCAACACCGCGTTTGGCCAGCCGACCATCGCCGTGGATACGCACATCTTCCGCGTCTCCAACCGCACGGGGCTGGCGCCGGGCAAGAATGTGTATATCGTCGAGCAGAAGCTGCTCAAGGTGGTGCCGAAGGAGTTCCTGCACGACGCGCACCACTGGCTGATCCTGCATGGGCGCTACGTGTGCAAGGCACGCAAGCCCGAATGCTGGCATTGCGCCATCGAGCCGCTGTGCGAGTTCCGCGAGAAAACCCCGGCGCCGAAGGCGTAAGCCCCGGCGCCGGCGGGGATCAGACGATCCGGCAGGCTTCGTCGAACGACAGGCGCGGGCCGCGCGGATGCAGTTGGGCAGCGTCGCCGTAGCCCAGGTTCACGAGGAAGTTCACCGACCACTTGCCGTCAGGGAAGAACGCCGCGTTGACCTTGGCGGCATCGAAACCACCCATCGGGCCGCAGTCCAGGCCCAGCGCGCGGGCGGCCAGGATGAAGTAGCCGCCTTGCAGCGAGCTGTTCATCAGCGCATCGCGCGCGATCTTTTCGGTGTTGCCGGCGTACCACGCGCGGGCGTCGGCATGCGGGAACAGCTTCGGCAGTTGGTCGTGGAAGTGGTTGTCGAAGGCGATGATCGCGGTGACCGGTGCCGAGCGGGTCTTCTCGACGTTACCGGCAGACACGCATTCCAGCAGCCGGGCCTTCTCGGCAGCCGACTTCACGAACACGATGCGGGCCGGGCTGCTGTTAGCGGCGGTCGGGCCGAACTTCATCGCTTCATAGATCTGCTGCAGCAGGGCGTCGTCCACGTGCTTGTCCTGCCACACGTTGTGCGTGCGGGCTTCGGTGAACAATTGTGCGACTGCTGCCTGATCGATCGATTTCATTGCGCGTCTTCCCGGTTTCTGGATGAAAGAAAGCGCGATTGTACCGATCGATGCGCGGAAAGCCGAACAACGACTTTCACGATGTTCCTCAAATCCTTTCGTCGACGGCGGTGTCTGGCTGGGGGGTGCCGCTGGCGCGACGCGTGAGCCACAGCACCCCGGCCAGGATCAACCCACCGCCGATGGCCTGCGTGGCGCCAATGTGTTCGCCCAGCAACATCGCCGCCAGCAGCACCGTCACCACCGGCTCCAGCGTGGACAGCATCGACGCCTTGGAAGCCCCCAGCCGCTGCAGCCCCGCGAAGAACGTCAGGATGGCCAGCACCGTCGAGACCAGCGCGATGGCGATCAAGGCAAGCCAGCCGCCGGCGTCGCCCGGGAACTGCGGCGGCACGCCGGCGCCAGTGCGCAGGATGCCGACCGTCACATAGACCACCGCTGCTGCGGTGCAGATGACCGTGGTGGTGGCGATGGCGTTGACGCCGGCCGTCACGCGCGCGCCCACCACGATATAGATCGAGTAGATCACCGCCGCCGCCACGCCCAGCGCGATGCCGAGCGGGCTGCCCTCCCCGCCGCCCACTGTCAGGCCGGCGCCGACCGAGCATAGCACCAGCGCGATCACCGCCGCGTTGGTCAGCTTTTCCTTGAGAAAGATCGCCGCGAGGATCGTCACGAACAACGGGTAGAGATAGAGCAGCAGCGCCACGAGGCTGGCCTGCGCGTAGTTCAGCGCCGTAAAGAAGCAGTAGGACTGGCTGACGTAGCCGATGCCGCCCATCGCCGCCAGCGCCAGCACGCGCCGCCACGGCGGCAGACGGATGCCGCGCGTGCGCATGACCGCGGCCATTGCCACGGCGGCGAGCACGAAGCGCACCGCCAGCAGGCCATAGACATCAGCGCCGGCGGCATAGGCATAGCGCGCGAAGATCGCCATGGCCCCAAAGGCGCTGGCGGACAGCGCAATCATCAGCACGCCGGCGAGCGTGTGGCGGGCCTGGCCGAGAGTGGCGGAAGCGGTCATGGGCGGTGCGAAGAAGCGGGAAGGAGACACCAGGAAGCCCGCATTCTACTTGTGCGCGGCGGGCGGCCGGCAGCGTTCGGAGGGCTCGTTTACAATACCGCCCATCATGTTCAATCCCTCAAGAGAAGAAGTCCGCCGGTTCTTCTGCGACGCGTGGCAGAAACGGGTGGCGGGCAATGTCCTCACCCCGCTCGAAGTGATTGCCGTCGACTGGATCGACGAGCATCCCGAATACCACCCGCTGCTGACCGACACCGAAGGCGCGCTCACGCGCGACTACACGCCCGAGGGCGGCCAGACCAATCCGTTCCTGCATCTGGCGATGCACCTGTCGATCTCCGAACAGGTGTCGATCGATCAGCCGCCCGGCATTCGCGCAGCGTATGAATCACTTTCGCGGCGACTCGATTCCCAGCACGAGGCCCAGCACCAGATCATGGAATGCCTCGGCGAAATGCTCTGGAATGCACAGCGCACCGGTATGCCGCCAGATGGGCAGGCCTACGTCGACAATATCCGCCGACGCGCTGCCGGCTGACCGGCTTACCCCGCACTTTTCACACCAACAATTCGTCACAAGATGCCCGCGAGCCACGTGTTAGGCTGTCGGGCATTCCAAACTCTGACGTGTCCCCGGCCCCGGCGCCGACGCGACGCGCACGATCCATGTCTCTCTCCGTGCCTCGCCGCGCCGGCTTCGGCAGCGCGGCTCTCCTTTCGTTCGCCCTGTTGGGCCCGATTTCCGCGCACGCCGCCGTCTCGCTGCTGCAACCGCCGCGCGTGATCGACGGCACGCGCCCCTTCACGCTCACGCTGCTGGTCAGCGCCGACCAGTCGACGCGGCGCTACGCGGTGCCCGATACGCTCCAGGTGAGCGCCACCGGCGATCTCGCCGCGCCCGTGCGGATCGAGATGAAGCGCACCGGCGGCGGCCCGTCCGTGCTGAACCTGCGCCACGGCGACATCCGCACCATCACCTATACCGCCGACTGGCCGGCCGGCATGCGCGGCCAGGTGCGGCTCGACGTGGCCGGCATCGACGCCGCGCCGGTCGTCGTCTCGCTGAACCGCGCGCCGCTGCCGGGCGAAGTCCCCGCTGCACCCGCCGTAGCGGCCACGGCCCCGGGCACCGCCGCGACGGAGCACAAGGATCTGGCTTCCGCCCAAGGCACGCCGCAGCCGGATGGGGCAACCGTACCCGTCACGCCGATCGTCACCGCCGCCAACGGCGGCACGCCGGGGCCCTCGCCGGCCGACCTGCGCGACGCGCAGCGCCTCTCGTTCAACGAGCCGATGTACCTGATGTTCGGCGGCCACGACGGCGCCAACGCCAAGTTCCAGATCAGCTTCAAGTACCGCCTGTTCGAGGGCGAGAACCCGACCTCGAAGAGCGTGCTGGACAACCTGTACTTCGCCTACACGCAGTTCTCGCTATGGGACCTGCACGACGAATCGCGCCCGTTCCGCGACACCAACTACCGGCCCAGCCTCTATTACTACCTGTCCGATACGGGCGTGAAGAACAGCGTGATCAGCCGACTCTCGCTGGCCACCGGTTTCGAGCACGAGTCGAACGGGCGCGATGGCGACCAGTCGCGCAGCGTCAACACGCTGTTCCTGAAGCCGACCATGTATTTCGGCGACCAGACCGACTGGCACTGGCGCGTGGCGCCCAAGGTGTACGCCTACGTCGGCAAGAGCGACAACGAGGACATCGCCCACTATCGCGGCTACATGGACCTGCTGGTGGCCTATGGCCGGCCCGATTCGTGGGAGTTCGCCGCCACGCTGCGCAAGGGCACGCGCAAGGGCTATGGCAGCGTCGACGCGCAGCTCACCTACCCGCTCGCGCGGCTGCTGCCGGGCACGGCGGGATACCTGATGGCCGGCTACTTCTACGGCTACGGCGAGAGCCTGCTCGACTACAACCAGAAGACGCCGTGGCAGTTCCGTATCGGCTACGCGCTGTCGCGCTGATCAACCGGCCAGCGGCTTGCCCTCGGCCTTGAGCCGCGCGTTAGCCACGGCGGACGCAAACTGCCCGTGGCCGTGCCAGCCCGTGGCGCGGCCCAGCTTCTTGCCCCGCTGGAAGAACATGAACACCGGAATGCCGTGCAGGCCGAAACGCTTGCCCAGCTCGGGGTGTTCGTAGACGTTGGCGTGCAGCCAGCGCAGGTTCAGCGCCCGAATCGGGTCCGGGTTGGCGAGCATCGCCTTCTTGGCCATCTCGCAGTTGAAGCAGTCCACGCCCCAGAAGAACACGCAGACCAGGTCTTCGCCGGCGGCGGCGATGGCCGCGTCGAGGGTGCTCCCATCGACAGCCTGCATGGCGAAGGCGTCGAAGGCGCGGTGATCGAGATGATCGGGATGGGGGGATTGAGCGTCGTCTGACATCGCAGGGTTCCTGGAAACAACAACGCCCGGGCGTTCAGGCACCGGGCGTCGGGTCAGGCTTGGGGGTTTCCGGCTTGCGCGGGATTTAGCGCGGCGCCGAGACCGTCACCAGTGCCGGGCGCAGCACGCGCTCGGCAATCATGTAGCCGCGCTGGAGCACGTTCACCACGGTGTTGGGCTCCTGCTCGGACGGCACCATCGAAATCGCCTGATGACGATGCGGGTCGAACTTCTCGCCCACCGGGTTCAACTCGACGATCTTGCCGCGCTCGAAGGCGGCGGCCAGCTGGCGGGCGGTCAGCTCCACGCCTTCGCGCAGCTTCTTGAGGTCGCCGGTGTTGTCGGCCAGCGCAGCCTGCAGGCTGTCCATCACGGGCACGAGGTTGTCGGCGAAGTTCTCGATCGCGAACTTGTGTGCCTTGCTGACCTCGTCCTGCGACCGGCGGCGGATGTTCTCGCCCTCTGCCGTGGCGCGCAGGAACAGCTCGTAGTTTTCCTTGGCCTTGGCCTCCAGGTCGGCCACCTGTTGCGTGAGGCGGGCCACGTCATCGCCGGCCGGGGCGTCCGTGCCAGGCTGCTGGGCGCGCAGGGCATCGTCCGCCGCCTGCGGCGTGCTCGAAGCTGAGGATGGCGTCTGGGTCTGGTTCTGTTCTTCCATGTCGATCCGTATCAAATCTAAAACTCGGCCCGCCTGGCGCAGGCCGTCGGGTGGGTCGGGATGCCAAACCGGCAAGTCTAGCCGCAGTTGGCGCCACTCCCCGTTTTTTCAAGTGTGAAGGGGGCGAGACGCCGAAATACGCGGTTACAAAGCCGTGATTGATGCAATCTGGTGTTCATTGCTTTGCTGCAACGCAATGACTAAGATCTATCAATGAAAAATGACAAAAATAACGGGAGCACGCTGTGAATCATTTTGGTGCATCCTTCGGAAGGTTCGCCATGCACAAGCTGCCTGTTGTTACCGTGTGCCTACTCGCCGCGCTGTCGGTGATGACACTCTTCATCTGCGCCTCCGGCGCGTTCACGCCGCGTGAAACCGAGTATGGCAGCGGCAAGGCGGTGTTCAAGCACTACATCGTTCCGTACTTCCCGTACAACCGCTGAATCCCTAATTTCTGAAATCGTCGATCCGGCGCCGGTCGCGCTTGGTCGGGCGGCCCTGTAGCTGCGCCGTCGGCTCAGGTTGCATGCGCCGCCGTTCCGCCTCTTCCTGACGCCGGGCCTGGCTTGCCGGCGTTTCGGCATACAGCGTCTGCGCCACGGGCGCCGACCCGCGCGAGGCGGCCACGCCCTTCACCTCGATCTCCCAACGCTGCTGGTGCGCGTCGATCATCACGGCGTCGCCGGGCTTCACTTCGCGTGAATTCTTGACCGGCTGGCCGTTGACCTCCACCCGGCCCCGCTCCACGGCCTCGGCCGCCAGCGAGCGCGTCTTGAAGAACCGGGCGCACCACAGCCATTTGTCGATGCGTTGCCGGGCACCCGCCTCGAAGTCCACATCCATCGTCTAACTCCTTGATTCCTTACGCCGCGGCACCGCGGGTCTGCGCCCGCGAGCGCCGCGCTTCCAACTCGTGCGGATGCGGCTGGCGCAATGGCCAACCCTGCAGATGCTGCAGCGCGATCTCGGCCAGCCCGGCAATCCAGTAGTCCGCATCATTCAGGCACGGAATGAAATGGAATTCCTGGCCGCCCGCCACGCGGAATTCGGACTGCCCTTCCATGGCGATTTCCTCGAGCGTCTCGATGCAATCGGCCGGGAAGCCGGGGCAGAACACGTCCACGCGATGCGTGCCGACCTTGCCAAGTTCGGTCAGCGTCGGCGCGGTATAGGGCTGGAGCCATTCCGCCTTGCCGAAACGCGACTGAAACGTCACTTGATACTGGCCCGCTTGCAGGCCGAGCGCCTCGCCCAGCATCCGCCCGGTCTTCAGGCATTCGCAATGGTAGGGGTCGCCCAGATCCAACAATCGGCGCGGCAGGCCGTGGAAGGACAGGATCAGCTTGTCGCCCCGGGCAAAGTCCGGCATGCCGTGCTGCGCCCAATAACCGCTCACCTGCTGCTGCAGGGCCGAAATATAAGCCGGATGATCGTGAAAGTGCTTGATCAGTCGCAATTCCGGCTGATTTCGCCAGCCGGCGAGCACGCGAAAGACCTCGTCGAACGCGGTGGCCGTGGTCGTCCCGGAAAACTGCGGATAAAGTGGCAATAACAGCACTTGTTCCGTACCCTGCCGGCGCAGGGCCTCCATGACCGAAGCAATCGACGGATTGCCGTAGCGCATGGCGCAGGCCACGGTCACGTCGTGGCCGAGCCGGTGCATGTGCTGCTGGAGCGCGTGGGCCTGACGCTCGGTGTGCACCAGCAGCGGCGAGCCGGTCATGTGCGCCTCGCGCAGCCAGATCGATTCGTACTTCATGGCCGAAGCGCGCGAGCGGAACGGCAGGATCAGCCCGTGCAGGATCGGCAGCCAGGCCAGACGCGGGATCTCGACCACACGGGGGTCGGACAGGAACGCCTTCAAATACTGCCCCACCGCCTTGGGCGTGGGCGCATCCGGCGTGCCCAGGTTGATAAGCAGGATGGCCGTGCGGGGCGCCTGGCCATGCTGGTAAGCCGGTTCTGCCGAGAACGTCATAGGGTTTCCGGAAATGGCGGGCGCCACGCACGCGCTGTCACGTGGCGTGCCCGCAAGCTGCCATCAGTTCTGGGAGAGCGCGCTCGAAAGCAGCCGCGCGGTGATGTCGACGATCGGGATGACCCGTTCATAGGCCATCCGCGTCGGGCCGATCACGCCGAGCGTGCCGACGATCTGCCCATCGACACCATAGGGCGCGGTAATGACGGCCATGTCTTCGAGCGGCACGAGCTGGCTTTCGCCGCCGATGAAGATCTGCACGCCCTGCGCGTGGCTCGAGACATCGAGCAGCTGCAGCAGGTTGGTCTTGTGTTCGAAGACATCGAACAGCCGGCGCAGCTTGTCCATGCTGGACGACAGGTCTTCCACCTCCAGCAGCTTGCGCTCGCCGGAGATGAACACCTGGTCGTCATCCTCGGCCATGGCGCTGCTGCCCGCCTCCACGGCGGCCTGCATCAGCGCTGACATATCGCGGCGGATGTCCTGCAATTCCACGCGCAGATGGCTGCGCACGGCATCGAAACTCATGCCGGCGTAGTGGGAATTGAAGAAATTGGCCGCCTCGATCAGCTGGGCGGGGGTGTACGGCAGTTCGGTCTGGATGATGCGGTTCTGGACGTCGCCCTCGGGGCTGACGATGATCAGCAGGATGCGCTTCTCCGACAGGCGCATGAACTCCACCTGGCGGAACGACTGGCCCCGGCGCGGCGTCATGATCACGCCGGCAAAGCGGGAGAGGTTCGACAGCGTATGCGCGGCGGCCGTGATCATCCGCTGCGGCCCCAACTGCTGTCCGCCCAGCTGGCCCTGGATCTGGCCGGTCAGCGCGGCCAGTTCGGCGGTCATCTCGATGGTGCCGCCCTCCAGCGGGCGCGCCGTGAGCATCGAATCGACGAACAGCCGGTATCCGCGCGGCGTGGGAATCCGGCCGGCCGACGTATGCGGGCTGGCGATGAACCCCATTTCCTCGAGGTCGGACATCACATTGCGGATGGTCGCCGGCGAGAGATCGAGACCCGAGTACTTGGACAGGGTGCGCGAGCCCACGGGCTGGCCTTCGGCGATGTAGCGCTCGATCAGGGTCTTGAGAAGCGTTTTCGAACGTTCGTCCATAGTGCCCCGATTTTAAACAACTTTCCCCGGTTCGGGCGGGCTTCGCACCGGTGCGTGCCCGCCTACTGACAATGGTCACGGCGGTATGGTCTAATCCCGGCATGTCTGCCCCCCAGAACCCAGCCATCGCCCCCGCCGCCGCGCCCCGCGCCGCGTTCCAGACCGTTGCCCTGGTCGGCCGGTACGCGACCGCCGGCATCGAGGGCCCGCTCGAGGAACTGGCCGCCGTCATCTCGCGCAACGGCCAGGACGTGGTGTTCGAGCGCGAAACCGCGCAGGCGACCGGCCTCTCCGGCTACCCCGTCTTCTCGGCCGACGAGATCGGGCGCGAGGCCGACGTGGCCGTGGTGCTCGGCGGCGACGGCACGCTGCTGGGCCTGGCCCGCCAGCTGGCCGGGCTGAATGTGCCGCTGATCGGCGTGAACCATGGCCGGCTGGGCTTCATGACCGACATCCCGCTCGAAGACGTGACGCGCGCCCTGCCCGAGATGCTGGCCGGCCGCTACGAGGCCGAGACCCGCATGCTGCTGGAATCCCGCGTGATCCGTGACGACGGCGTGATCTTCTCCGCGCTGGCGTTCAACGACGTGGTGGTCAACCGCTCGGGCATTTCCGGCATGGTCGAGCTGGCCGTCTCGGTGGACGGCTATTTCATGTACAACCAGCGTTCGGACGGCCTGATCGTCTCCACGCCCACCGGTTCCACCGCCTACGCGCTGGCCGCCGGCGGACCGATCCTGCATCCTACGCTGTCTGGGCTGGTACTGGTGCCAATTGCTCCGCACGCGCTGTCCAATCGCCCGATCGTGCTGCCGCACGACGCCGAAGTGACGATCGAGGTGGCCACCGCGCGCGACGCGAGCGCCAATTTCGACATGCAGTCTCTGACCTCGCTGCTGCAGGGCGACCGGATCGTCGTGCGCCGCTCCAGCAAGACCGTGACCCTGTTGCATCCGGTGGGCTACAACTACTACGCCACGCTGCGCAAGAAGCTGCACTGGCACGAATACCCGACCGAGGACAACCGGCTCTGAGCCGGCCCCCACTCCCCCCAAGGCCACGATGCTCCGCAGCCTGTCCATCCGCGATTTCGTCATCGTCGATACGCTCGACCTCGACTTCACCACCGGCTTCACCGTCTTCACCGGCGAGACCGGCGCCGGCAAGTCCATCCTGATCGATGCACTGGCCCTGGTGCTCGGCGAACGCGCCGACGCCGGCGTGGTGCGCGAAGGCAGCACCCGCGCAAGCATCAGCGCCACCTTCGGCACGCACGCGGCGCTGGACGCCTGGCTGGCCGAGCGCGAACTGTCCGGCGACGAAACCGGCCTGGACGGCGAAGGCACCGTGCTGCTGCGCCGCACCGTCGATGCGGGCGGGCGCAGCAAGGCGTTCATCAACGGCACGGCGGCCACGCTGACCCAGTTGCGCGAGGTGGGCGACCAGCTTGTCGACATCCACGGCCAGCACGCCCATCAGCTACTGCTCCGCCCGGACGCCCAGCGCCACCTGTTCGACGCCCACGCAGGCCTGACCGAAC
This sequence comes from Cupriavidus sp. 01L43, assembly GCF_056399925.1. Taxonomy (NCBI): domain Bacteria; kingdom Pseudomonadati; phylum Pseudomonadota; class Betaproteobacteria; order Burkholderiales; family Burkholderiaceae; genus Cupriavidus; species Cupriavidus sp. 01L43. Next base: position 545,640 of record NZ_JBFTSH010000002.1, read on the forward strand.
AGGCCGGCGCGGTGGCGGAGGCGTGGCGGGCCTGGCGCGCCTGCGTGCGCCAGCGCGAAGCCGTGGAGTCGCAATCGCGCGAAATGCAGCTCGAACGCGAGCGCCTGGAGTGGCAGGTTGGCGAACTCGACAAGCTGGCGCCGCAGGCGGGCGAGTGGGAAGAGATCCAGGGCGAATACAACCGCCTCTCGCACGCGGCCGGCCTGATCGACGGCAGCCGCGCCGCGCTGGACGCGTTGTCCGAGGCCGATGGCGCCGTGCTGTCCGTGCTCAACAGCGTGGTGCACAGGATCCAGCAACTGGCCGATGTCGATCCCGCGCTACGCGACGTGCTCGCCGCGCTGGAACCGGCGCAGGTGCAGGTCGAGGAAGCCGCGCATTCGCTGACGCGCTACGTCGACCGGCTCGAACTCGATCCGGAACGCCTGCAGGCCGTGGAAGCGCGCATGCAGGCACTGCACACGGCGGCGCGCAAGTATCGCCTGCCGCCGGAGCAACTGCCGGACGAACTACTGGCCCGCCGCCAGCAACTCGACGACCTGCAGTCCGCGCAGGACCTCAACAAGGTGCTGGCCCGCGAGGCCGCCGCGCGCGCCGCCTACCTGACGCTGGCGCGGCACCTGTCCGCCGCACGCAAGACCGCCGCCAAGGCGCTGTCCGGCGCCGTCACGGACGCCATGCAGGGCTTGTCGATGGCCGGCGGCACCTTCGTGGTGGCGCTGAACCCGCTCGACGAGGCCGAAGGCCAGAGCCACGGGCTGGAGCAGGTGGAATTCCTCGTCGCCGGCCATGCCGGCGTGACGGCGCGCCCGCTGGCCAAGGTGGCGTCCGGCGGCGAACTGGCGCGGATCAGCCTCGCCATCTCCGTCATCACGAGCGAAGCCGCGCCCACGCCCACGCTGATCTTCGACGAGGTGGATACCGGCATCGGCGGCGCCGTGGCCGAGGTGGTGGGCCGGCGCCTGCAGGAACTGGGCCGCGCGCGGCAGGTGCTCTGCGTGACCCACCTGCCGCAGGTGGCGGCGCAGGCTGGCACGCACCTGCTGGTCAGCAAGGAGACGGCCGACGCCACGAAGGCCCGGGCCGCCGTCACGCGGTCCAGGATCCGCGTGCTCGACACCGAGGGCCGTGTCAACGAGACCGCGCGCATGCTGGGCGGGGCCACGGTGACCGCCACGACGACGCAACACGCGCAGGAGATGCTGGCGCAAGGGGCACGCGCTGCGGAACTGGCCGCGAGTCCTGCGGCCAACCAGGCCAGCACCACCCCGCGCGAAGGGGGCTCGCGCCGCCCGCGCCGGGCTGCTGGCTAAAGCCGGACCGTCGCCACGTCCGCATCCCGCTATATATATAGATACAGATTTCAGGAGCTTCGCCCCATGACCGCTGGTCAGTCCCCGCAACACCCCCGCCGCAAGGTCCTGGCGATGGCGCTGGCCGCCGCTGCTTCGCTGGCATCGCTGGGCGCCGTCTCGGGCTGCGCGTCGGAGTCGAAATCGTTCGCCCCGCCGCGCGGCAGCATCACCGACGACCGCGCCATCGGCGACATCCTCGTCAAATTCACGCCACCCGAGGTGACGGTGTCCGAGGATGCCGGCAAGCTGCTGGCGACGATCGAGGGCCCGGTGCGGTACGTGGTGAAGCGGCCGATGTCCGGTGGCGTGTGGCTGGTCACCGCCATCACGGCCGCGCCCGACATCACGCTCGAGCAGGCTGTGACCACGCTCCAGGCCGCGCCGCGCGTGGAATCGGCCACGTCGGACCGCACGCTCAAGCCGCATCGCACCATGCCCACCAGCCGGGACATGCCTGCGCAATAAAGCGCCCGTTTTCCTGTAGGTTGTAGCTCAGCAGTTCAGCAGTTCGCATCGCACTACCAACGCCCCCAGGAGTCGTAGATGCCACACAACACGCTGAAGCGCGGCCGTCGCGCCGCCCAAGGGCTGTCCGCCGCACTGCTGGCGGTAGCCGCCTGCTGGAGCCTGCCGGCGACCGCGCAGGGCGCCGCCGGAGCGCGGGCCGCGCCGGTCTACACGGGCAACTACATCGTGCGCTGGCGGGACGGCAGCCAGCCCGCCACCTCCACCCAGATGTCCACCCAGATGCGCAACGTGGAGGCCAACACGGGCCTGGCGCTCGGCGTGAAGCGGTCGATGGCGGGCACGCTGCAACTGATGAGCGTGACCGACACCAAGGGCGATAACCCCGAAACGGTGGCGAAGCGGCTGCGCCAGGACCCGCGCATCGCCGATGCGGTGCCCGACCGCTGGCTGCGCCTGCACGACTCCATTCCCAACGACCCCGAATTCGCCAGCGCCCAGACCTATATGGCCCTGCCGAGCCAGGTCGTGGGCGCCGCCAACCTCACACGCGCCTGGGACCGCTCGCGCGGCAACGCCAGCATCGTGGTGGCCGTGGTCGACACCGGCTACCTGCCCCACCCGGACCTGATCGACCGGCTCGTGCCTGGCTACGACTTCATCAGCACCACCGCCGTCTCCAATGACGGCGATGGCCGCGACAGCGATCCGATCGATCCGGGCGATTTCGTGCCGGCCGGCCAGACGTGTCAGGACGGCAGCGGACAGGCCAACAGCACGTGGCACGGCACGCGCGTGGCCAGCGTGCTGGGCGCGCTGACCAACAACGGCGTGGGCATCGCCGGCGTGGACTGGGCCGCGCGGATCCAGCCGGTGCGCGTGTCGGGCCGCTGCGGCGCGCTGTTGTCCGATACGGTCGATGGCATGCGCTGGGCCGGCGGGCTCGCCGTGCCCGGCGTGCCGGCCAATCCGACGCCCGCCAAGGTCGTCAATATCAGCCTGGGCGGCGGCAGTTGCTCGTCCATCGAACAGCAGGCCGTCAACGATCTGAACGCCGCCGGCGTAGTGGTCGTGGCCGCAGCCGGCAATTCGGCCGGTGCCGTGGAAGCCCCCGCCGACTGCACCGGCGTCATCGCCGTCACCGCTCACGCGAACGATGGCGAGAACGCCAGCTTCGCCAACGTCGGCCCGCAGGTCGCCCTGAGCGCCCCGGGCGGCGGCTGCGGCAACTCGCGCGTGGTCATGGTCGGCAACACACCCACCTGCTCCACGCCCGGCGGCTCGTCGCTGATCCGCACGCTGAGCAATTCCGGCACGACCACCGCCGGCAACTTCGTCATCAGCAACTCGGCCGGCACCAGCTTCGCCGCGCCGATGGTCTCCGGCGTGGTATCGATGATGTTCGCGGTCAACGGCGCGCTGACGCCAGCCCAGGTCACCGCTGGCCTGAAAAGCTCCGCGCGCGCCCATCCCGCCAATACCTACTGCACGGCCAGTGCCAACGTCGGCAAATGCGGCGCAGGATTGCTGGACGCCGACGGCGCGCTGGTGGCCGCCGCGAACCCGGCCGCCACGGCAACCCCCGCCCCCGCGCCGGTGGCCTCGGATAGCGGAGGCGGTGGTGGTGGCGGTGGGGCCATCGCGCCCTGGAGCGCGGTGGTGTTGCTGGGAATTGGGGTGGTGGGATTTGGGATGCGGCGGCGGGTTCGCTAGCGCCCCGCGTCATTCCCGCGCCGCGTGCGCCACCATTCCTGCAGGACCCAGCACGCCAGCCCGGCGATTGCGCCGGCTGCGTGGGCCGCGCGGACGATGCTGAAGCCCCAGGAGGGGTCGAAGACGAGAGCGGCGAGCCAGGACTGCTCGGTCCAGACTTTGCCGATCACCACCAGGCAGGTGATGACGCCGATCACGCGCGAGACGCCTGGGGCTTGCAGCAGGCGCAGGCCGGTCCAGAGGGCCAGGCCGTGGAGCGCGCCGGAGAGCCCGCCGTACCAGCCAACCGAGGGGATTCTTAGCAAGGCCACCTGCACGGCCAGCCCGCTGATGACCAGCACGGCCAGCATCTCGCGGATGCGGGTGGCGCGGCCGGCCAGCAGCAGCAAGCCTGCGGCCGCGGCCAAGTCGACCAGATAGTGGCGCCAGTCCAGATGGACCCACATTGCCGTGGCCAGGCGCCACCACTGGCCGTCCAGCCGCACGGCATCGCGCAGGTACAGCCCGTGGGCGTGCAGCCAGGGGACGAAGGTGAACAGCGCGGCCACCCCGGCCACACCGGCGATGGTCGCCAGCATGGCCGGCCAGCCGTGGTCGGGCTGGGGCGGGGCCGAACTACTCACCGAAGACTGCGCTCCACAGGGCTCGCACCTGCGTGGCCTGCTCCGCCACGGACGCCGGCGGCACGCGCGCCTGGTCCTGGCCATCGAGCCGCAGCTTGTGCTGGCGTGCGCGGAATAGCCGGTAGGCATCGCCCACGGCCACAGCGACGGTCTTGTCGATCAAACCCAACTCGCCGGCCATGCGCAGCAGCGCGATATTGCCCTTGTTCCCGGTCAGCGACGGATGCGCGCCACTGTGCAGCAGCACGAGGTACTGCACCGTGAATTCGATGTCGACCATGCCGCCCCGGTCGTGCTTGAGGTCGAACAGCGGCATGGGGTTGGGATGGCCCTCGGCCACCTTGGCACGCATCTGCACGATTTCGTCGCGCAGCGCGGCGGCGTCGCGCGGCTGGCGCAGCACCTCTTCGCGCAGTGCTTCGAAGCGCGCGCCGATCTCGCTGTCGCCGGCGCACCAGCGCGCCCGCGTGAGCGCCTGATGCTCCCAGACCCAGGCCGTGTTGTCGCCCTCGCGCAGTTGGTAGCGCCGGAACGCGTCGAAGCTCGTCACGAGCAGCCCCGCCGCGCCGTTGGGCCGCAGCCGCATGTCCACGTCGAACAGCATCCCGGCCGCCGTGTGACTCGTGAGCCACGTGATCAGGCGGCGAGCGTAGGCTGCGTAGACGTCAGGCGCGCGCTCGTGGTCATCGTCATAAAGAAAGATGATGTCGAGGTCGGACGCATAGCCCAGCTCCTTCCCACCCAGCCGCCCGTAGGCGATGACCGCGAAGCGCGGTGTCTCGGTGTGGCGCGTGGCCAACTGGGCCCAGACCGCCCCGAGCGTGACTTCGAGCATCGCATCGGCCAGATCGGAGAGACGGTCGGCCACCTGCTCCACCGTTAGCAGGCCGTGCAGGTCCTGCAGCAGGATCCGGAAGGTCTCGGCATGGTGCTCGCGACGCAGGATGTCCATCTGCATCTCGATCTGCCCGTGCGCCACCTGCAGGCGCTCGGCCACGCGGGCGCGGAAGGCGGGCCAGTCCGGCGCGCTCGCCAGGGCCTCGCTATCGAGCAGTTCGTCCAGAAGTTGCGGATGGCGCGTCAGGTAGGCCGCCGCCCAGCGCGAAGCATGCAGCGTCTGGGCGACGCGATCCATCGCCTGCGGGTACTCGGACAGCAGCGAAAGATACGAGGCTCGCCGACTGATCGCATCGAGAAAATCGAGGAAACGGGCGATGGTGCTGTCGGCATCGTCCTGCTTGTTGGCGAGGTCGAGCGCGCGGTTGACCAGTTGGTCGAAGCGCGCCCGGCTCGACTCGGACAACGCGCGGTAGCGCACCGAGGTGGCGATGGCGCGCAGGCGGTCGTAGAGGCCGGTGCAGTCGCTGAAGCCGGCCGCCTGGAGCCGCTGGCATGGCGACGACTCGGGATCGGTCTCGTCCGGGCCGTCCTGCGTGGGCCGCGAGCCCTGCCCTTCCCGCACGATCTCGGGCCAGAGCGCCTCGCACTGCGGCGCGTCCGGGTCGCTGAACGGATCGGCGAAGGTGGCTTCGAACTGCTGCGCCACGGGCGCCATCAGCCCATCCATCTGGGCGACCAGCGCAGGCCAGTCCTCGTAGCCCATCATCCGCGCCACGGCCAGCTGTTCATCCTCGCTGGTCGGCAGGTGGTGGGTCTGGGCGTCGTCGCGGTATTGCAGGCGGTGTTCCAGCTGGCGCAGGAAGCGGTAGGCATCGGCCAACTGCTCGGCCTGCCCCGCCGGGAGGAGGTTGCGGGCCACGGCGACGTCGAGGACCTCGAGCGTCGGCCGCACGCGCAGCGCGGGGTCCTGGCCGCCGCGGATCAACTGGAACACCTGCGCCATGAACTCGATCTCGCGGATGCCGCCGCGCCCGAGCTTGATATTGAACGAGCGCTGGTTCACGCCATGGCCGGCCAGCCCGCCGCTGCGCTTGGCCGCTTCCGCACGGATCTGGGCGTGCAGCGCGCGGATGGCGGCGATCACGCCATAGTCGAGGTAGCGCCGGAACACGAACGGCGTGGTCAGCCGGCCCAGCAGCGCGGCGGTGCGCGTGGCGTGCGGCGTGTCCAGCGCGGACACCACGCGGCCCTTGATCCACGCGTAGCGCTCCCACTCGCGGCCCTGCACGACGAGGTATTCCTCGAGCATGCCCAGGCTGCACACCAGCGGGCCGGCATCGCCATTGGGCCGCAGCCGCATGTCCACGCGGAACACGTAGCCGTCGGCGGTCACCTCGGACAGCAGGTTGATCAGGCGCCGCCCCACGCGGATGAAATATTCGTGGTTCGAGAGGCTGCGCGCCCCGCCCTGGGTATCGCCATCCTCGTCATAAAGAAAGATCAGGTCGATATCTGACGAGACGTTGAGTTCGCGCCCGCCCAGCTTGCCCATGCCCACCACCACCAGCTCCTGCACCTCGCCGCTCTGGGCGCCGGTGGGCCGGCCGTAGGTGGCGGCCAGGTCGTCGCCGAGCACGCGCAGGCCGAACTGGATGCCGAGTTCGGCGAGGTCGGTCATCGCCCCCGTGATCTCGCCGAGCGGGGCCAGCCCGCGCAGGTCGCGCTCGATTACCACGCACATGACTTCGGCCCGCAGCCGGCGCAGCGCCTGGGCGGCGGCGGCTTCGGCATCGGCGGACGGGGCGTGGAGCGCCTGCAGCCGCGACTCCATCCACGCACGCGTCAGGGGCGCCCGGGCGGCATCGGCCACCACGGCGGCCAGTTCGGGGCGCGCCTGGAGCACGCGGCGGGCGTAATGGGAGGCCTGCCCCGAGTACAATACGTCGCCCTCGCCGGCGGCATTGGAATCCGTGGCGGGTAACTCCCTGGCCATCACCGTGGCATAGGCCCCTTCGACCATGTTGCCGATGGGTCCAGGCGGCGCATCCGGCGCCTCGGTGGGAAGGGGGTGAGCCGGGGCGGCGCCCGCGGCGGAACTCGTCGGATCAGGGACAGTCATTCCAGTAACTTTGCAATGCGGGCAGGCGCCGTGGCGATACGCGGTGGCGCAACAACGCACCCTTATCGACCACTTTGGAGAGCGGCTAGTATTGTCGGATAATCTGCGCATGTCCAGACGCCCCGCCGCCCCTGCCGCGCCCGCCGACGGTTCAACGTCCGCCAGCGCCGCTGCCGAGGCGTCCGCCGCCACCGCCGGGCAGGCTTCCCAGGCTTCTCAATCCTCCTCCGCACCCGCGCCCAGCGTGGCGTCCGGCGTGGGTGCGCGGCTGCGTGCGGCCGCCCGTAGCGGCTGGCGCGCGCTGTGTGCCGGCGTCGTGCATCCGGTCTGGCCCCGGCTCTGGCGGATGTTGGTGCGCATCGTGCTGGCGCTGGCCGCACTCGCCGTGGTGGCGGTGCTGCTGATCCGCTTCGTGCTGTGGCCGCAGGCCCATACTGCGCGCCAGTGGCTGGAGCAGCAAGGCTCGGCGGCATTGACCGCCCAATTGACCATCGGCGAACTGGATACATTCTGGGACGGTTGGCATCCGGCGTTCCGCGCGCGCAACGTGCGCGCCGTGGACAGCCAGCAGCGCGTGCTGCTCTCCGCCGGCATCCTCGACGGCAAGCTCTCCTGGCATTCCGTGCCGGCGCTGACCCTGCAGTTCGCCAGCCTGATGGCCGAGCGCACCGATGTGCTCGTGCGCCGCACGCCCGAGGGCCGCCTGCTGGTGGCCGGCGTGCCGATCGAGGCGCACCCGTCCACGACCAATGACGATCCGTTCCTGAACTGGCTGCTGGCCCAGGGCCATATCGAGCTGATGAGCGGCAACCTGCGCTGGCTCGACGAAAAGGCCCGCCTGCCGCAGCTGGACGTGGCCGACATCCATTTCACCGCGCACCGCAACGGCGCCCAGCACACGGTCCGGCTGGAGGCACGCAGCGCCTCGCTGGCGCCCCAGCCACTGGTCTTCCAGGCCGCGCTGCGTCACGACTACCTGCGCGCCACCGGCGACTGGCGCCACTGGACCGGCCAGGCCAACTGGGACTTCAGCCAGATGCAGCTGCCGGTGGTGCAGCGCTACCTCGCCATCTTCGACCACGTGGACAGCGGCGTCTTCAGCACGTCCGGGTCGGTCGATTTCCGCGAAGGCCACCTGATCGGCAGCCAGATGCGGATGCGCGCCACGGGCGTGGACCTGCAGCTGGCCGGCGCCGCCGAGCCGCTGAAGCTGGCCAACGCGCAGGCGCTGCTGCTGCACAAGGGCGACCGTGCCGGCAACCACCAGTTGACCATCGACACCCTGCTCTGGCAGCCCGAGCCGCTGGCCGGGCCGCCTTCGAGCGCCGATACGTCCTGGCGCGAAGGCATGCGCAAGGTCACCGTGAACTGGACCCGCGACAACCAGGGCGAACTGCGCAAGTTCGCGCTCAAGGCGCCCACGTTCGACCTGAACACCGTGCGCGCGCTAGCCACCTCCCTGCCGCTGGACACCGCGCTGCTGCGCCAACTGCGCGCGCTCCAGCCGGCCGGCCATATCGACAACCTCGACGTGGCTTGGTCGCGCGACCGCGCCGGGATGCTGTCACGCGCCCCGGGGGCATCCCACTACGCCGTGCAGGGCACGCTGCGCAAGGTTTCGGTGAACAGCCAGCCGGCCGTGCCGGCCATGGCTGCCGATGGCCTGCCCCGCGCCGGCACGCCCGGCTTCGCCCAGATTTCGGGCAATTTCAGTTTCGATGACCGCCAGGGCACCGCGCGCGTGGACAGCACCGATGCCGCGCTGATGTTCCCGGGCGTGTTCGAGGAGCCGCGCATCCCGTTCGACGAACTGCGCGGCGAGATCCGCTGGACGCAGGAGTCCGGCAAGCTCGCGGTGCACACGGATGGCGTGCGCTTTGCCAACGCCGACACGGCCGGCACGGTGCGCGGCGGCTGGCACGCCGGCGGCGACGGCCATGGCGGCATCGCCGATATTTCGGGCGAACTGGACCGCGCCCTGGCCAACCGCATCGTCCGCTACCTGCCGCTGACGCTGCCCAGCACGCGCCATTACCTGGGCGGCGCGCTGGTCGGCGGTGAGGCCACCGGCGCCAAGTTCCTGATCAAGGGCGACCTGGCCCACTTCCCGTTCCATCCCCCGTTCCAGAAGGCGGGCGACTTCCGCGCCGAGATTCCGGTGCAGAACGTGAGCTACCAGGTGGCCCCACACGAGACCGGGCCGAACGTGAATGGTGGCGTGGCCGGCAACAGTAATGGCAACGGCCACGGCAAGACCAACGGGAACGGCAACGGAAATAGCAATGCCAACGCCGGCACGGCCTGGCCCGACTTCACCGACATCCAGGGCAATGTGATGTTCGAGCGCGGCAGCCTGACCTTCCTGGCCAAGCGCGCGGCAGTGCGCGGCGTGCCGGGCGTGGTGCTGCAGAACGTCAACGGCCGCATCGACGATCTGAGCGACCACGGCCACCTGATGATCGATGGCATGGCCAACGGGCCGGTGCAGAGCTTCCTGCGCTTCATCGCCAATACCCCGGTCAAGGGCTGGACCGGAAACGTGACGGAAAACTCACACGCACCCGGTCAGGGCGACCTGAAGCTGAAACTCGACCTGCCGCTGCATCACGCAGCTGGCACCAAGGTCGACGGCCAGTTCCGCTTCCCCGGCAACGATGTGACGCTGTTCCCGGAACTGCCCACGCTCTACGGCGCGACCGGCGTGGTGGCCTTCAACGAGCACGGCTTCCGGCTCGATAACGTGCGCGGCCGCTTCCTTGGCGGCGAGACGCGGATCGGGGGCGGCACCCAGTCCGACGGCACCACGCGCGTGACCGTGGGCGGCACCGCCACGGCGGCCGGCCTGCGCGACGCGCTGGCCGCGGCGGGCAGCAGCGCGGGCACGCATATGGAAGGCGCCACGGCCTACAACGCCGAGATCGGCATCCGCGACAAGCATCTCCAGATCCAGGTGGGCTCCAGCCTCGTCGGCATGGCGCTGAACCTGCCGGCGCCGCTGGTCAAGACGGCTGCGCAGGAAATGCCGCTGCGTTTCGACCTGCGTCCCGCCACGGCGGCGGCCCGCGCCGGGCAGGACGATCTGACCGTGCAACTGGGCAACGCGGTGGCGGCGCGCTATGTCCTGCGGCGCGGCGCCGAGGGCCTGGAGGTCATCTCGGGCGGCATCGGCGTGGGCCAGCCGGCGCCGCAGCCGGCGACCGGCGTCACGGCCGCACTGACCGCCGAGCGGTTCGACGTCGATGCCTGGCGCAACGCGCTGGGCGGCACGGCGCCATCGCCGGCCGCGCCGGGCCGCGACAACCCGAACAACGTCGATCGCAACTCGCCCTTCCTGCCCGAGCGCGTGACCGTGCGCGCCAAGGCGCTCGATGCCTTCGGACGCAGCCTCGACGACGTCTCGCTCGACGCCACCCGCGAAGGCAGCGGCTGGAACGCGCAGATGACCTCGCGCCAGATCGCCGGCACGGCGCAATGGCGGCGCGATGCCAACACGCCGTCCGGCGCGCTGTCCGTGCGGCTGTCGCGGCTGGACATCCCCGAAGCCGCCGATGACGGCCATGCCGTCGACACCATGGCGCGCAATATCGAGGAACTGCCCGCCCTGGACCTCGTGGCGGACAAGTTCATCCTGCGCGGCAAGGACTTCGGCAAGCTGGAAGTCAAGGCGCACACCAGCCACGTCGGCAACGAGCCAGTCTGGACGCTGGACAACCTCACCATCGAACAGCCGGGCGCCACGCTGACCGGCAATGGCACCTGGCGCGTACCGCGCCGCCTGCGCGACGCCGTGGCGAGCGGCAACGCCTCTCCCACCGAGGGCCGCCGCACGCTGCTGAACTTCAAGCTCGACATCCGCGACGCCGGCGACGTGCTGGACCGCATGGGCATGGCGCACACGCTGCGCGACGGCAAGGGCGCGTTCGAAGGCCGCATCGCGTGGCGCGGCTCGCCGCTGTCGATCGACTACCCGTCGCTGTCCGGCCGGCTCTCGCTGAAGCTGGAAAATGGCCAGATCCTCAGCGTGGAGCCGGGCGCCGCGCGCCTGCTGGGCGTGCTGAGCCTGCAAAGCCTGCTGAAGTTCGCGACGCTCGATTTCCGCAGCCTGTCCAACCGGGGCGTGGTCTTCGACGACCTGACCGGCAGCGGCACGATCGAGAACGGCGTCGGCAAGATCGACGAATTCCAGCTCAAGAGCAGCCAGATGATGGCGTCGATGAGCGGCACGGCCAACCTGCTGCGCGAGACCCAGGACCTCCAGGTCTCGGTGGTGCCGCGCATCAACGCCACGACTACCTCGGTGGCGGCCGCGTTCATCAATCCGGTGCTCGGCATCGGCACGCTGGCCGCCCAGTTGCTGTTCGCGGACGAGTTCTCCAAGGTGTTCACGCTGCACTATCACGTGTCCGGATCGTGGGCTGATCCCAAGATCACGAAAGTGGAGGACAATAAGCCCCGACAGCCGTCGATCCAGGACCGCGCGACCGAGTTCCTTCGCTAGGAACCGGCTGGCCGCCCAGACACAGGACGCCCCACGATGACCGCTTCCGCCCCGCCTTCAGCCCCGCCTTCAGCCACACCTTCAGCCACACCTTCGGCCCCGTTCCGCGTCGCCGCCGTGCAGACCGTGACGGGCACATCGCTCGATGCCAATCTCGTCCGCGCCGACGCACTGATCGCCGAAGCCGTGCGCGGCGGTGCCGAACTGGTGCTGCTGCCCGAGTACTTCGGCATGATGGGCCGGCAGGAGACCGACAAGGTCGCGATTCGCGAGCAGGACGGCGACGGGCCGGTACAGCGCTTCCTGGCCGATGCCGCGCGGCGCCACCGGATCTGGCTGGTGGGCGGCACGCTGCCGCTGCACTGCGGCGACGCAGGCCGGGTCTACAACACCTCGCTCGCCTTCGACCCGCGCGGCGAGCGCGTGGCGCGCTACGACAAGATCCATCTGTTCGGCTTTACCAAGGGCATCGAAAGCTACGACGAGTCCCGCACCATCCTGGCCGGGACCGAGCCGGTGGCCTTCGAGGCGCCGTGCGGACGCGTGGCGATGTCGGTCTGCTACGACCTGCGCTTCCCCGAGCTGTACCGCCATCTGGCCGCCGGCGGCGGCACGAGCTTGATTCTGATGCCGGCCGCCTTCACCTACACCACGGGCCAGGCGCACTGGGAGATCCTGCTGCGCGCCCGGGCGATCGAAAACCAGTGCTATGTGCTGGCTGCCGCACAGGGCGGCAAGCACGAAAACGGCCGCCGCACGTGGGGCCACTCGATGCTGGTCGATCCGTGGGGCGAGGTGCTTGGCGTGCTGCCCGAGGGCGAAGGCGTGGTGGCCGGCGTGATCGACCCGGCGCGGCTGGCGGAAGTCCGCCAGAACCTGCCGGCGCTGCGCCATCGGGTGCTGTAGCATCTACCCCAACGACTACGATCTGAAGCCGGCCCGTGCCGGCTTCAATGAATGCTGAAAGGACAATCATGAACGCCGGTGATCTCGGAATCCGCAACCTGGCCACGGCGCAGCAACTGCTGCTGGCGCCGTATGGGCTCGACGAGGCCAAGCTCCAGCGCGTGCTGGCCGACATCTTCACGCACAAGGTCGACTATGCCGACCTGTACTTCCAGTACACGCGCAATGAGGCGTGGAGCCTGGAGGAAGGCATCGTCAAGTCGGGCAGCTTCAGCATCGACCAGGGCGTAGGCGTGCGCGCCGTATCCGGCGACAAGACCGCGTTCGCCTATTCGGACGACATCAGCCTGCCGGCGCTGTCGCAGGCTGCGGCGGCCACGCGCACCATCGGCAAGAGCGGCAGCGGCCGCGTGAAGGTGGCCGGCGCGCTGGCCTCCCAGACCGGGCGCAACCTCTATACGCCGAACGATCCGCTCGATTCGATGACCGCCACCGAGAAGGTGGCGCTGCTGGAGCGCATCGAGAAGATGGCGCGCGCCAAGGACCCGCGCGTGGTGCAGGTCATGGCCGGGCTGGCCGGCGAATACGACGTGGTGCTGGTGGCACGCAGCGACGGCGTGATCGCCGCCGACGTGCGCCCGCTGGTACGCGTGTCGGTCACGGTGATCGCCGAGCAGAACGGGCGGCGCGAGGTGGGTTCCTCGGGCGGCGGTGGCCGCTACGCCTACGGCTACTTCACCGACGAACTGCTGGCCAAGTATGTGGATGAAGCCGTGGCGTCGGCGCTGGTGAACCTGGAGGCGCGCCCCGCCCCGGCCGGCGCGATGACCGTGGTGCTCGGCCCGGGCTGGCCCGGCGTGCTGCTGCACGAGGCCGTCGGCCACGGGCTGGAGGGCGACTTCAACCGCAAGGGCTCGTCGGCCTTCGCTGGGCGCATGGGCGAGCGCGTGGCGGCCAAGGGCGTGACCGTCGTCGATGACGGCACGCTGGCCAACCGGCGCGGTTCGCTGAACCTCGACGACGAGGGCAACCCGACGCAATGCACGACGCTGATCGAGGACGGCATCCTGCGCGGCTACATCCAGGACACGCTCAATGCGCGCCTGATGAAGATGCCGGTCACCGGCAACGCCCGCCGCGAGAGCTACGCCGCCCTGCCGATGCCGCGCATGACCAACACCTACATGCTCAACGGCGACAAGGACCCGGCGGAGATCATCGCCAGCGTGAAGCGCGGCCTGTACGCGGTGAACTTCGGCGGCGGCCAGGTGGACATCACCAACGGCAAGTTCGTGTTCTCGGCCAGCGAGGCCTACCTGATCGAGGATGGCAAGATCACCACGCCGGTCAAGGGCGCCACGCTGGTCGGCAACGGCCCCGAATCGCTCAAGGACGTGACCATGATCGGCAACGACATGCGCCTGGACTCGGGCGTGGGCGTGTGCGGCAAGGAAGGCCAGAGCGTGCCGGTGGGCGTGGGCCAGCCGACGCTGCGGATCGAGAACATGACCGTGGGCGGCACCGCCTGAAGTCTGTGACGGACCCGGGATCGATGGCGGCGGCCTGCCGTTTTTGGCGAAATCTGTTGCGATTCCACGCGATTGACGCTTGCCATCGATCTTGAAAAGCGATATAAAGATGCTTCGTTGTCGGGCGTGTGGCGATTGCGAGCCATGATTTGACCGATGACCGCGCAATTAAATGCCTTTTCATCGCGCACCACAGCATAAATTCGACGCATCATCCAGATTCCGACACAAGCTGACCCGAAACACCGCCATGTCCGCCAAGTTTTACTTTTACTTTTTTAGCGATCTCGCACCGCTGGCGGATGGAGAGGGACAGTTGTAAGTAGCCCGAAATTCAGAAAAAGCCGCCAGCGAACCTGGCGGCTTTTTTTATCCCCGCCACGTCCGCGTCGCAACCCACCACCAGACTAACGACCTCACAAAGACCCGGAGCCATCATGTTGAAGAACACCGACGACCTGCGTATTCGCGAACTCAAGGAACTGTTGCCGCCCGCGCACCTGATCCGCGAGTTCGCCTGCTCGGAGGCAGCGTCCGACGTGATCTACGGTGCCCGCCAGGCCATGCATCGCATCCTGCACGGCATGGACGACCGCCTGATCGTCATCATCGGACCCTGCTCGATCCACGACACCCGTGCCGCGCTGGAATACGCCAAGATGCTCAAGGTGCAGCGCGACCGCTTCGCCAACGAGCTGGAAGTGGTGATGCGGGTCTATTTCGAGAAGCCGCGCACCACGGTGGGCTGGAAGGGGCTGATCAACGACCCGCACATGGACGGCAGCTTCAAGATCAACGACGGCCTGCGTACCGCGCGCGAAGTGCTGCTGAACATCAGCGAGCTGGGCGTGCCGACCGGCACCGAGTACCTCGACATGATCAGCCCGCAATACATTGCCGATCTGGTCAGCTGGGGCGCGATCGGCGCCCGGACCACGGAATCGCAGGTGCACCGCGAGCTGGCGTCGGGGCTGTCGTGCCCGGTGGGCTTCAAGAACGGCACCGATGGCAACGTCAAGATCGCCGTCGATGCGATCAAGGCCGCTTCGCAGCCGCACCATTTCCTGTCGGTGACCAAGGGCGGGCATTCGGCCATCGTGTCGACGTCCGGCAACGAGGACTGCCACATCATCCTGCGCGGCGGCAAGACGCCGAACTATGACGCCGCCAGCGTGCAGGAAGCATGCGACGCCATCTCGAAGGCCGGTCTGGCCGCGCGGCTGATGGTCGATGCCTCGCACGCCAACAGCAGCAAGAAGCACGAGAACCAGATCCCGGTCTGCGAGGACATCGGCCGCCAGATCGGCGGGGGCGACCAGCGCATCGTCGGCGTGATGGTGGAGTCGCACCTCGTGGGCGGCCGCCAGGACCACGTGCAGGGCACCCCGGTGGAGAACCTGACCTACGGCCAGTCCGTGACCGATGCCTGCATCGGCTGGGACGACTCCGTGACCGTGCTCGAAACCCTGGCCAATGCGGTGAAGCAGCGCCGCCTGGTGACCGGCAGCGGCAACTGAAGCCTCTGCGGGCGCTCCAGCTTCAGCGCCGGCGCAACAAAAAAGCCGCTTCCTCGGAAGCGGCTTTTTTTACATCCCCGCGTGGGGACTTACTTCTTCAGTACCAGGTCGCCGGGCAGCGACTCGATATACGCGGCGATGTCCTTCAACTCCTTGCGCGTGAACGGGCGCGGCTTGCCGGCCTTGTCGGTCACGGCCGGGTTGGCGTTGACCTGGCCAGCCATGATCGCGTTGGTACGACCCACCTGCGGGTTGCCGCTGATCTGGTACGACACCAGCGCGTGGTAGAGGTAGTCCGCATGCTGGCCAGCCAGCTTGGGATAGTCGGGCGTAATCGGGGCGTTCAGGCCCGCACCGTGGCAGGCCACACAGGCGCCCTTCTCCACCAGCGCCTTGCCGGCGGCGATGTCGGCGGCGGCGGCCGGGAGGGTGGCAGCGCCCAGCACGAGCGCGCCCACCGCAAATCGGAGCTTGTTCAGCGTCATCAGCGTCTTCATGTCTCTGAGCCTCTTACTTCAGCGTGTTGTTCTTGGTATCGGCCTTCTGCTGCGAGTAGTAGGCCGCCACGTCTGCAATGTCCTTGTCCGAGAGGCTCGCGGCAATCGCCCGCATCGTCGGATGCTTGCGATCGCCCTTCTGATAGCTCTTGAGCGCGTTTTCAATGTACTTGGCGGTCTGGCCGCCCAGCATCGGTACTTCGTATGTCTCCGGGAACGATGCACGGTAGCCCGGAATGCCGTGGCAACCAATGCACATTGCAACCTTGTCCTTGGCAGTGTCCACATTGCCCTTTGCGTCCTGGGCCTGCGCAGCCGTTGCGGCCGCGCCCAACACCACCATCGTGAGGAGCTTTTTCATTGTCTTTAGATGATTGGGAAGTGTTAAACCGTGCGTGACCTGCCCTGCTGGCCGGAGACGGTTTAGGAACGGGGGTGGGGATGCAATCGCGGAAAAGCGTTGTGGATGTGCCGCGGGTGCTCTGACACCATTCTGCAACCATCTCGCGCTTGTTGCCGGCACCGGGGGATCTGCATGACAACGGGCAGACTGCCGGGCATGTGGGAACTTGACTTTGGGGGCGCGTCAAACCGGCGCATTGTACCGCAGGCGGCACGTGGCAGTCCAGACGACCAGCCCCGGGTGTCCCCCACTAAACGCGAATCGGTTTCTGCTTTTATACTGGCCCATTCCGCCTAAAACAGGTTGCCTCATGTCCACGCCCGCCAACGCCAATCCGTCCCCGTCCACGCGCTTCGAGGGTAGCGCCCAGTACGTTGCCACCGATGACCTGAAGCTGGCCGTCAACGCCGCCCGCACGCTGCAGCGGCCGTTGCTGATCAAGGGCGAGCCCGGCACCGGCAAGACCATGCTGGCCGAGGAAGTGGCCGCGGCGCTGGGCATGCCGTTGTTGCAATGGCACATCAAGTCGACCACCAAGGCCCAGCAGGGCCTGTACGAGTACGACGCGGTGTCGCGCCTGCGCGACTCCCAGCTCGGCGACGACAAGGTCCACGACATCCGCAACTACATCGTCAAGGGCGTGCTCTGGCAGGCTTTCGAGGCCGACGAGCCCGTGGTGCTGCTGATCGACGAGATCGACAAGGCCGACATCGAATTCCCGAACGACCTGCTGCGCGAACTGGACCGCATGGAGTTCTACGTCTACGAGACGCGCGAGCTGATCCGGGCCAGGCACCGGCCGATGGTCATCATCACCTCGAACAACGAGAAAGAGCTGCCGGACGCCTTCCTGCGCCGCTGCTTCTTCCACTACATCAAGTTCCCCGACGCGGACACCATGCAGCAGATCGTGGACGTCCACTACCCGGGCATCAAGCGCGAGATGGTGGCCGCCGCGCTGGACGCGTTCTACGAGATGCGCAACCTGCCGGGGCTGAAGAAGAAGCCGAGCACGTCCGAGCTGATCGACTGGCTCAAGCTGCTGATGGCCGAGGACATTCCCGCCGAAGCGCTGCGCAGCCCCGACCGCAAGGCCGCGATTCCGCCGCTGCACGGCGCGCTGCTGAAGAACGAGCAGGACGTGCACCTGTTCGAGCGCCTGGTGTTCATGAACCGCGCGAACCGCTGATCGGCATGGCTTTCGCCCAACCCGTCACGCTGACCGGGCGCCACGCCACGCTCGAGCCGCTTTCGCCCGACCACGCTGCCGGCCTGCGCGAAGCCGCCGCCGATGGCGAACTGCACCAGCTCTGGTACACCAGCGTGCCGACGCCCGAAGGCATGGAGGCCGAGATCCGGCGCCGCCTGGACCTCCAGGCGCGCGACCTGATGCAGCCGTTCGCCGTGCGCGACGCCGCCGGCCGGCTGGCCGGCATGACCACCTATATGAATGTCGACGGTGCCAACCGGCGCGTGGAAATCGGTTCGACCTGGTACGCGCGCCGCGTGCAGCGCACCGGGCTCAACACCGAATGCAAGCTGATGCTGCTGCGCCACGCGTTCGAGACGCTCGACTGCATCGCCGTGGAATTCCGCACGCACTGGATGAACCACCAGAGCCGCGCCGCCATCGCCCGGCTGGGCGCCAAGCAGGACGGCGTGCTGCGCAGTCACTCGCGCATGCCGGACGGCTCGCTGCGCGACACGGTGGTGTTCTCCATCATCGCCAGCGAATGGCCCACCGTGCGCGCGCATCTGCAGTTCCAGCTCGAGCGGCCGCGCTGATCGCAGCCAGAAATTAAGGGAAATGCGATGCTGATCGACTTCTTCTTCTCGCTGCGGCACGCCAAGCTGCCGGTCTCGGTCAAGGAATACCTGACCATGCTGGAGGCCCTGCGCGCGCAGGTCATCTCGCCGTCGATCGACGAGTTCTACTACCTGTCGCGCATGACGCTGGTCAAGGACGAGAAGCACTTCGACAAATTCGACCAGACCTTCGCCGCCTATTTCAAGGGCGTGGAGAGCCTGGTGGACTGGAAGAGCGACATCCCGCTCGACTGGCTTCAGAAGACGCTCGAGCGTGAACTGTCCGCCGAGGAAAAAGCCAAGATCGAGGCCATGGGCGGGCTGGACAAGCTCATGGAACGCCTGAAGCAGCTGCTGGAAGAGCAGAAGGAAAAGCACGAGGGCGGCAACAAGTGGATTGGCACGGGCGGCACCTCGCCGTTCGGCCATGGCGGCTATAACCCGGAGGGCATCCGCATCGGCGGGCCGTCCAAGGGCAACCGTACCGCGATCAAGGTCTGGGAGTCGCGCGCCTACAAGGACTACGACGACCAGGTCGAACTGGGCACGCGCAACATCAAGGTGGCGCTGCGCCGCCTCCGCCGCTTCGCGCGCGAGGGGGCCGACACCGAACTGGACCTCGACGACACGATCCACTCCACGGCCGCCAACGCCGGGCTGCTGGACATCAAGCTGCGGCCGGAGCGCCACAACAAGGTCAAGGTGCTGATGTTGATGGACGTCGGCGGCTCGATGGACGACCACATCAAGCGCGTGGAGGAGCTGTTCTCGGCCACCAAGACCGAGTTCAAGCACCTCGAGTACTACTACTTCCACAACTGCCTGTACGACTACGTGTGGAAGAACAACCGGCGCCGCCACGCCGAGAAGATCGCCACCTGGGACCTGATCCACAAGTACACGCCCGACTACAAGGTGATCTTCGTCGGCGATGCCACGATGAGCCCCTATGAGATTCTTCAGCCGGGCGGCTCGGTCGAGTACAACAACCCCGAGGCCGGCGCGGTGTGGCTGAACCGGATGATCGAGCAGTTCCCGCGCTTTGTCTGGCTCAACCCGGAGCCGGAGGGGCTGTGGCAGTACCGCCAGTCCATCACGGTGATCAATCAGATCATGAAAAGCCGGATGTACCCGGTGACGCTGGCCGGGCTGGAGCAGGCGATGAAGGTGCTGTCGAAGTAGTTCAGGCCCTCGTTTCCCCTCACGCCACCACGTCCACCCCTTCCATCACCCACGCCCGGAACGTCTGCAGCGCCGGCAGGTGCGCCTTCTGTTCCGGGTAGCACAGGTAGTAGCCTTTCCGCGCCAGCACGCGCGCGGGATGGGCGACCACCAGCGTGCCGGTGGCCAACTCCTCCTCGATCAGGCAGCGCGGAATCAGCGCGATGCCCAGCCCCGACATCGCCGCCTGCGTGAGCAGCGAGAACTGGTCGAAGCGGGCGCCGCTCCAGGCCTGGCGAGTGGAGACGCCCAGCTCGGACAGCCAGTCTGGCCACGCCTCGGGCACCGTGGTGTGGTGCAGCAGCGGGTAGCCCAGCAGCACCGCCGGCGTGCGCGCCACCCCGTCGGGCTCCTGGGCCAGCAGGCCGGGCCGGCAGACTGGCAGCACCTCGCGCCCGGTCATATAGTCGGCCAGGCTCCCTGGCCAGACACCATCGCCAAAACGAATCGCCGCATCGAGATCGGGCTGGGAAAAATCGTAGCCCTGGGCATGGGGCACGAACTCCAGCGTGACTTCCGGATACCGGGCGAAGAACTGAGGCAGGCGCGGTATCAGCCACTTGGCGCCGAGCGTAGGCATGCTGGCGATGTGGAGGATGCCGCCGCGGCCCTGTCGCGCGATCAACTCCACACTGGCCGCCTCGATCTCGTTGAGGCTGGGGCGGATGCGCTCCAGATAGCGCTCGCCCGCGTCGGTCAGCATCAGGCGCTGGCGGACACGCTCGAACAACTCCACGCCCAGAAACGCCTCCAGGCTGCGCACCTGCTTGCTCACGGCCCCCTGTGTGACGTGTAGTTCACGTGCGGCGACGGTAAAGCTGTTGTGGCGCGCCGCCGCTTCGAAGGCCTGCAACTCCGTCATTGACGGACATAAGCGGCGCATGCTTCACCTCCCAAATCTAACCCCTTCAATACCAATTGGAATGATCCGGGGATTTTATTTCGTTTGCCAGTCCCTTGCACGCACGCGCAGAATCGGAAAAACCGTTCTTTTCGAATCTCTTCCCCCTCTTCCCCCTCTTTCCCTCCTCGGAATCGACCTGATGCAACGCCGTCCCCTGCTCCAAGCCATCGCCGCCGCCACTGCCTTCGCGGCCGCTGGCCTGACCCTGCCCGCCTTTGCCCAGGGCACGTATCCGACCAAGCCGATCACGCTGGTCGTGCCGTTCCCGGCCGGTGGCACCACCGACATCGTGGCCCGCATCGTGGCCGACAAGCTGGGCCAGCAACTGGGCCAGGCCGTAGTCGTGGATAACCGCGGCGGCGCCGGCGGCAGCATCGGCACGGGCTACCTCGCCAAGGCCGCGCCGGACGGCTACACGCTGGGCATCGCCACCGCCTCGACCCACGGCATCAACCCGGCCGTGTACCCGCGCCTGCAATACGACGCCACCAAGGACTTCACCCCCATCACGAACCTGGCTTCGGTGCCGAACGTGATGAGCATCCACCCCGGTGTGAAGGCCACCGACATGAAGTCGTTCATCGCGCTGGCCAAGGCCGAGCCGAACAAGATGGCCTATGGCTCGGCCGGCAACGGCAGCGTCTCGCACATGATGGGCGAACTGTTCAAGATGAGCAGCCACACCGAACTGCTGCACGTGCCGTACAAGGGCGTGGGCCCGGCGCTGAACGACGCGCTGGCCGGCCAGGTCCAGGTGCTGTTCGACAACCTGCCCTCCTCGCTGCCGTTCATCGAAGGCGGCAAGCTCCGCGCGCTGGCCGTAGCCGCGCCGAAGCGCGTGGCTGCCCTGCCGAACGTGCCGACCTTCGCCGAACTGGGTCTGGGCGAAGTGAACGACTCGGCATGGTTCGGCCTGATCGCCCCGGCCAAGCTGCCCGCCGACATCCAGGCCAAGCTGAACGCCGCCGCCGTGAAGGTGCTGGCGATGCCGGAAGTGAAGGCCAAGCTGGAAAAGCTCGGCGCCACCCCGGTGGGCGACACCCCGGCGCAGTTCGCCAAGCAGATTTCCACCGAAGTGGCCAAGAACAAGCGCGTGGCAGCCGCCGCCAAGATCTCCCTGGACTAATCCACGGAACAAACCCAGGCACAGCATGACTGAAGCAGACCGAAAGACCGCGGAAAGCCCGTACTTCCTGCACATGCCGGAAGGCGAGAGCAGCCCGCTCTTTCTCGATTCCCCGCACAGCTGCACCACGTACCCGGCGGACTTCCGCTACGCCGGCAACCTGCCCCTGCCGCTGCTGCGGCAGGCGGAAGACACCTTCGTGGATGCGCTCTATGCCGACGCCCCCGGGCGCGGCATCCCGCTGCTCTGCGCCGGCTTCCCGCGCAGCTACCTCGACGCCAACCGCGGCCTGGGGGAGATCGACGAAGTCCTGCTGGACGCGCCGTGGCCCGGCGCCAAGCAGGAAACTTCCAAGACCCGCCTCGGCAAGGGCCTGGTCTGGCGCGTGCTGGACACCGGCGAGCCGATCTACGACCGCAAGCTCGGCGTGGCCGAACTCCAGTCCCGCATCGACCGCTACTACGTGCCCTACTACGCCCAGCTGCAACGGCTGGCGGACGAAGGCGTGGCGCGCCACGGCAAGGTCTGGCACATCAACTGCCATTCCATGCCGAGCGAGGCCGCCCAGTACGCGACCGAGCACCCCGGCCTGCAACACCCGGACTTCGTGGTGGGCGACCGTGACGGCACCACCTGCGACACGCGTTTCACCGACCGGGTGGAAGGCGTGCTCAAGGCGATGGGGTACGACGTCTGGCGCAACCACCCCTACAAGGGCGTGGAGATCGTGCGGGTGCTGGGCCAGCCCCAGGCCAACCGCAACAGCCTGCAGCTTGAGATCAACCGCAAGCTGTACATGGATGAAGTCGGCCTCGCGCCCAACGCCGGCTTCGACAAGCTCAAGCGCGACCTCAACGCGCTGATGGACGACCTGCTGCGCTTCACGCGCACCGCCTGAGGTCTTCCCCAAGGTCATCCCTGACCGTTCCCGCCCGCGCTCGCGGGCGGGGATCATTCCATCGCGTGCACTGCATCGGGGTTCGCCTGACTTGCGCCGCGTGCGCCTTTTCTGATATTGGAACGACGCCGATCCCGCATGAACGCAGCGTGATCACGGCGGTTGCGCTGCCGTTACGCGCAATTCGAACGGAACGTAACAACATTTCGGAACTTTGGCGCGGGGCTTTCCTCTATCATGGCAATCCTTCGCCAACCCTCCTTGCTGAACAAGCAAAGACGATCCCGTGATCCGACGAATTTCCGAACTGTTTGGTGGCCGGCTGTGCATGCTGACCGCCGCAGTGGCAGGCGCGCTGGCCCTCGCCGGGTGCGCCACCGCACCGGGCGATGAGGCCACCGACACCGCCGCCCCGGGCACCACGCCCGCCGCTACCGCTCCCGCTTCTGCCACACCGACTGTCAAGCCCCCGCCAGTCGTCAATACCAACCCACCGATCAAGACCGTGACGTTGCCCGACAAGGGCCGCGTGAGCCTGGCCGAGTATCGGACCCGGATGCGCGAACAGTTGATGAAGACCGAGAACGCGACGGCCAGCGTGGCCGATTGCGCCGCGCATGCCAGCTGGGTGGTGCCGCGCTCGGCCACCTATGACGCCCTCAAGATCCCCACCGGCGCCCTGAGCAACGGGCAGGCCACGGTGGAGCCGTGGAGCGGCCGGTTCTCGCAGGGCAAGCAGGCCGTGCCGGTGAATTCGGTGGTGACGTTCGCGGCCTCGGCCCACAAGCGTGTTGGCGAGGCGCAATGGCAACCCGTGCGGGTGCGCTGTGGCTATGACGAGGGGATGATGCTGGCCTACGAACTGCTCGACAGCAACGGCGACGTCATCGCCGAGCCAGCCGCCGCGCCGGCCGTGGCCACGCCGACGACGACGTCGAAGAAGAAGGGCAAGAGCAGCGCCAAGGCGTCGACATCGTCGTCGAAGTCGACAAAATCGACGACGAAGACGTCAACCAAGACGAAGAAGAAGCAATAAGCGCTGGAGGTTCTCCCCTCGCCCGCTTGCGGGGCGGGGAGGAACACCTTGAGCCTTTATTCCAGATACTCCAGCACCGCCTGGAGCATCGCCGTGCCCAGCAGGCCGCTTTTCGCACCATTCCATCCCACCGCGGGATCGGGCAGGTCGGCGTTGTCCTTGAACGGCATTTCCAGCGTCAGCGCCAGGCACCCGAAGGTGTGGCCGATGTATTTCGACGCCAGCTTCAGGGCGTCCGCGTTGTACTTGCTGGCCGCGTAGCCGTGCACGTCCTGGAAGTCCGGCGTGGCGCGCTTGAAGGCGTCGATAAAGCGCGTCTGCTGCTCGCGCTGCGCATCGGTGAAGCCCGGCAGCATCTCGCTCCCGGCCACGAAGTTATAGGGCAGCCCTTCGTCGCCGTGGATGTCGAAGAACAGGTCCACGCCCGTGGCCTCGATGGCGCGGCGCACGTGCCATACCTCGGGGCTGGTTTCCAGGCTCGGCTGCATCCACTCACGGTTCAGGTTCGCGCCCGCGGCATTGGTACGCAGGTTGCCGCGCGCAGAACCGTCCGGATTCATGTTCGGCACGATGTGGAACACCGCCCGGTCCAGCAGCTTGCGGGCCACCGGGTCGCCGGCCCACATGCCGGTGCCGGTCAGCCGCTGCAGCACGCCTTCGCAGAACCATTCGGCCATGCTCTCGCCCGGATGCTGGCGGGCGATCATCCACACTGTCTTCTTGCCTGGCCCCGGCTGGCCCACGGTCACGCAGGTCAGGTCGCGGCCATCGACGGTACTGCCCAGATGCGACAGCCGTGCCAGCGGCGAGCGCTGGCACGAGGCCAGCAGCGACAGGTGGCGCTCCTCGGGATACGGCTCGAAATAGGCCAACCACACGCTGTCGTGCTCGGGCGTGAATTCGACGGTCAGCGTGCCGCCCTCATAGCGCGTGGGCACGCGGAACCAGTGCGCGCGGTCGTAGGACGCCACCGCGCGGTAGTCGCGCCAGCCATCGGGATAGGTACACTCGCCGGCATTCACGAATTGGAGCCGGCACGCCTGCCCCGCCGCCCCTTGCAGCCGGAAATGGAACCACTGGCGGAAATCGGCGTGGGAGTCGGCGCGGATGCGCAGGCGGATATCGTCGGCACGGTCCAGCGCCTCGACTTCGATCGCGCCGGAATCGAACAGCGTGGAGATATGCAGGGCTGAGGTCATGGGAATCGGGTTCTCCAGTCAGCGATCAGTCTTTTATCAGTCTTCCAGGCGGCGGCGGAACACCCAGCGGGTGTCGTCCGACGCGGCCTTGTCGTAGGCGTAGCCGTCTTCGGCAAACCGCTTGAGCTTGCTGGCCTCGGTCACGCGGTGCGTCACCGCATAGCGCGCCATCGTGCCCCGGGCGCGCTTGGCGTGGAACGAGATGATCTTGTAGCGCCCGCCCTTCCAGTCCTCGAACACTGGCGTGATCACGCGCGCGGCAAGCACCTTGGGTCGCACAACCTTGAAATATTCCTCGGAGGCGAGGTTCACGAGCGTGGCCGCGCCCTCGTGCTTGAGGTCGGCCATGTCCTTGTTCAGGAGGGTCGTGACGTCGTCGCCCCAGAACGCATAGAGGTCCTTGCCGGCCACGTTGTCCAGGCGCGTGCCCATTTCCAGCCGGTACGGCTGCATCCAGTCCATCGGGCGCAGCACGCCATACAGGCCGGACAGGATGCGAATGTGCTTCTGGGCGAACCCGAGGTCATCGGTGGACAGCGATTTCGCGTCCAGCCCATCGTAAACATCGCCATTGAAGGCCAGCACCGCCTGCTTGCTGTTGGCCGCCGTGAACTCGGGGCTCCAGTCCGCAAAGCGGGTGACGTTGAGCACGGCGAGCTTGTCGGAGATGTCCATCAGCGCGGCTACGTCCTGCGGCGCCAGCCGGCGCAGGCGCTCGATCAGCGTGGTGGAACGGTCGATAAAACGCGGCATCGTGTGGGTCTTGATGCGCGGGGGTGTCTCGTAATCCAACGACTTGGCAGGAGACAGAACGATGAGCATGGCAAAATCGCGGGCAGGAACAAAGACCAGATTGTAGCGAATGCCCACAGACACCACCGCCGGCGCCCCTTGCGCCGCTTTTGCCGCCCCGCCGCCCCGCGTGGTCCTCGACTCCAATATCTGGGTCGATTTGCTCGTATTCCAGGACCCCCACGTGGCGCCGATCCGCGCCGCGCTTGACGCCGGAACCATCGCCCCGGTGATCCGCGCCGACTGCCGGGAGGAGCTGCGCCGGGTACTGGCCTACCCGCAATTCGCGCGGTTTTCGGTCGATATCGATGCCGCGCTGGCCCAGGTGGACCGGCTCGCCACGCTCGAACCCGCCCCGGACCAGACCGACTTCGACGCCGTGCGGCTGCCCAAGTGCCGCGACACCGACGACCAGAAGTTCATCGAACTGGCGCATTTCTCGCGCGCCGCGCTGCTGGTCTCCAAGGACAAGGCCGTGCTGAAGCTCAGGAGCCGCCTGCGCCGCATGAGCGGCGTGGAGATCCTGCCGCCGCCGGCTTTCGCCGCCTGGCTGGCCGCCGCGACCGAGGCATCCACTGCCGGCGCCGATCCCCGCTAAAATGACCCGCTTGTCCTGAACCCGCCGCCCTAACCTGCCTCCTTCCCGCGCCATGTCCGCAGAATCCTCGCTCGCACCCCTGACCCCACCGCTGTCGCGCCTGCCCAAGGTCGGCACGACCATCTTCACCGTGATGTCGGCGCTGGCCGCCGAGAAGAACGCCGTCAATCTCGGCCAGGGTTTCCCGGATTTCGACTGCGACGCGCGCATCGTCGATGCCGTGGCCCACGCCATGCGCACCGGCCACAACCAGTACCCGCCGATGGCCGGCGTGCCCGCGCTGCGCCAGGCCATCGCCGGCAAGATCGCCACGCTGTACGACCACACGTACGACTGGAATACGGAAATTACGATCACGGCCGGCGCCACGCAGGGCCTCCTGACGGCGATCCTGTGCGCAGTGCATCCGGGCGATGAAGTGATCGTGCTCGAGCCCTGCTACGACAGCTACCTGCCCGCCATCGAAATGGCCGGCGGCGTCGCAGTGCCCGTCACGCTTGAAGCGCCGGCGTTCCGCATCCCGTTCGACAAGCTCGCCGCCGCCATCACCCCCAAGACGCGGATGATCCTCATCAACACGCCGCACAACCCCACGGGGACCATCTGGCGTGCCGATGACATGCAGAAACTGGCCGATTTGCTAGCCGGCACGGACATCCTGCTGCTCTCGGACGAGGTGTACGAGCACATGGTCTACGACGGCCAGCGGCACGAGTCGGTCTCGCGCCATCCGGAGCTGGCGCGGCGCAGCTTCGTGGTGTCGAGCTTCGGCAAGACCTATCACGTCACGGGCTGGAAGATCGGCTACGTGGCCGCGCCGGCTGCGCTGTCGAACGAATTCCGCAAGGTCCACCAGTTCAACGTGTTCACGGTGAACACGCCGGTGCAGTTCGGGCTGGCCGACTACATGGCCGACCCGGCGCCCTACCTGGACCTCGCCGGCTTTTATCAGGCCAAGCGCGACTACTTCCGCACCGGGCTGGCCTCCACGCGCTTCAAGCTGCTGCCCTCGGACGGGACGTACTTCCAGTGCGTCGATTATTCGGCGATTTCCGATATGAGCGAAGCCGATTTCTCGATGTGGCTGACGCGCGAGATCGGCGTGGCCGCGATTCCAGTGTCGGCGTTCTATTCGCAACCGCGCGAATCGGGCGTGGTGCGGTTTTGCTTCGCGAAGAAGGAAGAGACGCTGAAGTTGGCGCTGGATCGGTTGGCGAAGATTTGAGGGATTCCGGCAGCCCGGGAACGTGGTGGGTTCGCGGGCTGCATGGGTTAGTTGCCGACGTGCCACCTTCCCTCCATTCTTCCTGTTGAACTGGCTCATAGGAATTCAGAGCCGGCTCGAATGCAAACGCCTCCTCGGTCCAACCATCCAGTTCCCCGCATATCACGCGGTAGGTGTACATCATTTCCGCTGCAACGCCGATTTGCACAAACCTGCATCGCGCACCGGGTGCGACTTCCCCAACCAAGGGTGCAACTGGAGGCACCATTCCTTCGGGATTCCCGTGGAGGGGGGCGGGTTTCGTCGCCACATGCGTTCTGATCGGTACTTGGTAGCCGCTGCAATATCCCAGAGCCAAGACGATGCAGAACAATGCTGCGACGAACCATGGCCACGCCTTACCAGTTTGCCAACGCGCCACCTTCCCCTCCCTTTATTTCAGTGAGAACAGTTCGTACGGATCTAGCCGCGGCGCAAATGCACCACCGGCGTCAGTCCATCCGTCCAAATCTCCACACTTCACCCGGTAGGAGAACATCATTTCCTCCGCAATGGTCACCTGAATAAACCTGCAGCGTTCACCGGCCTGCACCTTACCTATGACGGATTCAACGGGCTCAACCATCCCAGCGGCATCTCCGTATAGCTCGATGGGTATTGTCGCAACGTGAGTGCTAAGAGGGATGCGATAGCCCGCCCAGTATCCATAGAGCATTCCGCCAACAATGCAGGCAAGCCCCACGGCGCACCAGTGACGGGCTTTACCAGTTTGCCGACGCGCCACCTTCCCACCCCTTTTTATAGTTTCGCGTCTCGACGAGACGATTCGACTTCTTCAATACGCCGAGTAATTCAGCGGGCATGACCGGTGTCAGCTCGCCAAACGCTCGCGGATCGCGCGCCATGATGCCGGCCAACTCAAGCACATCGGCAACGTTGGAGCTGCATGAATTATCGAATAATGAGTATTTCGCATTGACCGCCACACGTCTTTCCAGCTCGTCTCTAATGAGGGCCTTCTCTCGTAGAGATACCCACATCAGCAGCCCGACGGCATCGCGATATACGCCCTTTCCGATTGTGCCGTCTGGCTTGGTTCTCCATCGCCTCGTGTTACCAATCAGATATTTTCTGTACCCGCCCTTGAAGAATAATATTGGGGCACGGCTGTAGACGGTGCCGTCAATTTCGATGGCAGCGTGCCCCCACTGCGAGCCACGGCTAAGCAACCTCGAATCAAACACCACCACCTCAATAAACTCCCGCTGCACGGGAATCGGCTTCGCTTCATCAAACCTTGTCAACGTAGTCGCCCGGACACCGGCGCGCACCAGCGTCTTGCCCGTGGTCGGGGAAGTCAGCGTTTCGGTCATCGCTCACCCCTCGACGTAGATCGTCACGTTGTCGGCGCGTTGCTGGGCTCCCAGCAGATGGGTGCGGCCGAATTCATCCGTCGTGCCGTATTCGGGCTCGGCGCCCGCCCGGACTGCCGCGTACTCCGTGTCGGGCAGCGGCTCGCCGGTGGCGCTGTCGCGCAAGATGTAGCGGTCGTCGTAGCGGTCCTCTTCATCGGGGGCCGGGTCGAACGAGGTTCCGCTCACCGGGTGGCGGACGGTCGCCTGGGCGCCTATCGAGGAAATCAGCCGGGCGCCGCACGCGGTCAGCATGCCGTCGAGCGCCATGGCGCGGCCCATGGCCTGGAAGGTGGGATCGCCCTCGATGATCGGGAAGGTGCCCTTGCATTGCGGACACCAGACCATGTGCCCGACGCCGGCCGCCGGTTCCCCGTAGAAGACGAACGTGGGCTCGCCCTCCAATACCTTGCCGCCGTGTGTCGTCGTATCGCCCCGGCGAACGATGCCTTTTTGACCCGCCATACGTGCCCCTTCGTTGTTAGATGAGCCGCCATCTAACCGACGAAAAAATCGGCCGTATATAGAAGAATCCTGATTAATTTGCACCAAATGGTGAGTGCTCGGAAAATCCCGAGCCGCGCATTTCCCATCGGCCCTGCCAATGCAAAGCGCCCCGCAAGCGGGGCGCCAGAAAATGCTGATCAAAGCCTATCCGGTGAATCGCGGCGATTTACCGGTTGCGGCTCAGCATCAGCTCGGTGTTGGCCTTGCGGTCCGCGTTGACCTTCTGCACGCTCGCCCGCTCGGACATGGCCTTGAGGTAGGCCTTGACCGGCAGGTCCGCCAGCAAATCTTCGCCGTAGATGATTTTCGTGCAGGACGACACCAGCGGCAGGTGGCAGATGGCGGCGCAGTCGGCCAGCGTGAAGGTGTCGCCAGCCACGAAGGGCGAGAATTTCGCCAGCTTGGCGAAACCGGGGATATAACGGTCCAGCAGGCGGCGCTGGCGCTCCTTAAGGTTATCGCTGACCTTGCCGCCGAAAAACGCCTCCGGATACAGCTCGCGCACCGTCAGCTCCAGATATACCTCCATGAAGGTGACGAGTTCGCGCACCTTGCCCGCCTGGTAGGCGTCATGCGGCAGCAGCGGCGCCTGGAGATAAGTCGCCTCGATATATTCCGCGATGGTTTCCGATTCGCACAGCGGCCCGGAATCGGTGATGATGTAGGGCACCTTGCCGAGGGGCGTCGCCGCGAGGTCGGTTTCGCCGATCCAGGCCAGCACTTCCTCGAATGGCAGGTTCTTTTCCAGCAGCGCCAGCTTGACCTTGTTGTAGTAATTGCTGGCGGCAAAGCCGCAGAGCTTCAGCATGTCGTCTCTCTCCGTTATTGAAATGGATCGTCCGGGTCGCGTCCATGTAGACCCGAGGACGCTTGAGGCGCCCCCGCCTGGCCGATCTTCGCACGCCACGTAAGCCTACCCGCTGTCGCGGAAGATGCAGAAATCGTACGATCGTGCTAATTTAACCACAACTTTTTTTGGACGAACGATGAGCCAACCCACTATTCAAACGCTCGGCATCGTCGGCACGGGCGCCATGGGCCGCGGTATTGCCCAGATTGCCGCACAGGCGGGCCTGACGGTCAACCTGTTCGACGTCAACGCCCAAGCCGTGGCCGCCGCGCGCCAGTACCTGCAGGACACGTTCGCCAAGCTGGCCGACAAGGGCAAGATCAGCGCCGCCGACAGCGAGGCCGCGCTGGCCCGCGTGAAGCCGTGCAACGCGCTGGAAGACCTGGCCGGCTGCGACATGGTGCTGGAAGCCATCGTGGAGAAGCTCGAGGTCAAGCGCGACCTGATCGCCAAGCTGGAAGCCATCGTCCGGGAAGACGCGGTGATCGCATCGAACACCTCGTCGCTGTCGATCACAGCCATCGCCGTGGGCGCCAGGCACCCGGGCCGCGTGGTGGGCTACCACTTCTTCAACCCGGTGCCGCTGATGAAGGTGGTGGAGGTCATCGACGGCCTGTCGGGCAACCCCGCCATCGGTGACCAGCTCATGGAACTGTCGCGCCGCATGGGTCACACGCCGGTGCGTTGCAAGGACATGCCGGGCTTCATCGTCAACCACGCCGGCCGTGGCATGAATATCGAAGGGCTGAAGATCGCCCAGGAAGGCGTGGCCGAATTCGTCGATATCGACAACATCATGCGCGAGCAAGCCGGTTTCCGCATGGGCCCGTTCGAGCTGATGGACCTGACCGGGCTCGATGTGTCGCACCCGGTGATGGAATCGATCTACAACCAGTTCTATCAGGAAGCGCGCTACCGCCCGTCGCCGATCACGGCGCTGCGCTACACGGGCGGGCTGCTGGGCCGCAAGACCGGCGCGGGCTTCTACGCCTACCCGGACGGCCAGAAGCAGGTGCCTGCCGCCAAGCCGGTGCCCGATGCGCGCCCGGCCAGCGTGTGGGTGAGCCGCGCCAATGAGCGTGGTCATGCGATGACCGTGAAGCTGCTGACCGCGCTCGGCGTCACGCCGGAAGGCGGCAACGCCCCGTCCGCCGACGCACTGATCGTGGTCACCCCGCTGGGTCTCGACGCCACCACGACTGCCCTGCAGCAAGGGCTCGATGCCAGCCGCGTGGTCGCCATCGACACGCTGCTGCCGTTCGAAGCCACCAAGCGCCGCACGCTGATGACCACGCCGGCCACCAGCGCCGCCGCCCGCGACGCCGCGCACGGCCTGTTCGCCAGCGATGGCGTGCCCGTCACCGTGATCCGCGACTCGGCCGGCTTCGTCGCCCAGCGCATCATCGGCTGCATCGTCAATATCGCCAGCGACATCGCCCAGCAACGCATCGCCACGCCGACCGACATCGACCTCGCCGTGAACCTCGGCCTGGGCTACCCCAAGGGCCCGCTGGCGCTGGGCGATGCGATTGGCGCCGCGCAGATCCTCGAAGTGCTGAGCAACCTGGACCGCCTGACTGGCGACATGCGCTACCGCCCGAGCCCGTGGCTGTGGCGTAGGGCCGGCCTGGGCCTGTCGCTGCTGACCGAAGAAGCCTGATCCTCCCGGGCGCCCCGCCGAGACACGGGGCGCTTTTTTCTCCCGCATTGCCCATCAAGAGGCCGCCATGACCGCCCAGCTGCTTTCCCAACGCGTGGACGCCACGCTCGTCCTGACCATCTCGAACCCCGAGGCGCGCAACGCGCTGCATCCGGACATCTACGCGGCAAGCCAGGAGGCGCTGGAAGTGGCGGCGCGCGACAACACCATCCGCGCGGTGGTGCTGACCGGCGCCGACGGCGTGTTCTGCGCCGGCGGCAACCTGAACCGCCTGCTCGGCAACCGCTCCCAGCCGGCCGAGGTACAGGCCAAAAGCATCGAAATCCTCAATCACTGGATCGAAACGCTGCACGCGTTCCCCAAGCCGATCATCGCCGCCGTGGAAGGCCCCGCCGCCGGCGCGGGCTTCTCGCTGGTGCTGGCGTGCGATTTCGTGGTGGCGGCCAGCGACGCCAAGTTCGTCATGGCCTATGTGAAGGTGGGCCTGACGCCGGACGGCGGCGGCTCCTACGAACTGGCCCGCATGCTGCCGCGCCAGCTCGCCAGTGAAATGATGATGGATGGCAAGCCGGTCGATCCGGCACGACTGGCCCATTTCGGCATCGTGAACCGCGTGGTGCCGCCGGGGCAGGCCGTGACCGAGGCGCTGCGCATTGCCGAGAACCTGGCCAAGGAATCGCCGAACGCGGTCCAGGGCATCAAGGCGCTGATCAACCACGCCGGCAGCGCCTCGCTGACCGAGCACTTGGCCGCCGAGCGCGACAGCTTCGTGAAAGCGCTGCACCACCCGGACGCGGGCGAAGGCATCAGCGCCTTCCTGGAGAAGCGCAAGCCGAACTACCGCTGAAGTCCCACCCGCGCCACGCACCGACGCCATCGCCACATAAAAAAGACAGACCGGAGACAGCATGAGCAGCAACGTTTCGCATTTTGAAGGGACCCGCCCCGTGGCCGACCAGCAGCGCTTCGACATGGGCGCGCTCGAGACCTGGATGCGCCAGCATGTGGAGGGCTTTGCCGGCCCGCTGGCCATCGAGCAATTCAAGGGCGGCCAGTCGAACCCCACGTTCAAGCTGATCACGCCCGGCCAGACCTATGTGATGCGCGCCAAGCCGGGGCCGAAGGCGAAGCTGCTGCCGTCGGCGCATGCCATCGAGCGCGAATACCGCGTGATGGCCGCCCTCGCCCAGACCGACGTGCCCGTAGCCCGCATGTTCGCGCTCTGCGAGGACGAGTCGGTGATCGGCCGCGCGTTCTACATCATGGAGTTCGTCAGCGGCCGCGTGCTGTGGGACCAGGCGCTGCCGGACATGACCCCGGCCCAGCGCGGCGCGATCTACGACGAGATGAACCGCGTCATCGCTGCGCTGCATTCGGTGGACTACAAGGCGATCGGGCTGGCCGACTACGGCAAGCCGGGCAACTACTTCCAGCGGCAGATCGAGCGCTGGAGCAAGCAGTACAAGCTGTCCGAGACCGAATCGATCCCGGCGATGGACCAGCTCATCGCATGGCTCCCGAATCACATTCCGGCCGATGCCGATGCGTTGACCACCATCGTCCATGGCGACTACCGGCTCGACAACCTGATGTTCCACCCCACCGAGCCGCGCGTGCTGGCCGTGCTCGACTGGGAGCTGTCCACGCTGGGCCATCCGATGGCTGACTTCGGCTATCACTGCATGAGCTGGCATATCCAGCCGGGCCAGTTCCGGGGCATCGCCGGGCTCGACCATCAGGCGCTGGGCATTCCCGATGAAGCCGCCTATCGTCGCCTGTACGAGCAGCGCACCGGCCGCCAGATCACGGGCGACTGGAATTTCTACCTCGCCTTCAGCATGTTCCGCATCGCGGGCATCCTGCAGGGGATCATGAAGCGCGTGGTCGATGGCACGGCGTCGTCGGCGCAGGCGACGGACGCCGGCAAGCGCGCCCGCCCGATGGCCGAAATGGGCTGGGCCTACGCGCAGAAATCAGGCGCCTGATCCTGCATCTTCCTGCCAGACATCGCCCCGCACCGCCGGGGCGATGTGCTTTCTGGGGGGCAATTGTCTGCATGTCATCAGACAACTGAGTACTATCCCTAGCCATAACCCTGATGACCAAAGGCTAAATCGCGTCTACACTGCTGCCATGTTGTACGACAACAGACGATAAGCAGATAAGCATTAGGAGACACAGCATGAGCAATCGCCGCCAATTCCTTGGCCAGGCATCGGGCCTGGCCGCACTGGGCGCCTTCGGCACCTCTGGCATCCTCGCCCCGGCTTCGGCCTGGGCTGCCGACAAGTGGCCAACCAAGCCGATCCGGCTGGTGGTGCCCTACCCCGCCGGCGGTTCGTCGGACATCATCGCCCGCCTGATCAGCAAGCCGCTCGGCGAAGCGCTGGGCCAGGCCGTGGTGGTGGACAACCGTCCGGGCGCCAACGGCAACATCGGCGCCGCCATGGTGGCGCAGGCCGGCACGGACAACCACACGCTGCTGCTGTGCGATGTGGGCGCGCTGGCCATCAGCCCGTCCGTCTACACCAAGCTGAGCTTCAGCCCTGAGAAAGATCTCAAGGGCGTGTCGATGCTGGCCTACTCGCCCCACCTGCTGGTGGTGCATCCGTCGGTGCCCGCCAACAACCTCAAGGAACTGGTGGCGCTGTCGCACAAGCAGACGCTGAACTTCGCCGTGACGGCCATCGGCAGCGCGCCGCATCTGGCGGGCGTGGCGGTGCAGCAGGCCACCGGCGCGGCATGGCAGTACGTGCCGTACAAGGGCGGCGCGCAGGCGATTGCCGACACCGTGGGCGGTACCGCGCAGGTGCTGATGAACGGGATGCTGGCGACCTATCCGCAGGTGCAGGCCGGCAAGCTCAAGCTGCTGGCCGTGTCCAAGCGCACGCGCATGGCGCTGGTCGGACAGGTGCCGACGATTGCCGAGCAAGGCGTGGCGAACTTCGAATCGGGTACGTGGCAGGGCGTGATGGCGCCGTCCGGCATGCCGGATGCGCTCGTGGCCCGCCTCTCGAGCGAGCTGATCCGCATCATCCGCACCCCCGAAATCCGCGCGCAACTGGCCGGCCAGGGCGCCGAAGTGGTGACCATGACGCCGCCGGAAACCAGCAAGTTCTTCTCGACCGAGGAAAAGCGCTGGGCCCAGGTGGTGAAGGCCGCTGGCGTGAAGCTGGACGGCTGACCGGAAGAAGGACCCCTTGTTGTCTCCCCTCTCCCTCAGGGAGAGGGGCGGGGGAGAGGGCAGGCGGTGCAAGATGCGATATCACTTCGCAGAATCGCCGCCCCTCTCTCCCGGCCTCTCTCCCAAAGGGAGAGAGGAGCAAACCCTCAGCGTTTCAAGATCCCGTCACTCCCCCAGCGCCACCCCTTCACGCCGCGGGTCCGCGCCGCCGGCCCAGCCCGGCTTGCCGTTCGGCAGGGTCTTGCGCACGATGGCCTGCGTGCCGCTCGTCATCTCGATCTCGGCCACCTGATGGCCCATGCCGCGCAGCGATTCCACCAGTTGCGGCGTCACCAGACCCTTCTCCACTTCGGTCGGGCCATTGCGGCTGCCGAAGTTGCCCATGCCCACGGCGGTCTGCACGTCCATGTCCCAGTCCAGCAGGCCGACCAACGTCTTCGACACGTACTCGATGATCTGCGAGCCACCCGGCGAGCCCAGCGCCGCCACCAGCTTGCCGCTCTGGCGGTCGAACACCAGCGTCGGCGCCATCGACGAGCGCGGGCGCTTGCCCGGCTGCACGCGGTTGGCCACCGGCTTGCCGTTCTCGCTCGGCGTGAACGAGAAATCGGTCATCTCGTTGTTCAGCATGAAGCCGCGCACCATGATGTGCGAGCCGAAGTACGATTCGATGGTCGTCGTCATCGACAACGCCCCGCCCCGGTTGTCCACGGCCACGATCTGCGACGTGGAGATGCGCGGCGGCGAACGATCCGGCGCGAACGCCACCTTCACTCCCGGCGGCGTGCCCGGCTGGGCGCGGCCCATGCTCTTGTCGCCGATCAGCGCGGCGCGCTCGGTCAGGTAGGCCGGGCTGACCATCGCGGCCACGTCCACGGGCACGAAGTCGGCATCGGCCACGTAGAGGCCACGGTCGGCGTAGGCCAGGCGGTCGGCCTCGGAGATGGCGTGCACGGCCAGCGGCGCGGCTTCCACACGCGCCGGGGTGTTCACCGGCTGCGGCTTCAGGCTGGCCAGCGCGTAGCGCGGGTCGCGCTTCTCAAGGGCCTCCAGCGTGCCCAGGATCTGGGCGATGGCGATGCCGCCCGACGACGGCGGCGGCATGCCGCACACCTTCCAGCGCTTGTAGTCCGTGCAGACCGGCACGCGCTCCTTGGCGCGATAGCCCTTCAGGTCGGCCGTGCTCAGGCTGCCCGGATTGGCATGGCTGTTGACCTTGGCGGCGATGTCCTGCGCAATCGGCCCGTTATAGAACACGTTCGGGCCACCCTTGGCGATCTCGCGCAGCGTCTTGGCCAGTTGCGGATTCTTGACGAGGGTGCCGACCGGCTTGGCCTTGCCCTGCGTATCGAGGAAGTAGCCGGCCATCTCCGACGAGCCCATCATGAACTTGTCGGCCGCCACCTGGGTGTAGAGCCGCTGGGACATCGGGAAACCGTTCTCGGCCAGCGTGATGGCGCGCTGGAACAGTCGCGCCCAGGGTAGCCGGCCATGCTGGCGGTGCGCCATCTCCAGCGCGCGCAGCACGCCGGGCACGCCCACCGAGCGGCCGCCGATCTGGCCTTCGGAGAATTCCATCGGCTTGCCGTCCGCGCGCATGAACAGGTTCTCGGTGGCGCCGGCCGGGGCCGTCTCGCGCCCATCGAAGGCCTGCACGCGTTTGCCGTCCCAGTACATGATGAAGGCGCCACCGCCGATGCCGGTGGCCTGCGGCTCCACCAGCGTCAGCACGGCCTGCATGGCGACGGCGGCGTCGATGGCCGAGCCGCCCGCGCGCAGGATCTCGCGCCCGGCCTCGGTGGCCAGCGGATTGGCCGCGGCGGCCATGTGCTTCTGCCCGTAGCTGGTGGTCATGTCGGGGCGGTAGCCCGACGAGACCTCCGGCGCGGGCGGCATGGCAGCCGCCGGCGCCTGGGCCGGCGCGGCCGTGGCCGTGCCCGATGCCGATGGCGTGCCCGCATCCTTGGCGGCGGTGCCGCAGCCCGCCAGCACGGCGGCCAGCGCCACGGCCAGCGTGCCGCGCCACAGCAGGGAGGGGGTTGACTGGGAAACTGCCGGTGTCTTCGTCACTGCGCGAGTCATGCCATCTCTCCTGGGGGGAAGCTGAGGCGATTGTAGACGCAGATGACCGGTAATGCGCTTGTAAACGGCTGATTGGCCGATCGGGGATGATCGGCGCGGAGGCACGTGAACGAGGCGGCGGGCGCCGCCCCGTATACATAGTGTCAGTTCGCCGTCACAGCGTGGTGAACGACCAGTTCAGGTTCACGCCCTGCCCGTTCAGCGTGCCGCCGACGGTGACGTTGTAGCGCGTGTGGGCGGCCAGCGGCGCGCGCGGCGTGCAGATGGCCAGCCCGCGCGCGTAGCTCGACATGCCCGACGTGCGCGCATCCACCTTCTCGCAGGGCACGTTGGCGCCGGCGGCGTCGGTGATCGTGAACGTATCGGCATTGAACACCAGCGACGTGTTGATGGCCTGCACCGTCACCGGGTAGCCCATGGTCTGGCCCGTGTACGAAGGCGCCGGGTTGGGGCTCTCATTGTTGACCCAGTTCGCCGGCACATCGGCCTGGCCGCTGTACGGGTACGCCACCACCTGGTTGTCCGCGCCGCCCTTGCTGGCATCGGCGAGGTCGATGGTCTGGTAGTAGCTGGCCGAGGTGCCGCCGCTGCTGCCGGCGCCCACGCTTTCCGCAAACCCGCTGCCGGCCGAGCCGTAGCTGCCCAGCAGCGCGGCGCGGTGGAACGGCGCGTTGACGAGGTCCGCCACGAGCGCGTCCTTCGGCGCCATCGACAGGTTGGCGCCCGCCGCGCTGGTCCACTTGTTGCCGGCCGCCACGACTTCCGCCGTGRCATTGGTCGGATAGGCGGCCTGGATGCGGTCGTTCGGCGCGGCGCCCGTGTAGCCGGACTTGCCCGACTGCTCGTCGTGCGTGAGCAGGTTGTTGGCCAGCATGTAGGCGGTGTGGTTCTGGGCGACGGTATTGAGCGCGTCGCGCGCGGTCAGCGGCGGCAGGCCCACCTGCTCGCGCCGATAGTTGGCGTAGCAGAGGCCGGCGCTGCGCGCGTCGTCCAGCACGCGATAGCCCGAGACGCCGGTGCCGCGCGCCGGCAGCAGGCTCACGCTGCCCGTGACCGGCGCCGGCGCGCTGCCGGTCACCGTGTAGCAGGCGCGGTCGGCGCCGGCCGGGAGCGTCGCCGTCTGGCTGCCGTTGACGGGGGCCTGCCCGGACGCCGCCTGGCTCGCATTGGCGGCGCCGGCTGCCGGGGCGGCGCTGGTGCCCGCGCTGGGGGCGCTATCGCCGCCGCCGCCACAGGCGCTGAGCGCGAAGGCAGCGCAGGCTGCCAGGATCGTCATCGGGATCGGTCGCGCGAAGGCGTTCGCGCGGGAGGGCATGAAATCGTTAGACAAGTGTTTCCCTGGCATCGGAATGCGGCTCTGTCGTCGTGGATGGAGGGGGCTGCCTGGGTGTGGACGCGCGCGCGGCGGCGCGGTGTCATGCGTGGCATGAGGCGTCCGGGGCAGGTGGAACGGGACGATGTTAGGGAGCGCCTCCCGCATCGTCCAGCCTGCTAACAATGGCTTACGTTGTGACCCGCGCGCGCGGCACGCGGGGGAAATGCGCGTTACGCGTTACGCGTCGGCGGGGGGACCGTCGCCCATGCCATTGCCGAGCGACGTCATCACCGCCATCAGCTGCTCGCGCAGCCAGCGGTTGGCGCCGTCGTTCTCGCCGCCGGCGTGCCAATAGAGATGCAGTTCGAGCGCCGGCACCTTGAACGGCAACGCCAGCAGCCGGTTGGCGTACGGTTCGTTGGCGATGCGGGCGTAGCGCATCGGCAAGGTGGCGAGCAGGTCCGTGCAACTGACCACGCGGCACGCCGCCGCATAGTGCTGGCAGCGCAGCCGCACGCGGCGGGTCAGGCCCATTCGGTGCAGCGCCTGGTCCTCCAGGCCCGCTCCGCGCCGGCGTGACGACACGTGCACATGTTCGGCCGCCAGATAGCGCTCCAGCGTCAGCTCCTTCTTCACCAGCGGATGGTCGCGCCGCGCCAGCACCACCATCGGATCGGACATGAACGCGGCATGGTGAATCGCCGGCGACACCGGCAGCAGGATGTCGATGGCCGCATCGAGCGTGCCGGCGAGCAGTTCGGACTCCATCTCGCGGCGGTCGAAGCGGATCGCCGCGATCTCCACGTGCGGCGCCATGGCCGTGACACGCGCCATCAGCGGCGGCAGCAGCGTAGATTCCAGCGCATCACGCATGCCGATAGTGAAGCGGCGCGTGGTGGCGGTGGGATCGAAGTGCGGCGTATCCTGCAGCGTGCGCGCGAACGACTGCAGCGCGCCGCGCACCTCGCCCGCCAGCGAGCGCGCCAGCGGCGTGGGCGCCATGCCCTGCCCGCGCCGCTCGAACAGCGGATCGTCGAACAGCGTGCGAAGCCGCCCCAGCGCGTGGCTGACGGCGGGCTGCGTCAGGTTGAGCTGACGCGCGGCTGCGGTGATGCTGCCTTCGCTGTAGATGGCATCGAACACCACGAAGAGATTGAGGTCGATCCGGGATAGCTGCATGGCAGGCATTCTGGCATGAAAATGCAGGACATTGATACTGTCCAATCCAGAAAATTCATTTTTCTTATTACGCGCAGTCCGCTAGAGTAGGCCCCAGTCGGCATCCTTCCCCAAGCGATGCCTGCCGTCACACCCCCGAATGTAGCGAGGAGACCCCATGCAATTCGAGTACACGCCCAAGGTCAAGGACATGCAGGCCCGGCTGCTGGCCTTTTTCGACAAGCATATCTATCCGAACGAAAAGCGCTTCTACGCCGAGATCCAGGCCAACCGCGAAGCCGGCAACGCCTGGATTCCCACCAAGGTGGTCGAGGAGCTGAAGCCGCTGGCACGCGAAGCCGGGCTGTGGAACCTGTTCCTGCCGCGCTCCAAGCGGGCGCCGGAGGGGCTGTCGAACCTCGAATACGCACCGATGTGCGAGATCATGGGCCGCGCGCCCTGGTCGCCCGAGGTGTTCAACTGCGCTGCGCCGGACACCGGCAACATGGAAACGCTGGAGCGCTACGCCACCGAGGAACTCAAGGACCAGTGGCTGGAACCGCTGCTGCGCGGCGAGATCCGCTCGGCCTTCCTGATGACGGAGCCGGACGTGGCCTCCTCGGACGCCACCAATATCAGCTGCCGCATCGAGCGCGACGGCGACCATTACGTGATCAACGGCACCAAGTGGTGGTCGTCGGGCGCCGGCGACCCCCGCTGCAAGGTCTACATCGTGATGGGCAAGACCAATCCCGATGCCGGCCGCCACGAGCAGCAGTCGATGGTCGTCGTGCCAGCGGATACCCCGGGCATCACGATCAAGCGCTTCCTGCCCGTGTTCGGCTATGACGATGCGCCGCACGGCCATATGGAGATCGAACTCAAGAACGTGCGCGTGCCGGCCGCCAACATCCTGCTGGGTGAAGGGCGCGGCTTCGAGATCGCCCAGGGTCGCCTCGGCCCGGGCCGGATCCACCACTGCATGCGCAGCATCGGCGTGGCCGAGCGCGCGCTGGAACTGATGTGCAAGCGCAGCCTGGACCGCGTGGCCTTCGGCAAGCAGATCGCCCGCCAGGGTGTGACGCAGGAGCGCATCGCCGAAGCCCGTTGTGACATCGAGATGGCCCGCCTGCTGACGCTGAAGGCCGCCTACATGATGGATACCGTAGGCAACAAGGTAGCCAAGGCCGAGATCGCCATGATCAAGGTGGTGGCGCCGAATGTGGCGCTGCGCGTGATCGACTGGGCGATCCAGGTGCATGGCGCCGCGGGTGTCTCGGGCGACTTCCCGCTGGCCAACTGGTGGGCGCACCAGCGCACGCTGCGCCTGGCCGATGGTCCGGACGAGGTGCACCGCAACGCCATCGCCAAGCTGGAACTGGCCAAGCACATGAGCCTGAACCCGGACAGCATCCAGATGCCGGTGACGCGCGGCTCCTGAGCCTCGCTGGTAGTCGTAATTCCCCGAAACGCGCGGCCTGTCGGTCGCGCGTTTTTTCATGGGAGCCGCCGCGATGACCGCACCGCCAGCAGGCTTATTTCTTCTGTGCTCTAATCGCTCGGACCCTGGCGACGCTGGTCGCCGGGCCCCTTCCCCATCGGAATTTTCCGAAAGTTTCCGAAGCAGCCAGGAGAGCGCTCCCTCATGATCGACGTCTACACCTGGGCCACGCCCAACGGTCACAAGGTCCACATCATGCTCGAGGAATGCGGCCTCGAGTACAAGGTTCATCCGATCAACATCGGCGCCGGCGACCAGTTCGGCGAGGCCTTCCTCAAGATCAGCCCCAACAACAAGATCCCGGCCATCGTCGACAGTGACGGGCCGGACGGCCAGCCCATCTCGCTATTCGAATCGGGCGCCATCCTGCTGTACCTGGCCGGCAAGACCGGCAAGTTCCTGCCGGAGGACGTGCGCGGCAAGTACGAGGCCCTGCAGTGGCTGATGTTCCAGATGGGTGGCGTGGGGCCGATGCTGGGCCAGGCGCATCACTTCCGCATCTACGCGCCGGAGAAGATCGAGTACGCGGTGAACCGCTACACCAACGAGGCCGAGCGGCTCTACGGCGTGATCGACAAGCAGTTGTCGCAGCACGCCTGGCTGGCCGGCGACAGCTACAGCGTGGCGGACATCGCCACCTTCCCGTGGCTGCGCAGCTGGCAGAACCAGGGCGTGGAGCTGGACGACTACCCGCACCTGAAGCGCTGGTTCAACGAAATTGCCGAGCGCCCCGCCGTGAAGCGCGGCGTGGAAGTGCTCGCCAAGGAGCGCAAGCCGATGCGGACCGACGCGGAGCGCGAGATCCTGTTCGGCGCCACGCAGTACCAGCGCCGCTGATCGCCTGCATCCCGGTCAGCCTTCAGGCCGCCCGGGGCAGCGCGACCACGGGTTCGGCTTCCAAGATTGGCGAGCGCGCGCAGCACAGCAGACCCGCGCCGGGCACCATGGCGTCGATGCAGTAGTCGTCGTGACGGTCCGGCGCGAAAGCCATGCCCGGCTGCAGGTAGACGGTGCGCACACCGGCCGTGCCGCGCGTGGCGCGCCATTGCAGGCACAACGTGCCGCGATAGCAGGTGGCCCACATCGTGTCATGCGCGTGCAGCTGCTGGGCCCAGTCAGGCTCGCCGGGCTCGATCACGACAAAACTCGGCGTGCCGGGCCGGCTGCCGGCCTGCGGCACGGTGCGCACCAGCACGCTATCCAGCACGGCCTGGAGCATGACCGGCTGCCCCGGCTGGGGCGTGAAGACATCGCCCCCGGCCAGCGCGGCCAGTTCCTGCCCGGCGGACAGCACGCGCAGGCCGCCGCGCAGGCAGGCCCACCATTCGGACGGGGCGGAAACAATGCCGGATTGCACGTCGCCGGCACGCAGGAACACGTGGTGGCAGGCGTGGCCGAGCCCGGCCGTTGCCGGAATGACACATAACTGTAAACCGACGCTCAGGTCCGGAGAGTCCGGCAGGGGCGGCGTTGCACCGCACAACCCGGCGTCGAAAAACGAAAAAATCTGCATGGCATTCCCCAAAACGGAGCCTGGGACGCAGGGGTCCCACGGAATGCGCAATGGCGGCAGGCCCGATGCGGCGCGGATCTCCCGCCCGACGACCTCCCCCCTCACTGCGCGACTGCCCCGTTTCGGTACGGCTTAGGTGCCGTCCGGTAATACCATCGCTCCGTACCCGTTTTGGGCACATCCCTTATGATGCGGATCTGGTACCGATAGAACGACGAACTATAGGTTGTCGTGACGCTTGGGTCAAACCCTTAGGCTCTGAGCGACTTAAAATCCACAAAGCAGCATATGACAGGCGACCCTCTCAAGCTGTTCGGGCGACATCTGACCTGGTTGCGCAAGCAGCGCGGCTGGTCACAAGAAGCCCTGTCGCTGGAAAGCGGTCTGGCAAGATCGTACCTCAGCGGCATCGAACGCGGCACACGTAATGTGGCTCTTTATAACATATGTACTCTAGCTGACACACTCGGCGTGGCTCCGCCCGAGATGTTGGACTTCTCGCGCCACGAAACCGCCGCCGCGCCCGTGGAGGCGCCGCGCTCGCCGTATCAGGCCGACACCTCGCCGGCCGTGCAGGCAACGATGCGCTACATGGCCGAACTGAGCGATTTCGAGCGCGACGTGGTGGCCGGCGTGGCCCGCGCGCTGGCCCGCAAGCAGCCGCGCTGAGCCTTATACCGTCAGCAGGCCCTGGCGTTCGATGAAGGCGATGATCTGATCGAGCCCCTGCCCGGCCTTGACACTCCCCATCACGAACGGCCGCTCCCCGCGCATCTTGCGGGCATCGGCTTCCATGATCTCGAGTGAGGCCCCCACGTACGGCGCGAGGTCAGTCTTGTTGATCACCAGCAGGTCAGACTTCGTGATCCCCGGCCCGCCCTTGCGCGGGATTTTCTCCCCGCCGGCCACGTCGATCACGTAGATCGTCAGGTCGGACAATTCCGGGCTGAAGGTGGCGGCCAGGTTGTCGCCGCCAGACTCGATGAAGACGATGTCGGCATCGGGAAACTTCGCCAGCATACGGTCCACGGCCTCGAGGTTGATCGAGGCGTCCTCGCGGATC
Organism: Cupriavidus sp. 01L43; assembly: GCF_056399925.1. NCBI lineage: Bacteria > Pseudomonadati > Pseudomonadota > Betaproteobacteria > Burkholderiales > Burkholderiaceae > Cupriavidus > Cupriavidus sp. 01L43. Next base: position 589,155 of record NZ_JBFTSH010000002.1, read on the forward strand.
GCCGTGTGCGGGCAGCCGCCCGTCTCCACCCCCATGATCCGCTCCGCCGGCAGCGCGCCGGAGATCGTCAGCAGGCGCTGGTCTTCCTTCGTATAGATGTCATTGGTAATGGCGACCAGGTCGTAACGGTCGCGCATGGCCTTGCAGAGCATTTCCAGCAGCGTGGTCTTGCCGGAGCCCACGGGGCCGCCCACGCCAACGCGCAGGGGCGGATTTTTCTTGGTTCGGGTCATGTTTGTGGCTGGGTCAGGAACGGAACAGCCGGGAGTACTGCGTCTCGTGGCGTGCGGAGAGCAGGCCCAGCATCGGGGAAAAAGTGGACAGGCGGGGCGGATCGGCGTCGGCGCGCTGCGCCGCTTCGTCGACCACGGCCAGCACGTCCGGGTGCAGCCCGCGCAGGATGTGCTGGCCGGCCACCTGGCCGAGCGGCACCGCCTTGAGCGCGGCGGCGACCTGGTTTTCGGCCCAGTTGAAGGCATAGGCCGCGAGACCGTCGCGCGCATCCACGCCAAGCGCCACGCAGGCGGCCGTGAACGCGGTGGGCAGGCAGATCGGCGCCAGTTCGGACAAGTCCGATGCCATGGCGGCCTCGCCCCACCCCATCTGGCCGATCAGTTTCGACAGCGACCAGCCCATCTGCTCGGTTTCAAGCCGAAGCTCCGCCGTCTCGCGCGTGGCGTGAAACCAGTCGTTCCAACGCCGCACGGCGGCCAGGTCGCGCGCCTGCCAGGCACGATGAAGCAGCAGCCAGACCGGCGCCTCGCAGTGCGCCTGCACATGCGTGAGGTTGTCCCGGATCCACCGCTCGGCGCTGGCCGCATCGCTAACCAGCCCGCAGTCGATGGCCGCCTCAAGCCCCTGCGAATAGCTGAAACCGCCAATCGGCAACGCCGGCGACGCCAGATGCAGCAGCGAAATCAGTTGGAGGAGCGCGGTCATGGGACGGTTGGGACGGATTCAGCGCTTGTGGCCGCAGTGCTCGTCATGGACGTGACCATGGTCGTGACTGTGGTCGTGCCCGTGGTCATGGCTGTGGCCGTGGTCATGCCCGTGCGAATGCCCATGGTGATCCTGAAACACCGCCTGCGCCGCTGCGTAGTCTTCGGCGAAGGTCGCGTCGTGGCCGTGTTTGTGGCCGCCGCCGTAGGCGCCGGCTTCGGGTTCGAAGGGCAGTTCGGCGCGGGTGGCCTGCACGCCGAGGCGGGCCAGCATGTCGGCCAGCACGGCATCGAATTCGAGGCGGAGGTAATCGCGGCCGACTTCCACCGGGGTGTGGCGGTTGCCCAGGTGGTAGGCGCCGCGCATCAGGGCCAGCGGGTCGGCCGCCGTCACTTGCAGCACGGACTCGGGGGCCGCCTGCACTTCGACGAAAGTACCGTCCTCGGCCACCAGCAGGTCGCCGCCGCGCAGCACGGTGCCGCGCGGCAGGAACAGCGCTGCTTCCGCCCCATTGTCGAGCACGGCGCGCAGGCGGCTCTTGCTACGCTCGCCGAACGGCAGCACGAGCTTGGGGGCGCGGCGCACCAGCACGGGCGCAATGCCGTGCGGGGCGGGGAGGTGTTTGTCGATCTTGATCACAATCCGGGGCCGTCAGAACAGGAAATAGCGCTGCGCCATCGGCAGCACGGTGGCGGGTTCGCACATCAGCAGTTGGCCGTCGGCCACCACCTGGTAGGTCTCCGGGTCCACGGTGACGTTCGGCTGCCAGTCATTGTGGACCATATCGCGCTTGCTCACCGTACGCGTGCCGCGCACCGCCGCCAGCGTCTTGGCCAGCCCGTAGCGCCCGCCCACGTCCGCCGCCAGCGCCGCCTGCGACACGAAGGTCAGCGACGAGCGCGGCAGCGCCCCGCCCGCCGAGGCGAACATCGGCCGATAGTGCACCGGCTGGGGCGTGGGGATCGACGCGTTGGGGTCGCCCATCGCCGCCGCCGCGATCATCCCGCCCTTCAGGATCAGGCTCGGCTTCACGCCGAAGAAGGCCGGCTTCCACAGCACCAGGTCCGCCCATTTGCCGACCTCGATCGAGCCCACCTCGTGCGCGATGCCATGCGTCAGCGCCGGGTTGATCGTGTACTTGGCAATGTAGCGCTTCACGCGGAAGTTGTCGTGGCCGCCGCGCGCGTCGTGCGGGTCGCCCGGCAGCTTGCCGCGCTGCGCCGCCATCTTGTGCGCGGTCTGCCAGGTGCGGATGATGACCTCGCCCACGCGGCCCATGGCCTGCGAATCGCTCGAAATCATCGAGAACGCGCCCAGGTCGTGCAGGATGTCCTCGGCCGCGATGGTCTCGCGGCGGATGCGCGACTCCGCGAAGGCGATGTCCTCGGCAATCGCCGGATCCAGGTGATGGCACACCATCAGCATGTCCAGGTGCTCGTCCAGCGTGTTCACGGTGTACGGGCGCGTGGGATTGGTCGACGACGGCAGCACGTTGGCCTCGCCGCAGACCTTGATGATGTCCGGCGCATGGCCGCCGCCGGCACCCTCGGTGTGGTAGGTGTGGATCGTGCGGCCCTTGAAGGCGGCGATGGTGGCCTCGACGAAGCCGCCCTCGTTGAGCGTGTCCGTGTGGATGGCCACCTGGGTGTCGGTGGCGTCGGCCACGGTCAGGCAGGTGTCGATGGCCTGCGGCGTGGTGCCCCAGTCCTCGTGCAGCTTCAGGCCGATGGCGCCCGCCTCGACCTGCTCGGTCAGCGGGCCGGGCTGGCTGGCGTTGCCCTTGCCCAGGAAGCCGATATTCATCGGGTAGGCATCGGCCGCCTGGAGCATGCGCTCCATGTACCACGGCCCCGGCGTGACGGTGGTGGCGAAGGTGCCCGTGGCCGGGCCGGTGCCGCCGCCGATCATCGTCGTCACGCCGCTCATCAGCGCTTCCTCGATCTGCTGCGGGCAGATGAAATGGATGTGGCTGTCGATGCCGCCGGCGGTGACGATCATGCCCTCGCCCGCGATGACCTCCGTCCCCGGTCCCACGACGATGGTCACGCCGGGCTGGATGTCCGGGTTGCCGGCCTTGCCGATCGACGCGATGCGGCCGTGCTTGAGGCCGATGTCGGCCTTGACGATGCCCCAGTGGTCCACGATCAGCGCATTGGTGATGACGGTGTCGACGCAGTCCTTGGCCATGCGCTGGCTCTGACCCATGCCGTCGCGGATCACCTTGCCGCCGCCGAACTTCACTTCCTCGCCGTAGATCGTGTAGTCACGTTCGACTTCGATCACCAGCCCGGTGTCGGCCAGCCGCAGGCGGTCGCCGGTGGTGGGGCCGAACATCTCGGCATAGGCCTGCCTGGAGATTTTCACGCTCATTACAGCGCTCCCATGATCTTGCCGTTGAAGCCGTAGACGATGCGGTCGCCGTCGAGCGCCACCAGTTGCACCGTGCGCGACTGGCCGGGCTCGAAGCGCACCGCCGTGCCTGCCGCGATGTCGAGCCGGAAGCCGCGCGCGGCCTCGCGGTCGAAGTCGAGCGCGGCGTTGGTTTCGTAGAAGTGGAAGTGCGAACCCACCTGCACGGGGCGGTCGCCGGTGTTGGCCACCGTGACGCTCACCGTGGCGCGGCCCGCGTTCAGTTCGATTTCGCCGTCGAGCGGCATCAGTTCACCGGGAATCATCGCAAGGCTCCTTGATCGTGACGTCCGCCGCTCAGGCGACCAGCAGGCCGGCGCCGTACAGCGCCACGCCAGCCCCGGCCACGCGGGCGAGCCAGCCCGCATGGCGGCGCAGGAACAGGCCCGCACCGATGCCCAGGCCGTGCAGCGCCATCGTCGCCACGGCGAAGCCGCCCACATAGGCCAGCACCGCCGGCATCGCCCCGGCCGTGGCCGGCAGCTCGGCGCCGTGCGCGTAGCCGTGGAACAGCGCGAAGCCGCCGACGATGGCCATCCCGGCCATGGCCGACAGCCGCGCCCGCACGGCCACCAGCAGGCCGATCACCAGCAGCGACACCGCGATCATCGGCTCCACGGCCGGCAGCGTCACGCCGGCAAGGCCCAGCGCCGCGCCCACCAGCATCATGGCGACGAAGGCCAGCGGCAGGCGCAGCAGGTCGGCCTTGGCCGGCGCGCCTTGCCCGAAGGCGCCGCGCGAATTCGTGGCGAGCGCGCTCCACACGCCCGCGGCCGCCATCGCCAGCAGGTGGTCGGCGCCGGTGAACGGGTGCAGCACGCCGGCCCAGAGGCTGGCGCCCACGGTGCCGGCGTCATGACCGGGGTGGGCGAAGGCGGAGGCGGTGGCCAGGGTCAGCACGGCGCCGGTGGCGGCGCGATGGAGGAATCGGTGCATGGTTGCTCTCTTGTTGTGGAATTGGGTGTCAGACGATGGGATGGTGCACGGTGACGAGCTTGGTGCCGTCCGGGAAGGTGGCCTCGACCTGGATCTCGGGGATCAGTTCGGCCACGCCGTCCATGACGTCCTCGCGCGTCAGCACGGTGGTGCCCTCGTGCATCAGGTCGGCCACGGTGCGGCCGTCGCGCGCGCCTTCCATGATCGCGGCGGTGATCAGGGCCACCGCCTCGGGGTAGTTGAGCTTGAGCCCGCGTGCACGGCGGCGCTCGGCCAGCAGGGCGGCGGTGAAGATCAGCAGCTTGTCCTTCTCGCGCGGCGTCAGTTCCATCGTTCTGTTCCTCGTTCTTTGCTTGTCTTGTTGTCAGGTGGCCCAGAGGCGCAGCGGCCGCGCCGCCACGCCATGGATCGGCGCGCGCAGCGTGGACCAGGCGCCGGTCATCACGCGCCGCACGGCTTCCATGTCGCGCCCGAGCACGCGCAGCAGCAGCATGGACTGCCCTGCAGACCCGGCGAGGCAGGTCACGCCGGCGCGCAGGTCCGGGACATAGGGTAATTGTTCAGCCAGGGTTTCGGCCAGCGCCGGCGTGGCGCCCTGCCCCACCGCCCAGAGCGTGCCGAGGATGTGCAGGCCGTCCATGCCCGCCACGGCAGGGCGCAGCGCCGAGGTGGCATCGACCTGCGATTGCTCGATCCACAGCGCGCGGTCGGGGCCGGCCACGCGGGTGTCCAGCCACAGCGCGCCGCTCGACCAGCGTTCGCCCGAGGCCTGCCGGCCCAGCACCACGGCATCCCAGCCGATGGCGCTGCCGGTGGGCGCCACGACGACGTCCGTGGCGATGCGGGCGCGTGCATCGTCGAACACGATGTTCTCTTGCGGCAGCCAGTCCAGCCGGGCCCCGTCGGCCACCTCGATGCGCACCTGCTGGGCGGCCTCGCGGCCGAGCGACTTGTACCATTTGGTGGCGCCCGGCGTGGCCAGCACGGCATGGGCGCCGGCTTCCACGGCGATGTCGATGTCGAGCCGGTCGCCACCAGCCACACCGGCGGGCGGATGCAGCACCACCACGTGGCAGATGCCGCCCTCGGGATACAGCGGCTTCTGCACCAGCAGCGGCCCCTGATGGCGGCGTTCGACCAAGGCCGTGCGGCCCGCGCGCGCGGCAAAGCGCAGGCGCAGGCTGGCATGCCAGGCAGGCATGGCGAGTTGGGAGGGGAAATCGGGGTGACGCATGGGCGAAGATTACACCGCGATCAGCTCCCGCACACCATCCTGTTCCATCGTGGCGCCCTCGCCCCGGGCCACCACTTCGCCCCGGCTCATCACGACGTAGTGATCGGCCAGATGGCGGGCGAATTCGTAGTACTGCTCCACCAGCAGCACCGTCATGCCGAACTCGTCCACCAGCAGGCGCAGCGCGCGGCCGATGTCCTGGATGATGGACGGCTGGATGCCTTCGGTGGGCTCGTCGAGAATCAGCAGCTGCGGCTCGCTCATCAGCGCCCGGCCGATGGCCAGTTGCTGCTGCTGGCCGCCGGAGAGATCGCCGCCGCGGCGCGAACGCATGGTGCGCAGCACCGGGAAGAGCTGGTAGATCCGGTCCGGCACGCCGTTCGGGCGCGCGCGGCTGGCGGCGCCGATCAGCAGGTTTTCCTCGACGGTCAGGCGCGGGAAGATCTCGCGGCCCTGCGGCACGTAGGCGAGCCCGGCCGAGACGCGCTCGTACGGGGCCTTCTTCTCGAGGGCCTTGCCCTCCCAGCTGATGTGGCCGCTGCGCGTGGGCACCACGCCCATCAGGCATTTGAGCAGCGTGCTCTTGCCCACGCCGTTGCGGCCGAGCAGCGTGGTCAGCTTGCCCTGGGGCACCTCGAACGAGATGTCGCGCAGGATGTGGCTGCCGCCGTAGAACTGGTTCAGTGCATTGACCTGCAGCATGGTTACCTTCCCAGATAGGACTCGATCACGCGCTCGTCGCGCTTCACGGCGTCTAGCGTGCCTTCGGCCAGCAGGCTGCCTTCGGCCAGCACCGAAACCTTGCCGGACTCGCCGGCCAGCGCCGCCACGAATTCCATGTCGTGCTCCACGACCATCATCGAGCAACTGCCGCGCAGGCTGTTCAGCAGGCCGGCCAGTTGCATCGTCTCTTCGTCGGTCATGCCGGCCACGGGTTCATCGAGCAGCAGCAGTTGCGGTTGCTGCATCAGCAACATGCCGATTTCGAGCCGCTGCTTCTGGCCGTGGGACAGCAGGCCGGCCGGGCGATACGCCTCGTCTTCGAGCCCGGTCAGCGCCAGCGTTTCCTCGATGCGGCGATGGCCCTCGCCGGTCAGCCGCGCGCGCAGCGACGACCACCAGCGCTTGTCCGCCTTCATCGCCAGTTCCAGGTTCTCCCAGACCTCGTGCTGCTCGAAGACCGTGGGCTTCTGGAACTTGCGGCCGATGCCGACCTGCGCGATGCGCGGCTCGGTCATCCGCATCAGATCGATGGACTGCCCGAGGAAGACGCGCCCGCTGACGTTGGCGTTGCGCGGGCCGGTCTTGCCGGTGATGACGTCCATCATCGTGGTCTTGCCGGCGCCGTTCGGGCCGATCACGCAGCGCAGCTCGCCGTGATCGATGGACAGCGACAGCTTGTTCAGGGCGCGGAAGCCGTCGAACTGCACGGTCAGGTCCTCCAGGTAAAGGATGGGACCGTGCGAGGTGTCGATGACGCCGGGCTCCAGCACGCGGCCCAGGCCGGTGGCGTCGCCGCTCTCCGCCTGATCCGCGCCGTGTTTTGCACCTTGTTGGGAAGTGGCCGCGTTCATGCCTCGCTCCCTTGTTGCGGGGTCACGGCGGCCGGGTTCACCGGCTCGCCCGTGGCCGCCTGGATTTTCTGGGCGGCCGTGCGCTTGCCACGCAGGCGGCGCCACAGGCCCACCACGCCATCGGGCAGATACAGCGTCACGAGCACGAACATCGCGCCGAGCAGGAACAACCAGTATTCGGCGAAGTAGGCCGTGAACATGGTCTTGGCGCCGTTGACCAGGAAGGCGCCGACGATCGGCCCGATCAGCGTACCGCGGCCGCCCACGGCCACCCAGACCGCCATCTCGATGGAGTTGGCTGGCGACATCTCGCCCGGGTTGATGATGCCCACCTGCGGCACGTAGAGCGCGCCGGCAATCCCGCACAGCACGGCCGAGAAGGTCCAGACGAACAGCTTGTAGCCGAGCGGGTTGTAGCCGGAGAACATCACGCGCATCTCGGCATCCCGCACTGCGGTGACCACCCGGCCCAGCTTGGACGTGACGATATAGCGGCACGCCACGAACCCGCCGAGCAGCGCCAGGAAGGTCAGCACGAACAGCGCGGCGCGGGTTTCCGGCGCGGCCACGGCGTAGCCGGCGATGCGCTTGAAGTCCGTGAAGCCGTTGTTGCCGCCGAAGCCGGTCTCGTTGCGGAAGAACAGCAGCATCGCCGCGTAGGTCATGGCCTGCGTGATGATCGACAGGTACACGCCCTTGATGCGCGAGCGGAAGGCGAAGAAGCCGAACAGCCACGCCAGCACGCCCGGCACCAGCACGACCAGCAGCATCGCGTACGGCAGGTGCTCGGTGCCGTGCCAGAACCAGGGCAGCTCCTTCCAGTCGAGGAACACCATGAAGTCGGGCAGGTCGCTCTTGTACACGCCTTCGCGGCCGATCGACCGCATCAGGTACATGCCCATCGCATAGCCGCCCAGCGCGAAGAACAGCCCGTGGCCGAGGCTCAGGATGCCGCAGTAGCCCCACACCAGGTCCAGCGCAATGGCCGCCAGCGCGAAGCACATGATCTTGCCGATCAGCGTCAGCGCGTAGGCCGACAGGTGCAGCGGGTGGCCCTCCGGAATCACCAGCGCGCAGATCGGCACGCCGACCGCGACCACCAGCGTGAGGATGACCAGCGCCAGCCACACCTTGCGCGAGAAGAGCGGCTGGCGCTCGGGAACCGAGAGGCGGAACGGCGCCCCGTTCGAGGATTTCGATTGAAAGCTACGCATGTCATGCCTCCGCGCTGCGCCCTTTGAGCGCGAACAGGCCCTGCGGGCGTTTCTGGATAAACAGCACGATCAGCACCAGGACGAAGATCTTGGCCAGCACCGCGCCGTAGAACGGCTCGATGAACTTGTTGATGAGGCCGAGCCCGAAGGCGCCGACGATGGTGCCGGCCAGCTGGCCCACGCCGCCGAGCACCACCACCATGAACGAATCGATGATGTAGGCCTGCCCGAGGTCCGGCCCTACGTTGCCGATCTGGGACAGCGCGCAGCCGCCCAGCCCGGCGATGCCGGCGCCGAAGGCGAAGGCGTAGCTATCCACCTTCCACGTGCGCACGCCCACACAGGCCGCCATGGTGCGGTTCTGCGTGGTGGCGCGCACGAACAGGCCGAGCCGCGTGCGATTCAGCACCGCCCACGCCACGGCCACCACGGCCAGCGCGAAGGCGATGATGACGATGCGGTTGTACGGAATCACGAGGCCGGCCATCGCCGTCACGCCGCCGCTCATCCAGTTGGGGTTTGCTACCTCCACGTTCTGGGCGCCGAAGAGGGTGCGCACGGCCTGCATCAGCAGCAGGCTGATACCGAAGGTGGCCAGCAGCGTCTCGAGCGGGCGGCCGTACAGGTGGCGCAGCACGATCCGCTCGATGGCGAAGCCGACGACACCCGCTGCCAGGAACGACGCCGGCAGCGCCGCCAGCAGGTACCAATCGAACGCATTCGGCGCATAGGCGCGGAACAGCGTCTGCACCACGTAGGTGGCGTAGGCGCCGATCATCAGGAACTCGCCGTGCGCCATGTTGATGACGCCGATCAGCCCGTAGGTGATGGCCAGGCCCAGCGCGGCCAGCAGCAGCACGCTACCAAGGCTCAGGCCGGCGAACAGGTTGCCGAGCAGCTCGGCGCGGCCTTGCTCGCCACGCATCTTGTCGATGGCCTGCTGGGCGGCGGCGCGCACGTCGGCGTCGGGCTCCTTGAACTTGCCCGCTTCATCGCGCTCCACCAGCGGCGTCAGCTTCTGGCGGATCTGCGGATTGCTGTCCTGGCCGAGGATGCGGATGGCTTCCAGCCGCGCGTCGCGCGTGGCGTCGGTGCCCTGCGCCAGTACGGTGTTGGCCCAGATCACGTCGAGCCGGGCGCGCAGGCCGGCATCGGCCTCGGCCTTGCGGGCCGCTTCCACGACTTCGCGCGAGGCGCTCTCGGGTTGATCGGACAAGGTGTTGATGGCCTGCGTACGCACCGCGATGTCCGGCGACTGCAGCAGGAGGCTGCTCGCGGCGCTATCGACGATGGCCCGCAGGCTGTTGTTCAGCGTGAGGGACTCGAGTTCATCGGCCTTCACGGTCACCGGCTTGCCAGTGATGGCATCGACGGTCTTGTCGCCATCCTGGCGCACCATGCCCACCGATGGCGCATATTGGAGTGCATCGTCCTGGAGCGCGCGCAGGATCGGGCCGGCCTGCTCGGGCGGCGCCTGGGTCAGCGCGGCGAGCGCGGCGGTCTTCGCGTCGAAGTCGTCTTCGACCAGCGGCTTGAGATCAGCCTGCGTGAGCGGTGCCGCCCACAGCGGCGCGGCGGCCAGCAACAGCGCAGCCAGCATGGCGCGCAGCCACGGCAAGGCGGACGGGAATGGAGATCGGTGCATAGGGCTGGCTGGCGTCTGATATGGCGCGATGGTTCGCGTCTTTTATGCGTGGAACGACCGAGGGAGGGCTCCCCTCTCCCAAGGGAGAGGGGCAAAACACCATGGGTACGCTGGAGATCAGCGGCCGGCGACAACCTTGTCCGGCTTGCCTTCGTTACCCGCGATGAACGGGCTCCACGGCTGCGCGCGCACCGGCTTCGCCGTCTTCCACACCACGGAGAACTGGCCGTCGCCCTTCACTTCGCCGATCATCACCGGCTTGTACAGGTGGTGGTTCTCGCCCATGGTCAGCGTGAAGCCGTCCGGCGACTTGAAGGTCTGGCCATACATGGCCTGGCGCACCTTGTCCGCGTCGGTGGTGCCGGCCTTCTTGACCGCCTGCGCCCACATATGGATGCCGACGTAGGTGGCTTCCATCGGGTCGTTGGTCACGCGCTTGTCGCCGCCGGGCAGGTTGTTGGCCTTGACCCATGCCGCCCATTGCTTCTTGAACGCGTCGTTCTCGGGGTTCTTCACCGACATGAAGTAGTTCCAGGCGGCCAGGTGGCCGACCAGCGGCTTGGTGTCGATGCCACGCAGTTCTTCCTCGCCCACGGAGAAGGCCACCACCGGCACGTCCTTGGCCTTCAGGCCGGCGTTGCCCAGTTCCTTGTAGAACGGCACGTTGGAGTCGCCGTTGATCGTCGAGATCACGGCCGTCTTGCCGCCCTGCGAGAACTTCTTGATGTTGGCGACGATAGTCTGGTAGTCGCTATGGCCAAACGGGGTGTAGACCTCCTCGATGTCCTTGTCGGCAACGCCCTTGCTCTTCAGGAACGCGCGCAGGATCTTGTTGGTCGTACGCGGGTACACGTAGTCGGTGCCGAGCAGGAAGAAGCGCTTGGCGCCGCCGCCTTCCTTGCTCATCAGGTATTCCACAGCCGGGATGGCCTGCTGGTTAGGCGCGGCGCCGGTGTAGAACACGTTCTTCGACATTTCCTCGCCCTCGTACTGCACCGGGTAGAACAGCAGCGAGTTCAGTTCCTCGTAGACCGGGAGCACGGACTTGCGCGATACCGAGGTCCAGCAGCCAAACGTGACGGCGACCTTGTCCTGCGTGACCAGTTGGCGCGCCTTCTCGGCGAACAGCGGCCAGTTGGAGGCGGGGTCCACCACCACCGGCTCGAGCTTGCGGCCCAGCACGCCGCCGCTCTTGTTGATCTCGTCGATGGTCATCAGCGCCACGTCCTTGAGCGAGGTCTCGGAGATGGCCATCGTGCCCGACAGCGAATGCAGGATGCCGACCTTGATCGGATCCTTCGACTGCGCCAGCAGCGGGCTGGTACCGATCATTGCCGCGGCGGCTACCGCCGACAGCTTCAGCATGTCACGTCGTTTCATTGCAGCTCCCAGTTTGTCGTATGTGGTCAGGGACTCTACGCACCCCGGGTGATCCTTCTGCAACTAGCGTGCCATGGACTGCCGGGCCGGGAACGATCAAAGGTGGGAGAAAACGTCACGGCGGGTGATCCCGTCGCACCAATCCGGTGCCAATCGGGTCACCGGGGCCGGCGGGGGCGCGCCAACTCCCGCACCGGCATCGTGCATAGCCGCAAATCAGTGCAGGATCCGGGCCGGCGGCAGTGCATCGCGCACCGCCGACAATAAAAAACGGGGCCCGAGGGCCCCGTCTTCGCTCCATGCCTGACGATGCTTACTTCATCATCGGCATCATGTTGGCATTCATGTTGTGCATGATCCAGAGCGAACCGGCCAGCACGATGAACAGGATCAGCAGCGTGAACAGGAACGCCATGACGTTCCAGCGCTGGCCCTTGGAGCCATCCATGTGGAGGAAGTACTTCAGGTGGACCACGATCTGGACCACGGCCATGCCGAGGATGATCCAGAGGATGGTGCCGCGGTCCATCGTGCCGTCCATCACGATCTTGAACGGGATCACCGTCAGGATCACGGCCAGCACGAAGCCGATCACATACGACTTGACGCTGCTGTGGCCGTGCGACTCGCCGTGGGCCGCCGTTGCATGTTGTTGTGCCATTACAGTGCTCCCATCAGGTAGACGACGGTGAAGACACCGATCCAGACGATGTCCAAGAAGTGCCAAAACAGGCTCAGGCAGTTCAGGCGCTTTTCCATCGTCGGGGTCATGCCCTTCTTGTTCAGCTGCCACATCAGCACGAGCATCCAGACCATGCCGCTGGCCACGTGCAGGCCGTGGGTGCCCACGAGCGTGAAGAACGACGACAGGAACGCGCTGCGGCCCGGGCCGGCGCCTTCGTGGATCAGGTGATGGAACTCATAGATTTCCATCGACATGAACGCGGCGCCCAGCAGGAACGTCACGCCCAGCCAGATCAGCACGCGACCCTTGCTGCGGTTCTGCAGCGAGATCATCGCGAAGCCGTACGTGATCGACGAGAACAGCAGGATGAACGTCTCGACCAGCACGAAGTTGAGCTCGAACAGCTCCTTGCCCGACGGGCCGCCCGCCACTTCGCCGCGCAGCACGGCGTAGGCGGCGAACAGGCACGCGAACAAGATGCAGTCGCTCATCAGATACAGCCAGAAACCAAAGATGGTGTTCTCGCTGGTGTCGTGATGGGCGTGGTCGTGGTCATGCGCGGCATCGTGCGCGTGGCCGTGGGCGGGGGCTTGCGCCCCAAAACGGTCTAGAACTTCAGTCGACATGATGATCAGCCCTGCGTAGCGATGCGCTGCTGGTGCAGCGTTTCGATCTGCTCGACCTGCTTGGCCGGCACGTAGTAATCGATATGGTCGTCGTTGGCGCGGCGGATGAACGCCACCACCATGCCAACCAGGCCCACGGCGGCAAGCCACCAGATATGCCAGGTCAGCGCGAAGCCCAGCGCGAGGCTGAAGGCACCCATGTAGAAGCCTGCAGCGGTGTTCTTCGGCATGTGGATCTGCTCGTAGCCGTCCGTGCGGATGGTCTCGCCGCGGGCCTTCATGTCGGCAAACGCGTCCAGGTCACGCACCACCGGGGTGTGCGCGAAGTTGTAGAACGCGGGCGGCGACGACGTGGCCCACTCCAGCGTACGGCCACCCCACGGATCGCCCGTGACGTCCGCCAGCGCCTTGCGGTTGCGGATCGACACGACGATCTGCAGCACCTGGAAGCCGATACCCATGGCGATGAACACCACGCCGATCACGGCCGCGTACAGGAACGGGGTCCAGGCCGGGTTGTCGGTATGGTTCAGGCGGCGGGTCATGCCCATCAGGCCCAGCACGTACAGCGGCATGAACGCGAAGTAGAAGCCAACCAGCCAGCACCAGAACGCGCACTTGCCCAGACGCTCGTCCAGCTTGAAGCCGAACGCCTTCGGCCACCAGTAGGTCACGCCGGCCAGGTAGCCGAACAGCACGCCACCGATGATCACGTTGTGGAAGTGGGCAATCAGGAACAGGCTGTTATGCAGCACGAAGTCGGCGGCCGGCACGGCCATCAGCACGCCGGTCATGCCACCGATCACGAAGGTGACCATGAAGCCCAGCGTCCACAGCACCGGCGACGTCAGCTGCACGCGGCCACGGTACATCGTGAACAGCCAGTTGAAGATCTTCACCCCGGTCGGGATGGAGATGATCATCGTGGTGATGCCGAAGAAGGCATTCACGTTAGCGCCGGAGCCCATCGTGAAGAAGTGGTGCAGCCAGACCAGGAACGACAGCACCATGATCGCGGCCGTCGCGTAGACCATGCCCTTGTAGCCGAACAGCTTCTTGCCCGAGAACGTCGAGATGATTTCCGAGAAGATGCCGAACGCCGGCAGGATCAGGATGTACACCTCGGGGTGGCCCCAGATCCAGATCAGGTTCACGTACATCATGGCGTTGCCGCCACCGTCGTTCGTGAAGAAGTGCATGCCGAAGTAGCGGTCCAGGCCCAGCAGCGCCAGCGACACCGTCAGCACCGGGAAGGCGGCCACGATCAGCACGTTGGTGCACAGCACGGTCCAGGTGAACACCGGCATGCGCATCAGGGTCATGCCCGGGGCGCGCATCTTGAGGATGGTCACGAGGAAGTTCACGCCGGTCAGCAGCGTGCCCAAGCCTGATATCTGCAAGGACCAGAGGTAGTAATCCACCCCTACGCCAGGGCTGTAGTCGATGCCCGACAGCGGCGGATACGCCAGCCAGCCGGTACGTGCGAATTCACCAACCCCCAGGGACACGTTGACCAGCATCGCGCCGGCCACGAACAGCCAGAAGCTCAGCGTGTTCAGGAACGGGAACGCCACGTCGCGCGCGCCGATCTGCAGCGGCACCACGAGGTTCATCAGGCCCGTCATCAGCGGCATGGCCACGAAGAAGATCATGATCACGCCGTGGGCGGTGAAGATCTGGTCGTAGTGCTCAGGGGGCAGGATGCCGGGGTCGCCGTTGGTGGCCAGCGCCAGCTGGGTACGCATCATGACCGCGTCGGCAAAGCCGCGCAGCAGCATGATCAGCGCCACCAGCGAGTACATCACGCCGATCTTCTTGTGGTCGACGGACGTAATCCACTCGCTCCACAGGTAGTTCCACTTCTTGAAGTACGTAATCCCACCGAGCAGCGCCAGCCCGCCCAGGGCCACGCAGCTCAGTGTGATCATGATGATCGGCTCATGAAACGGAATCGCCGACAAACTCAATTTGCCAAACATCATTGCTCCTAGGATTGCGCGCCCAGCGCCGGCTTGGCCGGCGTGGTCATGGACACCCGCTCTTCGCCGAGCGTGTTACGCGACGTGCAGACCGGGCCGCCATCGAAGCCCTCGCGGGCCATGGCGCGGCCGTCGGCGCCCATGTACTGATGCAGGATGCCGGTGTACAGGCCGTCTTCGACCTTGCCGTAGAGGGCAACCGGTTCCGCTTCGCTCGGCTTGGCCAGGACCTTGTAGTCCGCGGCAGCGAGTTGGCGGTCAGAAGCGCGCACCTGGGCCACCCACGCGTCGAAGTCGAAGTTCGACATCGCAATGGCCTTGAATTTCATGCCCGAGAAGCCGCCGCCGCTGTAGTTGGCGGACATGCCGTCATACGTGCCGGCTTCGTTGGCGATGAGGTGCAGCTTGGTCTCCATCCCGGCCATGGCATACACCTGGCTGCCCAGCTGGGGAATGAAGAACGAATTCATGATCGAATCCGAGGTGATCTTGAAGTTCACCGGGGTACCCACCGGCAGCGCCAGCTGGTTGACCGTGGCGATCTTCAGTTCCGGATAGATGAACAGCCATTTCCAGTTCAGCGCGACCGCTTCCACCGTGATCGGCTTGACGTTCGATTCCAGCGGCTTGTAGGGGTCCAGGTCGTGCGACGACTTCCAGGTGATATAGCCCAGCACCGCGATGATGATGCAGGGGATCAGCCAGACCACCACTTCGATCTTGGTCGAGTGCGACCAGTCCGGCTCGTACCGGGCAGCCGTGTTCGTGGCGCGGTACTTCCAGGCGAAGACCAGCGTCAGGACGATCACCGGCACCACCACCAGCAGCATGAGCCAGGTGGCGATCAGGATGATGCCCTTGATGTCGACACCGACCTGACCCTTCGGGTCGAGCAGCGTCATGTTGCAGCCGGCCAGCAACAGCAAGCCAAGGCTAGGCAGGAACCGCGTCCAGCGCGGCATTATGGGTTTTTTCATGTCACGACGGTCTGGTTGGGCCGCTCCCGACATGCAGGCGCGGCACCGCCATCCGCTGCACGGGGCAACTGGCTGGCTGGGCTGGGAAAAACCGGAGGACGTGTCCAAAGCTGGCGTTGCGGGACTGGCGATGCAAGCGCCTGCGGACCATGCGGCCGGGCAACGCCATGAACGCGGCTGGACAGCAACTGACGACTGCGTGCGCGGGATGCCGGAGGGGGCGGTGCGTGCGCTGAGGTAACCGACTGCCTGAACTGCGATCGATCCCGGCTCGAGACTGCCGCCGGGACGAGCGTTGTGTCACGACACTCACGCGATTTCCACCGGTTTCGACCACCCCGCCAGCGCAGCGGGCACGGTCTTCGAGCGGATATCGCATAACATAAAGCATCGTGGGCGCGACTGTACCGCAACGCAACATTAGGGGTAAACCCACGGGGTGCGGAAACACTGTTCGGAAAATCGGACAATGACATCGGCCGCCCGAAAGTGTCGCGCGCAGGAAACAGTCATGTCGTGATGGATCGTTTTTCGACGATTCCGCTGGACAAACGACGAGGGCCGCGTTCTAGCGGCCCTCGTCGTTTTCCGATTCAGATCGGAACTGGCTGGCGCTCAGGAGTAGCGTCGGCTAATCGATTCTGCCACGCAGACCGGGCGATCGCTGCCCTCCCGCTCCACCGTCACCTCCCAGGTGGACTGGGCGCCGATCAGGCCGTTGGGCGTCGGGTCGAGCCGCTCGACCTTGAGCAGCTTCACGCGGGCGCGCAGGCGGCTGCCCACCGGCACCGGCGAAGTGAATCGCACCCGGTTCAGGCCGTAGTTGACGCCCATCTTGACGCCTTCCATATGGATGGCGTTCTGCATGAACTGCGGCAGCAGCGACAGCGTCAGGAAGCCATGGGCGACCGGGGCGCCGAACGGGGACTCGCGCTTGGCGCGCTCCACGTCGACGTGGATCCACTGATGGTCGCCAGTGGCTTCGGCAAACAGGTTGACCTGCTGCTGCGTAATCTCGGTCCAGTCGCTGACGGCCACTTCCTGGCCTTGCAGGCCCTCCAGCTCTTCCAGCGATGCGATGGTGCGCATGGTGTCTCCTCTCTTGCGTCGTCTCGATTCGGGGTTCGTATTATGCCGGCCGCCGGCCGTACATGCCCATGCCCTTGACCGTGCAAACCAGCTCGCCATGCTGGTTGGTGGCCTGCCACTGGGTCAGCACCACGCCGCGGTCCGGCTTGGACGAGGACGGCCGCGTCTCCAGCACCTTCAGCACGGCCGTCAGCGTATCGCCGGCATAGACGGGCTTGATCCAGCGGATCTCGTCCACGCCCGGCGAGCCCATGCTGCTGCTCCGGTCGCCCATGGACTTCACCAGCAGCTTCATCATGATCGCGCAGGTCATCCAACCGCTCGAGATCAGCCCGCCGTAGATGCTCTTGGCGGCCGCGTCCTTGTCGATATGGAACGGCTGCGGGTCGTACTGGCTGGCAAATGCCACGATCTCCGCCTCGGTGACCGTGTAGCTGCCCAGCGGGTGCTCGCCGCCGACCTGGTAATCCTCGAAATACATCTTTGACATGTTCGCTCCGTAGATGGCGTAACCAGAAGCAAAAAACCGCGCCGGGGACAACGGGCGCGGTTTCTGTACTGCGTGGGCCTCAGGCGGCTGCCTGGAAACCCGGCTGGCTGGCGAAGCGACCCAGGTGATGGTCCACATCGCCAAACGTGGTGTTGATCAGCGTCAGGCGCTTGAACATGTGCGCGGCCGGCAATTCGTCCGTCACGCCCATGCCACCGTGGATCTGCACCGCTTCCTGGCCAACCGTGCGAGCGGCCTGCCCCACGCGCGCCTTGGCGGCGGACACGTAGCGGCGGCGCGCCTCGGGATTCGACTCCTCGAAGCGGGCCGCAGCCAGCAGCGTGATCGAACGGGCCTGCTCGGCATGGATGAACATCTCGACCATGCGGTGCTGGAGCGCCTGGAAGCGGGCGATCGGCATGCCGAACTGCTGGCGCGTCTTGGCGTACTCGAGCGTGGCGGCGTTAAGCGTGTCGATCACGCCCACGGCTTCGGCGCAGAGCAGCACCGCGCCGTAGTCGGCGGTAGATTCGAGCACGTCCCAGCCCTGCCCTTCGGCACCCAGCAGCGTGGCCGGGGCGTCCTGGAAGGCCACGTCGGCAGCGCGCAGGTTGTCGATGGTGCGGTAGTCGGTCACGGTCACGCCGGCGCCCTTCGTATCGACCAGGAACAGCGAGATGCCGTTCGTGTCGGCATCGGCGCCGCTGGTGCGGGCGGACACCACGAGCTTGTCGGCCTGCGCACCGTGGATCACCACCACCTTGCGGCCGTTGAGCTTGCCGCCCTTGGCCGTCACGCGCACATCATTCAGCGTGTAGCGCGACTGCGGCTCGTTGAACGCCGTGGCCAGCTTGACCTCGCCACCGGCTACCTGCTCAAGCAGGGCGTCCTGGCCGCCAGCCAGCTTCAGCGCATGCGCAGCCACCACGGTGACGAAGTACGGCTCCACCACCAGGCCGCGGCCCAGTTCCTGCTGCACCACCATCATGTCGACGGCCGTGCCCGAGAAGCCGCCCTGCGCTTCCGGCACCGGCAGCGCGGTCAGGCCCAGTTCGACCAGCGCGCCCCAGGTGCCCTCGCCGTAACCAGCCTCGGCCTTGATGTTTTTCTTGCGCGACTCGAAGTCGTAGCTCTTGTCGATGAAGCGGCGGACGGCGTCGGCCAGCTGCTTCTGTTCGTCGCTGAGATTGAAGTTCATGTTGCGTGTCTCCTCACAGCCCCAGAATCATCTGGCTGATGATGTTCTTCTGAATTTCGTTGGACCCACCGTAGATGGAGGTCTTGCGATAGTTGAAGTAGTACGCGGCCAGCGGCGCGGCGTCGTCGAAACCGGTCACCGCGTGCGGCTGCTCGCACTCGAGGTAGGCCGTATCGAACGGCTGTGCGTACGGGCCGACGGCTTCCACCATCAGTTCGGTCAGCATCTGCTGGATCTCGGTGCCCTTGATCTTGAGCATCGATGCCTCAGGGCCGGGACCCTTCCCTGCCGCCTCGCTGGACACCACGCGCAGCACGGTCAACTCCAGCGCCATCAGTTCGATTTCGAGCGCAGCTACCTTGGCGCCGAACACCGGATCTTCCAGCAGCGGCTTGCCGTTCTTTTGCTGCTGGCGCGCCACCCGCTTCAGGAAGCCCAGTTCGCGCTTGGAGTTGCCCACGCGGGCAATGCCGGTGCGCTCATGGCCGAGCAGGTACTTGGCGTAGGTCCAGCCGCGGTTTTCCTCGCCCACGCGGTTCTCGACAGGTACCTTTACGTTGTCGAAGAAGACCTCGTTCACCTCATGCTCTTCGTCGAGCATGATGATCGGGCGCACGGTGATGCCGGGCGTCTTCATGTCGATCAGCAGGAACGAGATGCCCTCCTGCTTCTTGGCTTCGGGATCCGTGCGGACCAGGCAGAAGATCATGTCGGCGTGCTGGCCGAGCGTGGTCCAGGTCTTCTGGCCGTTGACGATGTAGTGCTTGCCGTCCGAGGTCAGTTCGGCGCGCGTCTTCAGCGATGCGAGGTCCGAACCTGAACCTGGCTCGGAGTAGCCTTGGCACCACCAGTCGGTGCAATCGAGAATACGCGGCAGGTAGTAGGACTTCTGCTCGGCATTGCCGTACTTGATGATCACGGGCGCGACCATCGCCACGCCGAACGGCAGCACGCCGGGCGCGCCGACGCGGGCATTTTCCTCGTCCCAGATATGGCGCTGCGTAGCATTCCAGCCCGTGCCGCCGAACTCTACCGGCCAGTGCGGGGCCGACCAGCCCTTGCCGGCCAGCAGCTTGTGCCACGTCTTGAAGTCATCGCGATTGGGGCGGCGATGATTGAGAACCTTCTCGCTGATTTGCGCCGGCAGGTTGGCTTCGAGCCAGCTACGCACTTCCTGTCGGAAGTCGTTGTCGGCCGCCGAGTAGTTGAGATCCATGCCCGTCTCCAGTGGTGCCGGCTCCCTAGTTGAGCGCGCGGCGAGTTGTTATCCCTGCGCATCACTGCGCGGGGAAAACCGGGCACAGGATGCTTGTTCAGTGGGCCGTCTGCTTCAATGCGTCCGGCACGATGAGCGGAAAGGTCTCGATGCCCTCCTCGGCCAGCGCCTGCACATCCTCCGCCGAAGCCGAACCGCGAATGCCGCGCTCCGGTGCTTCGTCGTAGTGCATGCGCCGCGCCTCCTCGGCAAAGCGGTCGCCCACGTCCTCGGTCTGTGCCAACACCTGCCGTACCGCCGACAGGTAGCGCGCCTGCACTGCCTGCAACGCTTGCTGGACTTCGGCAGTCACCGCGCCCGGCGCATTGGCCGGCTTGGGTGTCTCCTGCCTGGCGGTGGCGCCCGAGAGATTCAGGCGCGGCGCGCTCGGCAGGCGACTGACCGCGTGGTCGCCACAGACCGGGCATTGGACGAGGTCGCGCGAGAACTGCGATTGCGCATCTTCCTCCGAGGCGAACCAGCCCTCGAAACGATGGTCTTGCGCACAGCGCAGGTCGAGCACCTTCATGATCTTTCCAGCCCGTCGGGCAAATATTAGCCGTGAATCGAAATTTTGTGAACGGTCGTGCTAATTTTTTCTCTGACCGTTTCGCCCAGCAGGATGCGTTGGAAACACAAACGGCCAAGGCGGGCCCGCCAGACCAGGAAAACCAAGGGAAAACCCCGGGATGTCCGGCTCGCAGCCGCCGCAAGCTTAACAGTAATGTGCAGATTCAGCCGACGCGGCTGACGGGGAACGGCGGCTCGGATTGTTCGCCCGGCTGCCAAGTTCCTGAGAGGATCTTTTCGAGCCAGAACGCTCCGATGATGGTCTTGACGTCGGTGATTCGGCCCTGCCGGACCCAGTCGATGACCTGGCCCGCCGGCGTGATGAAGGTCTCGAGAAATTCGCCGTCATCGAGCTTGGATTCGCCGGACGTCAGGTCGCGCGCCAGGAACAGGTCGATGAATTCGGTAGAGTAGGAAATGACCGGGTGAATCCGCGTCAGATAGTCCCAGCGCTGGGCGGTATAGCCGGTCTCCTCCAGCAACTCGCGCTGGCCGCAGCGCAGCGCGCCCTCCTCCGGGTCCAGCTTGCCGGCCGGAAACTCGAGCATGACCTCGCCCACCGGGTAGCGGAACTGGCGTTCCATCAGCACGGTGCCGTCGTCGAACAGCGGGATCATCATGACCGCGCCCGGATGCAGCACGTACTCGCGGCCGGCTTGCTTGCCGTCCGGCAGCCTGACGATGTCTTGCTTGAGGGTGAGGAATTTACCGCGATGGAGGGTGGCGGACGCCACGCAGGTTTCGCTGAGATGCTCGTCGGCACCGCTTGCGGGCGCCGGGGGGGCCTTGTGGGTCTTGTCCGTCATGAACGCTCCGGTGAGGAAAGCACGGCCGGGGCGCGGGCAAGCCTTCAGGCCGTGCGATGTTTGACCAGGTATTGCCAAGTGAAGCCGGGGAAGGCGAACACCAGCATCATGCAAGCCGTAATGGCGTAGAACTGCCAGCCCTGCGGGAAGGCGTTGCCGAGGCCAGCCTCCACCGCGAAACCGGCGGCACCTGCCACCGCGTACCACACGATCAGTTCCGCCACCCGCACCCACAGCGGCTTGCGGGCATCCTTCCAGCGGAGGCCCACCGCCGCGAACAGGCGCTGGTTGACGAACGGCAGGTTGGCACACACCAGTGCCAACAAGATGACAAACCAGCCGCCCGCCGAGGAACTCATGATCCGGTGCCTATTCTATGGGTGACGATCAGGACGCCAGCGTGGCGCGGATCGCCTGGTAGCACAGGTTCATCAGCGCCGCCGGGAACAGGCCCAGCAGGATGATGGCCAGGCCATTCAGGCTCAGCACCGAGCGCAGGCCAATCGACGCTTCCAGCGGCTCTTCACCCACCGGCGCATCGAAGTACATCAGCTTGATCACGCGCAGGTAGTAGAACGCGCCGATCAACGAGAACAGCACCGCGACGATCGCCAGCCAGCTCATGCCAGCCGAAACCACCGCTTCCAGCACGGCCAGCTTGGCGTAGAAGCCAACGGTCGGCGGGATGCCGCTCATCGAGAACATCATCACCAGCATCAGCAGCGCGAACCACGGGTGGCGGCGCGACATGCCCTTCAGGTCATCAAGCGTCTCGGCTTCGAAGCCCTTGCGGGTGCGGATCAGGATCAGGCCGAACGTGCCGAGCGTGGTCAGCATGTACGTCACCGAGTAGAACATCGATGCGCTGTACGCATCGGCGGCACCATCCGTCTTGTTCGCCACCACGCCGGACACCAGGCCCAGCAGGATGAAGCCCATGTGCGAGATGGTCGAGTACGCCAGCATCCGCTTCAGGTTGGTCTGGACGATGGCGGTCAGGTTACCGATCGCCAGCGACAGCACCGACAGCACGACCAGCATCATCTGCCAGTCATTGGCCAGCGGCAGCAGGCCTTCCACCAGCACGCGCATGAACAGCGCGAAGGCGGCGACCTTCGGGCCGGCCGCGATCAGCAGCGTCACGGCAGTCGGCGAACCTTGGTAGATGTCCGGAATCCACATATGGAACGGCGCGGCGCCGAGCTTGAACGACAGGCCGGCGACGATGAACACCACGCCGAAGGCCAGCATCGTCGTGTTGATACGGCCCGATTCCACGGCACGGAACACTTCGCCCAGATTCAGCGAACCGGTGGCGCCGTACATCATCGACACGCCGTAGAGCAGGAAGCCCGAAGCCAGCGCGCCCAGCACGAAGTACTTCATCGCCGATTCCGACGTCACGCGCGACTCGCGGCGCAGGGCCACCAGCGCGTAGGACGACAGCGACAGCAGTTCCAGGCCCAGGTACAGGGTCAGGAAGTTGTTGCCGGTGATCATGACGATCTGCCCGCCCAGCGTGAACAGCGCGAGCATGTAGAACTCGCCCGCGAACATGTCACGCTCGCCGAGGTAGCTGCGCGTATAGACCAGCGTCAGGAACATGCCGGCCGAGCAGAACGCCGACAGCACGTTGGCCATCGGGTCGATCACGACGAGGTTGGCGAAGGCGTAGTGCGTTTCGCCGGCGGCGGCGTCCATGCCGAACCAGACGGTAAGCACCAGGGTGGTCAGCAGCGACAGCGGGTACGCCACGCTCTTGCTGCCCTTGCCACGGGCAAGGTCGATCCAGTTGATCGCCGCGACGGCAATCGCCAGGAAGATGATTGGCGCCACCGGAGCCAGGCTAGAAGACGGTTGCATGTTGATTTCTCTCCCCCGCTGTTACAGCTTGGACTGCGCCACGTGGGACAGCAGGTTCGCGACCGACGCGTGCATCACATCGGTAAAGGGTTTCGGGTACAGGCCCATGTACAGCGTCATGATGGCCAGCAGGCCCAGCATGAAGAACTCGCGCTTGTTCAGGTCGATCAGCTCGCGCACGTGCTGGTGCACGATGTCGCCAAAGATCACGCGCTTGACCATCCACAGCGAGTACGCCGCGCCGAGGATCAGGGCCGTGGCAGCCAGCAGGCCGATCCAGAAGTTGTACTTCACGGCGCCCAGGATGACCATGAACTCGCCCACGAAGCCCGAGGTGGCCGGCAGGCCGCAGTTGGCCATGGCGAAGAACACCGACAGCGCTGCGAACTTCGGCATCGTGTTCACCACACCGCCGTAGTCGGCGATCTGGCGCGAGTGCACGCGATCATAGAGCACGCCGATGCACAGGAACATGGCGCCCGAGATAAAGCCGTGCGAGATCATCTGGATGATGCCGCCTTCCACGCCGATGTCGTTGAAGATGAAGAAGCCCAGCGTCACGAAACCCATGTGGGCGATCGACGAGTAGGCCACCAGCTTCTTCATGTCGGCCTGGACCAGCGCCACGAGGCCGATGTAGATCACCGCGATCAGCGAGATCGTGATGATGAACGGGGCGAGCGTGTGGCTGGCATCCGGGGCGATCGGCAGCGAGAACCGCAGGAAGCCGTAAGCACCGAGCTTCAGCATGATCGCGGCCAGCACCACGGAACCGCCGGTCGGCGCTTCCACGTGGGCGTCCGGCAGCCAGGTGTGGACCGGCCACATCGGCACCTTGACCGCGAAGGCCATGAAGAACGCCAGGAACAGCGCGATCTGCTCGTTCATCGTCAGCTTGGCCTGGTGCCACGACAGGATGTCGAAGGTACCGGTCTTGCTGTAGAGATACAGCAGCGCAACCAGCGTCAGCAGCGAGCCGAGCAGCGTGTAGAGGAAGAACTTGAAGGCCGCGTAGACGCGGTTCGGGCCGCCCCAGACACCGATGATGATGTACATCGGGATCAGCGTGGCCTCGAAGAACACGTAGAACAGCATGCCGTCGAGCGCGCAGAACACGCCGACCATCAGGCCGGACAGGATCAGGAACGCGGCCATGTACTCGGCCACGCGCTCGGTAATCACTTCCCAGGCCGAGATCACGACGATCACGGTGATGAACGAGGTCAGCACGACGAACCACATCGAGATCCCGTCCACCCCGAGGTGGTAGTTGATCTTGAAGCGGTCGATCCAGTTCACGTTCTCGACGAACTGCATGGCCGCCGAGGCGGTCTCGAAGTGAAACACGAGCGGCAGCGTAACGACGAAGCTGGCCAGCGCGCCGAACAGCGACATCCAGCGCACGTAGCACTTGCTGCGATCAGAGCCCGAGGCGAGGACCAGCAAGCCGAAGAAGATAGGCAGCCAGATTGCGAAAGACAGAACCATTTCTTTGTTTTCCTTACTTGGTGCCTATCACTTGGTGCCTATCACGCCAGTGATCGTCAGCGTCAGGAGCACCAGCATGCCGAGGATCATCGCGAATGCGTAATGGTAGATGTAGCCGGACTGCAGGTAGCGGCTGGCGGCAGCGAACGACGCCACCACACGGGCCGAACCGTTGACGAACAGGCCATCGATCAGGCCCTGGTCGCCGCCCTTCCACAGGCCGGTACCCAGCAGGCGCGCACCACGTGCGAACACCGCCTGGTTGAACGCGTCCATGTAGTACTTGTTGTCGAGCAGCTTGTAGAGGCCCGAGAAGCGTTGCTGGATCGCGGCCGGGATGTCCGGGCGCTTCATGTAGAAGAACCACGACAGCACCACGCCAGCGATGGCCAGCCACAGCACCGGGGTCGTCAGCGAGTGGATCGCCATCGGCACCCAGCCGTGGAACGCTTCGCGCAGCTCTTCCATCGCATGGTGGTTCTCGCCCACGAAGATCACGTCCTTGAACGCGACGCCGTGCTTGAAGAACTCGCCGAACAGCATCGGCTCGATGGCGATGGCGCCGATGATGACCGACGGAATGGCCAGCAGCACCAGCGGCAGCGTCACCACCCACGGCGACTCGTGCGGCTTCTCGCCCGGTGCCAGACCATGGTGATGGTCGTCACCGTGCGATTCTTCTTCTTCCTCGTGATGATCGTGGTGATCGTGCGCGTGGGCCTTGCCGAAGCGCTCTTCACCGTGGAACACCAGGAAGTACATGCGGAACGAGTAGAAGGCGGTCACGAACACACCGGCCAGCACCGCGAAGTACGCAAAGCCCGAACCGGCGATATGCGACTCGGCGACGGCCTCGATGATCGAGTCCTTCGAATAGAAGCCCGCGAAGAACGGCGTGCCGATCAGGGCCAGCGAGCCCACCAGCGACGTGATCCAGGTGATCGGCATGTACTTGCGCAGGCCGCCCATGTTGCGGATGTCCTGGTCGTGGTGCATGCCGATGATGACCGAGCCGGCGCCAAGGAACAGCAGTGCCTTGAAGAACGCGTGCGTCATCAGGTGGAACACCGCCACCGAGTAGGCCGAAGCGCCCAGCGCAACGGTCATGTAGCCCAGCTGCGACAGCGTGGAGTACGCCACCACGCGCTTGATGTCGTTCTGGATGATGCCCAGGAAGCCCATGAACAGCGCGGTGATCGCGCCGATCACCAGCACGAAGGACAGCGCGGTATCCGACAGTTCGAACAGCGGCGACATGCGCGCCACCATGAAGATGCCGGCGGTCACCATGGTTGCCGCGTGAATCAGTGCCGAGATCGGGGTCGGGCCTTCCATCGAGTCAGGCAGCCACACGTGCAGCGGGAACTGCGCCGACTTGCCCATCGCGCCGATGAACAGGCAGATGCAGGCCACGGTCAGCATCATCCAGTCGGTGCCCGGGAAGGTCACGGCGGCCAGAGCCTCGCGCTTGGCGAACACGGCGCTGTAATCCATGCTGCCGCTGTAGGCCAGCAGCAGACCGATGCCGAGGATGAAACCGAAGTCGCCCACGCGGTTGACCAGGAACGCCTTCATATTGGCGAAGATGGCCGTCGGGCGCGTGTACCAGAAGCCGATCAGCAGGTACGAGACGAGGCCCACCGCTTCCCAGCCGAAGAACAGCTGCAGGAAGTTGTTGCTCATCACCAGCATCAGCATCGAGAAGGTGAACAGCGAGATGTAGGCGAAGAATCGGTTGTAGCCGTCGTCGCCCTGCATGTAGCCGACGGTGTAGATGTGAACCATCAGCGACACGAAGGTCACGACGACCATCATCATCGCGGTCAGCGAATCCACCAGGAAGCCGACTTCCATCTTCAGGCTGCCGATGGCCATCCACTCGTAGACAGTGCCGTTGTAGCCGGCGCCGTCCATCACGTCGCGCAGCACCAGCAGCGAGAGGATGAAGGCGATGGCCACACCGAGGATCGTGGCGGTGTGGGCCACGATGCGGCCGCCGCGCGTGTCCGAGGAGAACGTGCCGAAGAACTTGGTGCCGAACAGGCCGGCTATCGCGGCGCCGGCGAGCGGCGCCAGCGGAATCGCCAGCAGCAGGTTGGGGTTGAGCGTGGTTGCCATAGGACGCTTATTGGTGTGCGGTCGGGGAGCAGTCTTGGGTCATGGAGGTCATGGATCAGCCCTTGAGCGTATCCATGTCATCCACGTTGATCGTGTCCAGGTTACGGAACAGCACGACCAGGATTGCCAGACCGATTGCCGACTCGGCAGCGGCCACCGTAAGGATGAAGAAAACGAAAACCTGTCCGGCCAGGTCGCCCATATAGTGCGAGAAGGCGACGAAGTTCATATTGACCGCAAGCAGCATCAACTCGAGCGCCATCAGCAGCACGATTACGTTCTTGCGGTTCAGGAAGATGCCAACGATGCTGATTGCGAACAGGATCGCACCGAGCACGAGGAAGTGGGCGAGAGAGAGCACAGCGTTATTCTCCGGGCTTAGTTCTTATTGGCGGCTGCGTTCGCATCCGCTCCGGCCCGGCCCTCGGCCGGCATGTTCACCAGGCGCACGCGGTCGTCGCGGCGGGTACGCAGCTGGTTCGACACATCTTGTGCCTTGACGTCCTTGCGGCGGCGCAGCGTCAGCGCCACGGCGGCGACGATGGCCACGAGCAGGATGATGCCGGCCACTTCGAATGCGAAGATGTAGTCGGTGTAGATCAGCTTGCCGAGCGCGCCGGTGTTCGAGTAGTTCGGGTCCTGCGAGCCGGGCGGCAGCGCGGCGGCCGTGGTGCCGATGAAGTTGCGCACCAGCACGATCGCCATTTCGGCGATGATCAGCGCGCCCACCACCGAGGCCAGCGGCACGTAGGTCCAGAAGTCGCGGCGCAGGTGCTCGATATCGATATCGATCATCATCACCACGAACAGGAACAGCACCATCACGGCGCCCACGTAGACGAGCACGAGCAGGATGGCGAGGAACTCCGCCTTCAGGATCATCCAGATCGCCGCGGCGGTGAAGAACGCCAGGACGAGGAACAGTGCGGAATGCACCGGGTTCTTTGCCGTGATGACTTTCAGTGCAGAAAGCACCAGCACCAGCGCAAAGACGTAGAAGATGGCGGTCGTGAGTTCCATGGTCCCTATCGGATCCTCTTTGGGCCGCGCGGCACGAACCACCCCCGGGGTGGCCCGCGCCGTGCGCGGCATCCTTCTGGTGGCCCCTGTTCAGGGCCGATTCAAATTCAAATTCACTTCAGGTCCGGGTGCCGCTTCCGGCGCCCGCCCTGTTCAGCGAGGCTGACCTGCTTAGCGGTACTTGGCGTCCGCAGCCTTGCTCGCGGCAATCTGCGGCTCGTAGCGGTCGCCCACGGCCAGCAGCATGTCCTTCGTGAAGTACAGGTCGCCGCGCTTCTCGCCGTGATACTCGAGAATGTGCGTCTCGACGATCGCGTCGACCGGGCAGGCTTCCTCGCAGAAGCCGCAGAAAATGCACTTGGTCAGGTCGATGTCGTAACGCGTGGTGCGGCGCGTGCCGTCCGTACGCTGGTCCGACTCGATCGAGATGGCCACGGCCGGGCACACCGCTTCGCACAGCTTGCAGGCGATGCAACGCTCTTCCCCGTTCGGGTAGCGACGCAGCGCGTGCAGACCGCGGAAACGCGGCGACATCGGCGTTTTCTCTTCCGGGAACTGGACGGTGATCTTGCGCGCGAAGAGATAGCGGCCGGTCAGCGCCATGCCCTTGAAGAGTTCCTTCAGGAGCAGGCTGTTGAAGAAGTCCTTGATGGCGAGCAGCATGACGATTGCTTCCTAATTATTTCCGCGCGGCGCGCCCTGCCACTTGCAGCAGCGCACCGTCGCCKGGCACATCAGTGCCAGATGTTCCACGGCGACTTGATCCAGATCGCCACGATGATCAGCCAGCCTACGGTCAGCGGAATGAAGATCTTCCAACCCAGGCGCATGATCTGGTCATAGCGGTAGCGCGGGAACGATGCACGGATCCAGATGAATACCGACAGCAGCAGGAAAACCTTGATCAGCAGCCAGAAGAAGCCCGGAATCCAGTTGGTCAGCGCGCTCGAGAACGGGGGCGCCCAGCCGCCAAGGAACATCAGCGCGGTCATCGTCGAGATGACGATCATGTTGATGTATTCGGCCAGGAAGAACAGCGCGAAGCCCATGCCCGAGTATTCGATCATGTGGCCGGCGACGATTTCCGATTCGCCTTCCACCACGTCGAACGGGTGACGGTTTGTTTCCGCCACGCCCGAGATGAAGTAGACGCCGAACATCGGCAGCAGCGGCAACCAGTTCCACGAGAGCACGTTGATGCCCATGTTGGCGAAGTAGCCGGTGTTCTGGCTGTTCACGATGGCCGACAGGTTCAGGCTGCCCGACACCATCAGCACCGTCACGAGCGCGAAGCCCATGGCGATTTCATACGACACCATCTGCGCAGCGGCGCGCATCCCGCCGATGAACGCATACTTCGAGTTCGAGGCCCAACCAGCCAGGATCACGCCATAGACGCCCACCGAGCTGATCGCCATCACATAGAGCAGGCCGGCGTTCACGTCGGCCATCACCACCTCGGCCTGGAACGGGATCACCGCCCAGATCGCCACGGCCGGCATCAGCACCATCAGCGGGGCCACCAGGTACATGCCCCGGCTGACCTGCGACGGCATCATGACTTCCTTGAGCAGCAGCTTCAGCACGTCGGCAATCGGCTGCAGCAGGCCGAGCGGGCCCACGCGGTTCGGACCGATCCGCACGTGCATCCAGCCAATCAGCTTGCGCTCCCAGAGAATCAGGTAGGCCACGCACAGCAGCAGCGGGACCACGATGACCACCGCGCGGATGAGAATCCACAGCGGCGTCCACGCGCCACCGAACACGGCCTGGCCTTGCGAGGTAATCCAATCGATCATGTTGCGTTCTCGCTCTTCTTATGCGGTGGCCGCCGGCGTTGCCGTGGCCTGCTGGCCCGGCAGCTCGATGGCTTTCTCGACGGTGACGTTACCGTACAGCGCACCCAGCGTCGCGGCGGCCACGGTAGCGGCCGGCACGCGCACGGTGTTGGCCGGCAGCGTGATTTCCAGTGCGGCCGGCAGCACCACGCTACCCTCGCCCTGCGTCACGCGCACCGGGTCGCCCACCTGCACGCCCAGCTTGTCGAACAGGTCCGACGACAGCGCCACCTGCAGTGCACGGCGCGCAGCCGCGGTCAGCTGCAGCGAGTCGGCACGGCGCACGATCGGGTCGGCGTGGTAGATCGGTACATCGGCAATGCGCTCGATACCGTTGGCGGCAGCTGCCGTCACGCGGATCGGGGCATCGGTGGTGTTATTCAGTTGCGGCGCCACCGGCTTGGCCAGCACTTCCTCGCGCACGGCTTCCGCCGTGTCGAAGTCGAAGCCCGGCACGTCCAGCAGGTTGCCCAGCACGCGCAGCACCTTCCAGCCCGGACGCGATTCGCCCAGTGCGCGCACCACGCCGTTGAAGCTCTGCGGCGTGCCTTCGGCATTGACGAAGGTACCGGCGGTTTCCGTGAACGGCGTCACCGGCAGGATCACGTCGGCGTACTGCATGGCCGCTTCCGAGCGGAACGGCGACAGCACCACGACCGTACCGGCCTGGTTCAGCGCAGCCAGCGCCTTGCGGGCGTCGGCGGTGTCGAACTCGGGTTCGGCGTTCAGTACGATATAGGCCTTGCGCGGCGTGTCGAGCATCGCCTGCGCATTGGCGCCGCCTTGCTGCGGCAGCGCGCCGGCGATGTAGCCGCCGACGGTGTTGGCCGCTTCGGTCAGGAAGCCCAGCGTCGCGCCCGTTTCCGTGGCGATCCACTGTGCCAGCGCGTGCAGCGCCGAAAATTGCGGGTGGCGCACGGCCTCGTTGCCGAGGAACACCGCGCGGCGTTCGCCGGACAGCAGCGCTTCGGCCAGCTTGGCCGCGGCGTCGCCGCCATCGAAACCATCGGTACCGGCGGGAGCCGCCACGCCCTTGGCAGACGCCACGGCACGGGCCACACCGGCCAGGGCGGCGGTCCAGGCGGACGGGACCACGTCGATGCGCGTTGCCGGCATCAGCAGGTCTTCACCGCCAGCGCCCAGCACCGTCACGCGAGCGCCCTTCTTGCCAGCCTGACGCAGACGCGAGGCCAGCAGCGGGTGATCCTTGCGCAACGACGAACCAATCACGAGCACGCGTTGCAGCGTGGTCACGTCGGCCACCGGCATGCCGAGCCACGGCGTGCCCTTCAGGGCTGCCGAGAAATCGGTCTGGCGCAGGCGGAAGTCGATGTTGTCGCTGCCGAGGCCGCGCACCAGCTTGCCGAGCAGGTACATCTCTTCGAGCGTGCTGTGCGGGCTGGCCAGCGCGGCGATCTGGTCGGCGCCATGGTCGCGCTTGATGCTCGCGAGGCCGTTGGCCACGTATTCCAGCGCGGTCTGCCAGTCGGTTTCCATCCATTCGCCACCCTGCTTCAGCAGCGGACGCACCAGGCGGTCCGGGCTGTTCAGGCCTTCATAGGCGAAGCGGTCCTTGTCCGACAGCCAGCACTCGTTGATCTCTTCGTTTTCCAGCGGCAGCACGCGCATGACGCGCTGGTTCTTGGTCTGGATCACGAGGTTCGCGCCCAGGCCATCGTGCGGCGACACCGACTTGCGGCGCGCCAGTTCCCACGTACGGGCCGAGTAGCGGAACGGCTTGCTCGTCAGCGCGCCAACCGGGCACAGGTCGATCATGTTGCCGGACAGTTCCGAATCCACGGTCTGGCCGACGAAGGTCGTGATTTCCGAGTGCTCGCCACGGTTCAGCATGCCCAGTTCCATCACGCCGGCCACTTCCTGGCCGAAGCGCACGCAACGGGTGCAGTGGATGCAGCGGGT
This sequence comes from Cupriavidus sp. 01L43, assembly GCF_056399925.1. Lineage (NCBI taxonomy): Bacteria > Pseudomonadati > Pseudomonadota > Betaproteobacteria > Burkholderiales > Burkholderiaceae > Cupriavidus > Cupriavidus sp. 01L43. The sequence goes on from NZ_JBFTSH010000002.1 coordinate 620,408, forward strand.
CATCTCCTCCATGGAGATCAGCGGGCCCACATTCTTGTGGAACACCACGCGCTTCTCTTCCTTGTAGCGCGACTCCGACGCACCGTAGCCCACCGCCAGATCCTGGAGCTGGCATTCGCCGCCCTGATCGCAGATCGGGCAGTCGAGCGGGTGGTTGATCAGCAGGAATTCCATCACGGACTTCTGGGCCTTGACGGCCTTTTCAGAGTTCGTGAAGACCTTCATGCCGGGCGTCACCGGCGTGGCGCAGGCGGGCAGCGCCTTGGGCGCCTTCTCCACTTCCACCAGGCACATGCGGCAGTTCGCCGCGATGGAGAGTTTGCGGTGGTAGCAGAAATGCGGGATGTAAGTGCCCAGCTTGCGGGCGGCTTCCATCACGAGGCTGCCTTCCGCAACCTCTACCTTCTTGCCGTCGATCTCGAGTTCAACCATGTTCTGCCACGCTTAAGAATGGGCCGGGACCATGCACTGCTTGTGTTCGACGTGATACTCGAACTCTTTCCAGTAGTGCTTGAGCATGCCGCGTACCGGCATCGCCGCTGCATCGCCGAGCGCGCAGATCGTGCGCCCCATGATGTTTTCCGCGACGTTGTTGAGCAGGTCCAGGTCTTCCTGGCGCCCTTCTCCGTGTTCAATGCGATTGACCATGCGATAGAGCCAGCCGGTGCCTTCGCGGCACGGCGTGCACTGGCCGCACGATTCTTCAAAGTAGAAATACGACAGGCGCAGCAGCGAGCGCACCATGCAGCGCGTTTCGTCCATGACGATCACGGCGCCCGAGCCCAGCATCGAGCCGGCCTTGGCGATCGAGTCGTAGTCCATGTCCGACGCCATCATCAGGTCGCCCGGCACCACCGGAGCGGACGAGCCGCCCGGAATCACCGCCTTGATGCGCTTGCCACCGCGCATGCCGCCAGCCAGCTCGAGCAGCGTCGAGAACGGCGTGCCCAGCGGGATCTCGTAGTTGCCCGGACGCTCGATGTCACCCGAGATCGAGAAGATCTTGGTGCCGCCGTTGTTCGGCTTGCCCAGCTTGAGATAGTTTTCCGGGCCCACTTCCAGCAGGAAGGGCACCGCGGCAAACGTCTCGGTGTTGTTGATCGTGGTCGGCTTGCCGTACAGGCCGAAGCTCGCCGGGAAAGGCGGCTTGAAGCGCGGCTGGCCCTTCTTGCCTTCGAGCGACTCCAGCAGCGCCGTTTCCTCGCCGCAGATGTAGGCGCCGTAGCCATGGTGCGCATGGAGCTGGAAGTCGAAGTCCGAGCCCATGATCTTGTCGCCGAGGAACCCGGCCGCACGCGCTTCCTCGAGGGCTTCCTCGAAGATCTTGTACTCGTTCCAGATCTCGCCGTGGATGTAGTTGTAACCCACGGTGATGCCCATCGCATACGCGCCGATGGCCATGCCCTCGATCAGCGAATGCGGGTTGTAGCGGATGATGTCGCGGTCCTTGAACGTGCCCGGCTCACCCTCGTCCGTATTGCAGACGAGGTACTTCTGGCCCGGGAACGCACGCGGCATGAAGCTCCACTTCAGGCCCGTGGGGAAGCCAGCGCCGCCACGGCCGCGCAGGCCAGACGCCTTGACGTCCGCAATCACCTGCTCGGGCGGAATCTTTTCGGTCAGGATCCGGCGCAGCTGCTTGTAGCCGCCGCGCTTGACGTAGTCTTCGAGGTGCCAGTTCTTGCCGTCCAGGCCGGCCAGGATCAGCGGCTTGATGTGACGGTCGTGCAGAGAGGTCATGTTACTTGGCTCCCTTGGCAGCTTCGGTCTTCAGCTCGTCGACCAGCGCGTCGAGCTTGTCATTGCTCATGAAGCTGCACATACGGGTGTTGTTCACGATCATCACCGGTGCATCGCCGCAGGCGCCCATGCATTCACCCTCTTTCAGGGTGAAGCAGCCGTCGGCGGTGGTCTCGTTATAGTCGATGCCGAGCTTGCGCTTCAGGTAGTCGCCCGCGCGGTCGCCGCCGGACAGTGCGCACGGCAGGTTGGTGCAGACGGTGAGCTTGTACTTGCCCACCGGCTTGGTGTCATACATGTTGTAGAACGTGGCCACCTCTTCCACCCACACGGGCGGCATGTCGAGGTAGCTGGCGACGAACTGCATGACTTCGGGGGAAACCCAGCCCACCTCGCCCTGTGCCACGGCGAGTGCCGCCATCACGGCCGACTGTTTCTGGTCGGTCGGATACTTCGCGATCGCGCGATCGATTTCCTTGAGAGCTTCTGCTGATAGCATGGTCATTGCAGTAATACGGCGGACGCCGGCTCGCGGCCTCCGCTGGTTTGCAGCCGTCGCTGCCATGTTCCGCCGGCCAGGTCGCACTGCGCCTCGCCGGTCCGTCGCAGGCATCGCCTGCCGCCCCCGTCACTCGCGGGGCCGGCCGCATGAACCCGAATCGTCGTCCGGGTGACGGCCTTTACGCCTGGGTGGAGACTCCCCGTCTCCGGATTCTCGATCGACTTAGCGGTCGATCTCGCCGAACACGATGTCCTGCGTCCCGATGATCGTCACGGCATCGGCGATCATGTGTCCCCTGGCCATTTCGTCCAGCGCGGCCAGGTGGGCAAAGCCAGGTGCACGGATCTTCAGACGGTACGGCTTGTTCGCGCCGTCCGAGATCGCATAGATACCGAACTCGCCCTTCGGGTGCTCCACCGCCGCGTAAGCCTCGCCAGCCGGCACGTGAATGCCTTCGGTGAACAGCTTGAAGTGGTGGATCAGCTCTTCCATGTTGGACTTCATGTCCACGCGCGAGGGCGGCGCCACCTTGTGGTTCTCGGTGATCACCGGGCCCGGGTTGCGGCGCAGCCAGTCCACGCACTGCTTGATGATCCGGTTCGACTGGCGCATCTCTTCCACGCGCACCAGGTAGCGCGCGTAGCAGTCGCCGCCGGTGCCAATGGGGATGTCGAAGTCGAGCTGGTCGTACACCTCGTAGGGCTGCTTCTTGCGCAGATCCCACTCGATGCCCGAGCCGCGCAGCATCGGGCCGGTAAAGCCCATCTGCAGTGCCCGCTCGGGGCTGACCACGCCGATGTCTACCAGACGCTGCTTCCAGATACGGTTATCGGTCAGAAGCGTCTCATATTCATCCACGTACGTCGGAAAACGATTCGTGAAGTCCTCGATGAAGTCCAGCAGCGAGCCCGAACGGGCTTCGTTCATCACCTTGATGGCACGCTCGTTGTGGATCTTCGACGCCCGGTATTGCGGCATCGTGTCAGGCAGGTCGCGGTAGACGCCGCCCGGACGGTAGTAGGCCGCGTGCATCCGCGCGCCCGACACCGCCTCGTACATGTCGAACATGTCCTCGCGCTCACGGAACGCGTAGAGGAACACCGCCATCGCGCCCACGTCGAGCGCGTGCGAGCCGATCCACATCAGGTGGTTCAGCAGGCGGGTGATTTCGTCGAACATCACGCGGATGTACTGCGCACGCACCGGCACCTCGAGGCCCAGCAGGCGCTCGATGGCCATCACGTAGGCGTGTTCGTTGACCATCATCGACACGTAGTCGAGACGGTCCATGTACGGCACGCTCTGGATCCAGGTCTTCTGTTCGGCCAGCTTCTCGGTGGCACGGTGCAGCAGGCCGATGTGGGGGTCGGCACGCTGGATGACTTCGCCGTCCAGCTCGAGCACCAGGCGCAGCACGCCGTGCGCTGCCGGGTGTTGCGGGCCGAAGTTCAGGGTGTAGTTCTTGATATCTGCCATGACGTCGATCTCAGTGCTGCACGCCGCCGTAGTTTTCCTCGCGAATCACGCGAGGCGTGACTTCGCGCGGCTCGATCGTCACCGGCTGGTAGATCACCCGCTTCTGTTCCGGGTCGTAGCGCATTTCTACGAAACCAGAAACCGGGAAATCCTTGCGGAACGGGTGGCCGACGAAACCATAGTCGGTCAGGATGCGGCGCAGGTCCGGATGGCCTTCGAACACGATGCCGTAGAAATCGAAGGCTTCGCGCTCGAACCAGTTGGCCGAGTTCCACACGTCGATCAGCGACGGCACCACGGGCAGGTCGTCATCCGGCGCGAACACGCGCAGGCGCAGGCGCCAGTTGTGCGTGATCGAGATCAGGTGCGACACGGCCGCGAAGCGCAGGCCGTCCCAGGCGCCATCGGCGTAATCGGAATAGTCGACGCCGCAGATATCCAGCAGCTGCTCGAAGCGCAGCGACGGTTCGTCGCGCAGCAGCCGGGCCACGTCGAGGTAGTCGTCGGCCTTGACGATCAGCGTCAGTTCGCCAACCGCTTCGACCAGGCTCTGCACGCGCTTGCCGAGAACCTTTTCGAGCGCGGCCTTGAGGGTGTCCAGGTTATTCGCCATGTCAGCCCTTGCGCGCAATGGTGTTGGTACGCTTGATCTTGTTCTGGAGCTGGATCACGCCGTAGATCAGCGCTTCCGCCGTCGGCGGGCAGCCCGGAACATAGATGTCGACCGGCACGATGCGGTCGCAGCCACGCACCACCGAATACGAGTAGTGGTAGTAGCCGCCGCCATTGGCGCACGAGCCCATCGAGATCACCCAACGCGGCTCGGCCATCTGGTCGTAGACCTTGCGGAGCGCGGGGGCCATCTTGTTGCACAGCGTGCCGGCCACGATCATCACGTCCGACTGACGCGGCGACGGGCGGAAAATCACGCCGAACCGGTCCATGTCGTAGCGCGCGGCGCCGGCATGCATCATTTCCACGGCACAGCAGGCCAGGCCGAACGTCATCGGCCAGAGCGAGCCCGTGCGGGTCCAGTTGATCAGCTTGTCAGCGGTAGTCGTGACAAAACCTTCGTTGAGAACGCCTTCGATTGCCATTTCACATCACTCCCAATCGAGCGCGCCCTTTTTCCAGATGTAGACGAAGCCCACGATGAATTCCAGCAGAAACACGCCCATGGCGATGAATCCCGGCCAACCGATTTCCTTGAGGGCGACACCCCACGGAAACAGGAAGGCAGTTTCGAGATCGAACAGGATAAAGAGGATGGCGATGAGGTAGTAGCGCACGTCGAACTTCATGCGCGCGTCCTCGAACGCTTCGAAGCCGCACTCGTAGGGCGACAGCTTCGCGGTATCAGGATTGTTGGGACCGAGTATCCGACCAATGGACATCAGTGCCACACCGAGCACGACGCCAAAGAGGATGAAGATGAGGACGGGGAAGTAGGCTTCGAGAGTCAAGATACGGCCAGCCTTATCTGGAATGTTGTCAACAGCACCAGCTGAAGCGGCGTCCTGTTGCCCACCCCAAGCGCCATCCCGTCTTAGCTACGGCGCCGCCTTGCGGACTGCCGGCGCCGCAATCCAAAGCATGGCCCGAGGGCCGGCTCCGGACGGACGCCGATCAAGTTGTTTGGTGCCGACGGCGAGACTCGAACTCGCACAGCTTTCGCCACTACCCCCTCAAGATAGCGTGTCTACCAATTTCACCACGTCGGCTGGGGGAGAAACAATATTGCCTTGCGCCGGGTTTTTACACCCTCCGGAGCCTGCGTGGAAGAAGCTTTCTTCCGCTTTGGGCCCCGTCGCTGGGGAATCGTTTCAAGCCTTGCATTCTAACCCAAGATCCCTGAATTGTTCAACGCACAACTTTAAAAAAACTCAGGAATCAGCCAGAACACAGGCGGATTATTTCGGTACAGCAGGACCTGCCGGAGCCGAGGCCGCAGCGGCCGCGGGCGCCGATGCACCAGCCGGCGCGGAGGCCGGCGTGGGCTGCTGCGCGGCACCCATCACGCCCAGCGAAGCGCTGGGCTTGTAGTTGCCCAGCAGCGTCAGGCCCAGCGTGCAGACAAAGAACAACGATGCGAGCACGGCCGTGGTACGCGACAGGAAGTTCGCGGAGCCCGAGGCGCCGAACAGGCTGCCCGACGCACCGGAGCCGAACGCCGCACCGACATCGGCGCCCTTGCCGTGCTGCAGCAGGACCAGTGCGATCACGCCCAGCGCGGACAGGACCTGCACGATTACCAACAAAGTCTTGAAGATTGCCATTTGGTTGAATTCGTTTCGAACTTGCCTGATCAGACGATCGGAACCGGCATCAGGCGTTGCCGATCGCGAGGAAATCATCCGCCTTCAGCGAGGCGCCACCAATCAGGCCCCCGTCGATGTCGGACATGGAAAACAGTTCGGCCGCATTGTCCGGCTTCACGCTACCGCCGTACAGGATGGCCATGCGCGATGCCACGCCAGCGTCCTTGCCTGCCACCTGCCCACGCAGGACGGCATGCACGGCTTGCGCCTGGGCGCTGGTGGCGGTCTTGCCGGTGCCGATCGCCCAGACGGGCTCATAGGCCAGAACAATCCGACCCAGCTGCTCGATAGACAGCGCATCCAGCACGGCTTGCAACTGACGACCGACCACGGCCTCGGTCTGCCCGGCCTCGCGCTCGGCCAGCGTCTCACCGACGCAGACCACGGGCACGATGCCAAATTCGAGCGCCCGTAGCGCCTTGGCCGCCACGGTGGTGTCGGTTTCGCCGTGATAGGTGCGACGCTCGGAATGGCCGACCAGCGCGTAGCTCACCCCGAACTCGGCCAGCATCGATGCCGCGACCTCGCCCGTGAAGGCGCCACGTGCTTCAGCCGACACATCCTGGGCACCCCAGGCCACTTGCGAGCCCGACAACAGCATCTGGCACTGGGCAAGATAGGGGAACGGTGCGCAAACAGCCAGCGTCGCGCGGGCCGAAGCCGCCTTGATACCGTCGAGCAGCGCCGCATTGGCGGCCAGGCTGCCGTGCATCTTCCAGTTGCCGATGACCAGCTTTTGTCTCACAAGCGCCCCCTCTGAAATAAACCCGCTATTGTAGCGTGGCCGGAAGGGGTCCGCCACAACGGGCGGACAATTGCATACACGCCGCCGATCCGGCGCAACAGGACGCCCCGTCGCGCCGATCGGCCGTCCGTTACCAGGTCAGCACGATCTTGCCGATATGCTCGCTCGACTCCATCAGGCGATGGGCGTCGGCAGCCTGCGCGGCCGGGAAGACCTGGTGGATCACCGGCTTGATCTTGCCGGCCGCCAGCAGCGGCCACACCTGCTGGTGCAGCGCTTCGGCAATCTTGCCCTTGAACGACGACGGGCGGGGCCGCAGCGTCGAGCCCGTCACGGTGATCCGGCGGCGCAGGATGTCGCCCAGCGGAATCTCGGCCTTGCCGCCGCCCAGCAGGGCGATGATGACGATGCGGCCGTCATCGGCGATGCACGACAACTCGCGCGCCAGGTACGAGCCGGCCACCATGTCGAGGATCACGTCCACGCCCTTGCCTTCCGTCAGCGCCTTGACCTCGGCCACGAAGTCCTGGGTCTTGTAGTTGATCGCGCGATCGGCGCCCAAGTCCTCGCAGGCCTTGCACTTCTCGTCGCTGCCAGCCGTCACGAAGACCTTGAAGCCGAGCGCCTTGGCGATCTGGATGGCGGTCGTGCCGATACCGCTCGAGCCGCCCTGGATCAGCAGCGTCTCGTCCTTGCCGCGCGGGCCCTGACCCAGCAGGCCACGGTCGAACACATTGCTCCAGACCGTGAAGAAGGTCTCGGGCAGCGCGGCGGCCTCGATATCGGACAGGCCCGCCGGCACCGGCAGGCATTGCGCCACCGGGGCCGTGCACAGCTCGGCGTAGCCGCCGCCCTGCACCAGCGCGCAGACGCGGTCGCCCACCTTCAGGCCGAAGCGATTGTCGGCGTGCGACAGGTCGCCGCCCACCACCACGCCCGCCACTTCCAGGCCGGGCAGGTCAGAAGCACCCGGCGGCACCGGATAGTTGCCGGTGCGCTGGAACACATCGGGACGATTGATGCCGGCCGCCGCCACGCGGATCAGGATCTCGCCCGCCTTCGGCTCCGGATCGGGGCGCTCGGCCAGTTGCAGGACTTCGGGCGCGCCGTATTCACGGATCTCGATGGCTTTCATGATCGTTCCTCATCAGTGTGTCGTGCGTGGCATGCGGCCTGGGCAAACCCTTCCGCATGGAATGACCGGCAGTGTAAACAAAAAAGCGGCTGGACATCGCCAGCCGCTTTTTTGGTACTACGAGGACTACGGATACTGCCGAACCGGCTTACTGCTGGTCGGGCGAGGCCGGCGCCGCCGGGGCGTCGCTCTGGACGATCGGGCTGATGCTGCCGCCCTCTTCCGCCAGCGCTGCCTTCAGCGACAGGCGCAGACGACCCTTCTCGTCGGCCTGGATCAGCTTCACGCGCACCTGTTGGCCTTCCTTCAGCCAGTCCTTGATGTCCTTCACGCGCTCATTGACGATCTCGCTGATGTGCAGCAGACCGTCCTTGCCCGGCAGGATGTTCACGATGGCGCCGAAGTCCAGCAGCTTCAGCACGGTACCGGCGTAGATCTTGCCCACTTCGGCTTCCGCGGTGATGCCCTCGATGCGGCGCTTGGCTTCCGCCATGCCTTCGGTCGAGGTCGACGCGATCGTGATCGTGCCGTCTTCGCCGATGTCGATGGTCGTACCGGTTTCCTTGGTCAGGGCCTGGATGGTCGAGCCGCCCTTGCCGATGACTTCGCGGATCTTGTCCGGATGGATCTTCATCGTGATCATGCGCGGTGCGTGTGCCGACAGTTCGGTACGCGCATGGCCCATCGCGCCCTGCATGTTCTGCAGGATGTGGATGCGGCCTTCGCGGGCTTGCGCCAGCGCCACCTGCATGATTTCCTTCGTGATGCCCTGGACCTTGATGTCCATCTGCAGCGCGGTAATGCCCGCGTCGGTGCCGGCCACCTTGAAGTCCATGTCGCCCAGGTGATCTTCATCACCCAGGATGTCGGTCAGCACGGCAAACTTGTTGCCTTCCAGGATCAGGCCCATGGCCACGCCGGCCACGTGTGCCTTGACCGGAACGCCGGCGTCCATCAGTGCCAGGCAGCCGCCGCAGACCGAAGCCATCGACGACGAACCGTTCGATTCGGTGATTTCCGACACCAGGCGGATCGTGTACGCGAACTCGTCGTCCTTCGGCAGGACCGGAATCAGCGCGCGCTTGGCCAGACGGCCGTGACCGATTTCACGACGCTTCGGGCTACCCACGCGGCCCGTCTCGCCAGTGGCGAACGGGGGCATGTTGTAGTGGAGCATGAAGCGGTCGCGGTATTCGCCAGCCAGCGCGTCGATGATCTGCTCGTCGCTCTTGGTACCCAGCGTGGCCACCACCAGCGCCTGGGTTTCCCCACGCGTGAACAGGGCGGAGCCGTGCGCGCGCGGCAGCACCGACGAGCGGATCTCGATCGGGCGCACGGTGCGCGTGTCGCGGCCGTCGATGCGCGGCTCGCCGGCCAGGATCTGGCCACGGACGATCTTCGCTTCGAGGTCGAACAGGATGTTGCCGACTTCCACCTTCTCGGCTTCCACGCCAGCTTCGGCCAGACCAGCCGTCACCGAGGCGTAGACTTCCTTCAGCTTCTGGCTGCGGGCCGACTTCTGGCGCAGCTGGTAGGCTTCCTGCAGCAGCGGCAGGCCGATCTCGCCAACCTTGGCGATCAGCGGCTCGTTCTTGGCTGCCGGGGCCCAGTCCCACTCGGGCTTGCCGCCGTCGCGCACCAGGTCGTGGATCGCGTTGATGGCGATCTGCATCTGCTCATGGCCGTACACGACGGCGCCCAGCATCACTTCTTCCGACAGCTGTTGCGCTTCCGATTCCACCATCAGCACGGCACGCTCGGTACCGGCCACCACCAGGTCCAGGTCGGACGCGGCGATCTGCGAGCGGGTCGGGTTCAGCAGGTACTGGCCATCCTTGTAGCCCACGCGGGCGGCGCCCACCGGGCCATTGAAGGGGATGCCCGACACGGCCAGCGCGGCGGACGCGCCGATCAGCGCGGGGATGTCGGCCGGCACTTCCGGGTTGATCGACAGCACGTGGATCACCACCTGCACTTCGTTGTAGAAGCCTTCCGGGAACAGCGGGCGCAGCGGACGGTCGATCAGGCGCGAGGTCAGCGTCTCGTTTTCCGACGGACGGCCTTCACGCTTGAAGAAGCCACCGGGGATCTTGCCCGCAGCGTAGGTCTTTTCGATGTAGTCGACGGTCAGCGGGAAGAAGTCCTGGCCCGCCTTCGGGCTCTTGGCGGCCACCACGGTGGCCAGCACCACGGTGTCTTCCACGTCGACGATCACGGCACCGCCAGCCTGGCGGGCGACTTCGCCGGTTTCCATGCGGACCGTATGCTGGCCCCATTGGAATTCCTTGACGATCTTGTTGAACATGGTCATGAGCGTTTCCTTGATACATGCATGCGGGGCGCACACACGCGCGTCCCGCGACGCCTGCGCTCACAGCGGCAGGCGAACTGCCGGATTCATGCCGGTCGCAGTCTCAGGGAAGTGCTATGCCATTCCATCGCGGCACCACCAGGCTGGCGATGCGGCGATGGAATGACACAAAACCCCGGTTCCTTGGCCGACTCCGGTCACAGAGCAATATAAAGAGCGAGGTAACTTACTCCGTTACACGTCTTGGCGCAACGGGCGTCCGGGCCGCTTGGCCAGGACAATTTAGTGAAGCAAACATCACAATCAACGCCGACCCAGCGGGTGTGCCGCTGGGCCAGAAAAGCAAAATGCCTGCCTCAGCAGAGCTGACGCAGGCATCGCGGCCTCACGTGAAATCGTGCAGGAACAACTTGTGCAGGATTCGTGCTGCCATCCGCAGACCTTACTTACGCAGGCCCAGCTTTTCGATCAGGGTGCGGTAACGGTCGGCGTCGTTGGCCTTGAGGTAGTCCAGCAGGCGGCGACGACGGCTCACCATGCGCAGCAGACCGCGGCGGCTGTGGTGATCCTTCATGTTGGCCTTGAAGTGGGGGGTCAGTTCGTTGATGCGGGTGGTCAACAGAGCGACCTGAACTTCGGGGCTACCCGTGTCGTTGGTGCCGCGGGCGAACTGCTTGATAACTTCGGACTTGTTGGCGATTGCCATGATGGTTTCCTTTCACTTGCGAACGCTGCAGCGCGGAATGCGCCACCTGCGTCGTGCCTTGAAGCCTGGTATGGACTGAGGCATGTGCCGTGCGCAGGGGTCCTTGCACGACAGCCGCGGATTATAGCCGAATTTGCCGGCGCGGCGAAATTCATCCTCGCGGCCTGCCTGATCAGCCCGCCGGGCGCTCCATACGGCACGTGGTGGGCAGCGTGGTCTGGGCCGTCTTGAGCTTCTTTACCGTGCGGAAGCCGTAGCCAGAGCCTTCGTTGTCGAAGCGCACGTCCCCGCCCTGCTTCGCCATGACCGAGACATAGAGCGGTTGCAGCACCTGGTGGTCGTCCGCGCGCACGGTGGCGTCGTGGAAATCGTTGGTGAAGCGCATGTTCTCGAGCGCCAGCGCCACCTTGACCGCCTCCGTGGTACCAGCCTGGGTGATGGCCCGCGCCAGCATTTCCACCATCATCTGCATGCGCAGGTGCACGTAGTCGTCGCGCGGCTCGGGGTAGCGGGTGCGGAACGCCTGGTAGAAGGCGTCGGACGCCGCGCCGCCCACGTTCGGATGCCATTCGGCCACCGCCAGCACACGGCCCACGCCGGCATCGCCCATCGCCGCCGGCGCGCCCAGGCCGTTGCCATAGAAGGTATAGAAGCGGGCGCCCAGCCCACCCTCGCGCGCGGCCTTGACCATCAGCGTCAGGTCATTGCCCCAGTTGCCGGTGATCACCGCGTCGGCGCCACTGGCCTTGATCTTGGCGATGTACGGCGCGAAATCCTTGATCTTGCCGATCGGGTGGAATTCGTCGCCCACGATCTGGATGTCCGGCCGCTTGGCCGCCAGCATCTCACGTGCCGATTTCGCAACTTGATGGCCAAAGCTGTAGTCCTGGTCGATCAGATAGACCTTCCGCACCGCGTGTTCGCCGCGAATCGCCTCGGTCAGCGCCTGCATGCGCATGTCCGAACTCGCGTCGAAGCGGAAATGCCAGAAACTGCAATTCTCGTTGGTCAGCGCGGGATCGACGGCCGAGTAGTTGAGGAACAGCACGCGCGCGTCCGGCTGGCGCATGTTGTGGCGGTTGATCGCCGCCACGAGCGCCCCGGCCACGGCCGAGCTGTTGCCCTGCAGTACAAACGGGATGCGCTTGTCCACCAGCGAGCGGAACTGGATCAGGCTCTCATCGACATTGCCCTTGCTGTCGAACGTGACCAATTCCAGCGGCCGGGCGCCCTCGGCGGTCTTCACCCCGCCCCGCGCGTTCACGCGGTCGATGGCGATGCGCAGGTTGCGCGCCACGGCGTCCCCTGCGTTGGCGAACGGGCCGGACAGCCCCTCGATCATGCCAAGCCGGATCGGCGCGCCAGCCTCGCCCTGGGCATGCCCGCTCCCCGCCAGGCACAGCAGCGTCGCCGCCAGCCATGCACGCCACGGGCCGCGCCGCCGCCCTTTTTCCGCTCCGGACATCCTCACTCCTGTTCTACATCGCACAACAAAGGCGTGGATGGTACGGCAGTGGGGCCGATGGCGGCAATCCCACCAAAAAAGCAGCGTGTGATGCACACCAGCGCCCGAGCGGACTACACTTCCAGCATTCGTACGATTGCCAGTCGAGAAATCCCATGACCTCCCCCCTCCGCTTCGCCGGCCGCCGGCTGGCCCAGACCGTGGCCCTGGGCCTGGGTGCCGCCCTGCTCGCCGCCTGTTCCGCCCTCGCCCCGGTCGATACCGGCCTGAAACTGGTCGGCCAGCCCGAGAGCGCCGTGATGGCCACCTTCGGCAAGCCCACCGACATCTTTAAGCTCGACGACGGCACCGTGCGCTGGTTCTATTCGAAACAGCCGCTGGGCCAGGAATCGTACGCCGCTGACTTCGACAAGAATGGCAATCTGACGAATTTCCGCCAGATGCTCCGAACGCCGGAACTGTACAAGGCGCAGGTCAATGTCTGGACCAAGAAAGACGTGCTGGAGCACTTCGGCGCCCCGCGCGAGCCAAACCAGTACTTTCCGCTGATGAAACGCGAGGTGTGGAGCTACCGGTTCCGTCACGAGGACCAGTGGTACTCGCTGTTCAACTTCTATTTCGATGACGCCGGCGTGCTGCGCCAGACCCAGATCACGCCCGATCCGCTGTACGACCGCTCCGATCGTCGCTGACCCGCATCGCTTGCGATACATCGCAATCCAACGAAAAACCGCCCGTCGTCGCGGGATAGGCGACTGACGGGCGGTTGATGGTCGCGGAGGCCTTGTGAGCCCCCGGCGCCGGCACGCGGATCGGGGATCAGATCTGCGGGTTGATCTTCTGTACGGCCTTGTCGTGCAGCTTGTTCAAGGCGGCCAGGTAGGCCTTGGCCGATGCCGCGACGATGTCCGGATCGGTGCCCACGCCGTTGACGATGCGGCCGGCCTTCGACAGGCGCACGGTCACTTCGCCCTGCGCCTGGGTGCCGGTGGTGATCGCGTTCACCGAGTACAGCACCAGTTCCGCGCCGCTGTTGACCTTGCCTTCGATGGCGTGCATGGTGGCGTCCACCGGGCCATTGCCCTCGGCTTCGCCGGTCTGCTCGCTGCCATCCATATTGAATACCACGCGCGCATGCGGGCGCTCGCCGGTCTCGGAGCGCTGCGACAGCGACACGAAGCGGTAGTGCTCGTTCACGTCGTGCGCCTCATCCGAGACGATGGCCATGATGTCTTCGTCGAAGATCTCGGCCTTTTGGTCGGCCAGTTCCTTGAAGCGGCCGAAGGCGGCGTTGACTTCGCTCTCGCTCTCGAGTTCGATGCCCAGCTCCTGCAGGCGCTGCTTGAACGCATTGCGGCCCGAGAGCTTGCCCAGCACGATCTTGTTGGCGCTCCAGCCCACGTCCTCCGCGCGCATGATCTCGTAGGTGTCACGCGCCTTGAGCACGCCATCCTGGTGGATCCCGGAGGCATGCGCGAAGGCGTTGGCGCCCACCACGGCCTTGTTCGGCTGCACCACGAAACCGGTGATCTGCGATACCAACTTGGATGCCGGCACGATCTGCGTGGTGTCGATGTTCACGTCCATATCGAAGTAGTCGCGGCGCGTCTTCACGGCCATTACCACCTCTTCCAGGCTCGTGTTGCCGGCCCGCTCGCCGAGGCCGTTGATCGTGCACTCGATCTGGCGCGCGCCACCCAGCTTCACGGCGGCCAGCGAGTTGGCCACGGCCATGCCCAGGTCGTTATGGCAGTGCACCGACCAGACAGCCTTGTCCGAGTTGGGGATGCGCTCGCGCACCGAGCGGATCAGGTCCGCGTAGCCTTCCGGCACCGCGTAGCCCACCGTATCGGGCAGGTTGATCGTGGTCGCGCCTTCGGCAATCACGCCCTCGAGCACGCGGCAGAGGAAGTCCATGTCCGAACGGCTGCCGTCTTCTGGCGAAAATTCGATGTCGTCGGTGAACTGGCGCGCGAAGCGCACGGCCAGGCGCGCCTGCTCGTACACCTGGTCCGGCGTCATGCGCAGCTTCTTCTCCATGTGCAGCGCCGAGGTGGCGATGAACGTGTGGATCCGGAACGAGTTGGCGGGCTTGAGGGCCTCCGCGGCACGGGCGATGTCCTTGTCGTTGGCGCGGGCCAGCGAGCAGATCGTCGAATCCTTGATCACCTGGGCGATCGAGCGGATGGCTTCGAAGTCACCATTGGAACTGGCCGCAAAGCCGGCCTCGATCACATCGACCCTCAGGCGTTCCAGCTGGCGCGCGATGCGAATCTTCTCTTCGCGGGTCATCGAGGCGCCGGGCGACTGCTCGCCGTCACGCAAGGTGGTATCGAAAATGATGAGTTTGTCAGACATTTTGTGGAGCTCCTGGGCTGTACCTTGTTGTGTGCCGTGCCGTCCCGTCCTTCTTGCCGTCGGGCGTCGCAGTCCTCGAAATCGAAATGCAAAACGCCCCGGCGTGCATGGTTGCAGGCCGGGGCGTTTGAAAACTAGGAAAATTCCTGGTGATTCCGCGCTAGGGCGATAGCGTCCCTTAGCGCGCGCGCGTCCCGACCCGATGGCCTAGTAGGCCACCTAGGGTGGTGCGGGCGAGTAGGGACTGGCGCGAAATCATGTCGGGGACTATATCCGGTTTGGCGCGCGCGTGCAAGGCGGGCTGACCCGGGCCGGTTTCAGCCCTTCGGCGGAATCCGCAGTTTCTGACCCGGGTAGATCTTGTCCGGGTGCGAAAGCATCGGCTTGTTCGCTTCGAAGATCTTGTTGTAGTCCGCACCGTTGCCGTAGGCGGCCTGGGCAATGGCCCAGAGCGTGTCTCCCTTGACCACGGTATGCCACTGCGATTCGGTGGACTCCACGTTGACGGACATCTTGTCCTCCACCGACTCCACGCCCTCCACATTGCCGGCGCACAGGATGATTTTCTCCCGGGTGGCCTGGTCCGGCGCCACGCCGAACACCGTCGCCTTGCCCTGCGAGCCATCCACCTGGACCATCAGCCCGGTGGCGTCGAGCCCCATCTGCTTGATGTAATTTTCGATGGCATCGCCGGCGGCGCGGTTGGCGGCCTCCAGCTTCTCTGTCGAGGCATCCGCCTTGGCCGCATCCTGCGCAGCCTTGGCCTCGCCCTTGCCGAACAGCTTTTCGCCCGCTTCCTTGATGAAGTCAAACATACCCATGACATTCTCCTGACGGTGAGTGGAACGTAATGCGTAACGCGTGATGCGTGATGCGGATTGGGATACCGCTGGAACGACACAGGGCGCCCGAAGACGCCCTGTTGCCATGCTTGCTAGTTACCGCCGCCGAGACCGTCGGGTCCGCCGGCGCGTGCCTTGCGTACCCCGCCCGGCTCGCCGTGCAGCGCGCGCCAGGCCCACAGCAGGTAGCCCGACACGGCATAGGCCACGAACAGCCCGAACAGCGCTACCGGCGGATCGGTGGAAACCACCACGAACAGCACCAGCACGAGCACCATCATGCCGAAGGGCACGCGGTAGCGCACGTCCAGCGCCTTGCCGCTGTAGAACGGGGCGTTGGAGACCATCGACAGGCCCGCATAGAGCGTGATCGCAAAGGCGACCCACGGCATCCACAGCTCCCTGACCGGCAGCTTGTTATCGATGACCAGCCAGACAAAGCCGGCCACCAGGGCCGCCGCGGCCGGGCTCGGCAGGCCCTGGAAGAAGCGCTTGTCCACCACGCCGATATTGGCGTTGAAGCGCGCCAGGCGCAGCGCCGCGCAGGTGCAGTAGACGAACGCGGCGATCCAGCCCCACTTGCCGAGGTCGCGCAGGATCCAGGTGTACATGACCAGCGCCGGCGCCACGCCGAACGAGGTCATGTCCGAGAGCGAGTCGTACTGCTCGCCGAATGCGCTCTGCGTGTTGGTGATGCGCGCCACGCGGCCATCCATGCCGTCCAGCACCATGGCCGCGAAGATGGCGATGGCGGCCGAGTCGAAATGGCCGTTCATCGCCGCCACGATGGCGTAGAAGCCGGCGAACAGCGCGGCCGTGGTGAACGCATTGGGCAGCAGGTAGATGCCGCGCCGGCGCGGGCGCACGTACTCGATGTCCGGCCCTTCCTCGGCCTCGTCGTAGCCAGGGTCGTTGCGCAACTGGTTGCGGCGGAACGGTCGCAGATGCGTTACGTTGCCGATGCTGACGCGCTTGTTCCGTCGATTGAAGGCACCCATGCCAGCCTCTCCTATCAGTGTGGATGGCGGCGGCTTACTGCTGCGCGCCCTGCACGTCCAGTTCGGCCAGCACGGTCGACGAGGCGGACACCTTCTCGCCAATCGTCACGCGCGGCCGGGCATCCACGGGCAGGTACACGTCCACGCGCGAGCCGAAGCGGATGAAGCCGTAGCGCTGGCCACGCGAGATCGCGTCGCCCACCTTGGTGTAGCACAGGATCCGGCGCGCCACCAGCCCGGCCACCTGGACCAGTGTGACCACCTGGCCGTCCTGCGCGCGGCGGATCACGATGGCGTTGCGCTCGTTCTCCACCGACGCCTTGTCCAGATCGGCATTGACGAACTTGCCCGGGAAGTACTCGAGCTTCTCGACTTTGCCATCCACCGACGCGCGGTTCGAATGCACGTTGAACACGTTCATGAACACGCTGATCTTCAGCGCCTCGCGCCCGGCGTACGGGTCCTGGGTCTTCTCGACCACGACGATGCGGCCGTCGGCGGGTGCCAGCACGGCGTTGGGCGCCGACGGAATCGGCCGGGGCGGATCGCGGAAGAACTGGAGCACGAAGATCGTGAGAATCCACAGCGGCAGCGCCCACCAGAAACCTGCGCTGACATGCACCAGCAGCGAGATGACGAATGCGCCGGCCAGGAATGGCCAGCCTTCACGGGCGATCAGCGGATGAGGATAGTTCATGCAAGACTTGGTCTGAAGTTCAGGTAGAAACGATACGCCATGCCGCGCCGGCGCCAGGGGCTGGCCGCCGTGGGCATTTCAGGGGTATCGCCGCGAATAATAAGAAAGATTCGAGCCAACGCCCGAAAAAAGTCCGACAAGGATAACAAAAAGCCGTCCAGCCTCCGCCAAAATGCCTCACGCAACACTGCGCGGGGCCGGCGGCGGGCTGGACGGCCGAGGGCGGCGGGCCCGGGGGCCCCGCCCTGCCAGCTGTCGGCAGCTTAGTTCTTCGACTGGTCGACCAGCTTGTTCTTGGCAATCCACGGCATCATCGCGCGCAGCTTGGCACCCACTTCCTCGATCTGGTGCTCGGACGTCAGGCGACGGCGCGAGATCAGGGTCGGGGCGCCGGCCTTGTTCTCGAGCAGGAAGCTCTTGGCGTATTCGCCGGTCTGGATGTCGGTCAGGCATTGCTTCATGGCCTTCTTGGTCTCTTCCGTCACGACGCGCGGGCCGGTGACGTATTCGCCATATTCGGCGTTGTTCGAGATCGAGTAGTTCATGTTGGCGATGCCGCCTTCGTAGATCAGGTCGACGATCAGCTTCAGCTCGTGCAGGCACTCGAAGTAGGCCATTTCTGGCGCGTAGCCGGCTTCCACCAGCGTTTCGAAGCCAGCCTTGATCAGCTCGACGGTACCGCCGCACAGCACGGCCTGCTCGCCGAACAGGTCGGTTTCGGTTTCTTCGCGGAAGTTGGTCTCGATGATGCCGGCACGGCCGCCGCCGTTGGCGGTAGCGTACGACAGCGCGATGTCACGGGCGGCGCCGGACTTGTTCTGATGCACGGCGATCAGGTGCGGCACGCCGCCACCTTGCGAGTACGTCGAGCGCACCGTATGGCCCGGGGCCTTCGGGGCGATCATGATCACGTCCAGGTCGGCACGCGGGATCACGGCGCCGTAGTGCACGTTGAAGCCGTGCGCGAAGGCCAGGGCGGCGCCTTCCTTGATGTTGCCGTGCACTTCGTTCTTGTACACGTCGGCGATCTGCTCGTCCGGCAGCAGGATCATGACCACGTCGGCGTTCTTGACGGCCTCGCCCACTTCCTTGACCTGCAGGCCGGCGTTGACGGCCTTGTTCCACGACGCGCCGCTCTTGCGCAGACCGACCGTCACGTTCACGCCCGAATCCTTCAGGTTCAGTGCGTGGGCGTGGCCTTGCGAGCCGTAGCCGATGATGGTGACGTTCTTGCCCTTGATCAGGGAGAGGTCGGCGTCCTTGTCGTAAAACACTTTCATGATGATTCCTTCGATTTTCTAAGTCTGCGTATAAGGGGTGGCGGCGTGGCGCGGGCGTTGGTTCCGATTCACGCGTCGCGCCGCCGGGGATACTGCGATTGGCTTGTGGCCGCTGCCGGGTGCGCCGGTCAGACCTTCAGGATGCGTTCGCCGCGGCCGATGCCGGAACCGCCCGTACGGACGGTTTCCAGGATCGCGGTGCGGTCGATGGCATCGAGGAACGCATCCAGCTTGCCGCCGTTGCCGGTCAGCTCGATGGTGTACGTCTTCTCGGTCACGTCGATGATGCGGCCCCGGAAGATGTCGGCGGTGCGCTTCATTTCCTCGCGCTCCTTGCCCACCGCGCGCACCTTCACGAGCATCAGCTCGCGCTCGATATGCGCGCCTTCCGTCAGGTCCACCACCTTGACCACTTCCACCAGGCGGTTCAGGTGCTTGGTGATCTGTTCGATCACGTCGTCCGAACCGGTGGTGACAATGGTCATCCGCGACAGCGACGCATCCTCGGTGGGGGCCACCGTGAGCGTCTCGATGTTGTAGCCGCGCGCCGAAAACAGCCCCACCACGCGCGACAGCGCGCCGGGTTCGTTTTCCAGCAGGACCGAAATAATGTGTCGCATTACAGGTCCTCCGCGCCGAGCAGCATTTCGGAGATGCCCTTGCCGGCCTGGACCATCGGCCACACGTTTTCCGTGGGGTCGGTCTGGAAGTCCAGGAACACGGTGCGGTCCTTGAGGCGGAACGCCTCGCGCAGCGCCGGCTCCACATCGGCCGTCTTTTCCACGCGGATACCCACGTGGCCGAAGGCCTCGGCCAGCTTGACGAAGTCAGGCAGCGCGGTCATGTAGGAGTGCGAGTAGCGGTTGTCGTACTCGATCTCCTGCCACTGGCGCACCATGCCCAGGTAGCCGTTGTTCAGCGAGCAGATCTTGACCGGGGTGTCGTACTGGAGGCAGGTGGACAGTTCCTGGATGCACATCTGGATCGAGCCTTCGCCCGTGATGGTCACCACTTCCTTGTCCGGGAACGCCTTCTTGATGCCCATGGCGTACGGCAGGCCCACGCCCATCGTGCCCAGGCCGCCGGAGTTGATCCAGCGGCGCGGCTCGTTGAACTTGTAGAACTGCGCGGCCCACATCTGATGCTGGCCCACGTCGGAGCAGATGAAGGCGTCGCCCTTGGTCAGTTCCCAGATCTTTTCCACCACGTACTGCGGCTTGATGATCTCGCTCTTGCGGTCGTACTTGAGGCAGTCCACCGAGCGCCATTGCTCAATCTGGTCCCACCACTTGGCCAGGGCCTCGCGCTTGGGCTTGACGTCGCTGGCCTGCAGCTGGGCGATCAGTTCCTGGAGCACGTCCTTGACGTTGCCGACGATGGGAATGTCGACCTTCACGCGCTTCGAGATCGACGAGGGGTCGATATCGATATGGATGATCTTGCGCGCCTGCGCGGTGAAGTGCGCCGGGTTGCCGATCACGCGGTCGTCGAAGCGGGCGCCGATGGCGATCAGCACGTCGCAGTTCTGCATGGCCATGTTGGCTTCATACGTCCCGTGCATGCCGAGCATGCCGAGGAACTGCTTGTGCGTGCCCGGGAACGCGCCCAGGCCCATCAGCGTGTTGGTGACCGGATGGCCCGTGATGGCGGCCAACTGGCGCAGCTCGTCGCTGGCATTGGCCAGCACCACGCCGCCGCCCGTATAGATATACGGACGCTCGGCGCCCTGCAGCAGCGCGACAGCCTTGCGGATCTGGCCCGAGTGCCCCTTGTTCACGGGGTTGTACGAGCGCATGTCGATCGTCTTCGGGTACTCGTACTTACACGAGTTCCGCGACACGTCCTTCGGAATGTCGACCACCACGGGGCCGGGACGGCCGGTGGCGGCGATGAAGAACGCCTTCTTGATCGTCGCGGCGAGGTCGCGCACATCCTTCACGAGGAAGTTGTGCTTGACGATCGGGCGCGTGATGCCGACGGTGTCGCATTCCTGGAAGGCATCCTGGCCGATGGCATGGGTCGGCACGTTGCCGGTGATCACCACCATCGGGATCGAGTCCAGGTAGGCGGTGGCGATGCCGGTCACGGCATTGGTCACGCCCGGGCCGGAAGTCACCAGGGCGACGCCGACCTTGCCCGTGGCGCGCGCGTAACCATCCGCGGCATGGACCGCAGCCTGCTCGTGGCGCACCAGGATGTGCTCGAACTTCTTTTGCTTGTGGAGTTCGTCGTAGATGTACAGCACCGCGCCGCCGGGGTAGCCCCAGACGTATTCGACGCCTTCTTCGGCGAGTGCGTGACAGAGAATTTCCGCACCGATCATTTCGGGTGCGGCAGATGAATTGCTGTCTGCGTGGGAGAATTCCGCGCTGGGCATGTTCATTTCAGTCCTTTGCAATTTTCGGCAAAAAATTGTTTGGATGCTCTCTGCCGGGCTTGTGGCTCGGGTTCAAGCGGTGCGCGTCTGCATGAAGAGACCGCCTTATAAGCGGTCTGATGAGACAACCACTGATGTCGTGTGAACCGATGATGATACTGCAATGCACCAGCGTGGTCTATGGCCCCCTGGAGACTTTTTTGCAGACGCACCACGATGGCGCAACGGCCGCAAGCGACCCCTCCGTCATATTGTCTGCAAACTAATACAGCATCGCCCAAGCCGGCTGTTTTTTGCTAGCATCGCAGACATTTGCGACCCGCCGCGCGACTTTCGCGGCACATTCCTGCCTGCATGGCCACTGACCAGGAACTCTCAGACTTTCTCTCCAGCGTGGAACGACGTGCCTTCAAGCAGGCCGTATTCGCCGTGCGGGATGACGAAGCCGCGCTGGACATCGTGCAGGACGCCATGATCAAGCTGGCCGAAAAGTACGGCGACAAGCATGCCGCCGAGCTGGCGCCGCTGTTCCAGCGCATCCTGCAGAACACGATCCACGACTATTTCCGCCGCCAGAAAGTACGCAACACGTGGGTAACCCTGTTCTCGAACCTGCGCGACGACCGCGAAGGCGATGACAACGACCTGCTGGAAACTCTCGAGGCCCAGGCTGGGTCAGAATCCGCCGAAAGCAGCGCTGACAAGGTCGAGCGGGCACAGGTCATGCACATCATCGAGCAGGAAATCCAGCGTCTGCCCACGCGTCAACGCGAAGCTTTCCTGATGCGTTACTGGGAGGATATGGACGTGGCCGAGACGGCAGCCGCGATGGGCTGCTCGGAAGGCAGCGTCAAGACGCACTGTTCCCGTGCAACGCACACACTGGCGCAGGCCTTGCGCGCACGGGGGGTCCGACTATGAGCCGAAACGAACGAGATATACAGGAACGCCGCTTCGCCCGCGAGATCCGCTCGGCACTCGATGCCTCGGCGGATGCCGTGCCGGCGGACATTGCCGAACGGCTCGCCGCCGCGCGGCGCATGGCGCTGGCCGCGAAGAAAGCCGCCGCACCGGCCACGGTGCCGCAATTCGCCCTGCCCGGCGGCCATGGCGCCATCTTCGACGATGAAGACGACTCGCCGCTGCACCGCGCTGGCGCATGGTTGCGCCGGCTCGCCCTGCTTTGGACGCTGGTGGCGCTGGTGGTCGGCGTGACCGGCATCTACCAGTGGCAGCAGCAGAAGCGCGTGGAGGAGCTGGCCGACGTGGACGCCGCCATGCTGCTGGACGACCTGCCGCCCACGGCCTACGCCGACCAGGGCTTCCACGTGTTCCTCAAGCACGACCGCGATCAATAGGATGGCGCGCGCTCACTTCCGCTCCGACGCCGCCCCGCGCCGGCTGGCCCGATTCACCGCGCTGTGCGCCAGCCTTGGCGCCGTGGTTGCGCTGGCCTCGGGCGAGTTGACGCAGGCCGCCGAAGCCCACGAGGTCCGTGCGGGCGCCTCGGCGCCGGCCGTGGTCCATGTGCATCCGACCTGGGTCGAACTGACCCCGACGCACCAGCAGATCCTCGCCCCGCTGCGCCCGCTCTGGGACACCATCCCCGAACTCAACCGCCGCAAGTGGCAGCGTATTGCCGATCGCTACCCGTCGCTGAAGCCCGAGGAACAGGCCCGGCTGCAGGAACGGATGGCCGAATGGGTCAAGATGACGCCGCAGGAACGCCGCGTGGCGCGCGAGAACTACCAGATCACCCGTACGGTGCCGGCCGAGAAGAAGGCCGATGCGTGGGATCGCTATCAACAGCTTCCCGAGGCGCAGAAGAAGGAACTGGCGGCAGCCGAGAAGGTGCCGCGCCGCCCCGGCGCAGTGAGCGGCCTGCCTTCCGGCAAGCGTCTGCCGACCGATTCCGGCCACCAGATCCGCGTCAATAAACCCGCCAGCGGTGCCGCCGCGCTGCCCCCAGCGCTGACAGCATCGACACCGGCGTCGCCGGCCTCGGCACCGGTCGCCGCCGCACCCGTGCCGGTCACGCCCGCAACGCCGCCGGAAGTTGCGGCTTCGGCACCCGCAGCACAACCGGCCACCGAGTCGCTTTCGCCGCCGGTCACCGGCGAGGCGGCGACCGACATCCCGATCAGTCCGCCCGACTCCCCCCGCCAGTAACACCTTTCCCGGCCACCTTCCCGGCCGCGCGGCGCGCCGCCCCGGATTTGGCATAATTGCCGCTCACCCGGAACCCGCGCCATGCCTGCCGCCAGCCCTGCCTCCCCCGCTTCTCCCGCTTCCATGCCGTCGCGCGCCCCGCGCACGCCCACGCTGCGCCGCCGCCTGACCTGCATGCTCTATGAGGGCGTGCTGCTGTTCGGCGTGCTGATGGCCGCCAGCGCGGTCTATCTGCTGGCGCGCCCGCTGCTCCAGCGCCTCGGTATCGACCAGCCCTATGTCGATCAGGCCTGGATGTTCGTCGTACTGGCCTGCTATTTCACGTGGTTCTGGCAGCGCAACGGCCAGACGCTGGCGATGCAGACGTGGCGCATCCGCCTCGAGACAGCTGCCGGCCAGCCGCCGCACTGGACCCGCGCGCTGTCGCGCTATGTGCTGGCGTGGCTGTGGCTGCCGCCCGCGGCGGCGGTCGGCCATGCGCTCGGGCTCACGCGCGGGCCGTTCGTCGGCGCGCTGGTGGCCGGTCTGCTGGTGTGGATTGCGCTGGCGTGGCTCGACCCGCGCCGCCAGTTCCTGCATGACCGGCTGGCCGGCACGCGCCTGATTGACCTGCGTGATCTGCGCGACCCGCGCCCGGCCGCGAAGTCATGAGCCTGACGGCGGCCGCCCTGCGCCGCGTGGCTGTGGCCGCGCAGACGCTGGCGGCCGGCGGCATCGCGGCAGGGTTGGCCGAAGGGGCCGGCTGTCCCTGGCCGCTCGCCATCGGCGCGGCGCTGCTGGCCGTGCTGGTGGGCTTCGGTATCGGCGTCGGGATTGCTTTTATCGCCACGCTGGGCGGCGCCGGCATCGCGCTGGATGCACGCCTTCCCCATCCCTCCGACACGCCCCCGCGCCAGCCGCTCGGCCTCTCCGGCGCGCTCGCCTGCTATCTCTCGGAATGCCGCGCGGTCTTCCGCATGTTCAACTGGCTCCAGCCATTCCGCTCGCGCATCACCTTTGACTCGCCCGCCAATGCCGACGCGCCGACGGTGCTGCTCGTACACGGCTACGGCTGCAATCACGCGATCTGGCTTGACATGGCGCCCACGCTGGCCGCCGCCGGCTATCGCTGCGAAGGGATCGACCTCGAACCCGTGCTGGGCGATATCGACGACTACGCGCCGACCCTGCTCGCCCGCATGCACGAGATCGCCGCGCGCACGGGCCAGGCGCCGCTCGTGGTCTGCCACAGCATGGGCGGACTCGCCGCACGGGCCGCGCAGGTGCTAGCGTTGCGGGAGAGCGATGATCCGCCCTGCTCAGGCATCGTCACCCTTGGCTCGCCCCATCACGGCTGCGCCCTCGCCCGCTTCGGCGGCGGCCGCAATGCGCGGCAGATGCGCTGGCACAGCCCGTGGCTGAAGGCGTTGGCGCTGGCTGAGACGCCGGCCTTGCGCGCGCGCATCGTCTCGGTGTTCAGCTGGCATGACTCCATCGCCGGGCCGCCGGGCACCTCCTGGCTCGACGGCGCGCGCAACGTGCCGCTGGCCGGCATCGGCCATGTTTCCCTGCTGCGCCACCCGCGCGCCGTGGACGCCACGCTGGCCGCCCTCGCCTCGCTACGCACCCCGGCGCCACAACAAACCCCACAACAAACCCCGCAGCGCACCTCGATCTTCATGTGACATTCATGTTTCCGTCACGGCACCGTCACGCGGCAAGGGCTCAATGCACCCATCGCCGATACCGGGGCCGCCATGGTTCAAGCTCTCCAGTTTGCTCGGGGGCGTCTGTCGAGGGCCGCGCAACGCCTGCGCGGCAAGCCTGACACCACGCTCTCGCTGTCCGCCGCACTGGCGGCCTTCATGCCGCCGCCGACGGAACTGTCACCGGCCGCTCCCGCCGCCCCAGCCTTCCACGCCGAATCGGGCAACCGCCCCGCCTCCGCTTCGGAACCTCCCACACATCGCTACCGCGCCATCTGGCTGTCCGATATCCATCTCGGCACGCCCGGTTGCCAGGCCACGTATCTGCTCGATTTCCTGAAGCACAACGAGTCCGACGTGCTCTATCTGGTGGGCGACATCATCGACGGCTGGCAGCTGCGCCGTGGCTGGTACTGGCCGCAGAGCCACAACGACGTGGTGCAGAAGCTGCTGCGCAAGGCGCGCAAGGGCACGGAAGTGATCTACGTGCCCGGCAACCACGACGAAGTGGCGCGCCAGTTCGACGGCATGGCCTTCGGCGACATCACCGTGCGCGAGGACGCCATCCACGTGACCGCCACCGGCCGCCGGCTCTGGGTGGTGCATGGCGATTTGTTCGACGGCGTGGTGCAGCACGCGCGCTGGCTGGCGTACCTGGGCGACTCGCTGTACACGATGATCCTGGCGCTGAATCGCCATTTCAACCGCATCCGCACCCGGCTCGGCTTCGAGTACTGGTCGATCTCGCAATTCCTGAAGCATCAGGTCAAGAACGCGGTCAGCTACATCAACTCGTTCGAGCACGCGATGGTGGACGAGGCGCGCCGGCGCGGCTGCGACGGCGTGGTCTGCGGCCACATCCACAAGGCGGAGATCCGCGAGGTGGACGGCCAGCTCTACTGCAACGACGGCGACTGGGTGGAAAGCCTCTCGGCGCTGGTCGAGACCATGGAAGGCGAGCTCAAGATCGTCTACTGGACCACGCTGCTCGATCCGCCCGAGCCAGTGGGACGCCGGCGCCGCCGCGCCACCGAGATGGCGCTTTGACACGCCCCGCCCCCACGACACCTCACCCGGCCACACTGCCGCAAGGAGATTCGATGCGAGTCATGATTGTCACGGATGCCTGGGAGCCCCAGGTCAACGGCGTGGTGCGCACGCTCAAGTCCACGCGCCGCGAACTGGAGGCGATGGGCCACACGGTGGACCTGCTGACGCCGCTGGAATTCCGCACCGTGCCATGCCCGACGTACCCGGAAATCCGCCTGTCGCTGCTGCCGACGGCCAAGGTACGCGCCCGCATCGACGCCTTCCGCCCGGAGGCCCTGCACATCGCCACCGAAGGCCCGCTCGGCCTGGCCGCGCGCCGCTACGCCATGCGCCACGGCCTGCCGTTCACCACGGCCTACCACACGCGCTTCCCGGAGTACGTGCAGGCCCGCTTCGGCGTTCCGCTGGCCTGGACCTACCGCTTCCTGCGCTGGTTCCATGGTCCAGCGCGTGCTGTGATGGCGCCCACGCCGGTGGTGCTGCACGACCTGCACCAGTACGGCATCACCCACGGCGTGCTGTGGACGCGCGGCGTGGACCTCGACGTCTTCACCGCCGAGCGCGCCAACGTGCTCAACACCGCCCACCCGATCTTCCTCTACGTGGGCCGCGTGGCCGTGGAGAAGAACGTCGAGGCCTTCCTCCAACTCGACTTGCCCGGCTCGAAATGGGTGGTGGGCGATGGCCCGGCGCTGGCCGGCCTGAAGGCGCGCTATCCGTCCGCCAGCTATCTCGGCGTGCTCGAGCAGCCCGATCTGGCCAAGGTGTATGCTTCTGCCGATGTCTTCGTGTTCCCGAGCCGCACCGATACCTTCGGGTTGGTGCTGCTGGAAGCGCTGGCGAGCGGCCTGCCCGTGGCGGCGTACCCGGTTACCGGGCCGATCGATGTGCTGGGCGACAGCCCGGCCGGCGTGATGCACGAGGATTTGCGCGAAGCCTGCCTCGAGGCGCTGCGCATCGACCGCGTCACCGCTCGCGCCCACGCCGAGAAGTTCTCGTGGCGCGCGGCGTCCGAGCAGTTCCTCGCTCACCTGCGGCCGTTGCCAGCGTCGGCAGCCCCCCAAGACACCACGGCTCCCACCGCTGCGCACGATCATGCCAAAACCGCATCCCCCGCTGCCGTCCGCTCCGGAGACTGAGTACTCGGTCGAGAACAACCCCCACAAGGGCAATCGCGGTATCCGCCGCGCCTGGCACGCGGCGATCAACTCGCTGTCCGGCCTGCGCTACGCGGTGCTCGAAGAGAGCGCGTTCCGGCAGGAACTGACGCTGGTGGTGATTTTCACGCCATGCGCGTTCCTGCTGCCGATCTCGGCGGTCGAACGGATATTGCTGCTGGGGACGCTGCTGCTGGTGCTGATCGTGGAATTGCTGAATTCCAGCGTGGAGGCCGCCGTGGACCGGATTTCGCTCGAGCGGCACAGCCTGTCGAAGCGCGCCAAGGACTTTGGCAGCGCGGCGGTCATGCTGGCGCTCGTGCTTTGCGGCGGCACCTGGATCGCCATCGGCGGGCCGCACGTGGTGCGGTGGATCGGCGGCTGGCTGGGTAGTTAGCCGCTAATCAGGGCGAGTCGGGGCTGGCGGGCGCCAGTCCCGACGGGTCAGGTCTCTTCGCGCTTCTCGATCCACTTGTCCACGCGTACGCGCGGCGCGGCGACCAGCTTGCCGAGCAGCGTGTTGGGCGTGTCGGACACGTGCAGCATGTCGGCGTGCACCTGCTTCAGGAACCCTTCGCCCACGGCGTGGTTCAGGAAAGCCAGCATGCCGTCGTAGAAGCCGGCCACGTTCAGCAGGCCCACGGGCTTGTCGTGGTAGCCGAGCTGGGCCCAGGTGAACGTTTCAAACAGCTCTTCGAACGTGCCGACGCCGCCCGGCATGGCTATGAACGCGTCCGAGCGGTCCGCCATCATCTGCTTGCGCTCGTGCATGTTACGCACCACGTGCAGTTCGGTCAGGCCGCGATGGCCGACTTCCTTCTGCATCAACGCATCGGGAATCACGCCGATGGCCGTGCCGCCGTGCGCCAGCACGCTGTCCGCCACGATCCCCATCAGCCCGACCTTGCCGCCGCCGTAGACCAGCGCCAGCCCCTGTTCAACCATGGTGGCGCCCAGCGCACGGGCCGCCTCGGCGTATTCCGGACGGAAGCCGGGGCTGGACCCGCAATAGACACAAACCGATTTCACTGTCTTTCCTTCTTCGCGGCAGCGGCGGCCTCGGCCTCCGCCTTGGTGACGGCATATTCGCGCGCCAGTTGATCGAATGCCTCGCGCGCCTTGCCGCGCAGGTACGGGGCCAGGATCGAGAAGATGTGATAGCTCGAGCCGTGCAGGTAGCCCCGGATCTGATCGGGATCGTTGTACTGGCGCGGATGCTGCACGAACTGGAACGACAGCCAGTACGTGGCAATCACAACAATATTGGTACAAATCGCGTCCACCTGCTCCGGCGTGGCTTCCATGTCGCCGTCTTCCTGGAACTGGCGGCAGATCTCCAGCGCGAAGCGCTTCTTCTGCTCCACGATGCGCTTGAAGTTGGTTTCCAGCATCCGGTTGCGCGCCAGCAGGTCGTTGATGTCGCGGTACAGGAAGCGGTAGTTCCACAGGAACTCGGACATGTACTGGAGGTAGCCCCAGCTTTCGCCCAGCGTGGCCTTGTGGTCCTCCGGCATCTTCAGGCGGCGCTCCATCTCCTGCTCGAAGCGCACGAAGATGGAGTTGATGATGTCGTCCTTGTTGCGGAAGTGGTAGTAGAGATTGCCGGGGCTGATCTCCATGGCTTCCGCGATCGTCGTGGTGGTGACGTTGGGCTCGCCAAGCTCATTGAACAGGCGCAGCGAGACGTCGAGGATGCGGTCTCGGGTTCGGCGCGGGCCGGCTTGCGGTTTGGCTTCCATGGGGTCGGGCGGACTCTCGAATCGGCAGGATTGGGATTATAAGCAATCGGGTCGGGCGGCCGACCCGCCAAGCGGCGAAAACGCCACTGGGGGGCCGGCACCCCTCAAAACGAGGAACCGGGCTGCTTCAGGAACGCCAGTTCGTCGTCCGTGCTGGCGCGGCCCAGTACGGCATTGCGATGCGGAAATCGGCCGAAGCGCGCGATGATTTCCTGATGCTTGATGGCCCACTCCATGCCATCGACCTCGCCGCCGGTGTCTTCGCGCAGCGCGGTGTATTCGCGCACGGCGATGTCCTGCGCCTCGGGCGACTCGGCGTGCTCGAACGGCAGGTAGCAGAACATGCGATGCCACGGCGTGGGCAGTTCGCGGTCCCAGCCCTGGGCGAGCATCCGGCGGGCCAGCGCCTGGGCCTGCGCGTCCGTGGCGAAGCTGCGCGGATCGCCCCGGAACATGTTGCGGGGGAACTGGTCGAGCAGGATCAGGCGGGCGCAGGTGCCTTCGGGCGTGGCGGACCAGTCGTCCGGCGCGCCCTCATGTGCGGCCTGCCAGGTCGGCAGGAAGGTGTCGCGGACGGTGGCGTCGAAGGCGTCGCGCTTGGTGAACCATTCGCGCCGCGACGTCTTCCAGATGGCCGCGTCGGGCGTGCCGAACCAGAAGTCCAGTACATCCCGCGCGCCCAAAATGCGCCTATCGCTGCACATTACGCATCCAGTCGGCGGTCTGGAAGAACGCCTGCATCAGCCGCATCTGCAGGTCTTCGGGCAGGCCGATGTCCTGCATCGCCAGCGCCATGGCACGCATCCACTGGTCGCGCTCCGTCGTGCCGATCTCGAACGGCATGTGGCGCGCGCGCAGGCGCGGGTGGCCAAAGCGCTCGATAAAGTGGTTCGGGCCGCCCAGCCAGCCACACAGGAACCAGAACAGCTTGTCGCGGGAGCCATCGAGTGACGGCGGATGGATGGAGCGGAGCTGCTTGAACTCGGGCTCCAGGTCCATCAGGTCATAGAAGCGGTCCACCAGCTCGCGCACGCGGGCCTCGCCGCCGACCAGTTCGTAGGCGGTCACCTCCTGGGTCGTGGCGTCGGTGGGTTCGGAAGGTTCGGTAATCATGTCAATTCGAGAGAATTCGCGGCTCGGCGGTCACTGCACATCGCGCAGCGTGGCCAGCGCAGGCTGCCGCAGCACCTCGCGCAGGCCCAGGTAGCCGCCGGCAAAAGCGCACAGCATGCCAGAAACCACCCCCACCGGTACGATCCACAGGTTGAAGCGGTAGGGGAAGTCGAACACGAACTGGGATAGCGCCCAGCCCACCACGATGGCGCCGAAGCTGGCCAGCAGCCCCGCCAGCCCGCCCACGACCAGGAATTCGGCGTATTGCGTCTGGCGCACCGTGGCGGCCGTCGCGCCGAGGGCCTTGAGCAGGCCGGCATCGCGCCTGCGCTCGTCGCGCGCACCGGAAAGCGCCGCATACAGCACCGTTACCCCAGCCAGCAGCGTGAAGACGAACAGGAACTCCACGGCGGCGATCACCTGATCGAGCACGGCCTGGATCTGCCGCAGGATCAAATCCGTGTTGACCACGGTGATGTTCGGGAAGCTGGCCGTGAGCCGGTTGCCGAGCGCCGCCTTGGCCGGCGGCAGGTGGAAGGCGGTGATGTAGGTCTCGGGCAGGCCCTGCATCTTGTCCGTGGGCAGGATCACGAAGAAGTTCACGCGCATCGAGCCCCAATCCAGCTTGCGCAGCGAGGTGACCGGCGCCTCCACGCTCTGGCCGGCCACGTCGAAGCGCAGCGTATCGCCCAGCTTGATATGGAGCGTCTTGGCGATGCCCTCCTCCACCGATGCCCCGCCGGCGTCGCCGGTCCAGCGCCCGGCAATCACTTCGTTGCCCTCGGGCAGCTTGTCTGTATACGAGAGGTTGAATTCGCGCTCGACCAGATTGCGCGCCCGGCCGTCCGGGTAGGTGCTGGCCTGGATCGGGCGATCGTCGATATGCGTCAGCCGGCCGCGCACCATCGGGTAGAGCAGGTCGCGGATGCCATTGGTGGCCAGCATCGCGCGTAGCGGGTCGCGCTGGTCGGGCTGGATATTGATGATGAAGCGATTGGGCGCGTCGGCCGGCGTGGCGTTGCGCCAGGAATCGACCAGATCGTTGCGCGTCATGCCGAGCAGCAGCAGCGCCATCAGCCCCACGGCCAGCGCCACGGTCTGGAGCACGGTCACGCCGCGCCGGCGTTCGAGCACGGCCAGCGCGAAGCGCCATCCCACACTGCCGCGCGCCCGGCCGCGCATGCCGCGCGAGAGCGCCAGCAGCAGCCCAAGGGCCAGCACCGCGAAGGCCACCCCCGCGCCGACAAACCCGCCTGCCGTGGTCAGGCCGAGCTTCAGGTCGCGCGCGGCCACCATCAACAACGCCACAAAGGCGCCCAGCCCCAGCGCGTAGGCCACCCAGGCCGAGATCGGCGGCAGGCCGATGTCGCGCCGAAGCACGCGCAGCGGCGCCACGCGCGTCAGCGCCAGCAGCGGCGGCAGCGCGAAGCCCACCAGCAGCACCAGCCCCGCCGCCACGCCGGTCAGCGCCGGAATGACCGAGGGTTGCGGCAGCGACACGCGCAGCAATCCGCCCAGCGACAGCAGCAGCCCGTAATGCGCGAGGTAGCCCAGCGCCACGCCGACGAGCGCGCCCCCGGCGCCAAGCAGGAGGAATTCGATGCCGAACGCGGCCAGCAGCTGCGCACGCGACAGACCCAGGCATTTGTATACAGCACACGCATCGGTATGACGCTGCATGTATCGGCGCGCAGACATGGCGATGGCCACCGCCGCGATCATCGAAGACAACACCGCCACCAGCGACAGGAAGCGCTCGRCACGATCCAGCGTGGCGCGCATCTGCGGCTGGCCGGAATCAAGCGATTCCACGCGCGTGTTGCGCAGGTGGCGCCGCTCGATCTCGTCGGTCGCCCAGCGCTGGTAGGCGGCGGCACCGGCGTCCGGGCCGGCCACGAGCAGGCGGTAGGTCACGCGGCTGCCCCAGCCGATCAGCTTGGTGGCGTCGAGATCGGACAGCGGCAGCATCACGCGCGGCGCGAAGTTCATGAAGCCCGCGCCACGGTCCAGCTCCTGCGTGATCACGCGCTCGATGCGGAAGGTCTTGCTGCCGAGTTGGACGCTATCGCCCAGGCGCAAGCCGAGGCCGTCCAGCAGCGCCTGATCCGCCCAGACCGTGCCCGGCGCGGGGATGCCTTCGGCCTCCTGCTCCGGACCGCCATCGGGCGGCAGCACCTTGAGCCGTCCGCGCAGCGGATAGCCATCGGTCACCGCCTTCAGGGCGCCAAGCTGGCTCGGTGCCTCCCCGTTCGTGGGTGCACCGTTGATGCGGGCGGTGGCCATGCTGGGGAACGTTACCGTCTGCGCCACGCGCAGGCCGTCGCGCCGGGCCCGCTCGGCAAATGCGGGGTCGAAGGGCTGGTCGGATACCAGCAGCACATCGGCGCCGATCATCTGGCGCGCGTCGCGCTCCAAGCCCAGCCGCATGCGATCCGCGAGGAAGCCGACGCTGGTCAGCGCGGCCACGGCCAGCACCAGCGCGAACAGCAGCAGCGTCAGCTCGCCGGCCAGCCAGTCGCGCCGGGCCATGCGCAGCGCATGGTGCCAGGCGGAGAAACGGTGAGCGGCGGGCACGGCGGGGGAGTCGGTCGGCATCGGAAAATCGCTAAGGAGGCAGAGAGGGAGTCAGCGCGGGCCGCGCAGGCTGGCGTGCAGGCGTCGCACGCCGCGCCAGAGTTTCGGGATCAGCCAGATCGCCAGGATCAGGAACACGCCCAGCAGGATCAGGAACACCACGGGCAGGAAAAATGCCAGCAGCAGGCCGCTTATGGTGCCGACGTCCTCGGTGAACGAGGCCGCCCAGTTCGAGAACGGCTCCGGCGAGACATTGATCAGCGCCCGCGTGCCAGCCTTGGTGGCATGCGCCGCCCCGGCCAGCGTGCCGCCCACGAGCCCGGCGGCCACCATCCACTGGGGATCGAGTTCGCCGAACGCCGCGGCGGCCAGGATCGCGCCGGCGGGAATGCGGATGAAGGTCTGGATGCCGTCCCAGGCGGTATCGAAGCCGGGTACCTTGTCGGCGATGAACTCGGCCAGGGCCAGCACGCCGGCCACGCCGATGACCCACCACGACGACAGCACCTGGAGCCCCGTGGGCAGGTCCAGCCAGCCCAGGCGCGCCAGTACCCCGGCCGCCAGCACGGCCAGGTAGAGACGCAGGCCGCTGGCCCAGGACATGCCTGCAGCCAGCGCGGCGGTTTCCAGCATGGGGCGGGACTCCTCGTGGGTAATTGGGGAGGAGTGTAATACGGTCGGGGAATGGGGATCGGCGGACCGGGCGATGGCCCCGCTCAGGCGCCTTCCTTGCCGTCCGCGCCGAACCAGGGCAGCGCTTCCTGCGGGGTGAGGATGCCGGCCGGCTCGGCAGCCGTGTAGCCGGGCAGCGCCTCGATGCGGCGCGCGAAGGCCGGATCGGCCAGCAGCGCCAGCAGCGCGCCCATCCACGGCGCGGTCGCATCGTTCTTGCGCAGGGCCAGGTAGTACGCCTCGCGCGTGAGCGGCACGAAGCCCAGCCCGTGCTGCTCGGCGTTCATCCGCAGCCCGAAACCCACCTGCGCGCGGCCGGCCTGCACGGCCTCGGCCACCTTGTCATTGCTGAACTCGGGGTCTTCATAGCCGGTGATCTGGTCCGGATAGAGCCCCTGCGCGGCCAGCAGCTGGTCGAACAGCATGCGCGTGCCCGAACTGCGCTGGCGGTTGATAAAGCGTGCACCGGTGCGGACGAGGTCGCGCAGGTCGCGGATCTCGCGCGCCACCTCGGGCGCCACGATCAGCCCCTGCTCGCGCCACGCCAGCCGCACCAGCCGCACCGTGGCGGGCCGCAGCCATTTGCGCAGCGTCACATGGGCGACCGACCCGGCGGTCTGGATCGGCGAGACATAGAAGCCGGCCAATTCCGACTGGCGCTCCTGGAGGCAGATCAGCCCTTCCACGCTGCCGCAGAACACGGTGTCGAGCTGGAGCGCGCTCGGCGCGTCCTTTAGTGCCGTCGACAGCACTTCCATGGCCGGATCGTGGCTGCCGGAGAAATGCACCACGGTTTGCGGCTGCACGGCGTCGTCGAGTTCGAGCAGGAAATCGGCCATGGCCTTCTGCACGGCGGGATCGATAGTCTCCCGCAGCCGCGATTCGGCGCGCAGCAGCCGCTCCCCGAAGCGCGTCAGCGAGGCGCCCCGCCCGCGCTCCATGTCGAGCATGCTGCGGCCCAGCATCTCTTCCCAGTTACGCATCACGCCCCAGGCGTGCCGGTACGACAGCCCGATCTCCTGCGCGGCGCGGTGCAGCGAGCCGGTCTCGCGTACGGCCTTCAGCAACTGGAACACCTTGCCGTTGGCACGCGGATTGTCATCGGCGGCAATGACCGGGAACAGGTCAAACCTGAACGTCATATGAAATACCTTGCATATTTACAGGAACAATGTGGCCGGATAACAATCGTGTGCCCTGTGTTTCACGATGTTTGTCCACGCATTCTCCACGAAGCATCAGCGTCGTGGCAATTATGTTTTCGAAAACATAATAAAGGAACGATCGATGTCCCGCACTGGCTTCCCCCTCCCCCGCGCGATCCACGTCGCCGCCGTGCTTGTGCTGGCGTCGGCACTTTCCGCTGCACAGGCCGGCGAACTCAAGATGGCCACCACCACCAGTACCGAGAATTCCGGCCTGCTGAAATACCTGCTGCCGAAGTTCGAGCAGAAGTCCGGCGTCAACGTAAAGGTCATCGCGGTCGGCTCCGGCAAGGCGATGAAGATGGGCGAGATGGGCGACGTGGACGTGCTGCTGGTGCACGCCCGCAAGATGGAGGATGAATTCGTGGCCGCCGGCTACGGCGTGAACCGGCGCGACGTGATGTACAACGACTTCATCGTCGTGGGCCCGGCCAGCGACCCGGCCCACGTCAAGGGCGGCAAGGACGTCATCGCCGGGTTCAAGAAACTGGCCGCCAGCGGCAGCAAGTTCATCTCGCGCGGTGACAACTCGGGCACCGATGTGATGGAAAAGGACTACTGGAAGCGTGCCGGCATCGAGCCGAAGGGCCAGCCGTGGTACGTGAATGCCGGCCTGGGCATGGGCGAGGTGCTGACCATGGCGGCGCAGATGCCCGGCTACACCCTGAGCGACCGCGCCACCTATGGCGCCTATCGCGCCAAGACCGGGCTGGCGATTGCCATCGAGGGCGATCCGAAGATGTTCAACCCGTACGGCGTGATCGCCGTGAACCCGGCCAAGCACCCGGGCACGAACTACACGGACGCGATGAAGTTCGTGGAGTGGGTCACATCGAAGGAAGGCCAGCAGACCATCGCCAGCTACAAGGTGGACGGCGAACAGTTGTTCTTCCCGAGCTACGAAGGGAAGTAAACCCACCCATTGCTCAGACTGCCGTGGCCTCCAGCCGCGGCAGCTGCGGCAGGTCGGCGGCCACCTCGGCGATCATCCGCCGCATCCACATCACATCGGGCGCTGCGTGGCAGCGCTCGTGCCATAGCTGGTAGAACCGCATGCGCGGGAACGGCACCGGCGACGCCACCATCCGGATCGGCAGGTACTGCGCGTAATGCGCGGCGAACTGGCGGCCCGTGGTGAACACCATATCCGTCTTCATCAGCACGTAGGGCACCAGGCCGAAGTACGGCAGCGTGACCTGGATGTTGCGCTTGTAGCCCTGCTCGGCCAGCGCCTGGTCGATCATGCTGCGCTGCATCGACGCGTACGGCGCCGGGGCCAGGTGCGGCATCTCCAGGTAGTGGCGCAGCGTCAGCCCGTTGCGGGCCAGCGGGTGCTGGGCGCCGAGCATGCAGACCACTTCGTCGTCGAACAGCGGCGAGATATGGAGGTGCTCGGGCGGCGACAGCCAGTTGCCGACCACGATGTCCAGATGGCCCTGCTCCAGCGCATCGAGGAAATCGCTCGCCTGCGTCATCGGATGCACGAACAGCTTGGCCCCCGGCGCCAGCCGCCGCACCCGCTCGACGATATTCGGCAGGAAGAAGGCATCCAGATAATCCGGCGCGCCGAGGTGGAAGGTGCGCGTGGTGGTGGCGGGGTCGAACTGCTGCGGCGGCCGGGCGATGCGGTCCATCGCCGCCAGGCTCTGCTCGGCCAGCGCCAGCAGCTCGCGGCCGCGCTCGGTCGGCACCATGCCGCTCTTGCCGCGCACCAGAATGGCGTCGCCGGTGATCTCGCGCAGCCGCTTCAGCGTGTTGCTGATGGCTGGCTGCGACTGGCCCAGGCGCACGGCGGTGCGGGTCACGCTCTGCTCGGTGAGCAGGGTGTGCAGCACCCGCAGCAAATAGGTATCGAGATGGTCGCGTCCGTGCATGGCGAGAACCGGCGGCACCCGGGGGCGGGCGTGGCTGGCGTGGGGGATGGGAACGGCGCATAGTGTATGTCAGGCACCCCACGGGCGGTCAAATGCCGGCGCACTACGGGAAGACCCGGAGTCCGCCGGCAAGCCGCGCCCGCGCTGGGTTCCAGGCGGGGAAGACGGCGCCGGACCGCGCCAGCGGTCGCGCATTGATGGGGCATATCACCTGGGCCGAATATTGCATGAAAGTGGCCGGTGCTATGTTTCCGCCATCCCCGAAAGAGAGAAGACCATGGAGACGCAAACCATCCGCTTTTTCCACCGCGGCCAGGTCCAGGAAGTGTCCGACGCCCCGGTGACCCGCACGGTCCTGCAGTACCTGCGCGAGGACGTGCGCTGCACCGGCACCAAGGAAGGCTGCGCCGAAGGTGACTGCGGTGCCTGCACCGTCGTGATCGGCGAGTTGCAGGATGGCGGCGACGTGGCCTTCAAGGCCGTGAACGCCTGCATCCAGTTCCTGCCCACGCTCGACGGCAAGGCCCTGATCACCGTGGAAGACCTGCGCCAGGCGGACGGCACGCTCCACCCGGTGCAGGAGGCCATGGTGGAGTGCCACGGCTCCCAGTGCGGGTTCTGCACGCCCGGCTTCGTGATGTCACTGTGGGCGCTGTACCAGCAGCACACGCCCGGCGGCGAGCCCCCGGCGCGCCAGGAGATCTGCGACGCCCTGACCGGCAACCTGTGCCGCTGCACCGGCTACCGGCCGATCATCGACGCCGGCCAGCGCATGATGGCGCTGCCCGCGCCCGCCGCCAGCAAGCTCAATCCGAAGCAGATCGCCGACACGCTGCGCAACCTCAAGCGCGGCGAGACCTTCCACTACAGCGTGCGCGGCCAGCATTTCTACGCCCCGCGCACCGCCGCCGAATTCGGGGCGATCAAGGCCGCCGAGCCCGGCATCCGCATCCTGGCCGGCAGCACCGACGTGGGTCTCTGGGTAACCAAGCAGTTCCGTGAACTCGGCAACCTGCTCTACGTGGGGCAGGTGGAAGACCTGAACACCGTGGCCGAGCGCGACGGCTTCCTCGAGATCGGCGCCGCCGTGACGCTGGAGCGCGCCTACGCGGCGCTGACCGCCGCCCACCCGGAACTCGACGAGATGTGGAAGCGCTTTGCCTCGCTGCCGATCCGCAATGCCGGCACGCTGGGCGGGAATATCGCCAACGGCTCGCCGATCGGCGACTCGATGCCGGCGCTGATCGCGCTCGGCACGGAGGTGGTGCTCCAGCGCGGCGAGACGCGCCGCACCATGCCGCTCGAGGACCTCTACCTCGCCTACCAGAAGACGGCGATGGCCGAGGGCGAGTTCGTTGCCGGGCTGCGCGTGCCGACGAAGGGCTCCCGGGGCCCGCAGCATTTCCGGACGTACAAGCTGTCGAAGCGGTTCGACGAGGACATCTCGGCCGTCTGCGCCGCGTTTGCCATCACCGTGGAAGGCGGCATCGTCACGGCGGCGTGCGTCGCCTTCGGCGGCATGGCCGCCACGCCCAAGCGCGGCGCCCTCACCGAAGCCGCCCTGGTCGGCCAGCCGTGGA
This sequence comes from Cupriavidus sp. 01L43, assembly GCF_056399925.1. Classification (NCBI taxonomy): domain Bacteria; kingdom Pseudomonadati; phylum Pseudomonadota; class Betaproteobacteria; order Burkholderiales; family Burkholderiaceae; genus Cupriavidus; species Cupriavidus sp. 01L43. The sequence goes on from NZ_JBFTSH010000002.1 coordinate 658,176, forward strand.
ACGAAGCCACCGCCCGCGCCGGCATGGCCGCACTCGGCCAGGACTACCAGCCGCTGACCGATATGCGCGCCACCGCCGCCTACCGCGCGCGCGGCGCCGCCAACCTGCTCTATCGCTTCTGGCTGGAAACGCGCGCCGACGCGCTGCCCGCCGCCGTGGTCAACGTCCGCGCCCTCGGCGCCGGCGAACCCGTGAGCGCCTGAGGAGAGCCCGCACCATGAACAAGCAGACCGAACCCTTCCTGCTCGACGCCAGCGTGGCCGCCGAAGCCTCGCCGCAAGTCGGCATCTCGCGCCCGCACGAATCCGCCCACCTGCACGTGGCCGGCACCGCCACCTATACCGACGACATCCCCGAGCTGGCCGGCACGCTGCACGCCGCGCTGGGCATGAGCGCCCGCGCCCATGCCAGGCTGCGCGCCATGTCGCTCGACAAGGTGCGCGCCGCGCCCGGCGTGGTGGCCGTGCTGACCGTGGACGACATCCCCGGCGTGAACGACTGCGGCCCGATCATCCACGACGACCCGATCCTGGCGCGCGACGTGGTGCAGTTCATCGGCCAGCCGATCTTCGTGGTGGTGGCGTCGTCGCACGACGCCGCGCGCCGCGCCGCCCGCCTGGCCGAGATCGACTACGAAGATCTGCCGCCGGTGCTCTCGCCCGAGGCCGCCCACGCCGCCGGCAGCTATGTGCTGCCGCCGATGCACCTGACGCGTGGCGCGCCGCGCGCGCACATCGACGGGGCCACCCATCGCGATGCCGGCAAGATCCAGCTCGGCGGGCAGGAGCAGTTCTACCTCGAAGGCCAGATCGCCTACGCCGCGCCGCGCGAGAACGACGGCATGCACGTCTGGTGCTCGACGCAACACCCCACCGAAATGCAGCACGCCGTGGCGCATATGCTCAACTGGCACGCGCACCAGGTGCTGGTGGAGTGCCGGCGCATGGGCGGCGGTTTCGGCGGCAAGGAGTCGCAGTCGGCCATGTTCGCCTGCTGCGCCGCGCTGGCGGCCTGGAAGCTGCTGTGCCCGGTGAAGCTGCGTCCTGACCGCGACGACGACATGATGATCACCGGCAAGCGCCATGACTTCGTGTTCGACTTCGAGGTCGGCCACGACGACGCGGGCCGCATCGAGGGCGTGCAGGTGGAGATGGTGTCGCGTGCCGGCTTCTCGGCGGACCTGTCCGGCCCGGTGATGACCCGCGCGATCTGCCACTTCGACAATGCCTACTGGCTGCCGAACGTGCAGATCGACGGCTACTGCGGCAAGACCAACACGCAGAGCAACACCGCCTTCCGTGGCTTCGGCGGCCCGCAGGGCGCGTTCGCGGTGGAATACATCCTCGACAACATCGCCCGCAACGTCGGCAAGGACTCGCTGGACGTGCGCCGCGCCAACTTCTACGGCAAGGGCGAGCGCAACGTCACGCCGTACGGCCAGACCGTGGAAGACAACGTGATCCACGAGCTGATCGACGAGCTGGTGGCATCAAGCGAGTACCAGGCCCGGCGCGCCACCACGCGCACGTTCAACGCGACGAGCCCGGTGCTCAAGAAGGGCATCGCCATCACGCCGGTGAAGTTCGGCATCTCGTTCAACGTGGCGCACTTCAACCAGGCCGGCGCGCTGGTGCACGTGTACAACGACGGCTCGGTGCTGGTGAACCACGGCGGCACGGAGATGGGCCAGGGCCTGAACACCAAGGTGGCGATGGTGGTGGCGCACGAGCTGGGCATCCGCCTGGAACGCGTGCGCGTGACCGCCACCGATACCAGCAAGGTGGCCAACACCTCGGCGACGGCCGCCTCCACCGGGGCCGACCTGAACGGCAAGGCCGCGCAGGACGCCGCGCGCCAGATCCGCGAGCGGCTGGCCGCCTTCGCGGCGCGCAAGGCCGGCGTGGAGGCCGACGCGGTGCGCTTCGGCGATGACCTCGTGGTCGCCGGCGAGCTGCGCCTGTCCTTCGGCGACCTGGCCCGCGAAGCCTACGTGGCCCGCGTGCAGCTCTGGTCGGATGGCTTCTACACCACGCCCAAGCTGCACTGGGACCAGAAGGCCCTGCAGGGCCGGCCGTTCTATTACTACGCCTACGGCGCGGCATGCTCGGAAGTGCTCGTCGATACGCTGACTGGCGAATGGAAGCTGCTGCGCGCCGATGCGCTGCACGACGCCGGCAAGTCCCTGAACCCGGCCATCGACATCGGCCAGGTGGAGGGCGCATTCATCCAGGGCATGGGCTGGCTGACCACCGAGGAGCTGTGGTGGAACCCGAACGGCAAGCTGATGACGCACGCGCCGTCCACCTACAAGATCCCGACCATCAACGACTGCCCGGAGGACTTCAACGTGCGGCTGTTCCAGAACAGCAACGTGGAGGACAGCATCCACCGCTCGAAGGCCGTCGGCGAGCCGCCTCTGCTGCTGCCGTTCTCGGTGTTCTTCGCGATCCGCGACGCCATCGCGGCGGTAGGCGACTATCGCATCAACCCGCCGCTGCGCGCCCCGGCCACGAGCGAGGCCATCCTCGATGCCGTGGAAGCGGTGCAGGCGGCGCGCGCCTGAGGCGGTCATCATCATGCAGGACGCCCCGCTCAAACCCTTCCGCTTCGCCGACGCCGCCCGCTGGGTGCGCGCCGGCGTGCCTGTGACGATGGTCACCATCGTCGAGGTCAAGGGCTCCGCGCCGCGCGAGCCCGGCATCCGCATGCTGGTCACGGCCGGCGATCTGGTCGGCACGATCGGCGGCGGGCACCTTGAATGGCGCGGGATGGACATCGCCCGGTCGATGATGGCCGGCGAGGGTGCCCATGGCGCCGGCACCGCCGCCCGCCGCATCGAGCGGATTCCGCTCGGCCCGTCGCTGGGCCAGTGCTGCGGCGGCGTGGTGCAGTTGGCGTTCGAGGTGCTCGACGCCGAGGACTTGGGCTGGCTCGAGGCCGTGGAGGCCGCCTTCCCCAGTGGCAAGGCGCTGGAGCGGACCGTGCCGGCCGCCGGTCCCGTCACCGTGGCGCCGAGCCGCGCGCTGCTGCCGTCCGTGACCCTGCGCCCCGACGGCGCCTGGATCGACACGCTGGTGCCCGACGACATGCACGTGGTGCTGTTCGGCGCCGGCCACGTCGGCCATGCGCTGGTCAAGGTGCTCGCCACGCTGCCCTGCCGCGTGCATTGGGTGGACGAGCGCGACACGCTGTTCCCGGGCGGCCTGCCCGAGAACGTCGAGGCCGAGGCTTCCGATACCCCCGAGGCCGTGGCCGACCAGGCCCCGCCCGGCGCGTATTTCCTGGTCATGACCCACAGCCACGCGCTGGACCAGGCGCTCTGCGAGCGCATCTTCCGCCGCACGGACTACGCCTACTTCGGCCTGATCGGCTCGAAAACCAAGCGCGCGAAGTTCGAACACCGGATGGCGGAGCACGGGATCGACCCGGCCCGCTTCCCGGAAATGACGTGTCCCATGGGAGTCTCCGGCATTACGGACAAGGCACCGGCTATGATTGCGGTAGCCATCGTCGCCCAGCTGCTTCAGGTGCGCGACCAGCGCGCTGCGGCGCTGGCCGCCAGCCAGGCGGAAGCGATGCATCCGTAACTTCGGCCGCCGCGATCCGGCAGCCGCCCAAGACATAAAAGAGGCCCCATGACCATCGATGCCGCGCTCGCGGACAGCATCCGCCGTACTCCCAAGGCCGAACTGCACGTGCATATCGAAGGCACGCTCGAACCCGAGCTGATCTTCCGGCTGGCCCAGCGCAACCAGGTCAAGCTGGCCTACCCCGACGTGGAGGCGCTGCGCGCAGCCTACGCGTTCACCGATCTCCAGTCCTTCCTCGACATCTACTACGCCGGCGCCAGCGTGCTGCTGACCGAGGAAGACTTCTTCGACATGACGATGGACTACGTCAAGCGCGCCGCCGCCGACAACGTCCGCCATGCTGAGATCTTCTTCGATCCGCAGACCCATACCGAGCGCGGCGTGCCGATGGGCGTGATCATCGACGGCATTGCCGACGCGCTGGCCCAGGCCCGCACCCAGTACGACTTCTCCAGCAGCCTGATCCTCTGTTTCCTGCGCCACCTGTCCGAAGACGCCGCGCTGGAGACGCTCGAGGCGGCCCTGCCCTACCGCGACCGCTTTGTCGGCGTGGGGCTGGATTCGTCCGAAAAGGGCCATCCGCCCGAGAAATTCGCGCGCGTGTTCGCCCGCGCCAAGGCGCTCGGCCTGCATCGCGTGGCCCATGCCGGCGAGGAGGGCCCGCCGCAGTACGTGATCAATGCGCTCGACATCCTCGGTGTGGAGCGGATCGACCATGGCGTGCGCGCCGTCGAGGACGAGGCCCTGGTGCAGCGGCTGGCGCGCGAGCGCATCGCGCTGACGGTATGCCCGCTGTCGAACCAGAAGCTGATGGTCTACCCCGACCTGCGCGACCATCCGATGAAGCGCCTGCTCGATGCCGGCGTGGCCGTGACGCTGCATTCGGACGATCCAGCCTATTTCGGCGGCTACATGAACGCCAACTGGGAAGCCTCGTTCGCCGCGCTGCCGCTGGACGCCGCCGACGCCTACAAGCTGGCCCGCAACAGCTTCGAAGCGGCCTTCCTGCCCGCCAAGCAGAAGGCCGACTACCTGGCCGAGGTGGACCATTTCTGGTCCGCCACGCCCGAGAACCCGCCCGCGACGGCTCCCACGACCTGACCGGGCGCATAAACAAGACGCCGGACCCCCAGGTCCGGCCGCCCCTGAGACGAGAAGATGACCACCACTTCCCCCAATCCCGCCAAGACCCGCGCCATTCGCGGCCGCATCCTCCACTTCCTGCGCGATCCGCAGTTCCATGAGGAGGCGTATCAATATTGGGAAGACGGCCTGATGCTCGTCACGGACGGCCGCATCGCCGCCGTGGGGCTGTACGAGGACCTGGCGCGCGACATCCCGGCCGGTGCCGAGGTGGTCGACCATCGCGGCAAGCTGCTCGTGCCGGGGTTCATCGACACGCACGTGCACTATCCGCAGACCGACATCATCGCGTCGCCGTCGCCGGGCCTGCTGCACTGGCTCGACACCTACACCTTCCCCGAGGAACGCCGCTTCAGCGAGCCCGCCTACGCGCGGGCCGTGGCCGAGTTCTTCGCCGACGAACTGCTGCGCAACGGCACCACCACGGCGATGGTCTGGAGCACGGTGCACGCCACCTCCGCCGACGCCCTGTTCGCCGCGAGCCAGGACCGCAACCTGCGCATGATCACGGGCAAGGTGATGATGGACCGCAACTGCCCGGACTTCCTGCGCGATACGGCCGAGAGCGGCGCGCGGGACTCCGCCGACCTGATCTCGAAGTGGCACAACAAGGGCCGGCTCGCCTACGCGATCACGCCGCGCTTCGCGCCGACCTCCACCGAGGCGCAACTGGCGGCCTGCGGCGAACTGGCGCGCGCGCATCCGGACGCCTTCATCCAGACCCACGTGGCCGAGAACCGCGACGAGGTGAAATGGGTGGCCGAGCTGTTCCCCGACGCCCGCAGCTACCTGGACGTGTACGACCGCTACAGCCTGTTGCGCCCCGGCGCGTTCTACGGCCACGCGATCTACCTCGACCAGGACGACCGCCGCCGGCTGGCCGACAGCGGCGCCGCCGTGGCGCACTGCCCCACCTCGAACCTGTTCCTGGGCAGCGGCTTCTATGACTTCCACCAGTCCGATGCCCACCGCCTGAACGTGACGCTGGCCACCGACGTGGGTGGCGGCACCTCGTTCTCGATGTTCCGCACCATGAACGCGGCACACAAGGTGGCGCGCATGGGCGGCTACCACCTGACCGCCCTGCGCATGTTCTACCTGGCCACGCGCGGCGCGGCCGAGGCGCTGGGCTGGGCGGACCGCATCGGCAGCTTCTCCGTGGGCTGCGAGGCCGATTTCCTGGTGCTGGACCCCGAGGCCACGCCGCTGATCGCCCGCCGCAGCAGCCGCTCCGAGACGCTCGAAGAGCAGTTGTTCGCCTTCGCCATGCTCGGCGACGACCGCGTAGTGGACAACGTCTACATCATGGGCGAAGCCACGCGGGAACTGGCGGGTTGATCGCTTTTGGGCGACGGACGGCAGGCAAATACGTGTTGTCGCCCGTCCGCCTTGACCAGCATCAACACAACCGTCATCAAAGCCTTCTAGGCTGTCGCATTGCCCGCCCCCGGCTATCGGGTGCGCCAAGACAGACCCAAAAAGACTGACATGACTGCCCGATCTCTGGATGTATCGCCGGCCCAGACTGCTGAGCCGGCTTCCCACCCTGCCCACCCGCCCCGCAAGCTCGCCGGCGTTCCCCTGCCGGAACCCATCGCCTTCGAGGCCCCCTTCCCTAACCGCAAGACCATCCGTGGCTGGCTGATTCCGCTCGGCGAGCGCAGCGTGGCACGCGCGCTGACGCTGTTCGCGCTCGACTACGCGATCTTCGCCGCGGTGCTGGCCGGCGTGGTCCTGGCGCCGCAGTGGTGGGCCAAGCTCGGCCTCGGCGTGCTGCTGGGTCTGGTGATCGCCCGGCTGTTCATCATCGGCCACGATGCCTGCCACCAGAGCCTGACGGACCGCCGTGGCCTGAACAAATGGCTCGGCCGGCTGACGTTCCTGCCGTCGCTCACGCCCTACAGCCTGTGGGAAGTCGGCCACAACGTGGTCCACCATGGGTACACCAACCTCAAGGGCTTCGACTTCGTCTGGGCGCCCTACTCGCTGGAGGAATTCCGCGCGCTGCCGCGCTGGCGCCGGGTGATGGAGCGGGTCTACCGCAATGGCTTCGGCGCCGGACTCTATTACCTGATCGAGATCTGGTGGTTCAAGCTGTTCTTCCCGAGCAAGCGCCAGATGGCCACGCGCCGCGCGATCTTCATGTGGGACTGCACGCTGGTGGCCACCTTCGGCGCCATCTGGATCGGTGCGCTGGCCTGGCTGGCCGTGGCCACGGACCAGTCGGTCCTGGGGCTGGTCGGCGCCGGCTTCGTGCTGCCCTTCCTGATCTGGAACCTGACCGTGGGCTTCGTGCTGTATGTCCACCACACGCACACGAGCGTGGCGTGGTACGACACCAAGCCGATGTGGGCCAAGGCCCAGCCGTTCGTCTCGACCACCGTGCACCTGCGCTTCCGCTTCGGCATCGGCGCCGCGCTCCACCACATCATGGAGCACACCGCGCACCACGTGGACATGAGCGTGCCGCTGTACCGGCTCAAGCGCGCCCAGGCCCTGCTGGAGCATGCGCTGCCGGGCCGCATCATCATCGAGAACTTCTCGTGGCGCTGGTACTTCCGCACGGCGCGCCGCTGCAAGCTGTACGACTTCAAGGCCCTGTGCTGGACCGACTTCCGCGGCCGCCAGACCAGCGACAACTCGCCCGTGCCGGTCTGACCTGACCCGCATTTCCCAACAGCCATGCCAAAGGCGGTGGACAGTGTCCGCCGCCTTTTAGTACAATTACGACTTCCATTGGGGAGTAGCCGCCCTCGTCTCACCGCGCCGCGCAATGCGGCACACGGCAGACAGGGGCGTACGTCAACAGACTTGACCGTGGTGTCCAGCATCAACGGTTATGGCGTACGCAGCGCAGGACCCGAGCGGGCTTCGTGCCTGACTCCTATGTCCAACGCCTGGCGAGACCGATGACCATACCTTTCTGGCCGGGCCGGGAAAGGTGTGCGTCATTGGCATCTCGCGATGCGTGTGCGGCCCGGTATCAATCCTATAAGAATGGAATCGTTCCTCGTCTCCACAGGTATCGTCGCGCTCGCAGAAATGGGCGACAAGACGCAATTGCTGTCGCTCGTGCTGGCCGCACGCTATCGCAAACCCCTGCCGATCATCGCCGGCATCCTGATCGCCACCCTCGTCAACCATGGCTTCGCCGGCGCGCTCGGCGGCTGGATTACGCAGGTGCTCGGCGCCAACCTGCTGCGCTGGATCCTCGGCCTCGGCTTTATCGCCATGGCCGGCTGGATGCTGATTCCGGACAAGCTCGACGAGGCAGAGGAAGCCAAGCCGGCCAACGGTGCCCTGAGCATCCTCGGCACCACGATCGTCGCCTTCTTCTTCGCCGAAATGGGCGACAAGACGCAGATCGCCACTGTGGCCCTGGCAGCACGCTTCCATGGCGAAGTGCTGGCCGTCGTGGCAGGCACCACGTTCGGCATGATGCTGGCCAACGCGCCCGCCGTGCTGCTCGGCGACCGTTTCGCCAACCGGATGCCGATCGCCCTCGTGCACAAGATCGCCGCGGTGATCTTCCTCGTGCTCGGGTTGCTGGCGCTGTTCAACGTCGGCGGCCACTGAGACAAGCCAGAGTCGTCGCGCTATAAAAAAACGGGGCTTGCGCCCCGTTCAAACCCTCGCCGGTCCGGTACTGCCGGCCGCCGGGACTGCACAGCCCCGGACCGTCGATCACCGATGCCCGGTCAAATTCAGTTGGTGGTCTTGGCGCCGCCCTCGAACCACTGGCCCAGCAGCGCGCGCTCGTCTTCCGTGATCTGCGTGACGTTGCCCAGCGGCATGGCCTTCTGCTGCACCGCCTGCTGGTAGATCAGCTGCGCATGCGCCTTGATTTCGTCGACGGTATCGAGCTTGATGCCCTTGGCGGCAGTCGGCATCATCTTGGGCGCCTCCGCGTGGCACTGCACGCAGCGGGCGTTCACGATTTCCTGCACCTTGGCGAAGCTCACCGCGTTGGCGGCGTCGCCCGCGGCGTTGCTGGCCACTTGCGGACGCGGCTGCGGCGCAATCATCACCGCCACCACACCCAGCAGCGCCACCCCGGCAGCCGGCCACGCCACGTTGATCTTGCCCTTGTGCTTCAGGATGAAGAACTGGCGGATCAGCACGCCGGCCAGCATGATCAGGATCAGCACCAGCCAGTTCTGCTTGTGCGCGTACGTCATGCTGTAGTGGTTCGACAGCATCGCGAACAGCACCGGCAGCGTGAAGTAGGTGTTGTGCACGCTACGCTGCTTGCCGCGCTTGCCGTGGATCGGGTCCACCGGCTGGCCGGCCTTCAGCGCCGCCACGACCTTGCGCTGGCCCGGGATGATCCAGATCAGCACGTTGCCGCTCATGATCGTGGCGATCATCGCGCCGGTCAGCAGGAACGCCGCGCGGCCCGAGAAGATGTGGCAGGCCGCGTACGCCGCCACACCCACGAACACCGCCACCAGGATGCCCACCAGGCGGTCGCTCTTGCCGAACAGCCGGCAGATCGAGTCGTAGACCACCCAGCCGATGATCAGGTACGAGACCGCGAAGCCGACCGCCGCGCCGGGCGACATGTCGAACACGTTCTTGTCGATCAGGTAGGTGCTGGCGTTGAACAGGTACAGCACCACCAGCAGGCCGAAGCCGGTCATCCACGTGGAGTAGGACTCCCAATAGAACCAGTGCAGGTTCTCGGGCAGCGACTTGGGCGCGCTCATGTACTTCTGCGGGTTGTAGAACCCGCCGCCGTGCACGGCCCAAAGTTCGCCGCCGACGCCCTTCTCCTTCAGGGCCGGATCGCCGGGGGGCGTCAGGCTGTTGTCGAGCCAGACGAAATAGAACGAGGAACCGATCCACGCGATGGCCGTGATGACGTGCACCCAGCGCAACAGCATGTTGGCCCAGTCGAGAATGTAACCTTCCATGACTTGTCTCCTTTTCCCGTCCGCCTGGTACTCAGCTGCCGCGGTAGGTCGAGTACGACCACGGCGACACCAGCAGGGGCACGTGGTAGTGCGCAGCGGTGTCGGCAATGCCAAAGCGCAGCGTCACCACGTCGAGGAATGCCGGTTCGGGCAACTGCACGCCCTGGGCACGGAAATAGTCGCCGGCGCCGAACTCGAGTTCGTACACGCCTGCCACGAGCGCATCGCCTTCCAGCAGCGGCTGGTCGCAACGGCCATCGTGGTTGGTCACGAGGCGCTTGAGCGTCTCGCGGCGATTGTCGACAATTTTATGAAGGGTGACCGACATCGCCTTGCCGGGCGTGCCGGCGGCCGTGTCGAGAACGTGAGTGGTCAAGCGTCCCATCCTGTTCTTCCTTTGCGGGTGTGGGTTGTGAGGGGCGCCGCTGCCTTCACTAGCACCATTTGTGGGAATGATGCCCGCTCGGTACGTCATTTAACGCATCCCGGCGCTGGATTGGTGCGTGGCGACAATGCGCCCGCCCAACCCGGATGACAACTCGGGGATTTCCCGTACTTGTCGAAAACCTTCTCGGGTTTTGTTGACAATAGTGCTTGCATATCCAAATAATTGTCAACAATTTTTAGATCCACGCGATGACATGACCAGTATCAAGACGCCTGATGTCGGCTTGATACCCACTCGCCAGGATCGTTGCGCCTCCCGATCATCCCCTCTGTCTCCCTTGCGAGTGCCCTGGATGTCCAAGAATCTCAAACTGATTGCCGCCGTGGCCGAAGCCCAGTCCACCCCCTCCGACAACAAGCCAGCCCGCAAGGGCTCCGTGGAGGAGCGCATGTACCACGAGATCTACGACGCGATCATGGAGCACCGGCTGCCGCCCCGCACCAAGCTGACCGAGCATTCGCTTTGCGAGATCTATGCCACCGCGCGCCACACCGTGCGCAAGGTGCTCTCCCGGCTGGCCGCGGACGGCATGGTCGATCTCGAACCGAACCGGGGCGCCTTCATCGCCAGCCCGTCCACCGACGAGGCGCACGACATGTTCGAGCTGCGCCAGATGCTCGAGCGCGCCGTGCTGGAGAAGCTCGCCAGCCTGCCCAACGTCCGCACCGTGATCGCCCCGCTGCGCAAGATGGTGGAGTCCGAGCGGCAGGCCTTCCTGACGCATGAGCGCCCGCGCTGGATCCGGCTCTCGGCTGAATTCCACACCGCGCTGGCCGAGCTGTCCGGCAATGCCCTGCTGGTGACGATGATGCGCCGGCTGGTCTCGCGCACCACGCTGATGATCGCCAGCGTGGAGGCCCCCGGCCACAACGCGTGCTCGTTCGACGAACACGACGACATTCTCGACGCACTGGAACAGGGCGACGCCGCCCTCGCCCAGTCACGCATGGCGCACCACCTTGGCGCCTGCGCGGACCGCGTGCAGCCGGACGAACCCGGCAATTTCGATCTTCGCAGCGTGCTGGGCCGCTCCACCTAGCGCGATGTTCCCGCCGCCGGACAACAGCACACCCCTGTTGCCGATGCCAGGCCCACAAATCTCGACGCCCCCAACGCCCGCCAGAGGCACGGCGCGAGACCCTCATAACAACAAGAGGCCATGGACCCCGGCGCGCGTTCCCATCAAAACCAAAGGAGAGGAGACACACCCATGACTTCCGCAAGCACCACGGTCCCCACGGACCTCACCAACGAGCGGCTGCCCTCCGGGCGCCTGCTGGCGCTGGGCCTGCAACACGTGCTGGTGATGTACGCCGGCACCGTTGCCGTGCCCCTCATCGTCGGCGGGGCGCTCAAGCTGCCCAAGGACCAGTTGGCGTTCCTGATCAATGCCGACCTGTTCGCGGCCGGGCTCGCCACGCTGATCCAGGCCATCGGCTTCTGGAAGTTCGGTATCCGCATGCCCGTGATGATGGGCGTGACGTTTGCCTCGGTGGCGCCGATGATCGCCATCGGCAACGACCCCAACGTGGGCCTGCTCGGCATCTACGGCGCGGTGATCGCGTCAGGGGTGTTCGGCGTGCTGATTGCGCCGATGATGGGGCGCATGCTCGGGCTGTTTCCGCCCGTGGTGACCGGCACGGTGATCACGCTGATCGGGGTGTCGCTGATGCGGGTGGGCATCAACTGGGCCGGCGGCGGGCAGCCGACCACGCGCAGCGTGATCGACGGCGTGGTCAAGGACGTGCCCAACCTCGCCTACGGCGACCTCGGCAACCTGGCCATCGCCGGCCTGGTGCTGCTGGTGATCCTGCTGCTCTCGCGCTATGGCCGGGGGCTGATCGCCAACTGCGCGGTGCTGCTCGGCATCGTGATCGGCACGGTGGTGGCGGCCGCGTTCGGCAAGGTCTCGTTCGAGGGCCTGGGCGACGCCAGCTTCGTGGCCGTCATCACGCCGTTCCACTTCGGCATGCCGACGTTCGAGATCACGGCCATCCTGTCGATGTGCATCGTGATGCTGATCACGCTGGTGGAGTCCACCGGCATGTTCCTGGCCCTCTCCGACATCACCGGCCGCAAGCTGAGCCGCAACGACCTGACCGCCGGCCTGCGCGCCGACGGCCTGGGCACCGTGATCGGCGGCATCTTCAACACCTTCCCGTACACCTCGTTCTCGCAGAACGTGGGCCTGGTCACCGTGACCGGCGTGCGCTCGCGCTACGTGGCGGCGGCCGGCGGCGTGATCCTGATCGCGTTCGGCCTGTTCCCGAAGATGGCGCACATCGTGGCGTCGGTGCCCCAGTTCGTGCTCGGCGGCGCCGGCATCGTGATGTTCGGCATGGTGGCCGCATCGGGCATCCGCATCCTGGGTAGCTGCGACTTCACGCGCAACCGGCACAACCTGTTCATCGTGGCGATCTCCATCGGCTTCGGCATGATCCCGACGCTCTCGCCCACGCTGTTCCAGTACCTGCCCAAGTGGACCGATCCGTTCACGCATAGCGGCATCGTGCTGGGCACCATCGTCGCGGTCGTGCTGAACCTGTTCTTCAACGGCATGCAGTCCGCCGACGAGGCCATGCGCAACGCGGCGGCCAACTCCCACGGCACGGAGTGAGCCCGACAATCCTGATCCAACAATCGTATTCAACATTTTTGTCCGACAGTTCTTGACGGTATTTGGCACGCAACCATCGCTAAAACATGTCAACAACGCCGGACTCGCATGAGACGCCTCTGGCACGCGCTTTGCGTAAGTGAAGTCGCTTCAGCCAGGGGCGATGACAACAATCGAAACCTTCGCTCATGCGAGCAGCAGATTTCTCCTGAAGCAGACATATAAGAGATGACACACGATAACTATCCACGCGATCTCATCGGCTACGGCGCCCACCCGCCGCACGCCCGCTGGCCGGGCGGCGCGCGCATCGCGCTGCAGTTCGTGCTCAATTACGAGGAAGGCGGCGAGAACAACGTGCTGCACGGCGACGCCGGCTCCGAGCAGTTCCTGTCCGAGATCATCGGTGCCGCGGCCTATCCCGAGCGGCACATGAGCATGGAAGGCGTGTATGAGTACGGCTCGCGCGCCGGGGTCTGGCGCATCCTGCGCGAGTTCGAGCAGCGCAAGCTGCCGCTGACGATCTTCGGCGTGTCGATGGCGCTCCAGCGCCATCCTGAGCTGACGCGCGCGTTCGTCGAGCTGGGCCACGAGATCGCCTGCCACGGCTGGCGCTGGATTCACTACCAGAACATCGACGAAGCCACCGAGCGCGAGCACATGCGCATCGGGATGGAAATCATCAAGGAATTGACTGGCGAGATGCCGCTGGGCTGGTACACAGGCCGGGACAGCCCCAACACGCGCCGGCTGGTAGTGGAGCACGGCGGCCTGCTGTACGACGCCGACTACTACGGCGACGACCTGCCCTTCTGGACCGAGGTGGAAGTCACCGGCGGCGAGAAGAAGCCGCATCTGGTGGTGCCGTACACGCTCGACTCGAACGACATGCGCTTCGCCACGCCGCAGGGCTTCAACACGGGCGACCAGTTCTTCCAGTACCTGAAGGACGCGTTCGACGTGCTCTATACCGAGGGCGACCCCCAGGGCCAGGACCGTCCCAAGATGCTGTCGATCGGCATGCACTGCCGGCTGCTCGGCCGCCCGGGGCGCTTCCGCGCGCTGCAACGCTTCCTCGACTACGTGCAAGCGCACGACAAGGTATGGATCTGCCGGCGCGTGGACATCGCCCGACACTGGATCGAGACCCATCCGCACGGGAGCCAGGCATGAGCACGACCTACACCCTCGCCCAACTGAATGCGATGCCCGAGGCCGAATTCGTCGAAGTACTAGGCGGGATCTACGAGCATTCGCCCTGGTTCGCCGAGACGGCCGCACGGCAGCGCCCGTTCGCCGATGCCGCCGCGCTGGCCGCTGCGCTGCGCGCTGCCGTCGATGCCGCGGGCGAGGCCGCCCAACTCAAGCTGGTGCGCGCCCACCCGGAGCTGGCCGGCAAGGCCGCGGTGCGCGGCGAGCTGACTGCGGAATCCACGCGCGAGCAGGCCGGCGCGGGACTCGACCAATGCACGGCCGAGGAGTTCGAACGACTGCAGGCGCTCAACGCCGCCTACAACCAGAAGTTCGGCTTCCCGTTCATCCTGGCCGTTCGCGGCTATGACCGCCACGGCATCATCGACGCTTTTGCAAGCCGCCTCGAAAACCCGCCCGAGGTGGAGTTGCAAAGTTGCATCAATCAGATTCATCGCATTGCGCAGTTCCGGCTGAACGACTTAGTATCCGCGACTTAGTCGCCGCGTCACCCATCGCGCGGCAACTGGAGAAGAGAGAGAGAAAGATAGGCAGCAACGTTCGGCACACCAGAGAGACCCAGAAGGGTTCCGGCACACACAAGAAACGTTCTGAGCAGGCATCACAACCACGGAGGTCTTTACCATGCAGAAGCAGTACAACTACAAGCCGGCGTCCAAGCCGGCGATCAAGCTGGCGGCCGTCGCCGCCATGCTCTTTTCCGGCGCGGCCATGGCCCAGTCCAGCGTCACGCTGTACGGCCAGGCCGACATGTTCGTCGGTGGCGTCAAGAGCCCGGGCAACGGCGACCGGGCCTTTGTGGCCAATTCGGGCGGCATGCAGACGTCGTACTGGGGGATCAAGGGTGTCGAGGACCTGGGCATGGGCACCAAGGCCATCTTCGACCTGAACGGCTTCTTCCGCACCGACACCGGTTCGATGGGCCGCTTCAACGGCGACTCGATGTTCAGCCGCAATGCCTACGTCGGCCTGCAGAACAACACCTACGGCTCGGTCAAGCTCGGCCGCAACACCACGCCGTACTTCGTCTCGACGATCCTGTTCAACCCGCTCGTCGACTCGTACGTGTTCTCGCCGCAGATCTTCCACACGTACTTCACGGTCAACAACGGMCGGCTGTACGATCCGGGCATCATCGGCGATTCGGGCTGGAACAACTCGATCGTCTACTCCACGCCGACGTTCGGCGGCCTGACCGCCAACTTCATCTACAGCCTGGGTGAGTCGGCCGGCAACAACAGCAAGAACAAGTTCGGCGCCAACCTGACGTACTTCGCCGGCAACTTCGCCGCGACGGTGGCCTACCAGCAGGTCAAGTTCGACAGCACGCCGGGCGACCTGACCGGCTCCACCGGCAGCCCCAACAGCCCGTACATCCAGGGCTTCGACAAGCAGAACGCCGTGCAGGTCGGCCTGTCGTACGACTTCAAGGTCGTGAAGGTGTTCGCCCAGGGCCAGTACATCAAGAGCGACGTCAACGCCAACGTCAACGGCGACATCAAGCACATGGACGGCCAGGCCGGCGTCTCGGTGCCGGTGGGCGCGGGTAACGTGCTGGCGTCGTACGGCTACGTGAAGACGCTGAACGAAGTGGCCAGCTTCAAGCGCAACACGTTCGCGGTGGCCTACGACTACAACCTGTCGAAGCGCACCGACGTGTACGCCGCGTATTTCTACGACAAGATCACCGGCCTCGAGCACGGCGATACCTTTGGCGTGGGCATGCGCCACAAGTTCTGATCCAGGTCACCGGTCAGTAAGAGGCCGTTTCGGCGGCGATGCCGTCCAGCCAGGTGCTGGACGGCATTTTTTTTGGCCGCACACGGACGGTGCATCATGATGCACGCCCCATCGCGTCCTCATCGCGTCCTCGTTCCGGCTACCAGCGGCGATTGGCGCGATCGGGCCTTTCGGCCAAGCGAATCCTTGCAAAAATCCGCCTATAAATAGGTCAGGCTGGCGGCACTTTGCGAGGAACGACGCCTCATGAATCCGAATCAGATCGCCATCGAGAACGCAGCGGAAACACGCGAGCCCGTGCTCGATGTCGTCGATCGCGTGTCAGAGATGTTGTTTGGACTGTTCATGGCCCTGACGTTTGTGGGCGCCGTCTCCACTTCGGTCGGTCCAGACGCGGGGCACCTGATGCTACGCGCGGCCTTGGGCTGCAACCTTGCCTGGGGGCTCGTCGACGCGGTCATGTTCCTCGTGCGGACGCTGGCCAACCGCGGCCAGCGGATCAAGCTGGCGCTGGCGGTACAGCACGCCGCCGATCCCGCGGAAGCCGTGCGGATCATCCGCGACACGCTGCCGCCGGTGATGAGGACGCTGGTCGACGACGCCGAACTCGAAGCCATTCGCACCCGGCTGGCCGGCGCGACCACCCTGCCGTCGCGCCCCGCCCTCGACGCCGCCGACTGGCTTGGCGCGGTGCGCATTTTCTTCATCGTCGTGCTGTCGACGTTCCCGGTGGCACTGCCGTTCGTTCTGATCGACCACGTGCCGCTTGCGCTGCTGATCTCACGCGCGCTCTCGATGATCATGCTGTTCGTGGGTGGCATGGCGCTCGGGCACTATGCAGGCTTTGGCGCCATACGCGCTGGCATCGGCATGCTGGCGCTGGGTCTGGCGCTGACCATGGCGGTCATCGCACTGGGTGGCTGACATGGGCCCCCGATGCCGGGCGATAGTCGGCGGCGTCGGCATGGCAATGGCAATCGCCATGGCCTGCCAGGACGCGCATGCCGAAGCGGGGGAAAACGAGAAGGAAGCCGGCGGCCCGGAGAAAAGCCTCGCCGCCACGGCCTACTGGAACATACCGCGTCATGGCGAGCAGTATGTGACCGGCATCGTCGGCGCGAATGTTGGCGCGCTGCGTCTGGAGACGCGGGTCAACTACGAGGCGCGACGCGCAATGTCGGCCTTCGTCGGGTGGACGTTCGCCGGCGGCGAAGCCCTCACCTACTCCGCTACGCCGATCGTGGGCTGGGTCGGCGGCGACGTCCGAGGCCCGATCGGCGGCCTGGAGGCCAGTCTTGCCTGGCGGAAGTTCGATTACTACATCGAGATCGAATACGTGCATGACCAGCGCGAGCGCGAATCGAGCTACGTCTACGCGTGGAGCGAACTCGCCTATCGGCCGGCGGACTGGCTCCGGCTCGGCCTGGCGGTGCAGCGGACGCGCGCCTATCAGTCGGATCGCGACATTCAACGCGGCCCGTTTGCGCAGGTGACGTTCAAGCGGGTCACCGCGGGCGTGTACTGGTTCAATCCTGCATCGTCGGCGCAGGTGGTGGTGGTGTCGATGGGAATCGCGTTCTAGCGCAGCGGATGGCCAGGACGGCGGCGATTGCTGCGCTGCGGGATAGATGCCAGGATCGGAAGCCGACGCTCCATAGGCGGATTCAATTGGCGACTGCCCCGCCCGCTGCATAGATTAATTGTCCGGACTGTGGGCCGGACCACGAACCAGCGCGAATCCCGCGGCGAACCAAAGAGGTGACTCATGAGGCGCTATGCGAAGACCCGGTCGGAATTGATGGCTATCCTGAGCCAGTGCCTGGACAACAACCCTGAATGCGGCGAGGCGGAACTTCACGCGATGCGCGTGCACCAGCCGGACCATACGGGTTGCAACTGGAGCGCTGAGGTTGATTTTCGCGAGGATACCTTCGACGATTTGTCCCATCGCATGGCAGCGGCACGCTCGATCATCGTGGTAATGCGGGAGCAGTACAACGTGCTGCAATAGTGCAATCGCCCCGCCGACGCGCTGGCAACCCCGGCAGACGCTGCCAGCGCACCGACATGAAAAAACCGGGCCTGAGTTTCCTCAGGCCCGGTTTTTCTTTGGTACCGGCGGTTTCGGCAGGTAGCGCGGCTTAGCGCACCGCGCTCGACTCCGCGACGGCCACGGCCGTCATGTTGATGATACGCCGCGTGGTGGCCTGCGGGTTCAGGATGTGCACCGGCTTGGCCGCGCCCAGCAGGATCGGGCCCACCGTCACGCCCTGTCCGCCCGTGATCTTGAGCAGGTTGAAGGCGATGTTGGCGGCATCCAGCGTCGGCATGACCAGCAGGTTGGCGCTGCCGGCCAGCTTGGTGTTCGGCAGGAAGTGACGGCGCACGTCCTCGACCAGCGCGGCGTCGCCCTGCATCTCGCCTTCCACTTCCAGTTGCGGCGCCACCTTGGCCAGGATCGCGGCGGCGTCGCGCATCTTGCGTGCCGACGGGCGGTTCGACGAGCCGAACATCGAGTGCGACATCATCGCCACCTTCGGGTGCAGGCCGAAACGCTGGATTTCCTCGGCGGCCAGCTGCGTGATGGCGGCCAGTTCCTCGGCGGTCGGATCCTCGTTCACGAACGTGTCGGTGATGAACAGCGTGTACTTCTCGAGCATCAGCGCGTTCATCGCGGCGAACACCTTGGCGCCCGGCGCCAGGCCGATCACGTCGCGCACGTGCTCCAGGTGGGCTTCGAAGCGGCCCACGGTGCCGCACAGCAGTGCATCGGCATCGCCCATATGCATCAGCATGGTGCCGATCAGCGTGTTCGAGCGGCGCAGCGCCACCTTGGCCATGTCCGGCGTCACGCCATCGCGGCCGCGCAGCGTGTGGTAGGCCTCGTGATAGGCGCGGTAGCGCGGATCATCCTCGGGGTTGATCAGCTCGAAGTCCACGCCCGGGCGCAGGCGCAGGCCGGCCTTCTCGATGCGCATCTGGATCACGTGCGGACGGCCGATCAGGATCGGCTTGGCCAGGCCCTCGTCCACCACGCCCTGCACGGCGCGCAGCACGCGCTCTTCCTCGCCCTCGGCGTAGGCCACGCGCTTCGGCGCAGCCTTGGCGGCCGAGAACACCGGCTTCATGATCAGGCCGGTGTGGTAGACGTAGTGCGTCAGTTGCTGGCGATAGGCTTCCAGGTCCTGGATCGGACGCGTCGCCACGCCCGATTCCTCGGCGGCCTTCGCCACGGCCGGCGCGATCTTCTCGATCAGGCGCTGGTCGAACGGCGTCGGGATGATGTAGTCCGGGCCGAACTTCAGCTCACGGCCACCGTAGGCGGCGGCCACGGCGTCGTTCAGCTCGGCTTCGGCCAGCTCGGCAATCGCCTTTACGCAGGCCAGCTTCATTTCCTCGGTGATCTTCGTCGCGCCGCAGTCCAGCGCGCCACGGAAGATGTACGGGAAGCAAAGCACGTTGTTGACCTGGTTCGGATAGTCCGACCGACCCGTCGCGATAATGCAGTCCGGGCGCGCGGCCTTGGCCACTTCCGGGCGGATTTCCGGTTCCGGGTTCGCCAGCGCCAGGATGATGGGCTTGTTGGCCATGGTCTTGACCATCTCGCCGGTCAGCACGCCGGCGGTGGAGCAGCCCAGGAACACATCGGCGTTGTTGACGATGTCGGCCAGCGTGCGGTTGGACGTGTCCTGCGCGTAGCGGGCCTTGTTGACTTCCATGTTGGCGTCGCGGCCCACATAGATCACGCCCTTCGAGTCCACCACGGAGATGTTCTCGCGCTTCAGGCCCAGGCTCACCATGGTGTCCAGGCAGGCGATGGCAGCGGCGCCGGCGCCCGACACGGCCACCTTCACGCTGCCGATTTCCTTGCCCACCACCTTCAGGCCGTTCAGCAGCGCCGCGGCCGAGATGATGGCCGTACCGTGCTGGTCGTCGTGGAAGACGGGGATGTTCATGCGCTCGCGCAGCTTCTTCTCGATATAGAAGCACTCGGGCGCCTTGATGTCCTCGAGGTTCACACCGCCGAGCGTAGGCTCCAGCGCGGCAACGATCTCGACGATCTTGTCCGGGTCGCGGGCATCGAGTTCGATGTCGAACACGTCGATGCCGGCGAACTTCTTGAACAGGCAGCCCTTGCCTTCCATCACCGGCTTGCCGGCCAGCGGGCCGATGTCGCCCAGGCCCAGCACGGCGGTACCGTTGGTGATCACGGCCACGAGGTTGGCGCGCGAGGTGTACTCGGCGGCCATCGACGGATCCTTGGCGATCTCCTCGCAGGCGTAGGCCACGCCCGGCGAGTAGGCCAGCGACAGGTCGCGCTGGTTGGACAGCGCCTTGGTGGCGGTTACCTGGATCTTGCCCTTGGTCGGGCTGCGGTGATATTCCAGCGCGGCGAGACGCAACTGCGCTTCAGGGCTATTGGGGGCATGTTGCGGTGCATCACCGCTTGTCTTGCTGCTCATTTGCTCGTACCGGAAAAAATCGAGGAGCCATTCTAGCCCAGCCATTTCGCGGCTGGTTGCGCTTTGCCGCGTGCTGGCGGGGGTTTTTGCGCGATTCACGCGCAAAACTCCTTTTACCGCACGGTAGGCAATCGCCTTGTCTTATGGATGAACCAGCGCGCGTCCCATGCGCCGCGCCGGGGATTACTTCTTGTCCTTGTCGACTTCCAGCGTCACGCGCCGGGGCCGGCCGCTCTCGGACGGGAATTCGGTCAGCGCGCTGCGGATCATGTACGGCATCACGCCCGCCAGGCTGCCGCCCTCGGTGGTGTTGCGCGCCGTGATCTGGTACACGCGCTTGCCGCTCGCGGCGTCCTTGAAGAAGATGCGCAGGCTGGAGAACGTCACCGGCACGTCGCGCACCACGGTCTGCGGCGGCCAGTAGCCCGGATAACCCGGCCCCCAGCCCCACGGGCCGTAGGGCCGGTAGTAGCCGCCGTACGGGCCCCAGTACGGTCCCCACGGGCCGTACCAGGGATCGGAATAGTAGGTTTCGGCCACGCGCACCATGCCGGGCACGGCGCCGTAGTCCATGCTGACGAGGTAGCGCGCCTGCGCCGGCGGCTTCTGCTCGAAGCCCACGCCGGCCAGCGCGTCGGCCAGCCACGCCTGGTAGGTCTCATATTCGAGCTGGGAGTCCTGCGCGGAGAACTGCTGGGCCTGCGGCTGCTGGGCGGCGGGTTGCCCGGCCTGCCCGGCCGGCGCCGGCATCGGCGCACGCTCGAAGGCGTAGGTGCGCGGCGCGTCGTTCTGCCACCCGGCCTGCCGGAAGGCGGTGACCTCGGTGGTCACCGTGCTGGCGCAGCCAGCCAAACCCAATACCCCCAGCGCTCCAAGCGCCACCACGGCCCGTCGACCCATCCCTGCCACGGCATTCCACATCGCGATACCTCGTTCTTGTTCGTTCGTCCTACCAGACTTCAGACACGGGCGCTCTCCCGGAATTCCCCGCCGCCCTTGGCTACAATGGGGACTTCCGCGGAACCTCCGCACCGCCACCCGCCGTGGCGCCCGCCCCCGGTCACTCCGAAGACAGGATTCCCCATGCTGCGCACCGATACGCCCGTTACCGTCTATCGCAAGGACTATACTCCGCCCGCCTTCGCCATCGACCACGTCGACCTGGTGCTGGAGTTGGACCCGCAACGCACCGTCGTCGCCAGCACGCTGACCTTCCAGCGCGCGCCCGGCGCGGCCGGCGACGCCCCGCTGGTCATGGTCGGCGAAGCGCTGGAGCTGCTCGGCGTGACCCTCGACGGCCAGCCGTTCGCCAGCACGAAGGAAGACGCCGGCACGCTCACGCTGACCGGCCTGCCGGCGCAAGGCACGCTCGTCATTACCACTGCCTGCAATCCGGCGGCGAACACCACGCTGTCCGGCCTCTACGTCTCCAACGGCAACTTCTTCACCCAGTGCGAAGCCGAAGGCTTCCGCCGCATCACCTATTTCCTCGATCGCCCCGACGTGATGGCGACCTACCGCGTCACGCTGCGCGCCGACCGCGCCGCCAGTCCGGTGCTGCTCTCCAACGGCAACCTGCTGTCCGAGCGCGCCTTGCCCGATGGCCGCCACGAGGCCGTCTGGGAAGACCCGTTCCGCAAGCCGTCCTACCTGTTCGCGCTGGTGGCCGGCAAGCTGGCCTGCATCGAGGAACGCATCACCTCCGCATCGGGCAAGGAAAAGCTGCTGCAGGTCTGGGTGGAGCCGCAGGACCTCGACAAGACCCGCCACGCCATGGACTCCCTGATCCATGCCATCCGCTGGGACGAGCGCCGCTTCGGCCTGGAACTCGATCTCGACCGCTTCATGATCGTCGCCGTGAGCGACTTCAACATGGGCGCGATGGAGAACAAGGGCCTGAACATCTTCAATACGAAGTACGTGCTCGCCAATGCGCAGACGGCCACGGACGTGGACTTCGCCAATATCGAGTCGGTGGTGGGGCATGAGTACTTCCACAACTGGACCGGCAACCGCGTGACCTGCCGCGACTGGTTCCAGCTCTCGCTCAAGGAAGGGTTGACGGTGTTCCGCGACCAGGAGTTCTCGGCGGACATGATGGGCTCCGAGTCCGGCCGCGCGGTGAAGCGGATCGAGGACGTCCGCGTGCTGCGCCAGGTGCAGTTCCCCGAGGATGCCGGCCCGATGGCCCACCCGGTGCGCCCGGACAGCTACGAGGAAATCAACAACTTCTACACCGTCACGGTCTACGAGAAAGGCGCCGAAGTCGTGCGGATGTACCAGACCCTGCTGGGCCGCGACGGCTTCCGCAAGGGCATGGACCTGTACTTCCAGCGCCATGACGGCCAGGCCGTGGCCTGCGACGACTTCCGCGCCGCCATGGCCGACGCCAACGGCCGCGACCTGACCCAGTTCGGGCTCTGGTACAGCCAGGCCGGCACGCCGGTGGTCAGCGTGAAGACCGCGTGGGACGGCGCCGCCGGCACGCTGGCGCTGACGCTGACCCAGCGCTGCCCCAAGGTCGGCATCGAGACCCGCGCGGGCACGCCCGAGAAGCAGCCGTTCCACGTCCCGTTCGCGGTGGGCCTGATCGGTGCCGATGGCGCCGACCTGCCGCTGCACCTCGAAGGCGAGTCCGCCGGGGAAGCCACCCAGCGTGGCACCACCCGCGTGCTCGACTTCACGCAGGCCGAGCAGACCTTCCGCTTCACCGGGCTGCCGCGCGGCGACAAGGCGCCCCTGCCCTCGCTGCTGCGCGACTTCTCGGCGCCGGTCATCGTCGACTATGAATATTCCGATGCCGAACTGACCTTCCTGCTGGCCCACGACAGCGACGCCTTCAACCGCTGGGAAGCCGGCCAGCGCCTGGCCACGCGCGCGCTGCTGAAACTGGTGGGCGAGGTGCAGGCCGGCCGCGAACTGAAGCTCGATCCGGCGCTGGTGGCCGCCTTCCGCGCTGTGCTGACGGACGGCTCGCTGAGCCCGGCGTTCCGCGAGCAGGCGTTGATGCTGCCCGCCGAAGCCTATCTGGCCGAGCGGATGGGCGTGGCCGACCCGGCCGCGATTCACCATGCCCGCCTGTTCATGCGCGAGGGCCTGGCCAGCGCGCTGCAACGCGAGTGGCTGGCCGCATATGAAGCCAACGCCACTCCGGGGCCGTACAGCCCCGACGCGGACGCGATGGCCCGCCGCGCGCTGCGCAACCTCGCGCTTGGCTATCTGGCCGACAGCGGCGACGCCGCCATGCAGGCGCTGGCCGACACCCACTACCAGCAGGCCGACAACATGACCGACCGCGCCGCGGCGCTCTCGGCGCTGGTCAACAGCTTCGCGCCGGGCCGCGAGCACGCGCTGGCGGACTTCTACCAGCGCTTCGAGCAGGATGCGCTGGTCATCGACAAATGGTTCTCGCTCCAGGGCATGCAGCGTGGCGACGTGGGCCCGCACGCCGGCAAGCGCACCATCGACACCGTGCGCGCGCTGATGGACCATCCCGCCTTCAACCTGCGCAACCCGAACCGGGCGCGCTCGCTGATCTTCAGCTTCTGCTCGGGTAACCCGGCGCAGTTCCATGCCGAGGACGGCTCCGGCTACGAATTCTGGGCCGATCAGGTGCTGGCGCTGGACGCCATCAACCCGCAGGTGGCCGCCCGGCTGGCGCGGGTGATGGATCGCTGGCAGAAATACGCGCTGCCGCTGCGGGACCGCATGCGCGCCGCGCTGGAGCGCGTGGCGGCGTGCCAGACGCTCTCGCGCGACGTGCGGGAGATCGTCGGCAAGTCGCTGGCTGCCTGACCCCGGGGGTGAGGACGGAGCGGCAACCATTCGTAAAACTGCCATGTCCGTAGCGGCAGACATGTAGAATTGCGGCCATCGAAGGAGAACCACATGACACGCATCAGCCTCACCCGCTATCTGGTCGAGGAGCAGCGCAAGCACAACACGATCCAGCCGGAGCTCCGGCTGCTGATCGAGGTGGTGGCGCGCGCCTGCAAGGCCATTTCCAACGCCGTGAGCAAGGGCGCCCTCGCGGGCGTGCTCGGCTCGGCCGGCACCGGCAACGTGCAGGGCGAGACCCAGCAGAAGCTGGACGTCATCGCCAATGAAGTGCTGCTCGACGCCAACGAGTGGGGCGGCCACCTGGCGGCGATGGCCTCGGAGGAAATGGACTCGTTCTACGAGATCCCGAACCGCTATCCGAAGGGTGAGTACCTGCTGCTGTTCGATCCGCTCGACGGCTCGTCGAATATCGACGTGAACGTGTCGATCGGCACGATCTTCTCGGTACTGCACATGCCCAAGCCGGGCCAGACCGTGACCGAGCAGGACTTCCTGCAGCCGGGCACGCATCAGGTGGCGGCCGGCTATGCCGTGTACGGCCCGCAGACCACGCTGGTGCTGACGGTCGGCAACGGCGTGCACATGTTCACGCTGGACCGCGAGGCTGGCAGCTTCGTGCTGACCCAGTCGGACGTGCAGATTCCCGAAGACACCAAGGAATTTGCGATCAATATGTCGAACATGCGTCACTGGGCCCCGCCCGTGCGCGAGTACATCGACGAATGCCTGGCCGGCGAGGAAGGCCCGCGCGGCAAGAACTTCAACATGCGCTGGGTGGCGTCGATGGTGGCCGATGTGCACCGCATCCTGACCCGCGGCGGCGTGTTCCTCTATCCGTGGGACAAGCGCGAGCCGGAGAAGCCGGGCAAGCTGCGTCTGATGTACGAGGCCAACCCGATGGCGTTCCTGGTCGAACAGGCCGGCGGCGCGGCCACGAACGGCCACGACCGCATCCTGGACGTGCAGCCGACGCAGCTGCACCAGCGCGTGTCGGTGGTGCTCGGCTCGAAGAACGAGGTGGACCGCATCACGCGCGCCCACCGGGAAGCCGAAGGCAAGGCGTAAGCCAGTCCCTCTCTATATATAGGGGGATGCAGGACAAGACAGGGCGCTCCGGCGCCCTGTTTGCATATCAGCGCGGCACCTCGATGAGCCACTGCATGCGGAACGTGACCGACTCCCCGGGCGCCAGCGCGCGCAGGCCGGTGCCCTCCCAGCCCCGGGCGCACAGGTTGACGGCGTCAGCCACGTGCGAGACCGGCTCCAGGCAGACGAAGTCGCACCCGCCGGGCGCGTGGAGGATCAGGTGCTCGAGCGGCTCGGCGGCGCGCAGGGTCAGCGTGGCGCCATCCGCATGCCGCAGCGTGGCCTGGCGCTTCCAGCCGCTGTAGTAGACGGAGAGGTCCGAGTCGGGCAGATGGCGCTCGCGCAGGAAGGCCTCGCGCCGCCCGATGGCTGCGCGCCCGGTGGCCACCCCACCGCCGTCCGCCGGCCAGACGTGGGCCGCATCGAACTGGATGCGCATGCCGGGCGGGCGAGCGAAGAACGGATGGAAGCCGCCGCCCACCGGCATCGGCGTATCCCCCACGTTTCGGATGTCGAGCGCGGCGGCGAGGCCCGCCTCGTCCAGCACCAGCGACTGCCGCGCCAGCACGGCCCAGGGCCAGTCGGTGCCGGGCGGATGCTGGAGCGCCAGCGTGATCGCATTTTCTTGAGATTCCACCACCTGCCACGGCCGGACGTGCCCGAAGCCATGCATCGCGTGCGGCTGGCCCGGATGCGGCGGCAACTGGACCTCGCGCCCCTGCCAGCGGAAGCGGCCATCGCGGATGCGGTTCGAGTACGGCAGCAGCGGATAGCTGCCGGCCTTGGGCCAGGCGCGGGCCTCGAAGCCCTCGCACAGCGCCTCGGCCGGCATGGGTGCGAGCCAGTCGATGGCGGTGCCATCGGCGCGCGTGGTGGTCAGCGCGGCCATGCGGCCACCGGCGGCGGGCGCCACGGTCAGGACGTGGGCGCCCGCGCGCACGGTGTGCAGTGCGCCGGGGGTCAGCCAGCCGCTCACTTCAGCAGCAGGTCCGGCAGCCACATCGAGAACGCCGGCACGTAGGTGACCATCAGCAGGGCCGCCAGCAGCGCCCCGTAGAACGGCCAGATCGTCTTCATCACCTGCCCCACCGACACCCCGCCGATGGCGCAGCCAACGAACTGCGTGGTGCCCACGGGCGGTGTGTTCAGCCCCAGCGCGCAGTTGATCAGCATCATCATGCCGAACTGCACCGGCCCCATGCCGAAGTGCTGGCAGATCGGCAGGAAGATCGGCGTGCAGATCAGGATGGTCGCGGCCATGTCCAGGAAGGTGCCGAGGATGAACAGCATCACGTTCACCATCAGGAAGATCATCCACGGACTGGTGGACAGCGAACTCAGGAACTGCCCGGTCAGCTCGGCCACGCCATAGAGGCTGATCAGGTAGCCGAAGGTGCCGGAAATGCCGATCAGCAGCAGCACCACGCCGGTGGTCTTGACCGCCTTGGCCGCGGCCTTGACGAACTGCTCGCGCGTCAGCGAGCGGTAGACCAGCACAGTCAGCGCCAGCGCGTAGAGCACCGCCACCGCCGCCGATTCCGTCGCCGTGAACACGCCCGACAGGATGCCCACCAGGATCAGCACCACCACGAACAGCCCGGGCAGCGCCGCCGCCAGCGAGTGGCCGACGATGTCCCAGCCCGGGAACTTGCCGGCCGGATAGCCCCGGCTGCGCGCCACGAAGTAGGCGGCGGCCAGGTTGCAGATCGTCAGGATCAGCGCCGGCAGCACGCCGGCCAGGATCAGCGCGGCAATCGACACCTTCCCGCCCGCCGCCAGCGTGTAGATGATCATGTTGTGGCTGGTCGGCATCAGCGCGCCGACCAGCGCCGCGTGCGTGGTCACGTTGACCGCGTAGTCGGCGTGGTAGCCCTCGCGCTTCATCATCGGGATCATCACCGCGCCCATGGCCGACACATCGGCCACCGGCGAGCCGGAGACGCCCCCGAACAGCGTGCACGCCAGCACGTTCGACATGCCCAGCCCGCCGCGCACATGGCCGGCCATCGACTTGGCGAAGTTGACGATGCGGTCCGCGATGCCGCCGTACAGCATCAGCTCGCCGGCGAAAATGAAGAACGGGATGGCCAGGAACGAGAACGCGTTCATGCCCGAGGTCATCTGCTGGAACACCACGGCCAGCGGCAGGCCCTCGTACAGGATGGTGATGACCGCCGACAGCCCGATCGAGAACGCCACCGGCACGCCAAGGACCAGCAGGCCGAAGAAGCTGATGGAGAGAATGATCAGTGCCATGCCGGCTCCACTTCCGTGCCTTTCAGCACCGCAATGATGTGTTCGATCGAAAACAGCACGATCAGCGCGCCGGCGATCACCGGCGGCAGATAGCGCCAGCCCTCGGAGATGCCGAGGGTGGGCAGCTTGTAGTCCGCCACGGACAGCGCCAGCAGCGCGCAGTTGTAGGCCATGACCGCGCCGAACGTGCCGACCAGCACGTGGATCAGCAGCTCGATCTTGGTACGGATGCGTTCGGGCAGCAGCACCAGCAGGGACTCCAGGCCGATGTGGCCGGCGTCGCGCACGCCCACGGCCGTACCGAGCATCGTCACGTAGAGCACGAGCAGCATGGCGATGGTTTCGGCCCAGGTGGGCGTGTCGTTCAGCACGTAGCGGCCGAACACCTGCGTAAGCACGGCAAGGACCAGCAGCACGAGCCCGGTCACGCCCAGCGCCATGCAGGCGCGGGCCAGCGTGGCGCAGAAGCGGGTGTAGAAGTTGACGCCGGCGGGGCCAGCGGGGCTGGTGACAGGCGCCGGAGCGGGCCCCGGCGTGCCGTCCACCGGCGTGGCCGGGGTGGGGGAAGACGAAAGCATGATGGGGCCCTTACTTCGTATCCTGCGCGCGGCGCACGAGGTCCTTCATCTGGGCGCTGGTGATGAAGCGGTCGTAGACGGGCTTCATCGCGGCCTGGAACGAGGTCTTGTCGACGCTGATGATCTGCACGCCGGCGGCCTCCACCATCTTGCGCGACTTCAGCTCGCGCTCGTCCCACAGCTTGCGCATGTACGGCACCGAGTCCTTGGCGGCCTGGCGGACCATCGCCTGGTCATCCTTGGACATGCGGTCCCACATCACCTTCGAGAACAGCAGCATCTCGGGCGCCATGGAGTGCTCGGTCAGCGAGTAGTACTTGGCGACCTCGAACTGGCGCGAGCTTTCGTAGCTGGGCCAGTTGTTCTCGGCGCCATCGACCAGGCCGGTCTTCAGCGCGGTGTAGACCTCGCCCCACGGCATCGGCGTGGCGTTGGCGTGCATCGCCTCCAGCAGCGAGACCCAGAGGTCCGACTGCTGCACGCGGATCTTCATGCCCTTGGCATCGGCCAGCGTGCGGATCGGGCGCTTGGTGGTGTACATCGAGCGCGAGCCGCTGTCATACCAGGCCAGGCCGATAAAGCCGTTCTTCTCGCACGACTTCAGGATGTCGTCGCCGATCGGGCCGTCCAGCACGTGGCGCATGTGGTCGGTAGAGCGGAACAGGAACGGCATCGTCGGGACGATGGTCGCCTCGCAGATGTTGTTCATGGCCGCCGAGTTCACGCGGACCATCGAGAGCGCGCCGATCTTGGTCTGCTCGATCGCATCCTTCTCGCTGCCAAGCGAACCCTGCGCGAACACCTTGACCGTCAGCCGGCCATTGGAACGCTGCTTGAGCAACTCGCCCATGTGGCGCACGGCCTGCACGGTCGGGTAGTCCTCGGGGTGGATGTCAGCCGAGCGCATGTCCGCGGCCTGCGCGGCCATCGGCATCGCCACGGTGGCCAAGGTGGCAGCAGCGGCGGCCATGGCGGCCATCAGGGCGCCCAGGCGGACGCGCGGGCGTTGGGTAGAAAACATGAAGTGCCTCCGGATTTGTAGTTTTTCGATCAAGACTTCAAGACTTGGGGCTTGCGGGCAAGCAATGCGGTGATACGGCAATACGGGTGTCAGGCGCGCAGCGTGGGCTCCTCGAGGCCGCGCACGCCCGGTTGCAGCGCGAACACCGCGCCCGAGAGCGGATCGGTGTCATCGGTGCGGATCGACGTGACATAGAGGGTGTCCAGCCCGGCCCCGCCAAACGCGCACATCGCCGGCTTGGCCACGGGCACCGCCAGCGACCGGTCCAGCCGGCCATCGGGCGTGAAACGGTGGACCTGCCCGGCGTCGTTGCCGCAGATCCAGTAGCCGCCCTCGGCATCCACGGCGGCGCCGTCGGGGCGGCCCGGGTAGCGGTTCATGTCGATGAACAGGCGCGGGTTGGTCGGCGTGCCGGTGTCGGTGTCGTAGTCGTACGCCCACACGGCCTGCCGCGCGGGGTGCGAATCGGACAGATACATCGTGCGGCCATCGGGGCTGAAGGCGAGCCCGTTGGGGGTGATCAATTCGTCACGCATGACGTCCAGTGCGCCGGTGGCGGGGTCATGGCGATAGAGCTTGCCGTCGGGCGCGGCCAGCGACATGTCCATGACCATCGTGCCGGCCCAGAAGCGGCCTTGGCGGTCACAGCGGCCATCGTTGAAACGCATGCCGGCGCGCGCATGCGCCACCGTGGCCACGCGTTGCAGCGACGGTGTGGCCTGCCCCGGCACCAGCCGGGCCACACGGAACAGCCCGGTCTCCATCGCCAGCAGCCAGCCGCCGTCCGGCGTCATCGCCATGCAGCCGGCCATCTCGGGCAGGCTCCAGTGGTCGGTCTGCCCGCTGGCCGGGTCGTATCGCCACAGCGTGCGGCCGGGAATATCGGTCCAGTACAGCGCGGCCTCGGCGGCGTGCCAGACGGGGCTCTCGCCCACGCCGCAGCGCATGTCGCCGATGCGTTCGATCGGGGTGACTTGCGAAACTTGGTCGCTCACGGCGTCAGCCCCCGAACGGGCCGGCCTTGACGAAGGCGCCGCCCTGGTACCAGCCCGCCGAATCATCCGCCGGCAGCGGCGGCACCGATTCCACCTTGGCCCGGAACTGCTCCGACGACTCCACCGGCCGGAAACCGAGCCGCGCCGCCTTGCTGTTGTCCCACCAGCTATCGCGGTTGGCCGAGGCGCCGTAGACGATCGTGAAGCCCACTTCCKGCACGAAGACTGCGCGCTTGATCAGCTGCTCCAGGTCGTCGTAGCCGAGCCAGGTGACCAGCATGCGGCGGTCCTTCGCTTCCGGGAACGACGAGCCGATGCGCAGCGCCACCGTCTCGATGCCGTAGCGGTCGAAATAGAAGCTGCCCAGCTGCTCGCCGAACGCCTTGCTCACGCCGTAATAGCCGTCCGGGCGCGGCGGCGAATCGGCGTCGAGCACCTCGCCCTGCTTGTAGAAGCCAATCACGTGATTGGAGCTGGCGAACACGATGCGCCGCACGCCATGGCGCCGCGCCGCCTCGTAGAGGTGGTAGGTGCCCTGGATATTGGCCGGCAGGATCTCCTCGAACGGACGCTCCACCGACACGCCACCCAGATGGACGATGGCATCGACGCCCGCCACCAGCGCGTGGACGGCCTTGGGATCAGACAAATCGCAGGGCACGACTTCTTCCTGCGCGCCTGCCGGGCCGAGGTCGGCGATATCGGAGATACGCACCACATCGGCATAGCGCTTCAGGCGGTCACGCAGGACCTTGCCGAGGTTGCCGGCCGCGCCGGTCAGCAGGATGCGATGGCAACGGGTGACGACACCGTCGAGCGGATCTTTGGGGGCGAGGGACATAGGTTCGGGATGCGCTGGCGTGGCCCCGCCAAGGGCCTCGCGGGATATGTGGATAGGTTGATTGATCTGTCGTCATACAACGTGACTGGAATCTAATCGTCCGTCAACCTGCGGTCAAGGCGGTGCAACGTCAGTGAATTCCCTAGAAGTTTTAGTTTGCAGACAACTGAAACGGATTGGCGCGTATTGGGGTTTAGGATGATTTTGGTGCTTTGAAAACGGTGTCTTTTGACAGGGGCCGGCGAGATCCATCGACCGGAGATCGGCCATCCATATGGGTTGGCTCAAATCCATCGGCAGCGTCCTGGCTTTCGTGCATCGTCCCTGCATCGACGACGGCATCTCGGCGGAGATGCCGAAATGTCTGCCATCCGACCATCCTCCCGCAAAACTGACAGGCGGCTCTAGTGTTGCGCGCTGACTAATGTCTCGTCCTATGTCTTGCGATGTTATTTTTCTGTAAGGTACGATGTCATAGGACATCTGACGACCTGGGTTGCCTTTCCCAACCCCGGAAATCAGCGGTCCCGGCGCCCCGGATAGCCAGTCCGGGGCTGCCTTCACGCCACGCCGGTGCAGGTCAACGCCTGAGCCAAGGACGTCGCAGAAGTCCACAAAGAAACAGGCACCGGCCATTCCGCAACAACAACCGATAACGAGCCAGGATGGAGACGCAAACCATGAAGCGAGCCCTCGCGCCCTTCTTCACTACCGCAGCACTCGGCGCCGCCGCACTGGGCGCCACGGCGCCCGCCCACGCGCAATCCAATGTCACGCTGTACGGCATTGTCGATACCACGATCCGCTACACCTCGAACGAATCCGCCGCCGGCAACGGCAAGGTCCAGATGACCGACGGCGTGCTTACCGGCAGCCGCTGGGGCATGTACGGCCTGGAAGACCTGGGCCGCGGCTACCAGGCGCTGTTCGTGCTCGAATCGGGCTTCTCGCCCGACGCCGGCCAGAGCCTGCAAGGCAACCGCCTGTTCGGCCGCAAGGCATACGTCGGCCTGCAGGGCGACTTCGGCACGGTCACGTTGGGCCGCCAGTTCACCGTGATCCACGAAGTCATCGCCAGCTACGACGCGATGGCGCTGGCGAACCTCGCCATCGTCGGCTTCCAGGGCGGCAACTACACCGGCGGCGTGCGCCAGGACAACATGATCAAGTACTCGGGCCGGTTCGGCGGGTTCTCGATCGCGGCGCAGCACGCCTTCGGCGAGGTGGCGGGCAGCTTCTCGAACTCGTCCTCCACGGGCGCCAGCGTGAGCTACGCCTCGGGCCCGTTCATGGTCGGCGGCGGCTACCAGATCATGCGCGACACGGCGGCGTACTACGGCGTGGCCGTACCCGTAAGCGACCAGAAGGTCTGGACGCTGGGCGGCACCTACAAGGTCGGCCCGGCCACGGTCTACCTCGGCTACACCAACAGCAACGTCGACAACGCCGGCTACAAGAACCAGGCCGGCTACCTGGGCCTGCAATACGCGTTCACCAACGCGTGGTCCGTGATCGCGACCGGCACCTACGACCACCTGAAGCACGGCGACGACTCCGGCAACCGCTTCACCGGCGCCCTGATGCTCGACTACGCGTTCAGCAAGCGCACGGACGTGTACCTCGAAGCCGACTACACGAACCTGACCGACGCCTGGCGCACGCTGGGCGGCCAGTCCACCTTCCAGACCCCCTTCTACGGCCACGGCAGCCGGGTTGGCGTGATGGCAGGCCTGCGCCACAAGTTCTGATGTGACGCCTGTGGCGCGCCGCCGGCTTTCCGTGTTGTTCCGGCGACGTTGCCACAGCAAGAATCGCGCAAAAAATCTGCACAGGGGTCTTGCCAAACCCAAAACTCACCGCTAAGATTGCGGGCTCAGTTCGATTGTTTCGCAAGCAACGCAAGGCGCTGCAAACACTCAACGGTGTTGCCGAAGTAGCTCAGTCGGTAGAGCAGCTCATTCGTAATGAGAAGGTCGGGGGTTCGATTCCTCTCTTCGGCACCAACAGCATTACCGGCGACGCCAGTTTTTCCGCGTCGCCTTCAAAAACCCGCACCGCGCAAGCGCTGCGGGTTTTTTCATGGGCGGCGCACTTGGGGCGAAGCTCAGGTCGCGGGCTGGAGCGAGCGCACGCGCAGCTCGCTGCGGTACTGGTCCACCTGCCACAGGTCGTACGCGGCCTGATGCGCGAGCCAAGACTCGGCGCTCTTGCCGAAGGCCAGTTCAAGCCGAACCGCCATCTCCGGCGTGATGCCAGCCCGGCCATTCACGATCTCGGAAACCGTCTTCCGCGAAACATCGAGCGCCGCGGCGGTATCGGTAATCGTCAGCCGCAGCGGCTCGAGCCAAAGCTCCGCAAGCAACTCGCCCGGATGCGGTGGATTGTGCATGCGCATGGCGCCCCTCTCACTAGTGATAGTCAATGTAGTTGACGATGTGCGCGTCCCCGTTCTCGAACCGGAAGGTCACCCGCCAGTTCGCCTGCACCGTCACGGCCCAAAGCTCCGCGCGATCGCCCTTGAGCGCGTGCAGTCGCAAGCCGGGCGCATCCATATCGCGCGCCGAGGCTGCCTCGTCCAGCAGCGCCAGGATCAGCCGCAACCGCTTGGCGTGCATCGCGGGAATCGCCGCCGTGCTGCCTGGGGTGAAGAAGCGTTCGAGACCCTTGTGCGCAAATAAGCGAATCATGGTGAGACGGCAATCGTCGGCGGAGAGTGTAACCCTTAGGGTTACGTAACGCAATCGGCCAATCGTGCTTTCCATCGAAATAGGGAAGGCCGATTCTAGGACCGCCCGCACACGCGCAACCGCCCTCCCCTCAAAATCAGATTCCTCTCAATCGCCACGTTCGCGACCCGCCAAAAAGAAAAGCCAACCCGCTTGCAGGTTGGCTTTTCTGATTCCAGTGCCTCGTGATCCGGTTCCGCGTAACGCCTTCGCAGTGTGCTGGACCGCGTCTTCATTCGCTGCCCGGAACTAGCTGTCGCGGATCCTGCGGCACCCCAGGACACGCTTCCAGCTTAGTCCAGATTTCCCGCCATGGTGAGCGTGGTTCAGCGGGCGTCGTTCAGCGTGCTCGGCGCGCCGCCGGGACGACGATGGCGTGGGGTGGATGCAGCGGCTGCCAGGCTTCCGAGCGGGGTGCCGGCTGGGGCATGGCGCCCGTGTCGCCCAGCAGGTGCCGGATGCTTGCCTCCAGCCGTTCGATCGAGGCCGATTTCGGCGCGTGCGCCATCACCCCGCAGACCTGTAGCGATGACGGCACGTGCAGCCAGATGTTGTCGGAGAGCAGCAGGATGCGCGCCTGCGGCATCCTGCGATGCAGCCGGCGCAGCAGCGCCCAGTTGTCGGTGGACTCGCTCGACATGCCGTACACCACCAGCACCCGCTCGTCGGCCACCGCCAGCGTCCCCACGGCCTCCGGGTCGATGCTGAGGACGGGACCGATGTCCGGCAGGTGCGCCGGACAAGGGAAGACCGCCGCCGGGAAAGCGCGCCGGCGGCGCCGTACCGATGTTACGACAGCCGTAACGTCCGCCCAATCCGCCGTAACACCACGCCGGTCAGGTCACCGAGATCCGGTCGTCCACCACGCGCACCTGGCCACCGGTCTTGTCCTCCATCACCTTGAGGATCTTGTGGCCCACCTGCATCGTCACGCCGCCATGAATGCGCCGTCCCACGGCGATCACCGCCTCGTCGGATGGCTTCATCTGCTCGGTCAGCTTGGCGATCTCGGCGTCCAGTTCGAACAAATCTCGGTTGATCTTGTACATCGTCGCGCGCGCTTTTTCGCGGATGTCGCCGACGGCGCGCTCTGGATGTTTCGCGAAAAACGCGGCCAGTTGCTGGAGCTTGGCCTGCTCCTCCAGGATCTTGCGCCGTTGCTCTTCCAGCTCCGCCTTCTGCTGGTCGGCAAACGGGTTGAGGCCCACCTGCACCGTCGTGGCCGTGCCGGCTGGCGCGCCTAGCATGGCGGTGCTGACGCTGGCCAGCGCGCGTGTGCGGCCGCCGCTGATGCTGCCCTGGCCGGTCGGGCTGCCCACCGTGACGCGCTCGCCCGCGGAGACATCGCTCTGGCGGATGCCGCTTTCCACGATGACCTCGGTAGCCGCCTCGACAATCGCATTCTGGATATAGCGCGCGTGCACTGCGCCCTTGCTGCGCACACTCGCAATCTCGCCAGAATCGGCGCCGTGCGCGGTCTCGGCCTTGCCGATGATGCCGCCCTTGACGATGACGTCGCCGCCGGCCTCCACGTGCGCCGCCTCGATCGTGCCGCTGACCACCACGTCGCCGGTCACGCGGACCGACATGCCGGTGCGAATGTCGCCCGACACGCGCAGCGAGCCGTCGAACGTGACGTTGCCGGAGTGCAGGTCCACCGCCTCCACGTCCACTACGGGGCTCACGATCACGCCGCTCGGCAGCACGCGCGGCGATCCGGCGATCACGGCCAGCAGCAGCAGCGGGTCGTTGGGGTCGATGGCCACGCCGGTCAGGTCCGCGGCGAACGGCGTATCGATCATCGGGTCGGCCGGGATCGGCTTGCCCAGGATGTCCATGCCGTCCTGGCCCGGGCGGGCCGGGGTGCGCCGCATCAGCGCCGTGCCGGGGTTCACCAGCAGCAGGCTGCCCAGGTCGCGCAGGTCGAAGCGGTCGTCCTCGTTCTCGGTCTGCGCGGGCTTGCGCGGCTGCACCAGGCTGTCGAAGCGCGCTGCCTGGCCCTGCACCGGCGCCACACCGCGCGCGATTTCGCGCCCTTCGCAGCTGCCGGCCTCCAGCGCCACTTCGATGGCCGCCTTGTCGAGCAGCGCCACCACGTTCATCGAGGTCGCCGCGGCGGCAATGTCCTCGATATTGATCGCCCGGCCGCCCTCGGGCGGCATCAGCGTCAGCAGCAGGGACAGCTTGTCAGCAGTGATTTCGAGTTCGAAGGCCCCGTCGAGCAGGCTGCCGATCACGCCGTCGACCTCGCCGTCAGCCAGTTGGCACTGGGTCAGGAAGGCGTTCACCGCGCCCTGGTCGAGCCGCGCGCCGCGCCAGCCATGTTCCTCGAGGCTGGCTTCGAGGGTGGCGCGGTCGGGCGGCAGGCGTCCCGGCTCCGGTGCAAAGCACGCGCGTACGTGGTCCCCTGGCTGGCTCAGTTCCAGGCGTAGTCCGGCGTCGGCTGTCATGTGTCCCCGCTTCTGTGTGGCAGGCGATGGCAGTCCGGCCGGGCCGTGGCCCCGATCCTTCCGCAAGGATCGCCGTTTGCTGCCGCCAACTCTGCTTGTCGTCGATCTTTGATCAACGGCAGCGGGCGGAGTGAACTTTAGCCCACAAAAGTGGGGTATCACTCCTGCTGAGCCCCCCGGAAATCGGGCGATGACGGGCCGGGCGGCGGGATTTCGGTAAACTGTCGCCCTCCGATGTCCCCCGCCGCAGGTTTTGCCCTCCATGTCCAATAGTTACGAAGTCCGTCCCGGCCAGTCCATCGAGCTGCTCAAGGCACTCCACATCCTGACGCGCGACGGCAAGATGAACCAGGACAGCCGCCGCAAGCTCAAGCAGGTCTACCACCTGTTCCAGTTCATCGAGCCGCTGCTGCGCGAGGTGGCGGACGCGCGCGGCGCCGTCTCGCTGGTGGACCATGGCGCCGGCAAGTCCTATCTGGGCTTCATCCTCTACGACCTGTTCTTCAAGGATCTGCCTGAGGAACAGGGGAAGAACTCGCACATCTACGGTATCGAGACCCGCGAGGAGCTGGTGAAAAGCTCACAGGAGCTGGCCGCGCGCGCGGAATTCCCGGGCATGTCGTTCCTGAACCTGTCGGTAGCCGAATCCATCACCTCGCCCGCCCTGCCCGCCACGGTGGACGTGGTGACCGCGCTGCACGCGTGCAACACCGCCACGGACGATGCCATCCGCTTCGCCCTGGCCCGGCAGGCGCGCCACATCGTGCTGGTGCCGTGCTGCCAGGCCGAGGTGGCCAGCGTGCTGCGCAAGCACAAGGGCAAGCTGCTGGCCGGCAATCCGCTGACGGAGATCTGGCGCCATCCGCTGCACACGCGCGAGTTCGGCAGTCAGGTGACCAATGTGCTGCGTTGCCTGCAGCTCGAGGCGCACGGCTACCAGGTCAGCGTGACCGAACTGGTGGGCTGGGAACATTCGATGAAAAACGAGTTGATCATCGCCCAGTACAAGGACCTGCCGCGCAAGCGGGCGGCCGACCGGCTCCAGAACGTGCTGGAAACGCTGGGACTCGAGGAAATGGGCGAGCGGTTCTTCACCGCGCCCTGACGGGGCCGCCCGGGCAGGCTGGGGTCAGCCTTCGTCTTGGGATTTTTCCGACATCCACTGCCGATAGCCGTCGACGCCCAGCCGCCGCATGGTGGCCTGGTTGCGCTCGTAGATATCGGCGGCGTCCGGAAACGCCTCGGCGGCGCGCGCGATGCTGTCTTCCCGCAGCAGGTGCAGGATCGGATACGGCGCGCGGTTGGTGTAGTTCTCGATGTCGTCCGGCTCGGTGCCTTCGAACTGGTAGTCCGGGTGGAAGCTGGCGATCTGGAGTGTGCCGGCCAGCCGCAGGCTGCGCAGCAGGCGCTCGGCGAAATACAGGAAGTCGTTGTAGGTGAGGAAGTCCGCCAGCGCGTGCGGCACGATCAGCAGCGTGGTGTCGGTCTGTGCCGGATCGGCGTCCGCCAGCCCGCGCAGTTCGCCCTCAAGTTCCTCGAGCAGGTCTTCCGCCCCCATGGCCGGGCTGACCACGTAGCGCACCTGTTCCTTCACATAGACGCTCTTGGCGAACGGGCACAGGTTCAGGCCGATGACGGCGCGCGACAGCCAATGGCGCACGGCCTCGACGATCTGGGCATCGGTGGCATCGGTGGCATCGGCGGAATCAGGAAAGGCGGGCGTGGCAGGCATGGCGAGGACAGCGGCTGGCAAAGCGCCATTCTACGCCCCGCCGCTGCCTCCCAAGTCAGGCCATGCGCGCCTTTTCTCGCCCCACCCGCTTGAGCGGCCGGCCATTGAACAGGTCGCCGATGGGCCCCATGCGATCCAGCATCCAGGCGATGGCGCACAGCAGCCCCAGCTCGATCAGCGCCATCACCCACCACCAGTTGCCCAGCCGCGCCACCTCCACGCCAGCGCGGGTGGCCGTCTCGAACACGATCTTGTTGACGAGGTAGTTGAAGCCGAACACGGGCAGCGTATGCGTGCCGAGCCAGACCACCGCGCGGGAGGTCGGCAGCAGCACCACCACCTGCCACAGCAGCGCGGTGCCGGCGAAGGCTGCGAGCAACGTCATCGCCATCGCCATGGGCGTGGTGCCGATGCGGTTGCGCGACACATTCAATACATCTGGCGCATGCCGCACGGCCAGCACCCAGACCGCCAGCGTGACCACCAGCAGCAGCGCGCGCCGCATGGTCAGCGAGGCCGGCGTGAACTGCATCGGCCCCACCGCCGCTGCCCGGGGCCCCTTGCCGCCGCCCATCCAGAGCCCGGCGCCGTAGAACACCATGGCGCAGCCCACGTTGCGTAGCGAAAACGGCCACTCCACCGGGTTCACGTCCGACCACGTGCCGCCACCCTGCGTGAAGACGATCCAGACCAGCCCGACGCTGGTCATCAGTGCGCCGGCCACGCTCGGGCCCAGCCGCGACAGCGCGGTCGCCACCACGTCCAGCCAGAACAGGCAGAACAGCGACCACAGCGGCGTGCTCAGGAAATTCCATTCGTTGATGGCGGACCCGGTCATGGTGCCGACAAAGCGCATGGTGAACTCGTCGTGAGGAAACCGGCCGAGCGCCCAGGCGACGATGTAAGGCACCGCCAGCACCAGCCCCATGCCCCAGGCCGGCACCACCAGCCGCATGAACTTGCCCCACAGGTGCGACACCGGCGCGGCCACCGCCCGCGAGGGCTGGAACACGAGCCCGGCCCGCAGCAGGAAGGCGGGAAAGGCCATCGAGTAGATCGCCCGATACACCGGATCGGGCAAGGCCCAGGCATGGCTGAAGACCACCAGCGCGATGCCGATGCCCCTGCACATGTCGATGGTGGGATTGCGCGGTGCTGAGCTCATGGAAGCCTCCCCTGTTTCGCACGAGTCTGGCCGGCGCCGGGAGCGCCCGCTGTGCGCCACCGCACGTCCGCGCACGGTCGTGGTGCCGGGGCGCTGTCACCTATAATGCGCGGCGTCCCGCGTCTCTTCCCCCTGCTCCGCCAACTGGCAACCGCCCATGTCCGCCTCCTCCATTTCAGCATCCGCCCCGTCTGGCACGCCCCACGCCGTGGTCATCGGCGGCGGGCCGGCCGGGTTGATGGCGGCCGAGGCGCTGGCCGGGCGCGGCGTCGTGGTAGACGTCTACGACGCCATGCCCTCGGTCGGCCGCAAGTTCCTGATGGCCGGCAAGGGCGGCATGAACATCACGCATTCCGAGCCCGCGCCGGCCTTCCTGGCGCGCTACGGGCAGCGGGCCGACCGCATCGCGCCACTGCTGGCCGAGTTCGACGGCCCGGCGCTGCGCGCCTGGGTGCACGGGCTCGGCATCGACACCTTCGTCGGCAGCTCAGGCCGTGTCTTCCCCACCGAGATGAAAGCCGCGCCGCTGCTGCGCACATGGTTGCATCGGCTGCGGGAATCGGGCGTGCGCGTGCACACCCGACATCGCTGGCTGGGCTGGGACGATGCAGGCCAACTCCGCTTCGCCTCGCCGGCGGGCGAATCGACGGTGTCGGCGCCAGCCGTGGTGCTGGCGCTGGGCGGCGGCAGCTGGGCGCGACTGGGATCGGACGCAGCCTGGGTACCCTGGCTCGCCGAACATGACGTGACCATCACCCCGCTGCGCCCCGCCAATTGCGGATTCGACGTGGACTGGTCCGATGTCTTCCGCGAGCGCTACGCCGGCCAGCCCGTGAAATCCGTGGCGATGGCAGTCACCACGCCGGACGGCACGCCGCTGCATCGTCAGGGCGAGTTCGTGATCAGCGCAACCGGCATCGAAGGCAGCCTGGTCTACGCGCTGTCCGCCCCGATCCGCGATCTCATCGAACGGGATGGCAGCGCCGAGATCCGCCTGGACCTGGCGCCCGGCATGAGCGCGGCACGTGTGGCCGACGAAATCGCCCGCCCGCGCGGCTCGCGCTCGGTGTCGAGCCACCTGCAGAGCAAGCTCGGCATTACCGGGGTCAAGGCAGGACTGCTCTATGAAGGCGTGTCGAAGGCCGACATGCACGATCCGGTCGCCCTCGCGGCGGCCATCAAGGCGCTGCCGCTGCGGCTGGTGCGCGCGCGGCCCATCGACGAGGTCATCAGCACGGCCGGCGGCGTCGCGTTCGAGGCGATGAACGATCACCTGATGCTCAACGCCATGCCGGGCGTGTTCTGCGCGGGGGAGATGCTGGACTGGGAGGCGCCCACCGGCGGCTATCTGCTGACAGCCTGCTTCGCCAGTGGGCGGATGGCCGGCCTGGGCGCGGCCAACTATCTGATGGGTATGTAACTAACTAGCCAGCGATGTCGAGCGCCACAGCCTCGGCCACCTCAATGCCGTCGATCGCGGCCGAGTAGATCCCGCCCGCATAGCCGGCGCCCTCGCCCGCCGGGTACAGCCCCTTCACATTGATGCTCTGGTAGTCGTCGTTATTGCGCCGGATCCGCAGCGGCGACGACGTGCGCGTCTCCACCCCGGTCAGCACGGCGTCGTGCATCGCAAACCCGGCAATCTTCTTGTCGAGTTCCGGCAGCGCCTCGCGGATCGCGTCAATCACATAGTCCGGCAGCGCCGTGCTGAGGTCGGTCGGCGTCACGCCCGGCTTGTACGAGGGCTCGACCGAGCCCAGCGCCGTGGACGGCCGTCCCGCGATGAAATCCCCCACCAGCTGGCCCGGCGCGCGGTAGTCGCTGCCGCCGAGCACGAAGGCACGCTCCTCCCAGTGACGCTGGAGGGCGATGCCGGCCAGCGGGCCACCCGGGAAATCGACCTCCGGCGTGATACCCACCACGATGCCGGCGTTGGCGTTGCGCTCGGCCCGGTAGTACTGGCTCATGCCGTTGGTCACCAGCCGGCCCGGCTCGGACGCCGCCGCCACCACCGTGCCGCCCGGGCACATGCAGAAGCTGTACACCGCGCGCCCGTTGCTGGCGTGGTGCACCACCTTGTAGTCCGCCGCGCCCAGCAGCTTGTTGCCAGCGAACTTGCCGAAGCGGCTGCGGTTGATCAGCCCCTGCGGATGCTCGATGCGGAAGCCCAGCGAGAACGGCTTGGCCTCCATGAACACGCCGC
Source organism: Cupriavidus sp. 01L43 (assembly GCF_056399925.1). Taxonomy (NCBI): domain Bacteria; kingdom Pseudomonadati; phylum Pseudomonadota; class Betaproteobacteria; order Burkholderiales; family Burkholderiaceae; genus Cupriavidus; species Cupriavidus sp. 01L43. Next base: position 699,195 of record NZ_JBFTSH010000002.1, read on the forward strand.
GGTCGTGCAGCATGTGGAAGGTGTCGCGCGCGCTGTGGCCCACGGCCAGCACCACGTGGTCGCACTCGAGGTAATCGCCGGTGGAGAGCTTGAGCCCGCGCACCTGGCCGTTCTCGATGTCGATGTCGTCCACGCGCGTCTCGAAGCGGATTTCGGCGCCCAGCGACAGCATCTCGGCGCGCATCTTCTCCACCATGCTCACCAGCCGGAATGTGCCGATGTGGGGCCGCGCCTTGAAGAGGATGTCCTCGGGTGCGCCCGCGCGCACAAATTCATCGAGCACCTTGCGACCGTAGTGGCGCGGGTCCTTGATCTGGCTGTAGAGCTTGCCGTCCGAGAACGTGCCCGCGCCGCCTTCGCCAAACTGCACGTTCGACTCGGGATTGAGCACGCTCTTGCGCCACAGGCCGAAAGTGTCCTTGGTGCGCTCGCGCACTTCCTTGCCGCGCTCGAGGATGATCGGGCGGAAGCCCATCTGCGCCAGCAGCAGGCCGGCCAGCAGCCCGCACGGACCCAGGCCGATCACCACCGGGCGCAGCGTCGGGCCGCCCGCCGGGGCCTGCGCCACGAAGCGGTACGTCATGTCGGGCGTCACGCTCCAGTTGGGCTTGCCGGCCATGCGCTGGAGGGCGGCGGCCTCGTCGCGGACTTCGATATCGACGATGTAGGTCAGCTTGATATCGGCGCGCTTGCGGGCATCGTGCGCGCGGCGGAAGACGGTGAACGCGACCATCCCGTCGCCTTTGACACCGATCTGCGCGAGGTGGCTGCGCACGGCTGCCTCCAGGTCGCTCTCGGTATGGTCGAGCGGGAGTTTGACTTCACTTAGACGTAGCATGGGGAACGGGTATTTCAGCGGCCTTGGTGTCTGGTGGCCGGGCGTTACCCAGCAGGAGGCCAGATCGGCCGAAGCGGGATTTTATCAGTCGCCACCATCCCGGGGGCGGCGCCGGCTGCATGATGTGCACGGTTGCCGCGCCGTGGGCCGCCAACGTGGTCCAGCCGGCGATGCCGGCGATGTACACCGCGCCGGGCGTGAGCGTGGCGGCAGGCCGGCTAACCGTCTCGGCCAGCCAGGTTGGCGGGCCCGCCACGGTCAGGCGACCGGATGCGAGGTGCACCACGGCGCCGGGCTTCAGGTGCAGCTTGAGCCACTGACCGGCGGCCAACTGGTAGGTTTCGGTCGAGAATTTCGCTTGGGACATGATCGCGCTCCGGGGTCCAGAATCAGGTTTCCAGCCTATCCGGCGACCCGCCAAGCCAACAGGCACAAGGGATTGCGGGTGCGACCAGAACAGATCGCACAGTCCGGCTCTGTTACGATACAGACACCCTTCATCTGTATCTGTTGTGCCCGCGCCCCGTGGGCGATGATCGCGCCATGACTGCCACGCACCCCTCCCTCCCCCTTTATCAACAGGTGGCCGGCCACTACCGGCAGGCCATCGCCGCCGGCACGCTGGCCGTGGGCGACCGCATGCCGTCGGTGCGGTCGCTGATGGGGCTGCATGAGGTGAGCCTGTCCACGGCGCTCCAGGCGTGCCGGGAGCTGGAAACCGCGGGCCTGCTCGAAGCGCGGCCGCGCTCGGGCTACTTCGTGCGCGCGCCGTCGCGCCCGGCGCTGGCGCAGATCGAGGAACCGGCCGCCGGCCTGCCTGACCCGGCGCAATACGTCGGCATCCATCAGCGCATCTCGGCCATCCTCGCGCGCGGCCAGCATCGCGATATCAAGATCAACTTTGGCGGCGCGTGCGGCGCGCCCTCGCTCTACCCCACCGCTGCGCTGCGCACCGCCACGGCTCGCGCGCTGCGGCGCTATCCCGATCTCTTCGGCACCGCAGCCGAGGCGGACGGCCACCCGTCCCTGCGCGCCGCACTCGCCCGGCACGCGCTGCGCTCGCGGATCCAGCTCGCGCCTGAGGACGTCGTCGTCACCCACGGCTGCACCGAGGCGCTGAACCTCGCCCTGCGCGCCGTGGCCAAGCCGGGCGATGTCATCGCCGTGGAATCGCCCACGTATTACGGTTTGTTGCAGATTCTCGAAAGCCTGGGCATGCGCGCGCTCGAAATCCCGTGCAGCCCGCAGACCGGCATCTCGCTGGAGGCGCTGGAACTGGCCGCGCAGACCTACGACAACATCAAGGCCGTGGCCGTGGTGCCGAATCTGCAGAACCCGCTCGGCTGCGTCATGCCCGACGCGCACAAGCAGCGCCTGGTGGCGTGGTGCGAGGCGCGCGGCATCACGCTGATCGAGGACGATAGCTGCGCCGCCACCTACGAGGGCGAGACCCCGCTCGCGGCAGCCAAGACGTGGGATACAACGGGCAACGTGATCCACTGCGCCTCGCTCCACAAGGTGCTGGCACCGGGCATGCGGCTGGGCTGGATCGCCGCCGGCAAGTGGCAGGCGCGCGTGGAGATGCTCAAGTTCGGCCTGTCGCGCCCCAACGAGATGCTCGCGCAGATCGCCGTGGCCGATTTCATGGGCACCGGCGCGTTCGAACGCCACCTGCGCCGCCTGCGCGAGCAGTTGCGCATCCAGCGCGAATGGATGGCGCAGGCTGTGGCGGGCAGCTTTCCGGCCGGCACGCGGCTCACGCTGCCGCGCGGCGGGCTGCACCTGTGGATCGAGTTGCCGGCCGGGATGTCGTCCGAAGCCGTCTTCGAGGAGGTATTGACCCATGGCATCCGAGTCATGCCTGGCTCGATGTTCTCGAATTCGAACCGCTTCGATCACTATCTGCGGCTCAACTGCGGCAATCCGCGCGAGCCGGCGCTCGAACGCGCGTTGGAAACCGTGGCCGGTGTGGTGCGTCGGCTGGCACCCTGACGCCGCCCTGCCCTCCCGCTCCCCCGCGCCCGGCACCGTTCTTGCGAGACTTCCGCTAGGATTTGTCCCAAAATGGCGGCGCCCTCGCCTATGCTTGTGCGCGGACACCGACTACCAGAACCAGGGAGAACAAACTTGGGCAGTGCACCCGCCGCTTTGCGGCTCGACGACGATTATCAAACGCTGTTTCAGCTCGCGCCTGTCTCGCTCTGGCTCGAGGACTTCAGCGCCGTGCGGCTGGCCTTCGATCAACTGCGCGCGGACGGGGTCACCGACCTGCGCGCCTATCTGCGCGAGCGCCCGGCCGAAGTGGCGCGCTGCTCGGCCCTGATCCGCGTGCTCGACGTCAATCGCCGCACGCTCGACCTCTTCCGCGCCGCCGACCTGGCGGACCTCGTCGCCAACCTCGACACCGTGTTCCGTGACGACATGTTCGACCAGCACGTCGAGGAACTTGGCCAGCTCTGGGACGGCGGCCGGCACTTCGCCAGCCAGACCGTCAACTACACGCTCGACGGCGAACGGCTCGACATCCGGCTCGACGCCACGGTCATGCCGGGCCACGAGCAGGACTGGTCGCGCGTGCTGTTGTCGATCGAGGACATCACCTTGCGCGTGCGCAGCGAGCGCGACCTGCGCCGCAGCCAGCAATACGCTCAGGGGCTGTTCGAACACTCGCCGGTCTCGCTCTGGGTGGAGGACTTCAGCGCGGTGAAGATGCTGCTGGACGAGGTGCGCGCGGCCGGCATCACCGATTTTCGGACTTTTCTGAATGTGCACCCGGACTTCGTCTCGCGCTGCATGCAGGAGATCCGCGTGCTCGACGTCAACCAGCAGACGCTGACGATGTTCGCCGCGCCGAGCAAGGACATCCTGCTGTCCCGGCTGGGCGACGTGTTCCGCGACGACATGCGCATCCACTTCGCCGAGCAGCTGATCGACCTCTGGCACGAAAAGCTCTGGCAGCAGCGCGAAGTCATCAACTACGCGCTCGATGGCCGCTCGGTGGACGTATTCATGCAGTGGTCGGTCTTCCCGGGCCGGGAGGCGGACTGGGATCAGGTGCTGGTGTCGCTGACCGACATCACCGCGCGCAAGAAGGCCGAGGCCTACGTCGAGTTCCTGGGCAAGCACGACGTGCTGACCAAGCTCTACAACCGCGCGTATTACGAGGATGAACTGGCGCGCCTGGGCCGCAAGGGGCCGTGGCCGGTCAGCGTGGTGGCGGTGGACCTCAATGGCCTGAAGCAGGTCAACGACCAGTACGGCCACGGCGACGGCGACGCGCTGCTGCGCCGCACGGGCGAGGTGCTCAAGAAAGCCGTGGGCGAGCAGGCCTGCGTGGCCCGCATCGGCGGCGATGAATTCATGGTTTTGCTACCCGGCAACGACGAACGCGGCGCGGCCACGGTGGTCGATCAGATCCAGCAGGTGGTGGAGCTGAACAACCAGTTCTATCCGGGTGCGCGGCTGTCGTTTTCGATTGGCGCCGCCACGTGCACGCAGGGCGACCGGCTGACCGATACGGTCAAGCTGGCCGACAGCCGCATGTACGAGGACAAGCGTGCGCACTACGAGGCCGTGGGCGCCGAGCGTCGGCGGACGGGTGCCGCCGAGCCCTGACTATCGGGAAATCGATCGCAAAAATCAGAGGAAAACGATCAGCGCGACGCCGCCGAGGATCAGCCCGAACTTGGTCACGTAGTAGACGTTCTTGTTCCAGGACTTGAAGCGGCGGCGGTACTGACCGCCCAGCCAGACGAAGCGGAACAGCTTGTTGATGGCGCCGGTCTGGTCGGATTCCTCGTTCGGCGAGCTGGCGGCCGTCATCACCTTGCGGCCCAACCAGTGGTTGACCGCGGCGGTCCAGCGATAGCGCATCGGACGCTCGATGTCGCAGAACAGGATCAGGCGATCCTTGTCGCTGCGGTTCTCGGCCCAGTGCAGGTAGGTTTCGTCGAACACCACGCCGTGCCCGTCGCGCCAGCTATGGCGCTCGCCGTCCACCTCGATGAAGCAGCGGTCGTCGTTCGGCGTGGACAGCCCGAGGTGATAGCGCAGCGAGCCGGCAAACGGGTCGCGGTGCGGGTTCAGCTTGCCGCCCGGCGGCAGCTCGGCAAACATCGCCGCCTTCACGGTCGGCAGTTCGCGCAGCAGCGCCACGGTCTTCGGGCACAACGTCTCGGCGGACGGGTGCTGCGCCTCGTACCATTTCAGGTAGAAACGCTTCCAGCCGTACTTGAAGAACGAGTTGAAGCCGGCGTCGTCATTCTTGTCGGCGGCCTTGATCTTGCGCATCGCGACCAGGGCCAGGCCTTCGTCACGAATCTGCGGCCATGCAGCGCGCAGCTTCTCCAGGTCCGGGAACCGCTCGACGCCAATGTACGGCGTGCGCGGCACGCCCGAGAACATGTACATGAAGCAGTTGACCGGCGCCACCAGCGCGGAGTGGTCGAGCAACTGGCGCATGAACGGCAGTCGCACCTTGCCGCGGAAATGCACATACAGGATGGCACCCAGATATGCAGCGACGATAATCCACTTGATCACGCGTAAAACCTCCAGGAATCAGGCCCAGGCCCGATTGAAGCCGGTATTTTATCCAAACGCCGGCCCCCGCGCATCGTGTGATGCACGGGCCGCTTTTTATCGCTGGAGGATTCACGCCCCGCCGCGCGACTGGCGGGCGATACGGTCGATCAGCGCCTTGGCGTCGTCGGGCAATCCCTGCAAGGTCAGCAGCCGCGCGTTGAGCACGATGTTCTCGAGCACGAGCTTGGCCGTGGACGCCCAGAGTGTCGCCAACAGCGCTTCCTGCGACATCCCCGACAGCTCCAGTTCCGTCGATCGTTCGGCGATCAGCTTGCAGGCGAGCGCCCGCAGCGCGTCATCGTCGAACGGCAGGTTGGCGTAGTCGATGGGGTCCGCACGCTCCACCTCCACCATCAGTTGCAGCAGCATATCCTCGGTCATCGGCAAACTCCTTAGGACGATTCTGATTTTACGCGGGCATCAAACCTGGAAATCGGCAGCCATGTCGGCATCGGTACGCGCGGCGAGCCGCCCCGACCGGCATGCTGCGGCGAAGGCCTCGTAGTCGCGGTCCACCTGGTCGGCATAGGCGTTGGCGTAGCCCACCAGCGCCTCGGCCATGGCGTCGCTGGTGCCCAGGTAGCCGCTGATCTCCGGCGCCAGGTTGCTCGCCTTGGCATGCGCGCGGGCCAGCGCCCGGCCGCAGACGCGCCCGTAGCCGGTCAGCAGTTCGGCATCCATCAGTTCGATCTCGGCCGAGAATTTCATGTCGCGCAACTGCCGGGCGTAGAAGTGGCGGCCGGACGGCCCCTTGGTCCAACCCAGGAACAGGTCGCTGGCGGCCTGCATCAGGCGCTGCCCTTCCACCACGCGCCGGCCCTCGTGCGTCACCGCCGGGGACTTGAAATAACGCGCCACCACCGATTGCGTGGCCTCCTTGAACTGGAGGAACAGCGGCTTGTCATGGCTGTCCGTGAGTAGCTGGATCAGGCAGCGCGTGCCCACGCTGCCCACGCCCACCACCTTGAAGGCGATGTCCTGGGAGATGAAATGCGAGAGCAGTTCGCGGCGATCGGCGGCCAGCGTGGAGGTGAAATCGCTGAAGCACTTGGCGATCACGTCGGCATCGACGCTCTTCTTCAGCCAGTCGTCGTCCTTCGTGAACAGCGTTTGCTCGCCCCGGATATGGAAGACGGCCGGCGGGGCGTCCAGGATGCGCCAGCGGTGCCCTGAGCGCGCGCTCAGCTTCGGCAGCAGGGTCTCATGCGTACGCGTGGCGGCACGCTCCATCGCGCGGCGGATCTCCTTCTGGGCCGTGGGGTTGAGTGCCTCGGCCAGCAGGCGGTCGAACGTAATGCGGTCGTACCAGGTTTCCAGCACGCCCATTTCCGCATACATGGCCATGCGGTCGCGGTAGCTGTTGACCACTTCGCAGACCATATTGTCGGCGGCAGTCTTGCCGTGACGCAGGTGGCGCGCGGCGACGACCATGCTGGCGGTGAGCCGCTTCAGGTCCCACTCCCACGGGCCTGGACTGGTCTCGTCGAAATCGTTCACATCGAACAGCAGCGCGCGCTCGGGCGTGGCAAACCCGCCGAAATTCGAGAGGTGGCAGTCGCCGCAGATCTGGATGGTCATGCCCGAGGCCGGCGTACCCGCAAGGTCGTGCGCCTGGATGATCGCGCTGCCTCGGAAAAATGTGAACGGGGACTGGATCATGCGCCCGTAGCGCAAGGGCACCAGCCGCTCCACCCGGCCAGCGCTGCTGGTCTCGAGTAGCGGAATCGGGTCCCGATCCACGTTGCCGACCGCTGCGTGTGTCCGTCGCGGCACCAGTTGGCGCAGCGCCTTGCCACGGGCGCGCCGTTCGTTCAGATCCGCTACATGTTCCACCATGCCTCCATGCCTTGGGCCGGGACAACGATTCAGGAAACAGCGATGTGCAGAGTATGTAACGAAGCTAAGACAAGCGTCGCCCAATGTCAATTTGGCAGCGCACGTCGCATGCATCACATTCGGCCGTGCCTTTGCGGAAAATCAGACGCCTCCCTACAAAGGTGTCACAACTAAGCGTGTAAGCTTGGGTCTCATCTCGCAGCACTACAACAAGGAACCGTCGAGTCCATGACAAAGAATTTTCTTGCAGCCATGCGTCAGTACGTGTGGTTCAGGGGGGTGAAGCACCATGTGGTCCAGGGCGTGGAAGCCCTGGCCGATCTGCTCAAGTCCCCTTCCGTCGCCGCCCGTGCCGTGGCCGCGATCGTTTCCGAAACCGAACAAGGCGTGCAGGTGTGGGTCTCGTACTTCGGCAAGCCGATGGACCCGCATACGAACTACGTGCTCTGGCCCACGCGGGCGCTGAAGCCCGCCCGACGGCGCATCACGCCGCAACTGCCCCGGTCCTGATCGCGCCGGCCCTGCGTCTCACATCGCCTCTCTCAATCGTTCGACAAGGAGCAGCCATGCCCGAACCGCAACATGATGAAGCGCTGGTCAACAATTTTCTGGAGCGCGTGTCCGCGCTGTCGGTCAGCGCCTTCGATGGTGCTGACGTGACGCAGGAACTCACGCAACTGATGCGCGATGCATCGACCAAGTTGGGCGGCGGCGGCAATATCGCCGTGCTCAAGGGCCGCCTCACCGATCGTGCCGAGGCGGCGGAGCGCGAAGGCCAGCCGCAAGTGCGCGATACGTTCGCGAAGGCGGCGTCGCTGGTGCACGCGTAAGCGTCAGGCGTTGAAATTACGAACTTTGGAAAGTACTGCCAGGAACGCTCTGCCGTGATCGGCAGAGGTTTTTGAAGAGGGCTTCAGAGGTGTTGGTTGCGGGGGCAGGACTTGAACCTGCGACCTTCGGGTTATGAGCCCGACGAGCTGCCAACTGCTCCACCCCGCGTCTGAAGGAGATGGATTATGGGGGATCGTCCCGCATAAGGCAAACACTATTTCCACTTTCTGCACCGTGAAGAAGAACACGCCCGCGAAGGGCGTTTTCTTTTGGCGGATCACCGATGCGGATCATGCGATCCGCCGCACCGTGTGCGCGTCATCGAGATCATCGAGCGTCGAAGCGATGTAGCGGTTCACATGCTCGAGCGCCTCGAGCTTCGTATCGAAAGGATGGCTCGGAAAAGGATTGTGGCGAGCCATCAGGATTTCGCCGTCCACGCGCCGGATGATCTCGATCAGGATCCCCCACTTGCCCTTCGGCAAATGGATCACCTCGTAGACGATCTTGAATCCTTCATACTCGGACATGGTGGCTACCTCCTGTCTGCTGCAAGGCGCGAACATCGCGCTCCACATCCAGCCTAGGTGCCACCCCACCGATCAAAAATGATCCAGATCAAGTTCCGCCCCGACAGGCAGGTCACGCCGTGACATACGTCATTGCGCTACCCGCAAGGAACTTTGCTGTCTATCTGACCGGTCCTAAAAGTTTGTCGATGAGTGCATAGGCGGCACTGAAAGCCGCCACTTCGGCAGCGTGCCGCGTGGCAAATTCGTGGCCGCCGCTGGAGAGGATCTCCGTATCGCCGGTATCGGAGGGATCGACACCCTCCTGCGCGATGCGCACCTCGTAGCCGTACGTTTCCGTATCAGACACGCTGCCGGCCACGGCCTGCCGATGCGACGACAGCAGCACGTAGGCATCCATGCCGCGATAGCCCTCTACCCGCCATTCATCCTGGTTCATGCGCGTTCTCCGTGCGATCGACAAGGACCGATGCAGGTTTGAGCGGTATGCGGGCGGAGTGTTCCGGGAGGGGAAGGGAAATGCGGGGAGGAAATGCAAAAAGGGCTTCCGTTTCCGGAAGCCCTTTTTGACTCGATAGGTGGTGCGGCTGGCAGGATTCGAACCCACGACCCCTTGGTTCGTAGCCAAGTACTCTATCCAACTGAGCTACAGCCGCACTCGAGAAATGAGATTATATAGAAGTTTTCAATTTTGTGAACCCCCTACGCCGCATTTTTTTCGCCCGGCGCGCTCCGGCCGCGCAACTTCCTATAATGACTACCCGAAGAAGTGATCCGGACCATGAACAAGGCTTTTGTCAAAGAGTCGTCGGACGATGATGACGACGACCTGCCCGAGGGCGCCACGCCGGTGCCTGCCGGCACCAAGAACTACATTACCGCCACGGGCTACAACCGCCTGCGCGACGAGTTGATGCACCTGATCGACGTGGACCGTCCCGAGGTGGTGCAGATCGTCTCCTGGGCCGCCTCCAACGGCGACCGCTCCGAGAACGGCGACTATCTCTATGGCAAGAAGCGGCTGCGCGAGATCGATCGCCGCATCCGCTTTCTCACGCGCCGGCTCGACAAGGCCGAAGTCGTCGACCCCTCGCTGCAGGGCGACAACGACCAGGTCTTCTTCGGCGCCACGGTCACCTATGCGAACCAGTCCGGCGACGAGACCACAATCACCATCGTCGGCATGGACGAGGTGGACCTCGACAACAACCATGTGAGCTGGATTTCGCCGATCGCCAAGGCACTGATCAAGGCGCGCGAGGGCGACACCGTGCCGCTGCGCACGCCGGCCGGGATGGAACAGATCGATATATTGGAAGTCCGTTACCCGGCGAAGGGCGCGGTGAACTAGGCGTCAGCCGTCGTTCCGGTCGCGGAAGATCCGGATCACGTCCGGGTTGCGCCGCAGCCCGCGCATCACGTTGGCCAGGTGCAGGCGGTTCTGGACCTGGATCACGAACTGCATGTACGTGGCTTCCTGGTGGCCGCCCTGCTGCTGCTCCATGGCCACGTGGGCCACGTTGGCGTCGGCGGCGGTCAGGTCCGCGGCCACGCGCGCCACGATGCCCTTCACGTTGCGCACCATGACCTTGATCGACACGTCGAAGGCGCGGGTCGTCTTCTTGGCCCACATGACCTCGATCCAGTGCTCCGGGTCCTTGCTGTGCAGCCGCTTGGCCACCTTGCAATCCTGCACGTGGATCTGCAACCCCTCGCCCTTGCCGAGATAGCCGACGATCGAATCGCCGGGAATCGGCCGGCAGCAGGCCGAGAAGATCATCGACATGCCTTCGTCGCCGGTAATCGGCACGGCCGGCGCTTCCTCGCCCGCGAAGGTCTGCACGGCAGCCAGCAGCGCGCTGTCGACGTCGCCGGACAGCTCCTGCAGCAGGATCTCCATGCGCCGCGCCACCACCGCCGGCACGCGGCGGCCGAGCGCCAGGTCGGCGAAGATGTCTTCCTTGTGCTTGTTGCCGGTCCACTGGATCATGCGATCCCAGACCGCCTGCGGCACCGCCTTGAGCTCGATGCCAAGCTGGCGCGCCGACTGCTCCAGCAGGCGTTCGCCCAGCTGGATGGCCTCGTCGAGCTTGGTCGTCTTCAGGTAATGTCGGATCGCCGCGCGCGCCTTGCCCGTGCGGACGAAGGCGAGCCACGCCGGATTCGGCTTCGAGTACGGCGCCGTGACCACCTCGACGATATCGCCGCTCTTCAGCTCGGTACGCAGCGGCAACAACTCGTTGTTGATCTTGACCGCCACGCACTGGTTGCCGAGGTCGCTGTGCACCGCGTAGGCGAAGTCCAGCGCGGTGGCGCCGCGTGGCAGCGCGCGGATATGGCCCTTCGGCGTGAACACGTAGACCGCGTCCGGGAACAGGTCGATCTTGACGTGCTCCAGGAACTCCTGCGAGTCGCCGGTCTGGCTCTGGATGTCCAGCAGTGACTGGAGCCACTGGTGTGCCTGCTGCTGGATATCGTTGGCGTGATCGGCCTGGTGCTTGTACATCCAGTGCGCAGCCACGCCGGCCTCGGCAATCTGGTGCATGCCGCGCGTGCGGATCTGGAACTCCACCGGCGTGCCGAACGGGCCCACCAGCGTCGTGTGGAGCGACTGGTAGCCGTTGATCTTCGGAATTGCGATGTAGTCCTTGAACTTGCCCGGCATCGGCTTGTACAAGCTGTGCAGCGCGCCCATCGCCATGTAGCAGTGCATCTGCGTTTCCACGACCACGCGGAAGCCGTAGACGTCCAGCACCTGCGAGAACGACAGCTGCTTGTCGTGCATCTTGCGATAGATGCTGTACAGCGTCTTTTCGCGCCCGGACAGCTCGGCCACGATGCCGGCGTCGGCCAGCGCGCGCTCGGCGGCTTCCAGGATGCGCTTGACCACCTCGCGCCGGTTGCCGCGCGCGGCCTTGACGGCCTTCTCGAGCGTAGCGTAGCGGAACGGCGAGCCCACCTTGAACGACAGTTCCTGGAGCTCGCGGTAAATCGTGTTGAGACCCAGCCGATGCGCGATCGGCGCGTAGATCTCCATGGTTTCGAGCGCGATCCGGCGCCGCTTCTCGGGCGGCACGAAATCGAGCGTCCGCATGTTGTGCGTGCGATCGGCCAGCTTGACCAGGATCACCCGCACATCGCGCGCCATCGCCAGCAGCATCTTGCGGAAGCTTTCCGCCTGCGCCTGCTCGCGGCTCTGGAATTCGAGCTTGTCCAACTTGGTCAGGCCATCCACCAGTTCCGCGACCTTGGGACCGAATTTCTCGGCCAGTTCGCTCTTGGTGATGCCCTGGTCCTCCATCACGTCATGGAGCAGCGCGGCCATGATCGACTGGACGTCCAGCTTCCAGTCCGCGCACAGCTCCGCCACCGCCACCGGGTGGGTGATGTACGGCTCGCCGCTCTGGCGGTACTGGCCCAGGTGGGCTTCGTCGGAAAACTGGAAGGCTTCGCGCACCAGCGCCTGATCGGCGGGCTTCAGGTAGGCGAGCGTCTCCATCAGCCGGGAGATGGAGATGACCTGCTGGCGCGGCGGGACGGCCGGCTGCGAGGTCGGACCGAAGAAGTGCCGGTATGACTGCGCCAGCACTGCGTCGATGAACAATTCGCCCGCCGGCGCGGCCGGCAGGGTGCCCTCGATGGGCTCGGCCACGAGGTCGTTGGCCAACCCAGCACGTGACTTGCCTTGCAGCGGCGGCACGACAGACCGTTCCCCGACGACGTTGTCGCCGAGCGGATCGGGCAGGTTCGGGGCGCCGGTTCGGGCGGTCATCGGCATCTGGCCAGACATGGTGCGCCTACCCCCGGGTGAACCCGGCGGCGCAGGCGGCAAGCCGACCGACACCGGCAGTGCGGAGGGCGTGGCAGGCAAAGGGGCGCCCGGGGCCACGCTGGCGGCGGCAACGGGGCCCGGTGCCGGCCGTTCGCCGTCCGTCCGTACGCCGGGCGGACCCGGCAGGACGATCGCGGGATGGATCGCGGACTTGGACGACGATGAAGACATGGGGGCGGCCCCTGGAATCCGGACGAATGCGCGGCTGAATCCGCACGTACGCGAGACAACGATGCACCACAGGCCGCCCTGGCAATCAGGTCGGTACCTTCTTCAGCATCTCGATGCCGACCTGACCGGACGCGATCTCGCGCAGCGCCACCACGGTGGGCTTGTCCTTGGCCTCAACCTTGGGCGTGTGGCCCTGCACCAGCTGGCGTGCCCGATACGTCGCGGCGAGCGCAAGCTCAAAGCGGTTCGGGATGTGTTTCAGACAATCTTCGACGGTAATACGCGCCATATTGAATCCACCTTGAGACAAAACCTGTTCGACAGGCCGTCATTTTACAGCACGCGGCCGAAAACGTTCCGGCCGACCCTTGGGCACCGACCTTCGGTCAGTGAATGCCCAGCTCGATGAACAGCTCGTTGTGACGTGCCTTCTGCGACGAAAAGCGCAGACGGGTGGCACGGACGACGTCTTTCAGCTGCGCCAGCGCGTCATCGAACACCTCGTTGATGATGACGTAATCCGATTCCGACGCATGCGACATTTCGCTGCCCGCGGCCAGCAGGCGGCGCACGATCACGTTCGGCTCGTCCTGGCCGCGTTTCTTGAGCCGCTCCTCGAGCGCGGTCAGCGACGGCGGCAGGATGAAGATCTCCACCGCGTTCGAGAACCGCTTGTGCACCTGCTGGGCGCCCTGCCAGTCGATTTCGAGCAGCACGTCGTTGCCCTGGGCCATCTGCTGCTCGATCCAGACCTGGGACGTGGCGTAGTAATTGCCATGCACCTCGGCCCATTCCAGGAATTCTCCCCGGTCGCGCGCGACGCGGAACTCGTCCACGGTCGTGAAATGGTACTCGCGGCCGTTTTGCTCGCCCGGGCGCGGCTTGCGCGTGGTGTGCGAGATCGACAGGCGGATGGCCAAATCCTGCGACAGCAGCTTGTTCACCAGCGTGGACTTGCCGGCCCCAGACGGGGCCACCACCATGAACAGGTTGCCGGGGTAGGCGGTGTCGATGGCGACGTGCGGCGCGGACTGGGACGCGGTGTGGGACGTTTCACTCATGGTTTAGGACTTATTCGAGATTCTGGATCTGTTCGCGCATCTGCTCGATCAGCAGCTTGAGCTCCATCGACGCGTCGGCCAGCTCCTTGGCGGCGGCCTTCGAGCCGAGCGTGTTCGCCTCGCGGTTCAGCTCCTGCATCATGAAGTCGAGCCGCTTGCCGACCTGCCCGCCCTTCTTCAGGATATGCCGCGTTTCGTTGAGGTGGGCCTGCAGGCGCGACAGTTCCTCGGCAATATCGATGCGGATGCCGTACACCGTGGCTTCCTGGCGAATGCGCTCGCCGATCTCGTCGCGGCTCATCGACGGCATGCCGGACGGCGCGGCCAGGTTGAACGCCTCCTGGAGGCGCTCGGTCAGCTTTTCCTGATGATGGGCGATCAGCTGGGGGATGGTCGGCGTCAGGCGCTCGACGATGGCCAGCATCGCGTCGATGCGCTCCATCAGCGTGGCCTTGAGGGCCTCGCCCTCGCGCCGGCGCGCTTCGAGCAACTGGTTCAGCGCCTCACGGGCGGCACCCGTGACGGCCTCGCGCAGGGATTCCTGCGACAGTTCCGGCTCGACCAGCACGCCGGGCCAGCGCAGGATCTCGCCCATGCGCAGCGAACCGGCGCCACTGAAGGTGGCGGCCACGGTGGACTCCAGCGCGCGGATCTGGTCCAGCAAGCCCTGGTTCAGCGCCAGCGTGGCGCCGCCGGTATCGGTGCGCTGCAGGTTGATACGGCATTCCAGCTTGCCGCGCGACAGCTCGCCCATGAGCATCTCGCGCAGGGCGGGCTCGAACGCGCGACATTCCTCGGGGGCGCGGAACAACAGGTCGAGAAAACGCGAATTGACAGTCCGGAATTCCACCGAAACCGATGCGGTCCGGCCGCTGGGCTCGCCCTTGGCGTTTGTCAGCGGCGCCTGGCGCGTCGCCAGGCCATACCCTGTCATGCTGTGGATCATTGTCGGTTATCTCGCGTAAGAGTCGGAAAGGGTCGAAATACGGGTAAATCGGAGCGGTTAATCGCGCCCGCCGGGGCGCGCAAAGCCAGCACCGGGGCGGGGGCGCCGGCAGCGCGCCGGCCGGGCAGAAAATCAACGAAAAATCCGGTTGGAAAACGCGGATTTTTGGCAACAGTCCCCGCTAATGTTTTCTTTACAAGTGATCGATTAGCCGGGAGAATCCGGGAGCAAATGAGGTCCCGAATCCTATGACAGAGTCCAAGGGCGCTAACCAACCCAAGAGTGCGCCGCTGCCCATCGGCACGCTGCTGGCCAACTACCGTATTGTAAAGAAGTTGGCCAGCGGGGGGTTCAGTTTCGTCTACCTCGCCACCGATGAAACCGGCGCCCCGGTGGCCATCAAGGAATACCTGCCGTCCTCGCTGGCCCGCCGCAACCCGGGCGAGCTGATTCCGGTCGTCCCGGAAGAGAACGCGGCCTCGTTTCGCCTGGGCCTGAAATATTTCTTCGAGGAAGGCCGCTCGCTGGCGCGCATTTCCCATCCGAGCGTGGTGCGCGTGGTGAATTTCTTCCGCGAGAACTCCACGGTCTACATGGTCATGAACTACGAGCTGGGCAAGACGCTGCAGGAGCATATCCTGCAGGCCCGGCAGCAGGGCAAGCCCAAGGTGCTGCGCGAGCGGTTCATCCGCAAGGTGTTCCACGACCTGATGAGCGGCCTGCGCGAAGTCCATATCCACAAGCTGCTGCACCTGGACATCAAGCCCGGCAATATCTACCTGCGCGAGGACGAATCGCCGATCCTGCTCGACTTCGGCGCCGCGCGGCAGATCCTGACCATGGAAGCCGCCCGCTTCCAGCCGATGTACACCCCCGGTTTCGCCGCACCCGAACTCTACGGCAAGCACAGCGACCTCGGCCCCTGGACCGACATCTACAGCCTGGGCGCCACGCTCTACGCCTGCATGGCCGGCATGCCGCCGCAGGAGGCCAACCAGCGCGAGAAGGAAGACCGCATGGGCGAGTCGATCTCCCGGCTGCGCGCCACCTATACCAACGGGCTGGTGGACCTCGTCGAATGGTGCCTCCGGCTCACGCCGTCCGAGCGCCCGCAAAGCGTGTTCCGCCTCCAGAAGGAGTTGCGCGACCAGAGCAACGCGCTGGGCGAGCAATCGGCCGCCGCGGCGGCAGCCAACCCTGCTGGGCCCGTTACCGAACGCATGAACGCGACGAGCCGCTTCATGACCTTGCTGCGCCGCCGCGACGACACCGCCACGACGCAGAGCGGCGATTAAATCACTACGCGTCGGCCCCGCGCACCCGCCGGGCCGACCCTGACCGAACTCACGACAACATGCGATTCTCCGTCTACCAGGAAAGCCGGAAAGGCGGCCGCCGTATCAACCAGGACCGCATGGGCTACTGCTTCACGCGCGATGCCCTGCTGATGGTGCTGGCCGACGGCCTGGGTGGCCATGCGCTGGGCGAAGTCGCCGCGCAGCAAGCCCTGCAGACGCTGGCGCGCCAGTTCCAGACCCAGGCCCGCCCGGCCATCCGCAATCCGGCGGACTTCCTCCAGGACACGGTCATGCTGGCGCACCGCGAGATCCATCGCTATGCCGAAGCCAACCGCCTGGCGGACGTGCCGCGCACCACCGTGGTCTGCTGCCTGATCCAGAACGGCCAGATCCACTGGGCCCACGCCGGGGACTCGCGCCTGTACCTGATCCGCAAGGGCACCCTGCTCACCCGCACCCGGGACCACTCGAAGATCGAAAACCTGCTCCAGCAGGAGCGCGTGCTGCCGATGGACGTCGCCAACCATCCCGAGCGCAACAAGCTCTACAACTGCCTCGGCTCGCCCAACCTGCCGCTGATCGACATCGGCGGCCCGGTGCGCCTGGAACCGGGCGACGTGGCGATGCTGTGCTCGGACGGCCTGTGGGGCGCGCTTGAGGAGAAGGTCATTGTCGACCGGGTGACCAGCCTGTCGGTGGTGCACGCCATCCCGGACATGATCGAACAGGCGCTTCAAAACGCCGGCGAAGGTGCCGACAACACCACAGCCATCGCCATGATGTGGGAAGCCGACGCCACCGTGCCGAACGACGACGCCGTGCTGACCGACACCCTGCCGCTGAACGCCTTCACCACGTCGATCCTGGAACGGACGGGCAACGAGAGCGACCTGCTGTCCGAGGAAGAGATCGAACGGTCGATTGCCGAGATCCGCGCCGCGATCGACAAGACCACCAATTTCATGCGCTGAGGTATCGCGCACGGGACTCCGGCGGGCACGCATGGCCCGCCGGCGTTAGAATCGCGGTCTCACCCGATTCCAACGAAAGATCCCCATGCGACCCAGCGGACGCGCAGCCGATGCGCTGCGACCCATCACCCTGACCCGCCACTACACCCGCCACGCGGAAGGTGCCGTGCTGAGTGCCTTTGGCGATACCAAGGTGCTGTGCACGGCCAGCGTGCTGGCCAAGGTGCCGCCGCACAAGAAAGGCAGCGGCGAAGGCTGGGTCACGGCCGAGTACGGCATGCTGCCCCGCGCCACGCACACCCGCTCCGACCGCGAGGCCGCGCGCGGCAAGCAGACCGGCCGCACGCAGGAGATCCAGCGCCTGATCGGCCGCGCCATGCGCACGGTGTTCGACCTCGGCGGGCTGGGCGAATACACCATCCATCTCGATTGCGACGTGCTCCAGGCCGACGGCGGCACCCGCACGGCCGCCATCACCGGCGCCTTCGTGGCCGCCCATGACGCCGTGAGCAAGATGCTGGCCGATGGCCTGATCGCAAAAAGTCCCATCCGCGACTTCGTGGCCGCGGTTTCCGTGGGCATGGTCGACGGCGTGCCCGTGCTCGACCTGGACTACGCCGAGGACAGCAGCTGCGACACCGACATGAACGTGGTCATGACCGGTAGCGGCGGCTTCGTCGAAGTACAGGGCACCGCCGAAGGCGTGCCGTTCAGCCGCGCCGACCTGGACGCCATGACGCGCCTGGCCGAAGCCGGCATTGCCGACCTCGTGCGCCACCAGAAGCTGGCGCTCGGCCTGTAAGCGACGAGAAACGTGCAAAGCAAAAGGGGATGACGATGCAACGCCTTGTGCTGGCCTCCAACAATCCCGGCAAGCTGAGCGAGTTCGGCGCGCTGCTGATGCCGCTTGGCATCGACGTGGTGCCGCAGGGCGACCTCGGCATTCCCGAAGCCGAGGAACCGCATCCGACCTTCGTCGAGAACGCGCTGGCCAAGGCGCGCCACGCCAGCCGCCTCGCCGGCATGCCGGCGCTGGCCGACGACTCGGGCATCTGCGTGGACGCGCTGGACGGCGCGCCGGGCGTGTACTCGGCCCGCTACGCGCAAAGCGTGGGCAAGCCGAAGTCCGACGCAGCCAACAACGCGCACCTGATCTCGCAGCTGGCCGGCAAGCTCAATCGCCACGCGCATTACTACTGCGTGCTGGTGCTGGTGCGCCATGCCGACGACCCGCGCCCGATCATCGCCGAAGGCACCTGGGCCGGCGAGGTGGTCGATGCCCCGCGCGGCGCCGGCGGTTTCGGCTATGACCCGCATTTCCTGCTCCCGCGCATCGGCAAGACGGCCGCCGAACTGAGCGCGGAAGAGAAAAACGCCATCAGCCATCGCGCGCTGGCGCTCCAGGGGCTGGTGGCCCGGCTCCAGGCGGCCAGCCTGAAGGTTCGCGCATGATTCCGATTCACCCCGTCAGCAGCGGCAAGCCGGCTGTCTCGGCTCCCGTCTCTCCCGCCGACAACCAGCAACTCTGGCTCAAGCCGGGCCAGATCGCCCTGCCCGGCTCCCCGCCGCTCTCGCTCTACGTCCACATCCCGTGGTGCGTGCGCAAGTGTCCGTATTGCGATTTCAACTCGCACGCGGCGCCGGGCACCGTCGGCGGACAAGACAGCCACGACATCCCCGAAGACGCCTACCTCGACGCCCTGCGCGCCGACCTGGAACAATCGCTGCCGCTGGTCTGGGGCCGCCCCGTGCATACGGTGTTCATCGGCGGGGGCACGCCGAGCCTGCTGTCCGCCGCCGGCATGGACCGGCTGCTGTCGGACATCCGCGCACTGCTGCCGCTCGATGCCGACGCCGAGATCACGATGGAAGCCAATCCGGGCACCTTCGAGGCCGAGCGGTTCGCGAGCTATCGCGCGAGCGGCATCAACCGGCTGTCGATCGGCATCCAGAGCTTCAGCAACCGGCATCTCCAGGCGCTGGGCCGCATCCACGGCGAGCGCGAGGCGCGCGCGGCCATCGACATCGCGCAGGCCAGCTTTGACAACGTCAACCTCGACCTGATGTACGCGCTGCCGGGCCAGACCGTGGAGGAATGCGTGCGCGACCTCGAAGCGGCGCTGGCCTATGGCACCACGCACCTGTCGATGTACCACCTGACGCTGGAGCCGAACACGCTGTTCGCCAAGTACCCGCCCGCACTGCCGGACGAGGACATCGCCTACGAGATGCAGGACATCATCGACGCCCGCACCGGCGAGGCCGGCTTCCGCCACTACGAGACCTCGGCCTACGGCAAGCCGCACCGGGAGGCGCGGCACAACCTCAATTACTGGCGTTTTGGCGATTACCTCGGCATCGGGGCGGGCGCGCACGGCAAGCTGTCGTTCCCGCACCGGGTACTGCGCCAGATGCGGCACAAACACCCCGCCACCTACATGCGCGAGGCGATGGCCGGCAACGCCGTGCAGGAATCACGCGATGTGAGCGCCGACGAGCTGCCGTTCGAGTTCATGCTCAACGCGCTGCGGCTGACCGACGGCGTGCCGGCATCGAGCTTTCACGACTACACCGGCCTGCCGCTGCACACCATCAGCAAGACGCTGGCCGAGGCCGAGAAGAAGGGCCTGCTGGAAGCCGACCTCGCCACGATCCGCCCGACCGAACTGGGCCGGCGCTTCCTGAACGACCTCCAGGAGATGTTCCTGAAGGACTGAGCCGGCGCCCTCCTGCCCCCATGAAAAACGCCACGCATGTCGCGTGGCTTTTTTCGTAGAACTACGAAGTACGTACTCAGTACGGCGTGGCCATATCGTTGGCCACACGCGCCCGGTCGCCCACGCGCAGGTTGCCGAGATTGCTCTGGGTCACGGTGGCCATCCGGCCATCGTCCAGCCGCACGTTCACGCGATACACGGTCTGCGTATTGCTGCCCGCCCGCTTCTCGATCTGGTTGCCGGCCACGGCGCCCGCCACGGCACCGCCGATGGTCGCCACGGTCTGGCCACGCCCGCCGCCGATCTGGTGACCGAGCAGGCCGCCCGCCGCGCCGCCGATCACGGTGCCGAGCAGGCCCGAGCTGCCTTGCGTGGAGTTGATCGGCTCGATCGACTCCACGCGGCCCGTGAACACCGAGCCCGCCGGAGCCTGGTAGGTGCTCTGGTTCGGGTCCTGATAGCCCGTGTTCGGCGGGGCGTTGTTGTAGTTGCCATAGCCGTTGTAGCCGGGCTGCGCGCACCCTGCCAGGGTGGCTGCACAGGCCAGCGCGCCAAGGGCCAGCCATGATTTGCTGCGATGTTGCTGCATGGATAAGTCCTCCTCTATCGCTTGTTTGACATGCCAACGCGCGGTGTGCAGGCGCCGCGCGTCCTGCCAATATGAGGCGAACCGGCTCACAAGGTTCCGCTGTGTCCGACAAACACCGACACCGCAGACAAGGCGATTGACGAGGGCATCACACTACGGGCCGCCGCCACCTTGTATAATGCGGCCCTCCAAGGAAGCGTGGCCGAGTGGTTTAAGGCAGCAGTCTTGAAAACTGCCGATGGGGTGACCCATCCGTGAGTTCGAATCTCACCGCTTCCGCCAGACAATAAAAAACCCCGCCATTCAGGCGGGGCGAAGGACTGCAGTGGAGCATTGACCCCCACGGTGATTCGGTCCTGGCGCTTACTCCAGCGTGATCTTGCCCTGCTCGATCACGGTCTTCCAGCGCTTCAGTTCTTCGTTCTCGAACTGGACGAACTGCTCCGGCGTGTTGGCGACGATCTCGAAGCCCTGCTCGCCCAGCTTCTTCTGCATCCCCGGCTCCTTGAGTGCGCTGACCAGCGCGCCGTGCAGGCGCGACTTCACGTCGGCCGGCAGGCCCTTCGGGGCGGCCACGGCCTGCCACGAATAGACTTCCACATCCTTGACGCCGGCCTCGGCCATCGTCGGCACGTCCGGCAGCAGCGCCGAGCGCTTGTCCGACGTAATCGCCAGCGCGCGCAGCTTGCCCGTGCGGATGTGCTGGATGACCGCGTTGAGGTTCTGGAACGAGACATCGACCTGGCCCGCGAGCAGGTCCGAGATGGCCGGCGCACCGCCCTTGTACGGCACGTGCAGGCCATCGGTACCGCTTTTCTGCCAGAACAGCGCCGCGGTCAGGTGGTCAGACGACCCCGCGCCCGAGGTAGCGAAGCTCACCTTGCCCGGGTTCTTCTTCATATGCGCAACCAGCTCGGCCAGGTTCTTGGCCGGGAAGTTCGGGTTGGCCACCAGCACGTTCGGCGCGCGCACGGCCACCGTCAGCAGGTCGAAGTCCTTGGCCGGGTCGTAGGCCAGGTTCTTCTGGAGGAACGGGTTGACCGCGTACACGCCGATCGAGGCCACCAGAAGGGTGTAGCCGTCGGCCGGGGCACGCTTGACGAAGGTCGCGCCGATCGCGCCCGTGGCGCCGGGGCGATTGTCGATCACGAACGGCTGGCCCAGCTTGTCGTTGAGCGGCTGCGCCAGCACGCGGGCGATGGTGTCTGACGACCCACCGGCCGGGAACGGCACCACCATCGTCACGGCCTTCTGCGGCCAGGCCGTGCCAGCCGCCACGGCCGCACTGCTGACCGTGGCGCCCACGGCCAGGGCGACGAATACACCGGCAATCCGGCGGAACAGCGTCTTCTGTTTCAGCATTGTCTTGTCTCCTGTCTTACTGTCTTATCTTTAATGCTTGAATCCGTGATCGGACGCGTTACCGGACCATGCACGGCGCCTTGTTGTTGAAC
Organism: Cupriavidus sp. 01L43; assembly: GCF_056399925.1. Lineage (NCBI taxonomy): Bacteria > Pseudomonadati > Pseudomonadota > Betaproteobacteria > Burkholderiales > Burkholderiaceae > Cupriavidus > Cupriavidus sp. 01L43. Next base: position 720,853 of record NZ_JBFTSH010000002.1, read on the forward strand.
TTCCACCCCGGGATCAGGAACTGCATGGCGATGGCGTCATCGCGCGCGCCCAGACCCTTCTCCTGATAGAGACGGTTGGCGCGTGCCAGCGCGTCCATGTCGAGTTCCACACCCAGCCCTGGCGTCTTGGGTACCTGCACCAGGCCGCCCTCGATCTTCAGCGGGCTGCGCGTCAGGTGCTCGCCGTCCTGCCAGATCCAGTGCGTGTCGATGGCGGTGACGCGGCCCGGCGCGGCGGCGGCCACGTGGGTGAACATCGCCAGCGAAATATCGAAATGGTTGTTCGAGTGCGAACCCCAGGTCAGGCCCCACTCCGCGCACATCTGCGCCACGCGCACCGAACCCTGCATGGTCCAGAAGTGCGGGTCGGCCAGCGGAATGTCCACCGAGTGCAGGCGCACCGCGTGGCCCATCTGGCGCCAGTCCGTGGCAATCATGTTGGTGGCGGTCGGCAGGCCGGTGGCGGTGCGGAACTCGGCCATGATCTCGCGGCCCGAATAGCCGTCTTCAGCGCCGCAGGGGTCCTCGGCGTAGGCCAGGATGCCGTGCTTGTCACGGCACAGGCGGATCGCGTCGGCCAGCAGCCAGCCGCCGTTCGGGTCCAGCGTCACGCGCGCCTTGGGGAAGCGCTCGTGCAGCGCGATGATGGCTTCCATCTCCTCGTCGCCGCTCAGCACGCCGCCCTTGAGCTTGAAGTCGTTGAAGCCGTAGCGCTCGTACGCGGCCTCGGCCAGACGGACGACGCCCTTGGCGTCCATCGCCACTTCATTGCGCACGCGGAACCATTCGTTGTCGCCATCGGGCTCGGTGCGGTAGTCGAGCGTGGTCTTCTGGCGGTCGCCTACATAGAACAGGTAGCCGAGCATCTCCACGGCGTCGCGTTGCTGGCCTTCACCGAGCAGCGCGGCCACGGGCACCTGCAGGTGCTTGCCGAGCAGGTCGAGCATCGCCGCCTCGATCGCCGTGACGGCGTGGATGGTGATGCGCAGGTCGAAGGTCTGCAGGCCACGGCCGCCGGCGTCGCGGTTGGCGAACGTCGCGCGCACCTTGTTCAGCACGGCCTGGTACTGGCCGATCGGCTGGCCCACCACCAGCGGACGCGCATCCTCCAGCGTCTGGCGAATGCCCTCCCCGCCCGGCACCTCGCCCACGCCGGTATTGCCGGCGCTGTCCTTGAGGATCACGATATTGCGGGTGAAGTACGGGCCGTGCGCGCCGGACAGGTTCATCAGCATGCTGTCGTGGCCCGCCACGGGGACGACAGTCAACTCGGTGACGACGGGCGTGACGCCGCCGGCGGCATGTTGGGATGCGGTCATGTGGATCTGTCTCCGAAAACGCGTTTCAGGGTGATGCCGGGTTCGCGCTCCACATCGAGACTGCGCCCTGCTTGTGATGTTTGGCCGCCATACGCAACAGATCGATGCCGATTATGGCAAGGGGTCTCGCAAACCTGTGCGTTATCTGTCATCGTATGACTTACGACGCAGTATAATGAGCGCATCTTGCGACGGTCAATACCTCAGTTTCCCCTACCCATGTCCAATGTCCCGATAACTTCGCCCGCTCCCCTGCGCCGCCGCGGCCGCACGCTTGCCGAGGAAGTAGTGGGTAACCTGACCGAGAGCATCCAGCAGGGCCAGATCAAGCCCGGCGACAAGCTGCCAACGGAATCCGAGATCATGGCCACGCTCGGCGTGAGCCGCACAGTGGTGCGCGAGGCACTTTCGCGCCTGCAAGCCAGCGGCCTGGTCGAGACCCGCCATGGCATCGGCACCTTCGTGCTGGCCCGCCCGGTGGAGACCCATTCGCCGTTCCGCATCGACCCCTCGGCCATGGTCACGGCCATGGACGTGCTGGCGATGCTGGAATTCCGCGTCAGCCTGGAAGCCGAGGCCGCGAGCCTGGCCGCCACGCGGCGCAGCGACGAGCAGCTCACGGCCATCCGCCGCGCGCTCGACGACATGAAACGCAAGGCTTCCGAAGGCAGCGACGCCGTGGGCTCGGATTTCGAGTTCCACCTGTCCATCGCGCGCGCCACCGGCAACCGCTATTTCACGGACATCATGGGCCACCTCGGCACGATGGTGATTCCGCGCAGCCGCCTGCAGGTCAGCACGCCCGAGCGCGAGCAGTACCTGGAGCGCGTCAACTTCGAGCACGAAAGCATCTACGATGCGATCGAGCGCCGTGATCCCGAGGCCGCCAAGGCCGCCATGCGCATGCACCTGACCAACAGCCGCGAGCGCCTGCGCAAGGCTTCTGCCCTGGCAGGCTCCTCCGCTTCTTCCGCCTGACGCCATGCGCGCGGCCCCTTCGGTAATTGGGGGCGGCGCGGTTGCGGGCGACTTTCCGATGTCATATGATGTCTTATGACATGTTTCTGATACGACGCAGGATCGATACACCATGACTCTTACCGGCGAGATGCTGATCGGCGCGAATGCCGTACGCGGCACCGAAGACACTTTCCAGGCCATCAACCCGGCCACGGGCGAGACCCTGGCCCCGACGTTCCACGGTGGCAATGCCGCCGATGTGGACCGCGCCTGCCAACTGGCCGAGGCGGCTTTCGACACGTATCGTGCGACCACGCCCGAGCAGCGCGCGCGCTTCCTCGAATCGATCGCCGAAGGCATCGAGGCACTGGGCGATGAACTGGTCCAGCGCGCGCACGCCGAGACGGCGCTGCCGATCGCCCGCCTGCAGGGCGAGCGCGGCCGTACCGCCGGCCAGCTGCGCCTGTTCGCACGTGTGGTGCGCGACGGCCGCTGGCAAGACGCCACGCTCGACAGCGCCCTGCCCGAGCGCACCCCGCCGCGCCCCGACCTGCGCATGCAGAACATCCCCGTCGGTCCGGTGGCCGTGTTCGGCGCCAGCAACTTCCCGCTCGCGTTCTCGGTGGCCGGTGGCGATACCGCTTCCGCGCTGGCCGCAGGCTGCCCGGTGGTCGTCAAGGCCCACCCGGCGCACCCGGGCACCTCGGAACTGGTCGGACGTGTGATTCAAAAGGCAGTTGCCGATAACGGCCTGCCGGAAGGCGTGTTCTCGCTCGTGATGGGCGCCGGCATCGCAATCGGTACCGCGCTGGTCGCCCATCCGGTGATCCAGGCCGTGGGCTTCACCGGCTCGCGCACGGGCGGTATGGCGCTGGTCAAGGTCGCCAACGAGCGTCCGCAGCCGATTCCGGTCTACGCCGAGATGAGCAGCATCAACCCGGTCTACCTGCTGCCCGAGGCACTGGCCGCGCGCGGCGAAGCCATCGCACGTKACCTGGTGGATTCGCTGGTGATGGGCGTAGGCCAGTTCTGCACGAATCCCGGCCTGCTGCTGGCCATCGAAGGCCCGGCGCTGGACGCCTTCCGCGCCGCCGCCGTGGCAGCGGTATCGGCCAAGGCCGCCGGCACGATGCTCACGCCGGGCATCCATCAGGCGTTCGAGCGTGGCGTGGCGCAACTGTCCGCCGTGGAAGGCCTGACCCGCCCGGGTTGCGGCCTGGCAGGCACGGGTCCGAACCAGGCCCGTCCGGCGTTCTTCGAGACCTCCGCCGAACGCTTTATCGCCGATCACCGCATGCATGCCGAAGTGTTCGGCCCGTCGACGGTGCTCGTCACCTGCCGCGACGTGGACACGCTGCTCGCCGTCACCCGCATCCTGGAAGGCCAGCTGACGGCCACGGTGCAGGCCGATGCCGGTGATAAGGCCGTGGCCGCGCGCCTGCTGCCGGCGCTGGAACGCAAGGTGGGCCGCGTGCTGTTCAACGGCTACCCGACCGGCGTGGAAGTGTCGTTCGCGATGGTGCACGGCGGCCCGTTCCCGGCCACGTCGGACACCCGCACGACCTCGGTGGGCGCTTCGGCGATCGACCGCTTCCTGCGTCCGGTGTGCTACCAGAACGTGCCGGCCGCCCTGCTGCCGGCCGCCGTGCAGGATGGCAATCCGCTGAACCTGTGGCGCCTGAAGGACGGTGAACTCGGCCGCGCCTGAGCCGCGTCGTTGTTCTGATGGACGAAAAAACGGCCGCGCAAGCGGCCGTTTTTCATGGCGGAGGGCGTTCCAGCCGCGATCAGGCGATCAGGCGGCCACCCGCATCGGCGCCGAACTCGGCGTGGTGACGGGCGACGACACCGGCGGCGGAATCACCGGCGCATTGCCGCGCGAGCGCCCCGAGCTCAGGTAGTCGGCAATCGACTCCTGCGTGACTTCGCCCAGGTAGACACCATCGCCGTCCACCACGGGCAGCCAGCTCGTGTTGTGCTGGTACATGCGCGACAGCACGATGCGCAGGTGCTCGTCGAACGCGGCGCTGACCGCGAACGGGCGCAGCACATCGGCGCAGCTACCGCCCTTGGCCAGCGCGTTGCGCACGTCGCGGCGCGTGACGTAGCCCAGCGCGCGCTGCGCCTCATCGATCACAGGCAGGTGGCGCACGTCGGCTTCGTCCATCACGCCGAACGCTTCGGCCAGCGACATGTCCGGACGGCAGCTCGGCGGCATCGTCGCCGCATCGCCCGCGCGCACCAGCAGCAGGCGCTTGAGCGTGTTGTCATGGCCGACGAAGGCCTGCACGAAGTCGTCCGCCGGGTGGGCCAGCAGCGCGTCCGGATGGTCGAACTGCACCAGTTGCCCGCGCCGGAACACGGCCACCTTGTCGCCCAGCTTGATCGCCTCGTCGATGTCGTGCGACACCATGATCACGGTCTTGCCGAGCTGCCGCTGCATCTGGAAGAACTCGTTCTGGATGCTCTCCCGGTTGATCGGGTCCACCGCGCCGAACGGCTCGTCCATCAGCAGCACGGGAGCGTCCGCCGCCAGCGCGCGGATCACGCCGATGCGCTGCTGCTGGCCGCCCGACAGCTCGCGCGGGTAGCGGCCCAGCATCTTGTCCGGGTCGAGCTGCACCATCGACATCAGCTCCCGGGCGCGCTCGCGGCAGCGGCGCTTGTCCCAGCCGAGCAGGCGCGGCACGACCATGATGTTTTCCTCGATCGTCATGTTCGGGAACAGGCCGATCTGCTGGATCACATAGCCGATCTTGCGGCGCAGCGCCACGCCGTCGATACCGGCGGTGTCCTCGCCCTCGATGCGGACCGTGCCCGAGGTGGGCTCGATCAGCCGGTTGATCATCTTGAGCGTGGTGGTCTTGCCGCAGCCCGAGGGGCCCAGGAAGACGCAGATCTCGCCCTTGGGTACCGTCATCGAGACGGCATCCACGGCGCGCACTTCCGTGCCGTCCTTCTGGTGGAAGGACTTGGTGAGTTGGTCGAGTTCGATCATGGTTGGCGGATTCCTTTCGGCGTCAGCGCGCGCTGCAGGGCTTGCAGGCCGGCGTCCGCCACAATGGCGAGCACGCTGACGAGGACCGCGCCCACGGCCAGCTTGCTCATGTTGCTCTGGCTGATCGCTTGCAGGATCAGCACCCCAAGGCCACCGGCGCCAATGATGGCGGCAATGGTGGCCACGCCGATGTTCATCACCACGGCCGTGCGCACGCCGCCCAGGATCACCGGCACGGCCAGCGGCAGGTCCACCAGCCGCAGGCGCTGCCAGGTGGTCATGCCGATGCCACGGCCGGCCTCCTGGATGCCGGGATCGACATTGGCCAGCGCCGTGTAGGTGTTACGCATGATCGGCAACAGCGAGTACAGGAACACGGCGGTCACGGCCGGCACGTAGCCGAGCGCGTGGCCGAAGCGCGCGAAGATCGGGATCATCAACCCGAACAGCGCGATGGACGGCAGCGTCAGCACCACCGTGGCCAGCGCCAGCAGCGGCGTGGCCAGGAAGCGGTGGCGCGTGATCAGGATGCCGAGCGGCACGCCGATCAGGATGGCCAGCCCCACGGCGGAGCCCACCAGCGCCAGATGCTCGCCGGTCAGCCGCAGCAGCGTCGGCCAGCTATGCGCGAGATAAGTCAGCAAATCCATGGGCGGCTCCTCAAATCAGTCCGTGGCTGCGCAGGAAGTCTCCTGCCACCTTGTCCACCGGCTGCTGGCCGATATCGACCTGATAGTTCATGTCGGTCATCGCCGCGTTGTCCAGCTGGGCGGACAGCGCGTTGAGCAGGCCGGCCAGTTCCGGCCGCTTGTCGAGCACAGCCTTGCGCACCACGGGCACGGCGTTATACGGCGGGAAGAAGTGCAGGTCGTCTTCCAGCAGCACGAGGTCGAAGCCCTTCACACGGCCATCGGTGGTGTAGACCAGGCCCAGATCGACCTGATTGTTCTTGAGCGCGGTGTAGACCAGGCCGGGATCGAGCTGGATCACGTCCTTGCGGCCCAGCGGCAGCTGGTAGGCGGCCTTGAGCGGCTCCAGGCCGTCCGGGCGCGCGGCGAACTCCATGTCCACGGCGAACGGGCGGGCCTTGTCATCGGCGGCCTTCTCGCGCAGCTTGGCGGCGTAGGCGGACAGCGTGGTCAGGCCCGGCTCGGCGCGCTCCTTCGGCATGGCCAGCGCGTAGGTGTTGTTGACCTTGGAGGCGTCCAGCCAGATCAGACCCTTCGCGGCGTCCAGCTGCTTCACGCGTGCGTAGCTCTGCTCGGCGTCCAGCTTTTCCTCGACCTTGTTGAAGACGATCAGCGCGGTGCCGGTGTAGTCCCACACCACGTCCAGCTGGCCGGACTCCATGGCCTGGCGCATCAGCGTGCTGCCCAGGCCCGAGGTGACTTCCGTGTTGATGCCCTTGGCGCGCAGGTACTGCGTGGTCATCGACGACAGGATCAGCTGCTCGGTGAAGTTCTTGCCGCCCACCCGCACAGGCTCGCCGGCCGGCTGTTGCGCGCGGGCGGGCGCGGTGCCCAGCAGCACGGCGGCAGCCGCCACGCCCACCACGGCGAACAGCCAGAACAGCCGGCGCTCCCAGTTTCGTTGCATTCCCATGTAATTCGACTCCTCAGTACGCCAGCCCGCGGCGGCGCAGATAGATATGGCCGGCCGTGGCGAACAGCGCGTCCAGCAGCAGCGCGAGCAGCGCGGTGGCCGCGGCGCCCAGCAGCAGCAGCGGCTGGTTGTTCAGGTAGATGCCCGGGAAGATCAGCTCGCCAAGGCTGTTGGCGCCAATCAGGAACGAGAGCGGCACGGTGCCCACGTTGATCACCAGGCTGATGCGCACCCCGGCCAGGATCACGGGCAGCGCGTTGGGCAGTTCCACGCGCACCAGGCGCTGGCACGGCGTCATGCCAATGCCGCGCGCGGCCTCGCGCAGCGCCGGCGAGACGTTGCGCAGCCCTTCGTACGTATTCCGCACGATGGGCAGCAGCGACGCCAGCCACAGCGCCAGCACCGCCGGGCGCTCGCCAATGCCGAGCACCGCCAGCGCAAGCGCCAGCACGGCCAGCGACGGCACGGTATTGCCGATATTGAAGATCTGCATCAGGCGGTCCGCCCAGCGGCGCATGCAGGGCCGGCTCAGCGCGATGCCCGCCGGCACGCCGGTGACGAGTGCCATCGCCATCGAGATCGCGACCAGACGCAGGTGGTCGCCTACGTCGTAGAACAGACGCTCGTGATACTGATGGATCACATCCACGCCAATCCACGCGACCAGACCGGCCAGCGCGGCGGCAATGACACCGCTCCAGGCCAATGCCCGGATGGTTTGCTTCGACATATTCCCCCTTTCCAAAGCCGGGGGCAGCACCATGAGCATCAGGCGCCACTTCCCGGAAGCGGAAAACAAAAGGGCCGGCGGTAGTTCGGATGGGTGCCCGCCGGGGCCCGGTTCAGATTGCCTTGCCGCCATGACTGGCACGATTGCCAGCGGACGGACTTGTGGCTGCCACGCGAGGGGCGGGACAGCCTTGTGAAGGGGATTCGCGCGGTACAGCGGTGGGTGCGAATCGCCCGGTAGCGGCGCAATCGGATCAGTTCGATCCGGCTTGGCCAGTGGCGGCGACTGGTGTCGTTGTGGAAACGCGCTTCGGTGGGCGCCGCCGGTCAATCGGCCGTTGCTGGACAAGGGATCGCGGGGATTCCGGCACAAACCGGATCACAGCAATTTCCAGCAACGGATGACAAAGAGAGCGCTATTCTACACAACTTCTGTCAATCTGTCATCTTCGCGTTTTCCGAGATGGTTTCAGACGCCTTCTTCGGCCATCTGGCGGCGATCTTTCGGCTTCTAAAACGCCGGCCAGTCCGTTGCAGCCATGCACTGACTGAGCACTCATTTGCAACACGATTGGAACAATCTGTTGCCCGCCCGCCGTCTACCGCTTTGCCACCAAACCCCTACATTTACGGGTATGCAGAGACGGCCGAGGGCCGTCCGCCACAGGAGAAACCACAACATGGAAACCCGCACTCTCGCCACCGTTCCGGCCACCGCCCAGGAGACCGTTGAGCGCTCGCGCACCGTCGATCGCGTGGTGCGCGGCATTGCCACGTCCGATGGCGCCGGGGTGAAGCTCACCCGCGTGCTGACGCAGAACCTGCAACGCCGGCTGGACCCGTTCCTGATGCTCGACGCCTTCGGCACCGACAACAAGGACGACTACATCGGCGGCTTCCCCGATCACCCGCACCGGGGCTTCGAGACCATCACCTACATGCTGGCTGGCCGCATGCGTCACCGCGACAGCGCCGGCAATGAAGGGCTGCTCGAAGGCGGCGGCGCGCAGTGGATGGTGGCTGGCTCCGGCGTAGTGCACTCGGAACTGCCCGAGCAGGAAGACGGCCGCATGGAAGGCTTCCAGCTCTGGCTGAACCTGCCCGCCGCGGACAAGATGACCACGCCGTGGTACCGCGACATGCCGGCGGCGTCGATCCCGACTGTGGCGCTGCCTTCCGGCGGCACCGTACGCGTGCTGGCCGGCGCCTCCCACGGCGTGGCCGGGGCCATGACGCGTCCGGTCACCGCGCCGATCTACCTCGACGTGAACCTGCCTGCCGGGCAGACCTTCACGCAGGCAGTGCCGGCCGGCCATAACGCCTTTGTCTATGTGCATCAGGGCGAAGTGCGGATCGGCGATGCCGTGGTGGAAGCGCAGCGCATGGGCGTGCTCGACAACGCCGGCGGGGCCGATGGCGTGGTCGTGACCGCCACGCAGGATGCCCAGTTCCTGGTGATTGCCGGCCAGCCCCTGAACGAGCCGATCGCGCAGTACGGCCCGTTCGTGATGAACACGCAGGAACAGATCTACCAGACGCTGGCCGACTTCCGCGAAGGCCGTTTTGGCGTGGCAGCCAATGCCTGACCGGCGCTAACCTCCTCCCCTGCCCCGGCCATGCGCCGAGGCCCTTGCTGACCGCCGCCCTGTCCTCGTGACAGCGCGGCGGTTTTTTCTTGCCCGCGTGCTCGGCACGCGACTTGCAACCTGCCTGTAACCGTTGTGGGGCATGGCCTGCGGCCGGAAACGGGCCGCCGAACCCCCGCGCACTTATATAATCCACAGCAAATTCCGGGCATCACGACACCATGATGATGACAACCTGCCGCGCGGCGATGCTGCGCCACGCACAGCCGCTGTCACGTGCCTGATCTCAACGTTGCTGCCACAACAATCCGAGCCGCCTCAGTGACATTACAACTTCCCCCCAGGCTGGCGCTTGCCCACATCACCAAGCGCTATCCCGGCGTGACCGCCAATGACGACGTGAGCCTCTCCGTCGCCCCCGGCGAGATCCACGCTGTTCTTGGCGAGAACGGCGCCGGCAAATCCACCCTCATGAAGATCATCTTCGGCGCGGTCCGTCCGGACGCCGGCGAGGTGCACTTCAACGGGGCGCCGGTCGCCATCGCCAGCCCGCACGACGCCCGCAACCTGGGCATCGCCATGGTCTTCCAGCATTTCTCGCTGTTCGACACGCTGACCGTGACCGAGAACATCGCCCTCGGCCTGCCGCCGAAGGAAGTCGGCGGGATGAAGCAACTGGCCGAACGCATCCGCGACACGGCGGCGCGCTACGGCCTGCCGCTGGAACCGAACCGCCACGTGCACACGCTGTCCGTGGGCGAGCGCCAGCGCGTGGAGATCGTCCGCGCGCTGCTGGCCCGGCCGCAACTGCTGATCCTGGACGAGCCCACCTCGGTGCTGACCCCGCAGGCTGTGGAGACGCTGTTCGTCACGCTGCGCCAGCTGGCCGAGGAAGGCACCAGCATCCTCTATATCAGTCACAAGCTCGACGAGATCCGCGCGCTGTGCCATCACGCCACCGTGATGCGGATGGGCCGGGTGACGGGCGTCTGCGACCCGCGCGCGGAAAGCGCGACGTCGCTGTCGCGGCTGATGATCGGCGGCGAGCCGCCGCGCGAGGCCCGCGTGACCACCGAGCGCGGGCCGGTGCGGCTGGCCGTGCGCGACCTCTCGGTGCCGCGCGCCCACGCCTTCGCCACTGAATTGCAACAGATTGCGCTCGATGTGCATGCCGGCGAGATCGTCGGCATCCCCGGGGTGTCCGGCAACGGCCAGCAGGAACTGCTGGCGGCGCTCTCCGGCGAGGACCCGCGTGGCGCGGCGGGCAGCGTGCAGATCGACCAGCAACCGGTGGGCCGGCTCGACGCCGCCGCGCGCCGCCGCGTAGGGCTCGCCTTCGTGCCCGAGGAACGGCTAGGCCGGGGCGCGGTGCCGGGCATGAGCCTGTCGGCCAATACCCTGCTGTCGCGCCAGACGCCGCCCTATGTGCGCGGCGGCATGGTGTCGCCGAAGGCGGCCGAGGGGCTGGCGGCCGGCATCATCAGCCGCTTCCGCGTCAAGGCCAGCGGGCCGGCGGCGCTGGCGCGCAGCCTGTCGGGCGGCAATCTCCAGAAATTCATCGTAGGACGCGAGATCGAAAGTAGTCCGAAAGTGCTGATCGTGGCGCAACCGACCTGGGGCGTGGACGTAGGCGCCGCCGCACAGATCCACAACGAAATCCTCGCGCTCAAGGCCACCGGCTGCGCCGTGCTGGTGGTGTCCGAGGAACTCGACGAGCTGTTCGGCCTGTGCGACCGGCTCCATGTGATGGCCAAGGGACACCTGTCGCCGTCGATTCCGGTGGAATCGGCCTCGCGCGAGCAGGTCGGCCTGTGGATGAGCGGCTTATGGGAGGGCGGGCCGGCCAGCGAACGGCCGCACGCCACCACGGAGGGGGCTAGCCATGGCTGATCTCCGCTCCCCGCTGACGCTGGCGCCGCGCGGCGCCCCGTCGCGCCCGATGGCCTACGCCTCGCCGCTATTCGCGCTGGTGCTGACGCTGCTGTTCGGCGCGCTGCTGTTCCTGGTGCTCGGCAAGGACCCCGTGGCCGCGCTCAAGGTGTTTTTGGTCGATCCGCTGAAAGACAAGCGCGCGATTGGCGAAGTGCTGCTCAAGACCGTACCGCTGGTGCTCTGCGCGCTGGGGCTGTCGGTCTGCTACCGGGCCAATGTCTGGAATATCGGCGCGGACGGGCAACTGATCCTCGGCGGCATCTTCGCCGGGGCCGCCGTGCTCTATTTCGACACACCGGGCCACACCATTTCCGGGCCGGCGGTGCTGGTCATCGCCGGGCTGGCCGGCATCGTTGGCGGCATGGCCTGGGCGGCCATCACGGCGCTGCTCAAGGACCGCTTCAACGCCAACGAGATCCTGGTCTCGCTGATGCTGACCTACATCGCCCAGCAGTTGCTGCTGTGGGTGGTCAACGGGCCGCTGAAGGACCCGGCGGGGATGAATTTCCCGCAGTCGAAGGTGTTTTCGTCCGAGTTCCTGCTGCCGAACCTGCTGTCCGGCTCGCGGCTGCACGTGGGCTTCCTGGTCATGCTGGTGCTGGTGGCGGCGATGACGGTGTTCGTCTTCCGCAGCTTTGCCGGCTTCCGGCTCCAGGTGGGCGGCACCGCCCCGCTGGCGGCGCGCTACGCGGGGTTCTCGTCGCGCAAGGCGCTGTGGAGTGCGCTGATGATCTCGGGCGGCACCGCCGGGCTGGCGGGCGCGTTCGAGGTGACGGGGCCGATCGGACAGCTGCTGCCGTCGATCTCGCCCGGCTACGGCTTCACGGCCATCATCGTCGCCTTTGTGGGGCGGCTGCATCCGGTGGGCGCCGTGTTCGGCGGCATCGTCATGTCGCTCTTCTATATAGGCGGCGAGATGGCGCAGTCGCGGCTGGGGCTGCCCTCGGCCATCGGCTGGGTGTTCCAGGGCATGCTGCTGTTCTTCCTGCTGGCGTGCGACACGCTGATCGACAACCGGCTGCGCTGGCGCGCCCGGGCCGCCTGAACCGGAGCCGATAACAATATGGAACAACTCGCTCCCCTGATCGCCACGGCGATCAACGCCGGCACCCCGCTGCTGCTGGCCGCGCTGGGCCTGCTCGTCAACGAGCGCGCCGGCGTGCTCAACCTCGGCGCCGAAGGCATGATGCTGGTGGCCGCCGCGTTCGGCTTCATGGTCGGCTACCAAACCCAGTCGCCGATGCTCGGCTTCGCGGCTGGCGCGCTGGCCGGCATGCTGATGGCTTCGCTGTTCTCGTGGCTGGCGCTGGTGCTGGCCACCAACCAGGTGGCCACGGGCCTGGCGCTGTCGATCTTCGGCACAGGCCTGTCGGCCTTCATGGCGCAGCGCTTCGTCGGCTACGCCATGCCCGCGCAGGCCAAGTCGGTGCCGTTCCTGGCCGACCTCCCGTTTGTCGGGCCGGCCTTCTTCCAGCATCACTGGATGGTGTATTTCAGCATTCTGCTATGTGCCGCGATCACCTGGTTCCTGTTCCGCACACGAGCCGGGCTGACGCTGCGCGCGATCGGCGAGTCCCCGGAGTCCGCCCATGCACTGGGCTACCCGGTGCGCTGGATCCGCTTCGGCGCGCTGCTGTTCGGCGGCGCCTGCTGCGGGTTGGCGGGCGCCTACCTGTCGCTGGTCTATACGCCGATGTGGGTGGAGAACCTCGTCTCGGGCCGGGGCTGGATCGCGCTGGCGCTGACCACCTTCGCCACGTGGCGTCCGGGCCGGGTGCTGGTGGGTGCGTGGCTGTTCGGCGGCGTGACCATCCTCCAGTTCTATTTGCAGGGCATTGGCGTGTCGGTGCCGTCGCAGGTGCTGTCGATGTTGCCGTACGCGGCCACCATCGTCGTGCTGGCGCTGATTTCGCGGAACCCGGCGTGGATCCGGCTCAATATGCCGGCCTCGCTGGGCAAGCCGTTCCGCCCGGGCAATGCCTGATGTTTCCGTTTTTTCGAGCCAACCAGTAGTCAAAACCAAACGCATCACAAGACGTTTTTCAAGGAGAGATCGATGATCGTGTCACGCAGGACCACCCTGGCAGCCCTGGCCGCCACCGCCGTACTGGCCCTGGCCGGCTGCGGCAAGAAAGAGGCCGACAAGCCGGCCGAGACGGCAGGCCCGGCCTCCGCGCCGGCAGCCGCCGCCAGCGAACCGCTCAAGGTGGCGTTCGTCTACATCGGCCCGGTGGGCGACGCCGGCTGGACCTTCGCCCATGACACCGGTCGCAAGGCGGTGGAAGCCAAGTTCGGCGACAAGGTGAAGACCTCGTTCGTCGAGAACGTGCCCGAGTCCGCCGCGGACGCCGAGCGCGTGTTCCGCGACCTGGCCAGCCAGGGCAACAAGCTGATCTTCGGCACCACGTTCGGCTATCAGGAATCGATGCTGAAGGTGGCCAAGGAATTCCCGGACGTGAAGTTCGAGCACGCCACCGGCTTCAAGACCGCCGACAACCTCGCCCAGTACGACGTACGCACCTATGAAGGCGCCTACCTGGCTGGCGTGGTGGCCGGCAAGATGAGCAAGTCGGGCAAGATGGGCGTGGTGGCGTCGGTGCCGATTCCCGAGGTCATCCGCAACATCGACTCGTTCGCGCTCGGCGCGCGTAGCGTGAACCCCAAGGCCACCGTCAAGGTGGTGTGGGTGAACAAGTGGTTCGATCCGGGCAAGGAGCGCGAGGCCGCCACCACCCTGATCGGCCAGGGCGTGGACATGCTGATGCAGAACACCGACTCCGCCGCCGTCGTCCAGACCGCGCAGGAGAAGGGCGTCTACGCGTTCGGCTGGGACAGCGACATGAGCAAGTTCGGCGAAAAGGCCCACCTGGCCGCCTCCGTCATTAGCTGGGGCGTCTACTACAACAAGGTGGTGGAAGACGTGCTGAACAAGCAGTGGAAGAACAGCACCACGTGGTGGGGCCTCAAGGAAGGCATGATCGACCTGAAGGGTTTCAACGCCGTGGTGCCGGATGACGTGAAGGCGCTGGTCGAGGAACGCAAGAAGGGGGTGATCGACGGCACCGCCCCGATCTGGAAGGGTCCGCTCAAGGACAACGCCGGCAAGGAACAGCTGGCCAAGGATCAGGTCGCCGACGACAAGTTCCTGCACGACATCAAGTTCTACGTGGAAGGCGTGGAAGGCAACGTGCCGGGCTGATCGCCGGTTTCAGGCCTGACTGACCGCCCCTCCGTCCGCTGCCTCGGGCGGAGGGGAACTTGAATCCCCCTGCATCGGCCCAAGTTATCCCTGCATGCGCACTGGCTGCGCGTGTTGCGCGTGTTGCGTGTGGATAAGGAGGCCCATATGTGGAAGCGAATTTCGGCCCTGTGGACGCTGGTGCGCCGCGACGGCCGCCTGCTCTGGTTCGCGCTGCGTCATCCCGACGCGCCCGCGTGGCTCAAACCCGCCGCGCTGGGGCTGGTGTTCTACGCCATCTCCCCGATCGACCTGATTCCCGATTTCATCGCCGGGCTCGGCATTGTCGATGACGTGGTGCTGATTCCGCTGGCCGTCCACCTGATCCTGAAGCGGCTGCCGCCGCACATCCTGCGGCAGGCGACGATGCGCGCCACCGCGACCACGATCCGGCCGCGCTGACGGCAACGTCTGTCCCGACTCAAGCCGCCGGCGTTCCGGCGGCTTTTTCGTCTTCGAAGCAGTGCCGCGCGAGTTCCACCAGCAGCAGTTCGGCCGTGGCGAGGTTGGTCGCGCACGGCACATTGTGGACATCGCACGCCCGGACCAGCGCGTTGATGTCCGGTTCATGCGGCTGCGGGGTCATCGGATCGCGCAGGAAGATCACCGCGGTCACCCGGCCCTCGGCCAGTTGCGCGCCGATCTGGAGATCGCCGCCCCACGGGCCGGACAGCATGCGCTCCACCTCGAGGCCGGTTTCAGCCGCGATGCGCCCACCGGTGGTGCCGGTGGCCAGCAGGTCGCAGCGCGCCAGCATCTCGCGGTGACGGCCGGCAAAGGCGACGATGTCGTCCTTCTTGTGATCGTGGGCGATCAGCGCGATGCGCGGCTTGCCCATCAGAACGTCCCCGGGTACGCGCCGCCGTCCAGCAGCACGTTCTGGCCCGTCATGTAGGCGGCCTGCTTGCTGCACAGGAACGCGCAGGTCGCGCCGAACTCGGCCGGCTCGCCAAAACGGCGCGAGGGGTTGGCGGCGGCGCGCTTGGCGGCCACTTCCTCCACGCTCAGGCCGGCCTTCTTGGCGCCGCCTTCCATCGTCTTGAACAGGCGGTCCGTGTTGAACGGGCCGGGCAGCAGGTTGTTCACGGTCACGCCGTGCTGCGCCACTTCGCGCGCCAGGCCGGCCACGAAGCCGGTCAGGCCCGAGCGTGCGCCGTTGGAGAGACCCAGCACGTCGATCGGTGCCTTGACCGCGCCGCTCGTAATGTTGACGATGCGGCCCCACTTGCGCGCGATCATGCCGTCCACGGTGGCCTTGATCAGCTCGATCGGGGTCAGCATGTTGGCGTCGATGGCGGCGAGCCAGGCGTCGCGGCCCCAGTCGCGGAAATTGCCGGGGGGCGGGCCGCCGGCGTTGTTCACGAGGATGTCGAGGTCGCCGAGCTTGGCCACGGCGTCCAGCGCGAGCTTGCGGCCCTCGGGCGTGGTGATATCCGTGGCCACGGCCAGCACGCGGCGGCCRTATCGGGCACGCAGGTCGGCGGCGGCCTTTTCCAGCGCATCGGCGCCGCGCGCCACGATCACGACGTCCACACCTTCGGCCGCCAGCGCGTCGGCGCACGCAAACCCGAGTCCCTTGCTGGCGCCACACACCAGCGCATGCTTACCGCGCAGTCCGAAATCCATCGCTTGCTCTCCTTCCTTGGTTGCTAAAACCGGGCGCCGGCTCTTGATGCGGCGTCCCGGTTGCTCTCGAAAATATTCAGGCCCGGCGGCTCGACAACAAATACATGCCGCCCAGCACCAGCGTGCTGCCGGCGATCTGCCAGCCCGTGATCGGCTCGCCGAGCAGCCAGAAGGCCAGCAGCAGCGTCGACACCGGGCCGATCATGCCCGCCTGCGACGCCATCGGCGCCCCGATGCGCGCCACCGCGATCATCGTCAACGACACCGGCAGCACGGTACAGAACACCGCATTGATGAGTGACAGCCACATCACCGGGGCCGGCTGCGCCAGCGCCGCCAGCGGACGGCCCAGCGCCACATACTGCACCACGCAGCAGGCCGTGGACACGCACATCGCGTAGGCCACCAGCCGCAGCGAGCCGACGCGCTTGACCAGCTCGCCGCTCAGGATCAGGTACACACCATACGACAAGGCGCTGGCCAGCACCAGCGCGCCGCCAAGCCAGACTTGCGCGCCGCTCACGTCGAGGTCATGGGCGAACACCAGCACGATGCCGGCATAGGCCAGCAGCAGCGACATCCACTGCCGGGCGTGGATCGGCCGATGGAACACCAGCGCGGTGGTCAGCAGCACGAAGGACGGCGTCAGGAACAGGATCAGCCGCTCCAGGCCGGCGGTGATGTACTGCAGGCCGAGGAAATCGAGAAAACTGGACAGGTAATAGCCGATGAAGCCCAGGAAGACCACCCGGCCGCGATCGGCCCAGGACAGCGCCGGCAGCTTGCGTGCCTGCCACCAGCCGATGGCCATGAACAGCGGCACCGCGAACAGCATGCGCAGCGTGATGACCATGACGGCATCGACGCTATATCGGTACATCAGCTTGGCCACGATGGCCTTGGCGGAAAACAGCACGGCGCCGACGGCCGCGACGGCGAGCCCGTAGCGCTGCGGCGCGGGCAGTTCGGCGGGCGTGGACAGGGACTTCTGGGAAGCGGGCACGGGAGACGCAGGGTTCGGATGCCGGCCGCAGTCGCGGGGCGGTGACGCGGGGAAGACGCGGGGCCGGAACGCGTCGATTGTATGTCAAAAGGCGCAAGGCGCGCCGGGGTGCGGCGCGCGGCACCAGCGGCTTTCCCCTACAATGGCCCGCGCCGTCCTGGCGCCCTGTCATATAAAGAAACTAGAGAAATACGGAGACACCGAGCCATGCCCTTCCCGTTCGCCCGCGCCGTCCTTGCCACCGGCGTCCTGTTCGCCGCCGCGGCCACCCCCGCCGGCGCCGCCGATGCCTTCCCCGCCAAGCCGATCCGCTTCGTGGTGCCCTACGCCGCCGGCGGCACCACGGACCTCGTCGCCCGCACCGTCGGCCAACGCGTAGCCGAGAAGCTCGGCCAGCCGGTAGTGGTGGAGAACCGCCCCGGCGCAGGCGGCAACATCGGCATGGAAGCCGTGGCCAAGGCGCCTGCCGATGGCTACACCATCGGCTTCGGCGCGATTTCGACGAACGCGCTCAATCCCCACATCTACAAGCACGTGCCGTTCGACCCCCGCAAGGACTTCACGGCGATCAGCCTGCTGGGCACCTCGACCATCGTGCTCGAAGTCAGCGAGAGCCTGCCCGTGAAGACCGTGCCGGAGCTGATTGCCTATGCCAAGGCGCACCCGGGGCTGACTTATGCCACGGCGGGGACCGGCACGTCGATGCATCTGGCCGGCGCGATGTTCTCCCAGATGACCCAGACCGGCCTGACCCACGTGCCTTACAAAGGCAGCAGCCCGGCCATCAACGACCTGCTTGGCGGCCATATCCAGGTGATGTTCGATAACCTGCCCGCCTCGCTGCCCCATATCCAGGCGGGCAAGCTGCGCGCGCTGGCAGTGGCCGGCAAGACCCGCGCGCCGTCGCTGCCCAACGTGCCGACCCTGGCCGAAGCCGGCCTGCCCGGCTACGCCGTGGAGCCGTGGTTCGGCGTCTACGGCCCGGCTAACCTGCCGGCGCCGGTGGTGCAGGCGCTCAACGCGGCCTTCGTGGAGGCGCTGGCCCGCCCCGAGGTGCGCGACAAGCTGCAGCAGGCCGGCTTCAATCCGAAGGGATCGAGCGCGGCCGAACTCCAGACGCTGACGCTGACCGAGTACGAGCGCTTCGGCAAAGTGGCGAAGTCGGCGGCCATCACGGTGGACTAAGGCGGGACGAGATCAAAGGCGGGGCCCGGCGGCCCGGATGGTGGCGGAGATGGCCGCGTGGAGCGGGGCGGCATCCATTACAATCCCGCTGCATCGGGCGCCGCGCCGGCCTTGCCAGGCCCGCGCGCCCACCACCCTCCGCCGAGCCTGCCGCCGCCATGAAACAAGATCCGCGTTTCCCCAATCTGTTCATCCTCAATCACCCGCTGATCCAGCACAAGCTCTCGCACATGCGCGACAGGGACACGTCCACGCGCACGTTCCGCGAGCTGCTGCGCGAGATCACGCTGCTGATGGGCTACGAGATCACGCGCAACCTGCCGCTGACCACGCGCCGCATCGAGACCCCGCTGGTGCCGCTGGAAGCCCCGGTCATCGCCGGCAAGAAGCTGACCATCGTGCCGGTGCTGCGCGCCGGCGTAGGCATGAGCGATGGCCTGGTCGAGCTGATTCCGTCGGCCCGTATCGGCCATATCGGCGTGTACCGAGACGAACAGCATCGCCCGGTGGAGTACCTGGTGCGCCTGCCGGACGTGGAAGACCGCAGCTTCATCCTCTGCGACCCGATGGTCGCCACGGGCTATTCGGCCGCGCACGCGGTTGATGTGCTCAAGCGGCGCGGCGTGAAGGACGAAGCCATCACCTTCGTGGCACTGGTCGCCGCGCCGGAAGGCGTGGAAGTGTTCCAGAAGGCCCACCCGGGCGTGCGGCTATACGTGGCATCGCTGGACAGCCATCTGGACGAGCACGCCTACATCATCCCGGGCCTGGGCGATGCCGGAGACCGGCTGTTCGGCACGAAGAACTGATGTGAATTGTGAGGCGCTTGATGCGCCTCATACGCCTCATGCGCCATATTTAATGAGGATGGGCCGCGCTGAGCGGCCCTACTTCTTTCGCCCGCCGCCGCCCAGCAGGCTGCCCAGCACGCCACGGACCAGTTCCCGGCCGACTTGCGAGGCGAGCGTCCGGCCGGCGGACTTGGCCATCGATTCGAGGATGGAGTCGCCGCGGCCGGTCTTGCCGGTGCCCTTGGTCAGCGAGCCGAAGATTTCGCCGGCCCAGCTGCTACCGCCCTCCTCGGCCTGCGGCTGGGGAGTRCCGGGTTTCTGTGCCTGTGTCTGGCCATTGCCGGCGGTCGCCACGCTACCGCGCAGCTTCTCGTAGGCCGATTCCCGGTCCACGGTCTTCTCGTAGGTGCCGGCCACGAGCGAATTGGCGATCAGGGCCTTGCACTCGTCTGGCGTGGCCGGGCCGATGCGGCTGCCCGGGGGCAGCACCCATGCGCGCTCGGTGACGACTGGCGTCCCCTTGGCGTCCAGGCATGAGACCAACGCCTCGCCCACGCCCAGTTCGCCAATCGCCTGTTCGAGATTGAGCTTCGGATTGGGACGCATGGTCGTGGCGGCCACCTTCACCGCCTTCTGGTCGCGCGGCGTGAACGCGCGCAGCGCGTGCTGCACGCGGTTGCCAAGCTGGCCCAGGACGGTATCGGGAATATCTACGGGGTTCTGCGTCACAAAGTACACGCCGACACCCTTGGACCGCACGAGCCGCACCACCTGTTCGATCTTGTCCAGCAGCGCCTTGGGGGCGTCGTTGAACAGCAGGTGCGCCTCGTCGAAGAAGAAGACCAGCTTGGGCTTGTCGAGGTCACCGGCTTCGGGCAGCCGCTCGAACAGTTCGGACAGCATCCACAGCAGGAAGGTAGCGTACAGCCGGGGCGCATTCATCAGCTTGTCGGCGGCGAGGATGTTGACGACGCCCTGCCCCTTCTCGGTCTGGATGAAGTCCTCCAGGTTCAGCATCGGCTCGCCGAAGAACTTGTCCGCGCCCTGCGACTCCAGCGCGATCAGCCCGCGCTGGATCGCGCCAATGGAAGCCGCCGAGATATTGCCGTACTCGGTGGTGAACTGGCTGGCGTTGTCGCCCACGTGCTGGAGCATCGCGCGCAGGTCCTTGGCATCGAGCAGCAGCAGGCCGTTGGCATCGGCAATGCGGAAGACGAGGTTCAGCACGCCCTGCTGGGTGTCGTTGAGTTCGAGCATCCGCGACAGCAGCAGCGGCCCCATGTGCGAGACCGTCGCGCGCACCGGATGCCCCTTTTCGCCGAAGACATCCCAGAGCGTGGTCGGGCAGGCGCCCCAGACCGGTTCGGGCAGCCCGTGTTCCGCCAGGCGGGCCTTAAGCTTGTCCGATGGCTTGCCGACCTGGGATATGCCTGACAGATCACCTTTGACGTCCGCCATGAACACCGGCACCCCCAGCCGCGAGAAGCCCTGCGCCAACGTCTGCAGCGTGACGGTCTTGCCGGTACCCGTGGCGCCGGTGATGAGACCGTGCCGATTCCCCATCTCGGGCAGCAGGACGAGCTCGCAGTCGGCGTTCTTGGCGATGAGGATGGGGTCGGCCATGATGGTCTCGTGGTGATAGCRGCGGTATCCGGGATCGGAAGGCGGGGGCCGCGTGATAAAATCCTGCGCTGATTATAGCCAGCAAATTGGCACATCCATCACATGGCGTGGCCGCCAGAAGCGCCACCCAGCACGCTGCACCACAGCTATTCCGCCTCGGAGAGAATCATGGCCGGTCACTCAAAATGGGCCAATATCAAACACAAGAAAGCCGCCGCTGACGCCAAGCGGGGCAAGATCTGGACGCGCCTGATCAAGGAAATCACCGTCGCCGCCAAGCTCGGCGGCGGTGATGCCGACTCCAACCCGCGCCTGCGCCTGTCGATCGACAAGGCCATGGACGCGAACATGCCCAAGGACAACATCCAGCGCGCGATCCAGCGCGGCGTGGGTGGCCTGGAAGGCGCGAACTACGAGGAAATCCGCTACGAAGGCTACGGCCTGGCCGGCGCGGCGATCATCGTCGACTGCCTGACCGACAACCGTACCCGTACCGTGGCCGAAGTCCGCCACGCGTTCTCGAAGCACAACGGCAACATGGGCACGGAAGGCTCTGTGGCCTTCATGTTCACCCACTGCGGCCAGTTCCTGTTCGCGCCGGGTACGCCCGAGGACAAGCTGATGGATGCCGCGCTCGAAGCCGGCGCCGATGACGTGCTGACCAACGACGACGGCTCGATCGAAGTGACCTGCCCGCCGAACGACTTTTCGACGGTCAAGTCCGCCCTCGAAGCGGCCGGTTTCAAGGCCGAGCTGGCCGATGTGGTGATGAAGCCGCAGAACGAGGTGAGCTTCACCGGCGACGACGCGGTCAAGATGCAGAAGCTCCTGGACGCCCTGGAAAACCTGGACGACGTACAGGAAGTCTTCACCAACGCGGTGATCGAGGACTAAGTCCTCCGCCGCGCCCCATGGCGGCAGCCCGGCCCCGGCCAGCTGCCGCTTTTCGCATGCGTTTCTTTTCTGGCAGTGGATCATGAAAGTATTGGTTGTCGGTTCGGGCGGACGTGAGCACGCGCTGGCGTGGAAAATGGCCCAGTCCCCCAAGGTGCAAGTGGTGTACGTGGCGCCGGGTAACGGCGGCACGGCGCTCGACAAGCGCCTGCAGAACGTGCCGCTGACCGATCCCGAGGTGCTCGCCGCCTTCGTGGAGCGCGAAGGGGTGGCGTTCACCGTGGTCGGCCCCGAGGCCCCGCTGGCCGCCGGCATCGTCGACGTGTTCCGCGCCCGTGGCCTGCGCATCTTCGGGCCCACCCAGGCCGCCGCCCAGCTGGAGTCCTCCAAGGACTTCGCCAAGGCGTTCATGCATCGCCACAACATCCCCACGGCTGCCTACCAGACGTTTGCCGATGCGGCCGGCGCGCACGCCTATATCGACGCCCAGGGCGCCCCGATAGTGATCAAGGCCGATGGCCTGGCCGCCGGCAAGGGCGTGGTCGTGGCGATGACGCTGGAAGAAGCGCACGACGCCGTCGACATGATGCTGGCCGACAACAAGCTCGGCGATGCCGGCGCGCGCGTGGTCGTCGAGGAATTCCTGGAAGGCGAGGAAGCCAGCTTCATCGTGCTGGTGGACGGCAAGAACGTGCTGGCCCTGGCCACCAGCCAGGACCACAAGCGCCTGCTGGACGCCGATGCCGGCCCCAACACCGGTGGCATGGGCGCTTACTCGCCCGCCCCGGTGGTCACGCCGGCGCTGCACGCCCGCGCGCTGCGCGAGATCATCATGCCGACCGTGCGCGGCATGGAAAAGGATGGCATCACGTACACCGGCTTCCTGTACGCCGGCCTGATGATCGACAAGGACGGCAACCCGAAAACGCTCGAGTTCAACTGCCGCATGGGCGACCCGGAGACGCAGCCGATCATGGCGCGCCTGAAGACCGACCTCGTCGACGTGATGGAAGCGGCCGTGGACGGCAAGCTCGACCAGGTGGAACTAGACTGGGACCGCCGCACCGCGCTAGGCGTGGTGATGGCTGCCTATAACTACCCGGAAGAGCCCCGCAAGGGCGATGCCATCACCGGCATTCCCGCCGAGACGGCCGAGGCCGTGACGTTCCACGCCGGCACCACGCTCAAGGACGGCACCCTGCTGACCTCGGGCGGCCGCGTACTCTGCGTGGTGGGGCTGGCTGACACCGTCAAGGCCGCGCAGCGCGCCGCCTACGCGGCCGTTGAGCAGATCCGCTTCGACGGCGCGCAGTTCCGCACCGACATTGGCTACCGCGCCATCAAGCGCTGATGCGCGCGCCGGACACCCGCGTGCCACGTTCCAAGGCGCGGCGGGAGTCCAGCCGGTACAATCATGACAGCGCCATGACGGCCGCGCCCTCCGGGCGGCGGCCGTCGCGCTACCGGCCCATCCGATTCCGCCCATCATGATCGACTCCCAGGCAGTCCGCGCCTACCTGCTCGGCTTGCAAGACCGCATCACCGACGCCATCGCCGCCGTGGACGGCCAGCCATTCCTGACCGACGAATGGGAAAAGCCGCCGACCGAGCGCCTGCGCGGCAGTGGCCGCACCCGCATCCTGGAAGGCGGCGCCGTGATGGAGCGCGCCGGCGTGGGCTTCTCCCACGTGCGCGGCGACACCCTGCCCCCCTCGGCCAGCGCCAACCGGCCCGAACTGGCCGGGCGCAGCTTCGAGGCCATGGGCGTCTCGCTGGTGTTCCATCCGCGCAATCCGTACGTGCCGACGGTGCACATGAACGTGCGCTGCTTCGTGGCCGTGAAGCCGGATGCGGACCCGGTCTGGTGGTTCGGCGGCGGCATGGACCTGACGCCGTACTACGGCCATGCCGATGACTGCGCGCACTTCCACCGCACCTGCAAGACCGCGCTGGCACCGTTCGGCGACGACCTGTACCCGCGCTTCAAGCAGTGGTGCGACGAGTATTTCTTCCTGCGCCACCGGGGCGAGGCACGCGGCATCGGCGGAGTGTTCTTCGACGATTTCGCCGCGCTGGGCTTCGATCGCAGCTTCGCGATGATGCAATCGGTCGGCGACGCCTTCCTCGACGCCTACCTCCCTATCCTCGAAACCCGCAAGGACACGCCCTACGGCGCGCGCGAGCGCGACTTCCAGGCCTACCGGCGCGGGCGCTATGTGGAATTCAACCTGGTATTCGACCGCGGCACGCTGTTCGGCCTGCAATCGGGCGGCCGCGCCGAATCCATCCTGATGTCGATGCCGCCGCAGGTAACCTGGCGCTACGACTGGCAACCCGAGCCGGGCAGCGCGGAGGCCGCGCTGTACACCGACTTCCTGCCGGCACGCGAGTGGGCCTGACGGCGAGTGTGATGACTGTTCCCGAAGATTCCCGCACCACCGATTCCGCACCGTCCACCGGCCGCCCGTACCGCCTGGGTATCCTGGGCGGCACTTTCGATCCGCCGCATCGCGGCCATGTCTCGCTGGCGCAGCTTTGCATCGACCATCTGGCGCTCGACGAGCTGGTCTGGATTCCGACCGGCGAGTCCTGGCAGAAGGGCGACCATGTGACGCCCGCCGCCGACCGCTTCGCCATGACCGAGCTGGCCGCCGCCACGCTGGACAGCCCGCGCGCCAAGATACGAGTCAGTCGCATGGAGGTGGACCGGGCCGGCCCGAGCTATACCATCGACACGGTGCGCCACCTGCGCGACGAATACGCCCCGGATACCTCCATGGCCTGGCTGATGGGCGCCGACCAATTGCTGCGCCTGCACACCTGGCACGGCTGGGAGGCATTGTTCGAACAAGTGCACCTGTGCATCGCCACCCGCCCCGGTTTCGACCTCGCCGCGCTGGACGGTCCGGTGCTCGCGGCGATGAACCAGCGGCTGGCGGACACGCACCTGATACAATGCACGCCCTCCGGCCGGATGTGGATCGACCAGACCCTTGCCGTCGATCTTTCCTCCACCGGCCTGCGCCAGCGCCTGGCTGAGGGCCAGGCGGCGGATGACCAACTGCCTGCCGGCGTGGCACACTACATCGCGAGTCGCGGGTTATACCGCAATCCCTGACCGGCTCGCCCCTATCCCGAACGAAGCTGAACAAGAAAGACACCATGGATATTCGTAAACTGCAACGCGCCATCGTCGACGGGCTCGAGGATGTCAAAGCGCAGGACATCAAGGTGTTCGACACCACTCACCTGACCGAACTATTCGACCGGGTGGTGATCGCCAGCGGTAGTTCGAACCGCCAGACCAAGGCGCTCGCCGCCTCTGTGCGGGATACGGTGAAGGATGCCGGCGGCCATATCATTGCCGTCGAGGGCCTGGAGACGGGCGAGTGGGTGCTGGTGGACTGCGGCGACGCCGTGGTGCACATCCTCCAGCCGCAACTGCGCCTGTACTACAACCTCGAGGAAATCTGGGGCGACAAGCCGGTGCGCGTGAAGCTGACCGGCGCCAGGAGCCTGGCCAAGGCCAGCGAGCCGATGGACGACGACGAAGCCGAGGCTTCGGCGCCGGCACCGCGCTCGCGCCGTGCCTCGAGCCTGCGCCCGGCGCTGGCCAAGCTGCCGGAAGGCATGAAGGAGCCTTCGCCGCCGATGGGCCACGAGGACACCGATCCGGACGCCATCGCCACGATCCGCAAGCCGGTGCGCAAGACCAGCACCGGCGCCGCCACCAAGACGGCGGCTGCCAAGACGCCGGCCCGCAAGTCCCCGGCCGTGAAGGCGCCGGCCCGCAAGGTGGCGACCAAGACGGCCACCAAGCCGGCGACCAAGACTGCCGCCAAGGCCCCCGCACGCAAGGCGCCGGCCGCCAAGAAGGCTGCGACCAAGACCGCCGCGCCGCGCAAGCGCTCGGCCTGAGTCGACTGCGTCGACTTAAGCCGTTCGCACCGATCCACCCGGTATCGCCAGATCGCCCATGCAACTCGTGATCGTGGCCGTCGGCCACAAGATGCCCGGCTGGATCGAAACCGGCTTCGGCGAGTATGCCAAGCGCATGCCGCCGGAGCTGCGCATCGAACTTCGCGAAGTCAAGCCGGAAGCCCGTTCGTCGAGCAACAACGCCGCCACGGTGATGCAGCGGGAAGCCGCGCGCATCGACGCCGTGCTCGGTTCGCTGTCCAAGCAGTGCCGGATCGTCGCGCTCGATGAACGCGGGCGCGACTTCACCACGGTGCAGCTGGCCGACCAGCTGACCGGCTGGCAGCGCGAAGGCGGCGACGTGGCTTTCCTGATCGGCGGCGCGGACGGGCTCGACCCGGCCCTCAAGGCACGCGCCACCACCCTGATCCGGCTCTCCAGCCTGACGCTGCCCCACGGCATGGTGCGCGTGCTGCTGGCCGAACAGCTCTACCGCGCCTGGTCCGTCACGCAAAACCACCCGTATCACCGGGTCTGAGTTCCCGCCGCCGACGGTTACAATCGCCGCATCGATTTTCCCGATGCGCGCCGTGACCCACGACCTCCTCTACCTCGCCTCCCAAAGCCCGCGCCGCCGCGAACTGCTGACGCAGCTCGGCGTCTCCCATGAACTGCTGCTCGCCGATGACGACGAGGATGCCGAAGCGCTCGAAGCCGTGCTGCCCGGCGAGACGCCCGACGCCTACGTGCAGCGCGTCTGCGCGCTCAAGGCCGAAGCCGCCCTGCGCCGCCGCGAGCGCCGCGCCCTGCCCGACCATCCGATTCTGACCTCCGACACCACGGTATGCCGGGGTGGCGACATCCTGGGCAAGCCGGCCGGCCCGGACGATGCCGCCGCGATGCTGGCCGCGCTCGCCGGCACCACCCACCGCGTGCTGACCGCCGTGACCGTGGTTTCCACGCTCGGCCAGCGCCATGCGCTGTCGATCTCGCACGTCACTTTCCGGCCGATGAACGCCGCCGAGATCGCCCGCTACGTGGCCAGCGGCGAGCCGCTCGGCAAGGCTGGCGCGTACGGCATCCAGGGCCGCGCGGCCGAGTTTGTCGAACGAATCGACGGCAGCTATTCGGGTATCATGGGCTTGCCCTTGTTCGAGACCGCGGCCCTGCTGCGCGAGGCCGGGCTGCGCTTCTGAGCGCCCCGTCCCGCAGCCATCCCGCCCGGCGCCGAACGACAACAACAAGCCGCCGACAACACGGCAGCGCGCATCCATCGCTATGACTGAAGACATCCTCGTCAACATCACGCCGCAAGAGACGCGCGTTGCCATCGTGCAGCAGGCCGCCGTGCAGGAACTGCATGTCGAGCGCACGCTGACGCGCGGGCTGGTTGGCAATATCTATCTCGGCAAGGTCGTGCGCGTGCTGCCGGGGATGCAATCCGCATTCATCGACATCGGCCTCGAGCGCGCGGCCTTCCTGCACGTGGCCGACATCTGGCATCCGCGCGACCCCGACAAGAACGGCGCCCCGCCGCTCGCCATCGAAAAGACGCTGTTCGAGGGCCAGGCCCTGATGGTGCAGGTCATCAAGGACCCCATCGGCACCAAGGGGGCGCGGCTGTCCACGCAGATCAGCATCGCCGGCCGGACGCTGGTGTACCTGCCCCAGGACCCGCATATCGGCATCTCGCAGCGCATCGAGGGCGAGGTGGACCGCGAGGCGCTGCGCGCCCGCGTGCAGGGGCTGGTGCCGCGCGACGAGCGTGGCGGCTTTATCGTGCGGACCATCGCCGAGGAAGCCAGCGACGACGAGCTCGGCAACGACATCGCCTACCTGCGCAAGATCTGGGCGTCGATCCGCCTGAACGCGACCACCCAGCCGGCCCCCAGCCTGCTGTACCAGGACCTGAACCTGGCCCAGCGCGTGCTGCGCGACTTCATCAACGACGCCACGGGCGTGATCCAGATCGACTCGCGCGAGAACTACCAGAAGCTGGTGGAGTTCGCCCAGGAGTACACCCCGGCCGTGCTGCCCCGGCTCTCGCACTACACCGGCGAGCGGCCGATCTTCGACCTGTTCAGCATCGACGCCGAGATCGAGAAGGCGCTGTCGCGGCGGGTGGACCTGAAGTCCGGCGGCTACCTGATGATCGACCAGACCGAGGCGATGACGACGATCGACGTCAACACGGGCGGTTACGTCGGCGCCCGCAACTTCGACGACACGATCTTCAAGACCAACCTCGAGGCCGCGCACACCATCGCCCGGCAACTGCGGCTGCGCAACCTCGGCGGCATCATCATCATCGACTTCATCGACATGGAGAACGTGGAGCATCGCGACGCGGTGCTCTCCGAGCTGAAGCGCGCGCTGTCCCGTGACCGCACCCGGATCACCGTGAACAGCTTCTCGCAGCTCGGGCTGGTGGAGATGACCCGCAAGCGCACGCGCGAGTCGCTGGCGCACGTGCTGTGCGAGCAGTGCCCGGTCTGCACGGGCAAGGGCCAGGTCAAGACGCCGCGCACGGTCTGCTACGACATCCTGCGCGAGATCATGCGCGAGTCCCGCCAGTTCAATCCGCGCGAGTTCCGCATCCTGGCCTCCCAGGAAGTGATCGATCTGTTCCTCGAGGAAGAAAGCCAGCATCTGGCGATGCTCAACGACTTCATCGGCAAGCCGATCTCGCTCCAGGTGGAATCCACGTTCCATCAGGAACAGTACGACATCATCCTGATGTAAGTGCATTGGGCGTCACTCGCCCAATGCCTCACCCCGCAGACATTCACCCCTCACTCTCCCGCCCAGCGTCATCGTTCTGTCATCCACTCCCCCCAGAATGCGCCAAGTCATTCAAGCAAGGGAGTCGACATGACGCATGCAATCGAAGTCCGCGGACTCAGCAAATCGTTCCGCGCGGACCGCAAGGCGCTTGACGATGTCACGCTGCACGTCGCGCCGGGCGAAATGGTGGCCCTGCTGGGCGCCTCGGGTTCTGGCAAGTCCACGCTGCTGCGCCATGTGGCCGGTTTCGTGTCCGGCGATGCTGGCGAGATCCTGGTCAATGGCCGATCCATCCAGCGCCATGGCCGCCTGGCTGGCAACGTGCGCAAGGTGCGCGCCGAAATCGGCTTTGTTTTCCAGCAGTTCAATCTGGTGGGCCGCCTGCCGGTGATCACCAACGTCCTCGTCGGCATGCTCACCCGCATCCCGGCCTGGCGCAGCCTGTTCCGCCTGTTCAGGGCCGATGAAGTGCAGGCCGGCCTCGACGCCCTCGCCCAGGTTGGTATAGACGACTATGCGTTTCAGCGTGCCTCCACGCTGTCCGGCGGCCAGCAGCAGCGCGCCGCCATCGCACGGACGCTGGTGCAGAACGCCAAGGTCATCCTGGCCGACGAACCGATCGCCTCGCTCGACCCGGAATCGTCGCGCCGCGTGATGACGCTGCTCTCGCAGATCAACCGCACCCGCAAGGTGGCCGTGGTGGTGTCGCTGCACCAGGTGGACGTGGCCATGCGCTACTGCCCCCGTGTGGTGGCGCTGCGCCAGGGCAAGGTGGTCTACGACGGCCCGTCCGCCGCACTCACCCCGGGCATGCTGCGCGACCTGTACGGCACCGAGGCCGAGGAACTGCTCCACGACTCGGTTCCCGACGAAGCCGACACCGCCAGCGGCATGCCGGCGCCGGCCATGGTCACGATGAATCTCGCGGCCGCCTGATCGCCACCGCGCCCCCCTTTTCGCTTTCCCGCTGTATTGCCGTCATTTGCCGTTATCCACAACGACTCATCCGAAACGGAGTCACACATGCTTCGCAGAACCTTTCTCGCCGTGGTCGCCTCGGGCGTCGTGGCCCTGCCCGCTTACGCCCAGGACGCCAAGACCCTGAACATCGGCTTTATCTCGACGGAATCGTCGTCGAACCTGAAGACCGCCTGGCAGCCGCTGATCGACGACCTGAGCAAGGCGCTCGGCGTGCAGGTCAAGCCGTTCTTCGCCTCCGACTACGCCGGCATCATCGAGGGCATGCGCTTCAACAAGGTGCAGCTCGGCTGGTTCGGCAACAAGTCGGCCATGGAAGCCGTGGACCGCGCCAACGGCGAGGTGTTCGCGTCCGTGATCGACAAGGACGGCAACCCGGGCTACTGGTCGCTGCTGGTCGTGCGCAAGGACAGCGACCTGAAGACGGTGGAAGACGTGATCAAGCGCGGCAAGGAGCTCTCCTACGGCGCCGGCGACCCGAACTCCACCTCGGGCACGGCCGTGCCGGGCTACTACCTGTGGGCCGCCCACAAGGTGGAGCCGAAGACGCTGTTCAAGGCCGTGCGCATCAGCAACCACGAGACCAACCTGCTCTCCGTGCTGAACAAGCAGGTGGACGTGGCCGTGAACAACACGGAGAACTTCGAGCGCTATCGCATCAACACGGGCAAGAACGCCTATGACGAGGTGCGCGTGCTCTGGAAGAGCCCGCTGATCGCCGCCGACCCCATGGTCTACCGCAAGGACCTGCCGGCCGAGACGAAGAAGAAGATCCAGGACTTCTTCGTCAACTACGGCAAGGGTGCCGACGCTGCGCGCGAGAAGCAGATCCTGACCACGCTGACCTACCAGGGCTTCCGCGTCTCGTCGGACGCGCAGCTGCTGCCCATCCGCCAGATCGAGCTGGCCAAGCAGAAGTCCAAGATCGAGACCGACACCACGCTGGCCGCCGCCGACAAGGAAAAGCAGCTGGCTGACGTGTCTCGCCGCCTGGCCGAGATCGACAAGGCCATCAGCGCCCAGTAAGCCGTACCCCGCCCAGGGCCGATGGCGCGCTGCCATCGGCCTTGCGCCATCTTCACCGTATTCCATCCGATGCCCCCCATGACCGCCACCGCCAAGCCCGGCCTCCCGCCCCCGTCCCCCGCGCCGCACAGCAACGTCCGCCCGCCGCGCACCTCGCTGTCCATGATGCTGGTCTGGGCGATCGTGCTGGCCTTGCTCGCCATGTCCTGGCAAGGCGCCGACATGCGCCCGATGGACCTGCTGCGCGACTCCGGCAACATGGCGAAGTTCGCCGCCGACTTCTTCCCGCCCAATTTCCGCGACTGGCGCAACTACCTCGACGAGATGCTCGTGACCGTGCAGATCGCGCTCTGGGGTACCGCCATCGCCGTGTTCATGGCCGTGCCGCTCGGCCTGCTGTGCTCCGCCAATATCGTGCCGGTGTGGGTCTACCAGCCGGCGCGCCGCATCATGGACGCCTGCCGCGCCATCAACGAGATGGTCTTCGCGATGCTGTTCATCGTGGCCGTGGGCCTCGGCCCGTTCGCCGGCGTGCTGGCGATCTGGATCCACACCACCGGCGTGCTGGCCAAGCTGTTCGCCGAAGCCGTGGAAGCCATCGACCCGCGTCCCGTGGAAGGCGTGCGCGCCACCGGCGCCGGCCCGATCGAGGAGATCGTCTACGGCGTGATCCCGCAGGTGCTGCCGCTGTGGCTGTCCTTCGCGCTGTACCGATTCGAGTCGAACGTGCGCTCGGCGTCGGTGGTCGGCATCGTCGGCGCCGGCGGCATCGGCACCGTGCTCTGGGAGATCATCCGCAGCTTCCAGTACGCGCAGACCTGCGCGGTGATGATCATCATCATCCTGTTCGTCACCGGCATCGACATCGTGTCCGCCCAGATCCGCAAGGTGCTGGTATGAGCGCGGACCGCCTGACCCTGGCACGCATCGAGACGCTCTTCGTCAACCACGGCAAGGACTGGTATGGCGGCGAGGCGATCAGCCAGACCGCCCACGCGCTGCAGTGCGCGCAGCTGGCCGAGCAGGCCGGCGAGCCGGCGGCGCTGGTGGCTGCCGCGCTGCTGCACGACGTGGGCCATCTGATGCTGGCCGAGAGCAGCACCACCGACATGCGCCACCAGGAGGCCGCCGCGCAGGCGCTGGCCGACCTGTTCGGCGCGGACGTGACCGAGCCCGTGCGCCTGCACGTGGCCGCCAAGCGCTACCTGTGCGCGGTGGACCCGGCCTACTTCGCCACACTCTCGCCGGCCTCGGTCCACAGCCTGGCCCTGCAGGGCGGCCCGTACGACGCCGCGCAGGCAGACGCCTTCATCGCCAGCCCGCACGCCGAAGCGGCGGTGCGGCTGCGCCGCTACGACGATCTGGCCAAGGTAGTGGATTTGCCGACGCCGGCGCTGGCGCACTATCTGGACATCGCCGCCGGCTGCGCACGGCACGCGTAAGCCACGCGCCCATGGAAAAAGCCCAGGAGTCCCGGGCTTTTTCTTTGCTGTCGACGATCAACAACTCAGTCGTGCCCCACCCCGATCAACCGGGCGAACGACGCCGCCGAGTCATCCAGCGCCCCGCTGTTGTCGATCTCGACCAGCTTGCAGCCGGCCGGCACGTCGAACGCCTGCCCTGCGCGCGCCAGCCGTTGCGCGATCGCCGCTTCGGACTCCCGCCCCCGCTGGCGCAGGCGCGCCGCCAGGGCCTCGGGCTTCACGCGCACGTGCACCGCGCACAGGCCCGGATAGCGGGCGACGGCCGTCGGCAGGTACTCGCGCGAGCCATTGACGATGACCTTGAGCCCGCGCGCGAGCCAGTCCTCGATCTCCACGCCGATGCCGTAGTCCAGCCCATGGCTGTGCCAGTGCAGCGCCATGCAGCCGAGCGCCCGGCGGCGCGCGAACTCGTCCGTGGACAGCGCCACCGAGGCCTCGTTGGCATCGGCGGCGCGCGTGATGTAGCGATGGGCCACCACCACGCGGTCCTGCGGGCCCAGCCGCTCGCGCAGCGCGCGCAACAGCGAGTCCTTGCCGCTGCCGGAGGGGCCCATCACGTAGAACAGGCCGTGGCCGTCCGCGTGGGGATCAGTGTGGGGATTGGCGCGGGTATAGATCGTCATGATGCGAGCCAGGCTGCACCGGCGCCATCGCGCGTGCTGCCGTTAAAGCCATAGTGGCGCGCGACGAGGAAGTCGGCGCCGGGCTCGGGCTGCACGAACACGGCGATGCCATCGACATGCACCGGCGCGCTGCAGAGCTGCTGGCTGGCCGGCGCGAGTTGCGCGAGCGCGGCGGCTTCCGCAGCAGCGTCGAGCATGCCGGTGAGCGTGATATGGAAGGTGAAGGTCTCGAACACGTAGGGGTAGCCCCACGCCTCGAGCATGCGCTGCTGGGCGGCGCTCAGTTGGTCCGGCTTGCGCTTGCGCAGCTCCGCCTCGGTGGGCGGCGCGCGGAACGGTTCGAAGGCCAGCACGCAGCCATCGGCCAGCGCGTGCATCTGGCGGGCGCCTTCGTGGCTCTCTGTGCCGTCATCGAGACACCACGCGAGGAAGCCGCGCAGCGCGCGCAGCGTCAGCCGGGCGTGGAAGGCATCGACGCCATGCGCGAAGTCACGCGCGGCGGCATCGAGCATCGGGCCATCCGTGCCCGCCGCCAGCCGGAACGGCGGCTTCAGCGTGGCGTGGAGGCCGTAGTGGGCGGGCGCCACCACCCAGGCATCCGGGCGCGGCCCGAGACCTTTGGGCAGTGGCAGCGGCGCGCCGGTATCGGCATCGCGCCCCAGCCACTGCGCGCCGAACGTGCGGAACGGCTCGGCCGGCGCCAGGTAGATCGCGAAGCGCGGTGCGGCCATCGTCATGCGGCCAGACTGCCTTCGTCGCCATCCGCCGTGTAGCGGGCCTTGGCGATGTCGATCATCGGCAGCACGCGCGTGGCGTGCTTCAGCTCACCGTTGACGATGGTGCCGCACACGCGCGGCAGGCCCGGCACGCTGTCATCGACGAGGATGGCGTCGGCGCGCAGCCCCGGCGCGAGCACGCCCCGGTCGCGCAGGCCGGCCGCACGGGCCGGGTTGCGCGAGACGAGGTGCCACGCCTCCGCCAGCGAGACCGCGCCAAGCTGCGCGAGCTTGAACGCGGCCTGGATCGGCGCGGGGTAGTAATAGTCAGAGGCCAGCACCGTGCACAGGCCCGCCGCCACCATCTCGGTGGCGTTGGGGGCGCCGGTGTGGCTGGTGCCGCGCACCACGTTGGGCGCGCCGAACACGGTTTCGTCGCCGATCTGGCGGGCGAGCTTTGCGACCTCGATGGTCAGCGGGAACTCGGCGATATGACAGCCCTGGCGGTGATAGTGCTGGCGCGTGGCGAGGTCCGGGTCATCGTGCGAGGCCACCGGCAGGCCCGCCGCGCGGGCGGCCGCGATCAGACTCGACACGCCCGCCGGCACGTCCTGCGCGTTGCGGCTGGCCGTGCGCAGGCGCGTACGGAAGGTCTCGGGGTCGCACTCGGCGCGCTCGGCGTACTGGGCCAGCTTGCTGTCGTTGGCCATCTTGCGCGCCATCATCGGCAGGTGATCGTTGATGGCGAGCAGGCCGACGCGGCCATCGGCCATCCAGGACAGCGCGGTCTCCACGCCGGCGAGGTGATAGGCCTCGAAGCGCAGGTGCACCTTGTGGGAAGCGCCCAGCACCGGCTGCAAGTGCGCCAGGGCATCGAACATACGCAGCGCGTAGGCTTCGCCACGCAGGCCGCCTTCCCAGGAGAGCGTCACGCCGTGGAATTCGGTCGTGATGCCGTGCGACAGCAGTTGGCGGTCCACGTCGAGCAGCGCGCCCGCGTACGGGAAGCTCACGCCGGGGCGCGGCATCACGGCACGCTCGAAGGCATCGCCATGGATGTCGACGATGCCGGGCAGCACCAGCAGGTCGCCCGCATCGATGCAGGGGCCGCTCTCGGGCGCCTGCTGCTGCGAGGCGACGCTGCCGTGGTCGAAGCCCAGCGTTGCCGGGCCAATGGCGGCCGCGCCCAGCACACGGCGACCCGTGATGCCGGCCAGCCGCGCCGAATGAGTTTGGTTTGTCGTAGGCATGGGCAACACACTACCCCTGGTTGATGACACTCGCATGTCTACACCGGATGTCTAGACCAATGCGATGCAAGCGCCGCACTCGCGGCGCACCCGGATTCAGTCGCTGTCGGAGACGGTGAGTTGCACCCAGTCTCCAGCAAAGCGGGTCATGCTGTATTGCAGCGGTGCGCCGTCGATGTCCACGTTGAGCGCTTCCACCTGGAGCACCGGCCGCGTCTTGGGCTGGTTCAGCAGCCGCGCCACCGGCGCGCTCGGCATGGCGGCGGTGATGCGCGACCACTTGCGCGTGTAGTCGGCAATGCCGAAATGCGCCAGCGCGCGCGAGATCGACAGCTTGGCGCGCACCTGCTCCTCCATGCCCGGGAAGCGCTTGGGGTCGAAGTAGTGCTCGGCCACGTCGATGGTCCGCTCCTCGGCCTTGCCCACCATCTGCACGTGCAGCACGTCGGCATTGCGCGCCAGACCGAGGTGCTTGGCCACCTCCGGCGCGCGGATCACCTGGCTGCCCAGGATCTCCATATGCCCGCGCATGCCCTGCGCGGCCAGATTCTGCGAGAACCGCGTGCGGCGTCCGATGGCGTAGTCGATGGCGTGCTCCTGCACGAAGGTGCCGCGCCCCTGCTCGATGCGCACGAGCCCGCTCAACTCCAGCTCGCCCATGGCGCGCCGGATGGTATGGCGGTTCACGGCAAAGCGCGTGGCCAGCTCCGGTTCAGGCGGCAGCTGCTCGCCGGGGCCATAGAGCTTGTTGCGGATGTCGTCCGCCAACGCCTCGCCAATCTGGCGCCACACGGCCACGCCGGAGCCACGTTCGACTTCCCGTTCAGACATCGCTTCCCTCTTTCATCATGCTTTCATCGTCATTCAATACCGTGCGATTGTGCCTCACACGGAGCGCCCGCGTGGCGTGCCCGATCAATCCGCTCCGGGTCGGCCAGCGCGTCATGAAAGCTTCATGTGGCTGTGGTCTAGTATCGCCGTGTTGTGGTATTTTACATCTAAACGTATAGACGTATAGGGGTGATGATGCAAAGCGAAACCAATGCGGCACGCGCCGCATGGCTGCGAACCCTGGCTCTGGCGCGGTCTGACGCGCTGGAAGCGGCCTACGCGCGGCTTGGCGAGGCAGCAGCGCTGCCGGCCTACCGCCTGCTGCGCAAGCCGGAGTCGGGCATGGCCATGGTGCGGGGCCGCGCTGGCGGCACGGGCGCCCAGTTCAATCTGGGCGAGATGACCGTCACGCGCTGCGCCGTGGTGATCGAGGATGGCGAAACCGGTGGGACCGCCGGCGTCGCCTATGTACAGGGCCGTGGCACCCGCCACGCCGAGCAGGCCGCCGTGCTGGACGCCCTGCTCCAGTTGCCGGCCTGGCACCAGCGCGTGACGGACCTCGTCCTGGCCCCGCTGGCGCAGGCCTTTGCCGACCGCGCGGCGCAGCAGGCCGCCACCGCCGCGCAGACGCGCGTCGAATTCTTCACGATGGCACGCGGAGAGGACTGACATGCCCACCACGCAATCGAATCTGCCGACCTTCGGCACCCCGGCTGCCTCGCTGCTGCCCGGCTTCGACAATCCGGTCGATGACGCCCAGCAGGTGTTCCGCGCCACGCTGGAAGCCTTCGCCCATCCGGGCCGGCTCGCGTCGCTGCCGGCCACCAGCGGCGTGCCCGAGGGCCTCTCGCCCGCGCTGGCCGCGCTGCTGCTGACGCTGGCCGACCCCGACACGCCGGTCTGGCTGCCCGCCGACGTCCCCGCCCCGGCGCGCGCCTTCCTGCGCTTCCACTGCGGCTGCCCGCTGGTCGATCAGCTCGACGCCGCCACCTTCGTCTGCGTGCCGGCCGGCCATGCGACGCCCGCCCTCGCCGACTGCGCCCAGGGCCAGCCGGCCTACCCGGACCGCTCGGCCACGCTGATCGTCGAAGTGGCTTCGCTGACCGAAGGCGACACGCTCACGCTGCGCGGCCCCGGCATCGAGACCACGCAGGCGCTGACCGTCACCGGCCTGCCTGCCGACTTCCAGGCCAGCTGGGCCGCGAACAACGCCGGCTTCCCGCTCGGCGTCGACCTGCTGCTGGCCAGCGGCGACCAATTCTGCGCACTGACGCGCACCACGCACCTGACGCACGGGGAGAACTGACATGTACGTAGCCGTGAAGGGAGGCGAACGCGCCATCCTGAACTCGTACCAGATGCTCGACAGCTATCGCCGTGGCGATACGTCGGTGCCCGAACTCACGCTCACCCAGATCCGCGAGCAGATGCCGCTGGCCGTGGCCCGCGTGATGGCCGAAGGCTCGCTCTACGACCCGCACCTCGCCGCCCTCGCCCTCAAGCAGGCCGCCGGCGACCAGATCGAGGCGATCTTCCTGCTGCGCGCCTATCGCACCACGCTGGCGCGCTTCGGCTACACCCAGCCGCTCGATACCGGCACCATGCGCCTGCAACGTCGTATTTCGTCGACGTTCAAGGACGTGCCGGGCGGCCAGGTACTCGGCCCGACTTACGACTACACCCAGCGCCTGCTCGACTTCTCGCTCGAAGCCGGCCGCGACCCGGAACCGCTGCCGCCGTCCGCCCAGCCGCTGGCCGCCGGCATGCCGCGCGTGACGGGCCTGCTGGAAGCCGATGAACTGGTCGAAGCCGACGCCATCCCGCCCGGCGACCCCGCCCCGCCGGACCTGACGCGCGAGCCGCTGACGTTCCCGGCCGACCGCGCCGCCCGCCTGCAGAACCTGGCGCGCGGTGACGAGGGCTTCCTGCTGTCGATGGGTTACTCGACCCAGCGCGGCTACGGCAACTCGCACCCGTTCGCGGCCGAGATCCGCTACGGCACGGCCGAGGTGGAACTGTTCGTCGAGGAACTGGGCTTCGCCGTGACGATCGGCGAGGTCGAGCTGACCGAGTGCCAGATGGTCAGCCAGTTCAGCGGCAACGCCGACGAGGCGCCCCGCTTCACGCGCGGCTACGGCCTCGTGTTCGGCTACAACGAGCGCAAGGCCATGTCGATGGCGCTGGCGGACCGCGCGATGCGCGCGGCGGAGTTGGGCGAAGCTGCCGACGCCCCGGCCAACGACATCGAATTCATGCTCTATCACAGCGACAACGTGGAGGCCTCGGGCTTCGTCCAGCATTTGAAGCTGCCCCACTACGTCGACTTCCAGGCCAACCTGGAACTGCTGCGCCGCCTGCGTGCCGAGCAGGAGGCCGCCGCGCCCAACGCCGCCGCCCCGGCCGCACTGCACGCCGCCGCGCAAGCCGCCACCCAAGAGGAAACGCTGGCATGACACAGACCATCGCCCATCCGGCCACCGTCGCCCGCGACGATCATTACAACTTCGGCTACCTCGACGAATCCACCAAGCGCATGCTGCGCCGCGCGCTGCTCAAGGCCGTGGCGATTCCGGGCTACCAGGTGCCGTTCGGCAGCCGCGAGATGCCGCTGCCCTATGGCTGGGGCACCGGCGGCATCCAGGTGACGGCCGCCATCATCGGCAAGCAGGACGTGCTGAAGGTGATCGACCAGGGTTCCGACGACACGACGAACGCCATCAACATCCGCCGCTTCTTCGGCCGCGTGACCGGCGTGCAGACGACGGAGCGCACCGCCGAGGCGTCGATCATCCAGACCCGTCACCGCATTCCGGAAACGGCACTGCGCGCAGGCCAGACCATGGTCTACCAGGTGCCCATTCCCGAGCCGCTGCGCTGGCTGGAGCCGAGCGAGACCGAGACGCGCACCATGCACGCGCTGTCCGAGTACGGCGCCATGCACGTGAAGCTTTACGAGGATATTGCCCACCACGGGCATATCGCCACGACCTACGACTATCCCGTGATCGTCAACCAGCGGTACATGATGCGTCCGTCGCCCATTCCGAAGTTCGACAACCCCAAGCTCGACCGCAGCCCCGCGCTGATGCTGTTCGGCGCTGGCCGCGAGAAGCGCGTCTACGCCGTGCCACCGTACACCTCGGTCCGGAGCCTCGATTTCAAGGATCACCCGTTCACGGTGGAGAAGTGGTCGAGCTGCTGCGCCCAGTGCGGCGCCACGGACAGCTACCTCGACGAAATCATTACCGACGACGCCGGCACCCGCATGTTCGTCTGCTCCGACACCGAGTACTGCGCTGACCGCCAGGCCGCGCAGGCCGTGGAAGCCGCGGGAGTGTGCCAATGACCGCCACGCCGCTTCTTTCCGTCCGCCACCTCACGCGCACCTGGGACGGCCTGCACGGCTGCCACGACGTCAGCTTCGACCTCTATCCGGGCGAAGTGCTCTGCGTGGTCGGCGAATCCGGCTCGGGCAAGAGCACGCTGCTGCAGGCCCTGTCGATGCAGGCGCCGCCGCAGCGCGGCAGCGTCAGCTATGACATGCGCGAATCGGGCCTGACCGACCTCGCCACGCTCTCCAGCGCCCGTATGCGGCTGCTGGCGCGCACCGACTGGGGCTTCGTGCGCCAGCACGCCCGCGACGGCCTGCGCATGCAGGTCAGCGCCGGTGCCAACATCGCCGAGCGCCTGATGGCCGTGGGCGAGCGCCACTACGGCAATCTGCGCGAAGTGGCCGGCGCCTGGCTCGAGAAGATGGAAATCGATCTGGCCCGGCTGGACGACGTGCCCGGCACGTTCTCGGGCGGCATGCAGCAGCGCCTGCAGATCGCGCGGAACCTCGTCACCCATCCGCGCCTGGTCTTCATGGACGAGCCGACCGCCTCGCTCGACGTCTCCGTGCAGGCCCGCCTGCTCGACCTGCTGCGCCGCCTGGTGACCGATCTCGGCCTCGCCGCCGTGCTGGTCACCCACGACCTGGCCGTGGCCCGCCTGCTGGCCCACCGTACGCTGGTCATGCAGGGCGGCCGCGTGGTCGAACAGGGCCTGACCGACCAGATCCTCGACGACCCCCAGCACACCTACACCCAGCTGCTGGTCTCCTCCATCCTGCAAGGCTGACGACGATGTCCACCGACAACCTCCACACCCCTGCCGAGCGACTGATCGAGGTGCGCGGCCTTGGGAAGATGTTCACGCTGCACAACCAGGGCGGCATCCGCCTGCCCGTGCTGCGCGCGATCGACTTCGACGCCGCGCGCGGCGAATGCCTCGTGCTGTCCGGCCGCTCCGGTACCGGCAAGAGCACGCTGCTGCGCTGCCTCTACGGCAACTATCTGGCCACCGAAGGCACCATCCGCCTGCGTGATACCAGCGCCGAAGGCGCGCCGTGGGTCGAGCTGACGCAGGCCCCGGAGCAACGCATCCTGCACCTGCGCCGCCATGTGATTGGCTACGTCAGCCAGTTCCTGCGCGCCATTCCGCGCGTCTCGGCGCTCGACGTAGTGGCGGAGCCGCTCGAACAGCGTGGCACCTCGCACGAGGCAGCCCGCGCCCGCGCCGCCGTGCTCCTCGAACGGCTGAACCTGCCGCGCCGCCTCTGGGACCTGCCGCCGGCCACCTTCTCGGGCGGCGAGCAGCAGCGCGTGAACATCGCGCGCGGGCTGATCGGCGGCCATCCGATCCTGCTGCTGGACGAGCCCACCGCCTCGCTCGACGCCGACAACCGCGCCGTGGTGATCGACCTGATCCGCGAAGCCCTGGCCGAAGGCCGCGCGCTGATCGGCATCTTCCACGACGAAGCCGTGCGCGACGCCGTGGCCACGCGCCTGCTGCCGCTACAACCCGCTACCGCCATCGCCTGACGGACGACCGCCCCCATGACCACCACCTACCTGACCCACGCCACGCTGGTCCTGCCGGACCGCGTGCTGCAAGACAGTGCCCTGCTGATCGAGGATGGCCGCATCGCCGCCATCGAACCCGCGCCGGCTGCCGTGCCGGCCCACGCCACCGTGATCGACCTGCGCGGCCACGCGGTCATGCCGGGCCTGATCGATGTGCACTGCGACGCCATCGAGAAGGAAGCCGAGCCGCGCGCCAATGTGCTATTCCCGCTGGACTTCGCCGTTGCGCAGGTGGACC
The DNA here is from genome assembly GCF_056399925.1 of Cupriavidus sp. 01L43. Classification (NCBI taxonomy): domain Bacteria; kingdom Pseudomonadati; phylum Pseudomonadota; class Betaproteobacteria; order Burkholderiales; family Burkholderiaceae; genus Cupriavidus; species Cupriavidus sp. 01L43. The sequence goes on from NZ_JBFTSH010000002.1 coordinate 761,091, forward strand.
GCCGMAACGCCGCCGCCGGCATCACCACGCCGTACCACGCGCTCTCGTTCGCCAGCAACCAGTTCGGCGTGCGCAACAACGAGACGGCCGCCACGCTGGTGCGCACCGTGGCCGCGTACCGTGCGAGTAGCCTGGTCGACAACCGCATCCACTGCCGCTACGAGGTGACCGACGCCGCCGCCGTGCCCGTGCTCGAAATGCTGATGGCCGAAGGCGTGGTGGACCTGCTCTCCGTGATGGATCACTCCCCGGGCCAGGGCCAGTTCAAGACGCTGGACGCCTATCTCTCGTACATGATGGGCAACCACGGCATGAGCCGCGAGGAAGCCGCCGACGCCGCCGCCAAGAAGACGGCCGAACTGGACGGCGCGCACGAGCGCGTGAACCGGCTGGTGGCCCGGGCGCACGAGCTGGGCATTCCCACGGCCAGCCACGACGACGACAGCCCCCAGCGCATTGCCGCGATGCAGGCACTCGGCGTGCGGATGAGCGAGTTCCCGATCAACCTGGAAACCGCCCGCGCGGCGAACACGCATGCGCTGCCGACCATCCTCGGCGCCCCCAACGTGCTGCGCGGCAAGAGCCAGAGCGGGTCGATGCGCGCCATCGACGCCATCCAGGCCGGGGTCGGCAACATCCTCTGCTCGGACTACCAGCCGTCCACGCTGATCGCCTCGGCCTACGCCGCGGCGCGGCAGGCCGATCTGCCGCTCAACGAGGCGCTGGCGCTGGTCACCGCCAATCCGGCGGACGCCTGCCTGCTCGACGACCGGGGCCGCCTGGTGCCGGGCCTGCGCGCGGACCTGATCGCCGTGGCTACCGTGGCCGGGCAGCCGATGGTCACGCACACGTGGTCGGCGGGCCGGCTGGTGTTCTCGGCCGGCTACCCGGCTGGCGCGGTGCAGCATGCCGTGCCGCGCGAAGCCATGCGCGAGGTCGCCTGATGGGGACCGGACTTCCCGCCGGGTTAGCCGCCGGACCGGCGCAGGTGGTGGGGGTCAGCCGCAGCCCCGTGCACGGCTTCAGCAAGCCGCGCGAGACGTCCATCCGGCTGCTGCCCGGCATCGGCGTGGAAGGCGACGCCCATGCCGGCACCACGGTCAAGCATCGCTCGCGCGTGGCCGTGGACCCGACCCAGCCGAACCTGCGTCAGGTCCACCTGATCCACGCCGAGCTACACGCGGCGCTGGCGGCGGCCGGGTTCGACATCGGTTATGGGGAACTGGGCGAGAACATCACCACGGCCGGCATCGACCTGCTCGGGCTGCCGGTCGGCACTCGCCTGCGGATTGGCGATGCGCAGATCGAGATCACCGGGCTGCGCAACCCGTGTGCGCAGATCGAGCACTTCCGTGAAGGGCTGCTGAGTCAGGTGGTGTATAAGGACGCGCACGGCGAGATCGTGCGCAAGGCTGGCGTGATGGGCGTGGTGGTGGCGGGCGGCGTGGTGCGGCCCGGTCAGGGTATCGAGACCACCCTGCCGCCGCTGCCGCACAGGCGGCTGGAGCGGGTCTGACAAGTACGAGACCCGGCACGTGCCGGGCATTCTCTCACTATAGATTGCCGGAGCCGGCGCGCTCCTCAGGACTTGTCCCGATCCCCTCCCGCTCGCGTTCCGGCGGCCGTCCTCTATATATATAAGGGAGGCGGGCCGCCATGCATGACGGCCGGATCGCACCGAGGAGCCAGCATGCCGTTCAAACCCACACTGCCAGCCATGCTGGCTGTTTTTTTGTGCGCGGCGTGCACGCCGCCGATGCTGGCCGACCGCTCGGCGCCCATGCAGGGCCCCACCGCCCCCAAGCCCTACCCACCGCCGCCTGAAAGCCGCGCCACGCCCATCGCGGCGCGCGTGATCAACCTGTCTGGCAGTTGCAAGCGCACCGAGGAGGATGGCTTCCGCGAAGACGCGTTGGTCAAGGTCACGGGCAATGCCGTGCAGACGCTGAAATGGAAGCTCTGGGTGTCCCGGAAGGGTTCGTGCACGTTCGATCTGGAGGATTTCAAGCAGGTACAGCAGACGCCACACATAGAACTGCATGCAATTGACGGCAGCGGCTGCAAGCTGATGGTGTGGCAGGACCCGCGCCGGGTGACGCTGGCCCATGCCCGCTGCGAGAAGCACTGCACGCCGGGTATCTACGAGCAGGCGTGGCCGGTGCTGTTCGACCCGAAAAGCGGCGCTTGCGCGGAGATCCGGTAAATCTGACCGGCGCCGCCCCTCGGGTGATCGGAGGAAGTTACTGCTGGGTGGCGAACTGGATGCGGTGCAGGCCCGCGTAGAGCCCGTTGGCGGCGAGCAGTTCGGCATGGCTGCCATGCTCGGCCACGCGGCCCTGCTCCAGCACGACGATGCGGTCGGCGTTCTCGATCGTGGACAGCCGGTGGGCGATCACGAGCGTGGTCCGCCCCACCATCAGCGACTCCAGCGCCGCCTGCACCTGCCGTTCCGATTCCGAATCGAGCGCGGAAGTCGCCTCGTCCAGGATCAGGATCGGCGCGTCCTTGTAGATCGCGCGCGCAATGGCCAGCCGCTGGCGCTGGCCGCCGGACAGCTTCATGCCGTTGTCGCCGATATTGGTTTCCAGCCCCTCCGGCAGCCCCTTGACCGTATCGGTCAGGTAGGCCGCCGCAAGTGCACGCTCCACGCGTGCCATATCGATCGCTTCTCGCGGATGCACGCCGTAGGCCACATTGGCCGCCACGGTGTCGTTGAACAGCACGACATCCTGGCTCACGAACGCGATCTGGCGGCGCAGGTCGGTCAGCGCGAACTGGGCGATGGGCTGGCCATCGAGCAGGATCCGGCCGTCGGTCGGATCGAAGAAGCGGGGTACGAGGTTGACCAGCGTGGTCTTGCCGCTGCCGGACGGACCGACCAGCGCCACCACCTCGCCCGGGGCCACCCGGAAATTGACATGCTGGAGCGCCGGCCGGCCGGCGTCGCCATAGCGGAAACCGACGTCCTCGAACACCAGATCGCCCTTGGCACGTTCCAGCCGCAGGCCTTCGGTCTGCGGCTCGATCGGCTCGTCGATGAGCCGGAAGATCATCTCGGCGGCGGTCAGCCCGCGTTGCAGCGGCTGGTTCAGGTCGGTCAGGTGCTTGAGCGGCGAGATCAGCAGCAGCATCGCCATGACGAAGCCGGTAAAGCCGCCGACCGTAGTCTGGTTGCCCTGGGCCTGGATCATCGCGATGGTCAGGATCACGGACAGCGCCAGCGACGCCAGGAACGCGGTGACCGGCTGGTTCAGCCCGCCCGCCACGGCCATGCGCATCGAGTAGCCGCGCAGGCGCTCGGCCATGGCCTCGAAGCGCGACTGCTCGTAGGTCTCCCCGCCATGCAGCTTGACCACCTTGTAGCCGCCGGCGGCTTCCTCGACCACGTACGCGGCCTCGTTGGTCAGCGTCTGGTGGTCACGGTTCAGCCGGCGCAGGCGCCGGTTCACCTTCGACATGACGAAGCCGATCACGGGCAGCAGCACCGCCACCACCAGCGTGAGCCGCCAGTTCGTGTAGAACAGGTAGATCAGCAGCGCCAGCACGGTCAGCGAGTCGCGCACCAGCGTGATCAACACCCCGGTCAGGATCTGCATCACCTGGTTGACCTCGAAGATCACGGCATTGATCAGTGACGCGGCGGTGTTGCGGTGGAAGAACAGCGCGGGCGCCTGCAGCATCCGACCGAACATCTGCATGCGCATCTTGAACAGCACGCGGTTCGAGATCTGGGCCAGCAGGTAGCCGGACGCGAACTGCGCCACGCCACGGACCAGCGCCACGCCGGTCAGCAGCGCGGGCACATGCCAGAGCTTGCCGGCGTAGTCGCCGCCAAACCCCTTGTCGAGCAGGTCGTTGACAACCTTGGGGATAATCCCCTCGCTGGCGGCCACCAGCGCCATGGCGAGGATGGCCAGCGCGAACACGCGCATCTCGGGCTTCAGGTAAGCCCAGACCCGCTTGAGGGTGTCGGCTTCCTGGGGCGTTTGTTTATTGTTTTCGTTCACGATGACTCCGCCCCGCTCGCACGGGGGGTTGTGCCTGCCAAGACTGCGACTACCGCTAGAATGGCGTTCCAAAAGGGGAACCTTGCAAGCATCTCTATGAAAATCTCTGTCGTACTGATTACGAAAAACGAGGCACACAATATCCGGGAGTGCCTCGAAAGCGTCTCCTGGTGCGACCGCGCGATTATAGTGGATTCGGGCAGCACGGACGGCACCGTGGAGGCCGCCCGCGCCATGGGTGCAGAGGTCTACGAGACCGCCACGTGGCCCGGTTTCGGCCCCCAGAAAAACCTTGCCCTCTCCAAGGCCCAGAGTGAGTGGGTCCTGTCCATCGACGCCGACGAGCGTGTCACGCCCGCGCTGCGCGACGAGATCCTGGCCGCCATCAGCTCCGGCCGGGCCGATGCCTACGACATGCCCCGGCTCTCGCGGTTCTGCGGCCGGTTTATCCGCCACGGCGGCTGGTATCCGGACCGCCTCACCCGCCTGTTCCGGCTGGGCAAGGCCCGCTTCACCGATGACCTCGTCCACGAGAACGTGGTCACCGATGCCCCGGTGGCGCACCTGCGCTCACCGCTGCTGCACTACACCTACGACGACTTCTCGCAGGTGCTGCGCAAGATCGATCAATATTCAACGCTCGGCGCCAAACAGGCCTTCGCACGCGGCAAGACCGCCTCGCCGGCCAGCGCCCTGCTGCATGGCAGCTGGGCCTTCCTGCGGACCTACCTGTTCCGGTGCGGCTTCCTCGACGGCCCGCAGGGGCTCGGCGTGGCGCTGATGAACGGGCAGGCCAGTTACTACAAGTACGTCAAGCTGTGGCTGCTGCACCGGCAGGCAACGGAGACACCCCCGCCATCAACCGATTTGCCACCACGCTGAACTCCCGCGCGGTGGGCCCGAAGCCCATCTGCTCGATATGGACCGCCGCGTGTGCCAGCAGCGCGGCACGCAGCGAGGCATCTCGCAGGCCGCGCCCGATTGCATCCGCCAGCGCCGGCGCATCCCCGACAGGCACCAGCAGTCCCGCCCGGCCCTCGTCGAGAATCTCGCGCGGCCCGGTCGGGCAGTCGGTACTGACCACGACCTGACCCACCGCCAGCGCCTCCAGCAGGACGTTCGGCAGCCCTTCCATCTTCGAACTGAACGCCATCAGGCGCGCGCGCCGGATCCAGGCGTACGGATTCGACTGGAAACCCTGGAACGTGACGCGGTCGGCAATGCCGAGCGACCCGGCCAGCGCCTCAAGCTGCGGGCGGGAGGCGCCATCGCCGACGATGACCAGCCGGTCCTCGATACCATCCGCCACCAGCCGCGCGTAGGCGTGCAGCAGCGTGGTGAAGTCCTTCTGGCTTTCCTCAAGCCGCCCCACCGACACCACGAAGGGCCCGGCCGGCGCATCGACCGGCGCCTGGGCCTTCTCGCGGATACTGTCCAGATCGATCGGGTTGTAGAGCCGCACGAAGCGGTCCGCAGCCTCGGGAATCAGCGCCTGCGCATCGCGCAGCATGCTGTCGTTGAGCACGACCACGGCGTCGTAGTGCTCGCGGCACTGGCGCCGCAGCTTGCGGAGCTTGCGGGCATGCCCGCGCGCAAGGTGCGCCACGCTGAAATGCTGATAGCCCATCATCGGCACGGGCAGCTTGCCCGTCAGCCGTGACACGGACATGTCGTAGTCCACCACCAGGTCATAGCCCTGCAGAATCTTGCGGAAGCGCCGATTCATCAGCGGCTTGCGCACCGGTGGCAGTAGCAGTTCCTCGTAGATCTTGCCGAGCGGCCCGAGCTTGCGCTTCTTCTTGAGCTGCCGGCAGTGCGACAGCCAGGCCTCGGGCGCCAGAACGTGGACCTTCACGTCCTTCGGCAATCTCTCAAGAAAATGCGAGGCCAGCTCGTCCGACGGATAGGTGATGGTCAGCCCGATCTCGAACTGGCCGCGGTCCAGCGAGTTCAGCAGCGAGACCAGTGCGGTCTCGATACCCCCATGCAGCAGATGGGTGACGTGGAACAGGATGCGCCGCTTGCCGCCCTGCGTCATCGATCGCACCGCCGCCTCAGCCATAGATCATCCGGACGCTGTCGCCCAGCGCATTGCGGAAGGTGGTCAGGGCGTCGTCCGACGGGGTGACCTGCCATTGGTCGCCCAACGTGGCCTCGCACTGCGCGGTCTTGTTGACGTAGCGGATACGCACCGGCACGCCCGGCGTACGCGCCGTGTTGGCGAGGTACGGCGTCAGCAGTTCGCGCAGCCGCTCGGTGGAGGCGTTGCCGTTGAAGCCCAGGCAGACCGCATCGGCATACTTGGCGCGCGCGGCCACGAGGTCCATCACCGACTCGGCCGTGAACCGCACGCCGCCGGTGAAGGTATCGTGACGGGCATTGCCCTGCGCGATCAGCAGTTCATCCTCGCGGAACATGTGCCGGTTCGCGTCGAACAGTTCGTTGAACACGGTCATCTCGATCTGGCCCGTGCCGTCGTCGAGCAGCACGATCAGCATCTTGCCGCGCTGGGTCATCTGCGTGCGGATGCCGGTGATGACACCCGCCACGATCTTGCCCCGCACGTCGCGGCCATAGCCGCCGCCGTTGCCCTGTACTTCCTTTTCGAGCCCGGCCAGCGTGCCCTTGACGAAGCGGCGTACCTCGTCGCGCCACGCATCGAACAGATGGCCGGAGAAATAGTAGCCGAGCGCCTGCTTTTCCTCCTGCAGCGTGCGCTTGGCCRTCCAGCGCGGCTCGTCGAGCAGTTCCGGGCGGTGGGCATCGCCGGCGTCGCCCATCAGGTCGAACAGCGACACCTGGTTGGCCGACTCCGCCTTCTGCTCGGCCGCCTCCATGGCGATGGACACCGAGGCCAGCAACTGGCCACGGTTGTCATTAAGGCTGTCAAACGCGCCGGCGCGGATCAGTGCCTCGATCGTGCGGCGATTGACCTGCCGGCGGTCCACGCGCTCGCAGAAATCGAACAGGTCCGCGAACGGCTTTTCCTCGCGGGCACGCAAGATGTCCTCGATGGCGCCCTGCCCCGAGCCCTTGATGCCGCCCAGCCCATAGCGGATGGTCTTGGCATCGGTCGGGGCGAAGCGGTATTCGCTGGCGTTGACATCGGGCGGCAGCACGGCGATGCCGTTCAGTCGGCAATCCTCGTAGAGGATCTTGACCTTGTCCGTATCGTCCATGGCCAGCGACATATTGGCCGCCATGAATTCGGCCGGATGGTGCGCCTTGAGCCACGCCGTGTAGTACGCCAGCAGCGCATAGGCGGCCGCGTGCGACTTGTTGAAGCCGTAGCCCGCGAACTTCTCCATCAGGTCGAAGATGTCGTCGGCCTGCTGTGACGACAGCCCGTTCTTGTCAGCACCCTCGCGGAACAGCTCGCGGTGCTTGGCCATCTCCTCGGCCTTCTTCTTGCCCATGGCGCGGCGCAGCAAGTCGGCGCCCCCGAGCGAGTAGCCGCCGATGATCTGCGCCATCTGCATCACCTGCTCCTGGTAGACCATGATGCCGTAGGTCTCCTTGAGCACCGGTTCCACGCGCGGATCGGGGTACTCGACCTTCTCGCGGCCGTGCTTACGGGCGCAGAAGCTCGGGATCAGGTCCATCGGACCGGGGCGATACAGGGCCACGAGGGCGATGATGTCCTCGAAGCGGTCAGGCTTGGCGTCCTTCAGCATGCCCTGCATGCCGCGGCTTTCCAGCTGGAACACGGCCACCGTGTTGGCGGTCTTCAGGATGTCGAACGCGGGGCCATCGGCCAGCGGAATCTGGCTGCAATTCCAGTCGGCCTTGCTCGGGTCCAGCCGGCGGATGTAGCGCTCGGCCCAGTCGAGGATGGTCAGCGTGGTCAGGCCCAAGAAGTCGAACTTGACCAGGCCGGCGGCTTCCACGTCGTCCTTGTCGTACTGGCTCACCACGCCGCTCATGCCGTCGTTCTGGCCACCCTGGGTGTAGAGCGGGCAGAAATCGGTGAGCCGGCCCGGCGCGATCAGCACGCCGCCGGCGTGCATGCCCACGTTCCGGGTCATGCCTTCCACGCGCTGCGCCAGCTCCAGCAACTGGCGCACCTCTTCCTCGTTGTTCTCGCGCTCGGCCAGGACCGGCTCTTCCTTCTTGGCTTCCTCGATCGTGACGAGCTTGCCCGGCTTGAACGGAATCAGCTTGGCCACGCCGTCGACAAAGCCATAGCCGAGGTCCAGCACGCGGCCCACGTCGCGCACGGCCGCCTTGGCAGCCATGGTGCCGAACGTGGCGATCTGCGACACGGCGTCCTTGCCGTACTTCTCCTTCACGTACGTGATCACGCGGTCACGGCCGTGCTGGCAGAAGTCGATGTCGAAGTCGGGCATCGAGACCCGTTCCGGATTCAGGAAACGCTCGAACAGCAGCGCGTACTTGAGCGGGTCCAGGTCGGTAATGCCCAGTGCGTACGCCACCAGCGAGCCAGCGCCCGAGCCCCGGCCCGGCCCCACCGGCACGCCGTTGTTCTTGGCCCAGTTGATGAAGTCCGCCACGATCAGGAAGTAGCCCGGGAAGCCCATCTTGATGATGGTGCCAGTCTCGAACTCCAGCCGCGCGTAGTACTCGGGCCGCTGCGCCTCGCGCGTGGCTTCGTCCGGGAACAGCACGGCCAGACGCTTCTCGAGGCCCTCGCGCGCCATGTGGATCAGGTAGTCGTCGAGCGACATGCCGTCCGGCGTGGGGAACAGCGGCAGGCGCGGCTTCCCCAGTTCCAGCGTCAGGTTGCAGCGCCGCGCGATCTCGACGGCATTCTGCAACGCGGAAGGAATGTCCGCGAACAACGCGCACATCTCGTCCTGCGTCTTGAAATACTGGTCGGTCGTGAACTTGCGCGTGCGGCGCGGATTGGCCAGCAGTTCGCCCTCGGCGATGCAGACGCGGGCCTCATGCGCGGTGAAGTCGTCCGGCGTCATGAACTGCACCGGGTGCGTGGCCACCACCGGCAGCTGCATTGCGGCGGCCAGTTGCACGGCCTGCTGGACGTAGGCATCGGTGCCGGGGTGCCCGGCCCGTTGCAGTTCGATATAGAACCGCTGCGGGAACACGCGCGCCCAGTGCTCGGCGGCCCGGCGGGCGCCGTCCTCGTTGCCATTGGCCAGCGCCTGGCCGATATCGCCGCCCATGGCGCCGGACAGCGCGATCATGCCGGTGGCCAGCGGCAGGCCTTCCTCGCCCGGTTCGTCGAACCAGCCCGGCTCGATCTCGGCGCGCCCCTTGTGCTGGTTGCCCAGCCACGCGCGCGACAGCAGCATGCACAGGTTCAGGTAGCCACGGCGGTCCTGCACCAGCAGCAGCATGCGCGCGGGCTTGTCGCGGTCATCGGCGTTGGTCAGCCAGACGTCTGCGCCCACTACCGGCTTCACGCCGTCTCCGCGCGCTTCCTTGTAGAAGCGGATCAGGCCGAAGGCGTTGGCAAGGTCGGTCAGGGCGAGCGCGCCCATGCCATCCTTGGCGGCGGCCTTGACGGCATCCTCCAGGCGGACGATGCCGTCCACGACGGAGTATTCGGAATGCAGGCGGAGGTGTACGAAGCGGGGTGCAGACATAGGGCGCCATTGTACCGGCTCCCCCCGCCTGAAAACTTGAGACTTTTCGGAAAATGAGGGGCTGGGACGACGCCTGGCCCGGTCCAGAGTGCCTGGAAACAGGGTGTCGGCCAGGCCCGCAAGCGGCTATAATTTCGCCTTTCCAATCAGGCAGTTATCGCGCGGCCCGCCGCGCGGTCCGGCAGCACCCATCCCATGCAGATCGTCAATATTTCCGCTTACAAATTCGTCACGCTGGACGACATCGAGACCCTGCGTCCGGAAATGCGCGCGCGCTGCGAGGCGGCGGACCTCAAGGGCACGATCCTGCTGGCGCCCGAGGGCATCAACATGTTCCTGGCCGGCCCGCGCGACGCCATCGACACCTTCATGGCCTGGCTCCACGCCGACGCCCGCTTTGCGGACATCGCGCCCAAGGAGAGCCTGTCGGACAACCAGCCGTTCAAGCGGATGCTGGTGCGCGCCAAGAAAGAAATCATCACGATGAAGATGCCGCTGATCCGCCCCGAAGCGGGCCGGGCGCCGTCCGTGCGGCCCGTGGACCTCAAGCGCTGGCTCGACCAGGGCCACGACGACGCCGGCCGCCCCGTGGTGATGCTCGATACACGCAATGCGTTCGAGGTGGCCGTGGGCACCTTCGAGAACGCGGTGGAATACGACATTGCGAAATTCAGCGATTTCCCGCCCGCCATCGCCGCCCACAAGGCCGAGCTGGAGGGCAAGACGGTGGTGTCATTCTGCACCGGCGGCATCCGCTGCGAAAAGGCCGCCATCCACATGCAGGAAGTGGGGATGGCGCACATCTACCAGCTCGAAGGCGGCATCCTGAAGTACTTCGAGGAAGTGGGCGGTAGCCACTACAAGGGAGACTGCTTCGTGTTCGACTACCGAACCGCCCTGAACCCCAATCTCGAGCCGGCCGGCCCGGTGCAGTGCTTTGCCTGCCGCGCGGTGGTTACGCCTGAGGAACAGCAACAGCCCAGCTATGCGGTGGGCAAGCAATGCCCGCATTGCGCGACGCAGGCCGGTCAGGCAGCCGCCTGACGCCTGCGTCCCGCCTGGTAATACGCCGAGTTCTTACGCGGCGAGCAGGTGATAGAGGTTGCGCAGCATGCCCGCGGTGGCGCCCCAGATGAAGCGGTGGCCGCCTTCCTCGCGCGGGTACGGCATCGAATAAAACTGACGTTCGCCGTCCGCCCAGCGCAGCAGCCGCCGCTCGTGGCGTGAGGGGTCCATCAGGAAGGCGAGCGGCACCTCGAAGATGTCCGCCACCTCGCCCGCATCGGCCTCCAGCGCGAAGCCGGTGCGCACCAGCCCCACAATGGGGCTGACGTGATAGCCGGTGCCCGTGATGTAGTCAGGGAGCGAGCCGAGCACCTCGATATAGTCCCGATCAAGCCCGATTTCTTCCTTCGTCTCACGCAGCGCTGTGGCGATGCGGTCCGCATCGTAGGTCTCCTGCCGGCCGCCCGGAAAGCTGATCTGGCCCGCGTGGGCGTTGAGGTTGGCGTTGCGTTCGGTCAGCAGCACGGTCAGGCCGTCGGCGCGGTCCACCAACGGCACCAGCACGGCGGCTTCGCGCAGGCCGCGGCTCCGGTCGTAGACGCGCGACTCATCGGTCAGCTCGGGTTCCCAGGCTGGCGGCGATAGCAGGCGGTGGCGGATAAAGTCCGGGCGCATCCGGGGCGCCGAGAGCGGCGCGCGTTGGGCGTCGGTGCCGATGACCGGCAAGGTTTCTGGATCGAATTTGGGGCGCATGACACCATTGAGTATGACAGAAGCGCGCCATGTCGCGCTGCAGCACACATATAAGCAAAAAGGACACCCGAAGGTGTCCTTTCCGAATCCGATACGGCACCGGTTGCCCGGCGCCGGACGGCATCGCCTTACTCGGCGGCAGCAGCCTTCGCAGCCTTCGAGACCAGCTTTTCCTTAATACGTGCCGACTTGCCCGAACGCTCGCGCAGGTAGTACAGCTTTGCACGGCGCACGTCGCCACGACGCTTCACTTCGATGCCGGCGATCAGCGGCGAGTACAGCTGGAACGTACGTTCCACGCCTTCACCCGACGAGATCTTGCGCACGATGAAGGACGAGTTCAGGCCACGGTTACGCTTGGCGATCACGACGCCTTCGTAGGCCTGCACGCGCTTGCGGGTGCCTTCCACGACGTTCACGTTGACGATCACGGTGTCGCCCGGGGCGAACGCGGGAATGGTCTTGTTCGCGGTCAGGCGCGCAATCTCTTCCTGCTCGATTTGCTCGATGATGTTCATCGTTTTTTCTCCATTACCATCATGCCAGCGTTGTATGCCCCAGGACTTGTCCCGGGCCCCGGCAGAGGATGGGGTTTTCATTTGGCGGGAGCGAACTCCCGCCCTGCTTTCGCCGTCCACTCCGACAGAAATTTCTCATCGGCCTTGGACAACAACCCTTGACCACGCGCCGCCTCGATCAAATCGGGACGCTTGCGCGCGGTGTTGGCCAGCGCCTGCTGGCGCCGCCATTTCTCGATCTCGGCATGATGGCCCCCGAGCAAGATATCGGGCACCCGCACACCTTCATATTCTTCCGGCCGCGTGTAGTGCGGACAATCGAGCAGGCCGTTGACGAAACTGTCCTGCACGGCCGACTGCGCATCACCCAGCACGCCGGGCAGATGCCGCACCACCGCGTCGATCAGCGCCATGGCCGGCAGTTCACCGCCGGACAGCACGAAATCGCCGAGGCTGATTTCCTCGTCCACGCGACGCTCGATCAATCGCTGATCGATCGCCTCATAGCGACCGCACAACAGCACCAGGCCAGGCCGCTGCGACAGCGACATCACCTTCTCATGCGTGAGCGGGGCGCCCTGCGGCGACATCAGCACCACATGCGGGACTGCCACACCGGCTTCCGCCTGCGCCGCGGCCGCCGCGTCGATCGCGTCGTCCAGCGGCTTGGCCAGCATCACCATGCCAGGACCACCGCCGTAAGGCCGGTCGTCGATGGTGCGGTAATTGTCGACCGTAAAGTCGCGCGGATTCCAGGTGCGCAGCGCGTAACGCTGCTGCTTGGCCGCCCGGCTGGTAATGCCCCAGTCGGTCAGCGCCCGAAACATCTCGGGAAACAGCGTGATTACATCGAACTGCATCCGCGGCCCCTTGGTGTGCTTCGGTACTTCAGTAGTCGAGCCCCCAGTCCACCACGATGCGCCGGGTGGTGGTATCCACCGTGCGCAGGAACGCGTCCACGAACGGCACCAGCCGCTCGCCGGGCTTGCCATCCGGCAGCGTGTAAGCCACCTGGAGGATCTGGTGGGCACCATTGTCGATCAGGCCGGATACCTCGCCCAGGGTTTCACCCTGTTCGTTGAGCACGGCGCAACCGATCAGGTCGACCCAGTAAAACTCATTCTCTTCCGGCGGCGGAAAATCCGCGCGCCGGATCCAGACGCGACGCCCTTTCAGGGCTTCGGCAACATTGCGTTCCGCTACGCCGGTGGCCTGGGCCACCACGGTGCCGCTATGCTCGCGCGACTGGGCAATCTTGACGCAGAGCGCCTCGTCCGGCTGTGCCGGCGCCACCACCACGCCGGCCTGCGGCGCACGAAGCAGCCACCAGCGGCGGGCGTGGAGCAATGCGGAGGCGTCGTCCGCGTGCGGCTGGACCTTGATCCAGCCACGGATGCCATAGGCGGCGCCCACATAGCCCACTTCGACGAGATCGTCGGGCAGGCTGTCGGTGAACAGCAGCGCTGCGGGCAGCTTGCGGGGCTTGGGCGGCTGGCCCGATACCTCGGCCTGCGCCGCGGTACCTTGCCGATTTAACGGCTTGCGGCCGGGGGCGTTGCCAGTCACTGAGACGATGCGTCCGATGCGTCAGGCACGCGCCACAACGGGCCGCGCGCCTTGGCGGCAATCAGGCAGCGGCCTTGGCGGCTTGCTTGACCAGACGGGCAACCGTCGGCGACAGCTGGGCGCCAACGCCTTGCCAGTACGTCAGGCGGTCTTGCACCAGGCGCAGGGTTTCTTCCTTGCCGGAGGCGAGCGGGTTGTAGAAACCAACGCGCTCGATGAAACGGCCATCGCGACGGTTGCGCGAGTCAGCGGCAACGATATTGAAGAAGGGGCGCTTCTTGCTGCCGCCGCGAGCCAGACGGATTACGACCATGGGGTTATTCCTCGAAAAAACGGGGGTGTGCGAACACGAAACGCAAGAGTATAGCCCAGTTCCCAATGCCAAACAAACACTTAGCGCGCAATTCGCGCCGGGCGCGGCCACCGGTGCGCCGTTGGCGCAACATGGCCTGCAGGCACCGTCGCGTAAACCGCGAATCCCGCGCAAACCCCGCCACCGGCGCGACGTTATAAAGCTGGCAAAAATGTCGAAACAATCGGTTACACGGGTAACGGGATTGGCATAGGCGGTCACACGGCGCCTGCGTACCATGAACCCATCTTCCTGACTCTTTCCCTGCTAAGGATCTTGGGATCTCGCATGCTTACCCGCCCCCACCTGCGTCTCCTGGTGGCTGGTACCTTGGCCCTCTCGGGCCTGATCGGCAGTATTGCCGCCAGCCACGCGCAAGTTGCCTTCTGGCACACCGCCCGGGCCGAACAGTCGGCGCGCGTCAACCGCGTTGCCGGCGGATGGGAAATGGCGAGCGTACGTGCCGAAAGCCGGGATCATGTGCGGGCACAGATCGAACGCATGGAGCAGCGGGCGCGCAATGACGACCGCCTGAGCGGGCGCCCACCCGGTGCGCCGGGCCGCGACGAGGATCGTCCGGTACGGCAGACGTCCGACCGCAGCAGCGTGAATGATAACCCGGGGCGCAGCAACGACATGCGTCCATCCGGCATGGGCCCGGGCTGGCAGGCGCGCAGCCGCGATGGCGGGCGCTGAGTCCCGCGCCTCTCCCCTTTCTCGAACGGCCGGAACTCCGGCCGTTTTGCTTGGTCTTTCAAGATGTGCGGGCCTCGTGCCCGCACAGGCTGCCGCCCGGTGCAGTCGGCGATTCCAGACGGGGTTCAACCCCGGCGCCCTCGCAGCGTGCCGTCGTTGCGCAGACGGCAATCGAACTGACCTGCCTCTGCCCGGCACCCACTGGTCCGGCTCCGGCCACTCCGGTCTTGTCCCGATATCCTCACCGGGCGCAGCCTCCACGTACAATGTGACGATTGTCAGCCTCCGTGCCTGCCACATCGCCTCCACAATGCCTACCACCGCAAGCCAAGCCCCTGCCCTCGGCGCCGATGCGCGCCGCCCGGCCCGGGGCAAGTCCAAGCTGATCACCGTCGCCCTGGCGTTCCTGTTTGGCAGCCTTGGCGTGCATCGCTTCTATCTGAAGGGCTTCCCCGACAAGTTCGGCTGGGCGCATCTGCTGGCCACGCTGGCGGGGGCGATCGGAATTGCGTCGCTGGTGACGGGCGCCGGGTCCACCGCGTTGAACTGGACGTTCGCGGTGGCGGGCGGCACCTCGGTGATTGCGGCATTCCTGACCGCCATCGTGTTCGGGCTACGCCCCGACGACCGCTGGGATGCGCGCTATAACGCACACGGCAAGCCCACGCGCTCCGGCTGGCCCGTGGTGATCCTGGTCATCCTGTCGCTGCTGATCGGCACCGGCCTGCTCATGGCCGGGCTCGCCATCAGCTTCCAGACGTTCTTCGAGTCGCAGGTGGAGGCGGCCAAGGCGCTTTCCCAATAGTCAGCGCGCACTTTCGCTGCAACCTGACAATGGGATGACATTGGTCAAACGCGCTTCTGCAAATCACCCATACTGGTAAGTCCGAGTACGCACGGAATGGAGCATGGCCCGCCATGGCGGGACGATGCAAAGGAGTGCCCGATGGAACATCCCACGTATGAAGAAGGACGCCTGGCTGCTATCGCGGTCAGGCTGGCCCTGTCGTCGGGCCTGCCGACGACCAGTGCGAAGGCCGCGCTGGAGCTGGCCTGCCGCATGATCGAGGATCAGCAGGCGGCGCCTCAGAACAGCGAACCCTGCCGGTCGTCGGTACCGCGCGGACGCCCGTTGGGCCGGGTCGGCCTGGGCGGGGGCCTGAAGCGCGACGTATCGAGTTCGAACCGGTTGTAACGGAAGCCTAGCCGCTCGGCGGTCTTGTAGAACCGCTGACGCATCAGATCGGCCCAAATCCCCGTGCCGCGCATGCGCGAGGCGAAGTCGGCATCGTAATCCTTGCCGCCCCGCATCTCGCGCACGCGGTTCATGACCCGCTCGGCACGGTCCGGGAAATGCGCTTCGAGCCACTCCTGGAACAGCGGACTCACCTCCCACGGCAGACGCAGCACGATGTAGTTGGCGTAGACCGCCCCGGCCTCCCGGGCGGCTTCCAGCACGCGCTCGAGGTCCGGTTCGGTGACGAACGGGATAATCGGCGCCACGCTCACCCCTACCGGAATCCCCGCATCGGTCAGTTCACGAATCGTGCGCAGCCGCCGCGCCGGCGTGGCTGCGCGCGGTTCCAGCGTGCGCGCGATGCCGGCGTCGAGTGTCGTAATCGTCACAGCCCCCACCGCGAGCCGCTTGGCGGCCATGGGCGCCAGCAGGTCGATATCCCGTTCGATCAGTGACGACTTCGTGATCAGCGCCACCGGGTGGTCGGTCTCGTGCAATACCTCCAGCAGGCTGCGCGTGATGCGCTGCTCGCGCTCGATGGGCTGGTAGGCGTCGGTGTTCACGCCCAGCGCGATGGTCTCGCACCGATACGACGGCTTGGACAATTCTTCGCGCAGGCGCTCGGCCGCATTGGTCTTGGCATAAAGCTTCGTCTCGAAATCGAGCCCCGGTGACAGGTCCAGATAGGCGTGCGTCGGCCGGGCGAAGCAGTAGATGCAGCCGTGCTCGCAGCCCCGGTAAGGATTGAGCGAGACATCGAACGGGATGTCGGGCGAGGCGTTGCGCGACAGGATCGAGCGGGCCTGCTCGAGCGTGACCTGGGTGACGAGCTTGGGCGGCAGCGCGTCATCGGCGGGGGCCGGGTCGTCGTCGGCCGGCGCCCAGCCGTCGTCGAACGCCTCGCGCTGGTCGCGCTCGAAGCGTCCCTGGAGGTTGCTGACGGCGCCGCGCCCCTTGCGGGCCACGGGCGGACGGCGGGCGCCCTCGCCCTCTCCGTCGCCGCCGAAGTCGTGTTCGTCACCCATCTTGCATCGAACGGCCTTACTCGCGCTCTTCCACCGAGATGGCCAATGTCTCCTTGATTTCTTCCATCACCACGTAGCTTTTAGATTGGGCTGCGCCCGGCAACTGCAACAGAATGTCGCCGAGCAGACGGCGGTACTCGCTGATCTCGCGAATCCGCGCCTTGATCAGGTAGTCGAAGTCGCCCGAGACGAGGTGACATTCCAGCACCTCGGGAATCCGCAGCACCTCGCGCCGGAACTGCTCGAACATATTGCCCGATTTGTTGCCCAGCGAAATCTCCACAAATACCAGCAGCGCACTGCCGAGCAGCCCCGGATTCAGCCGGGCGTAGTAGCCCATGATGACACCGTCGCGCTCCAGCCGCTTCACGCGCTCGATGCAGGGCGTGATGGTCAGCCCCACCCGCTCCGCCAGGTCTTTCATCGACACCCGCCCGTCGTCCTGGAGCACCGTGAGAATCTTCCGATCCAGCCGATCGAGGCCGCGCACCGGCTGACGTGTCGTTCTCATGACTTTTTCCTGTTTTTCTCATTTAATCGGTAACTAACACTGCTTTGAAGTCAATAGTATAGATACGAATCCTTCTATTCCATTCTTTCGCAGGTCCGGAGTCATCGAGATGCGTGTTCTAGTGCTTGGCAGTGGCGTTATTGGCGTGACCAGCGCGTGGTACCTGGCCCGTGCCGGTCATGAAGTGACCGTCGTGGATCGCGAGTCCGCGCCCGCGCTCGGCACCAGCTTTGCCAACGCCGGCCAGATCTCGCCGGGCTACGCGTCGCCGTGGGCCGCGCCGGGCGTGCCGCTCAAGGCCATCAAGTGGATGTTCCAGGAGCACGCGCCGCTGAGCATCAAGCCGGACGGCACGCTGTTCCAGCTCCAGTGGATGTGGCAGATGCTGCGCAATTGCACGCCGGCACGCTATGCCGTGAACAAGGAACGCATGGTGCGACTGGCCGAGTACAGCCGCGATTGCATCCGCACGCTGCGGGCCGAGACCGGTATTGCCTACGAAGGCCGCCAACAAGGCACGCTCCAGGTGTTTCGCACGGACGCGCAGCTCGAAGCCGCCGCGCGCGACATCGCCGTGCTCGAGGAAGCGGGCGTGCCCTATCAATTGCTTTCGCGCGAGGAACTCGGCGCGAGCGAACCGGCGCTGGCCGCCGCAGGCCACAAGCTGGCCGGCGGCCTGCGCCTGCCGAACGATGAAACCGGGGATTGCCAGCTGTTTACCCAACGGCTGGCAGCCATGGCCGAATCGCTCGGCGTGCAGTTCCTCTACAACCGCTCGATCGACGGCCTGATGACCCAGGGCGATGCCGTGACCGGTGCCGTGGTTGGCGGCCAGCCGATGTATGCCGAGGCCGTGGTGGTGGCGCTCGGGAGCTGGTCCACGCCGTTCGTCCGCAATGTGCTGCCGGGGCTGTCGAACCTGCCGGTGTACCCGCTCAAGGGCTTCTCGATCACGGTGCCGATGACCGATGTCGCGCGCAGCCCGGTATCCACGGTGCTCGACGAGACCTACAAGGTGGCGATCACGCGCTTCGACGACCGCATCCGCGTGGGCGGCATGGCGCAGATCGTCGGCTACGACCGTTCGCTCGATCCGGCCAAGCGCCGCACGCTCGAACACGTGGTGACGGACCTGTTCCCCGGCGCCGGCGATGTCAGCCGCGCCACGTTCTGGACTGGCCTGCGTCCGATGACGCCGGACGGCACGCCCGTGGTCGGCCCCGCCGGGATTCGCGGCCTGTGGCTCAACACCGGCCACGGCACGCTCGGCTGGACCATGGCCTGCGGCTCGGGCAAGCTGCTGTCCGACCTGGTCTCGGGCACGCAGCCAGCGATTCGCGCCGACGACCTGTCGGTGGACCGCTACCGCCAGCCCGCGCGCACGCACGGCGTGCCGCGTCCGGTGCCGGCTTGATCGATCCTCATCTCGGATTTCGACGAAAAAAAGGCGACCTTCGGGTCGCCTTTTTTCATCCCCAACGCAAGTTGCGCGTCAGAACTGGTCCACCGACATCGCCTTGACCGGCTCGGCGCCGGCCACGATGGCGTCGCGCAGCGACGACGCCTGCGACAGGATGTGCTCGCCGAAGAAATGCGCCGTGGCGATCTTGGCCTCGTAGAACGCCGGGTCTTCGCTACGCTTGGCATCCGCCGCCAGCATCGCGCGGCCCAGTTGCCAGCCCGAGAACACAATGCCGCACAGCTTCAGGTACGGCACGCTGCCCGCGAACACCGCGTTCGGATCGCCCTTGGCGTTCTCCACGACGAAGCCCACCACGGCCTCGAGCGCCTCGCGGCCCCGCTTCAACTGGCCCTGCACCGCCTGGAACGAGGCGCAGCTGTGCTGGCCGAGCGCGGCCTCGGTCTCGGCGATCTTCGCGCAGATCGCGCGCGCCACGGCACCGCCATCGCGCACGGTCTTGCGGCCGACGAGGTCATTGGCCTGGATGGCCGTGGTGCCCTCGTAGATCGGCAGGATCCGCGCGTCGCGGTAGTACTGGGCCGCGCCGGTTTCCTCGATGAAGCCCATGCCGCCGTGCACCTGCACGCCGAGGCTGGTCACGTCGATCGACAGCTCGGTGCTCCAGCCCTTGATCACGGGCACCATGAACTCGTAGAACGCCTGGTTTTCGCGGCGCGTCGCCTCGTCCGGATGCTGGTGGGCGGCATCGCTGGCCGCGGCGGCCACGTAGGCCACGGCACGTGCGCCTTCGATCAGTGCGCGCATCGTCATCAGCATGCGCTTGACGTCGGGGTGATGGATGATCGTCACGGCCTCGCGCGCCGAGCCATCGACCGGCCGGCTCTGCACGCGGTCCCGCGCATAGGCCACGGCGTGCTGGTAGGCGCGCTCGGACACCGCGATGCCCTGCATGCCCACCGCGAAGCGCGCCGCATTCATCATGATGAACATGTATTCGAGGCCGCGATTCTCCTCGCCCACCAGCGTGCCGACGGCGCCGCCGTGATCGCCGAACTGGAGCACCGCCGTCGGGCTGGCCTTGATGCCGAGCTTGTGCTCGATCGACACGCAGTGCACGTCGTTGCGCGCACCGGTCGTGCCGTCCGGGTTGACCAGGAACTTCGGCACGACGAACAGCGAGATGCCCTTGACGCCCTCGGGCGCGGTCGGCGTGCGGGCCAGCACCAGATGGACGATGTTCTTCGCCATGTCGTGCTCGCCGTACGTGATGAAAATCTTGGTGCCGAACAGCTTGAACGTGCCGTCGCCCTGCGGCTCGGCGCGCGTGCGCACGGCGGCCAGGTCCGAGCCGGCCTGCGGCTCGGTCAGGTTCATCGTGCCGGTCCATTCGCCCGCAATCAGCTTGGGCAGGATGACCGTCTTCTGTTCGTCGGTGCCGGCAGTCAGCAGGGCTTCGATGGCGCCATCGGTCAGCAGCGGGCACAGCGCGAACGACAGGTTGGCGCTGTTCAGCATCTCGATGCACGGCGTGGCGACGAGCTTGGGCAAGCCCTGGCCGCCAAAATCGCTCGGATGCAGCACGCCCTGCCAGCCGCCCTCGCCGAACTGGCGGAACGCGTCGCGGAACCCGGGCGTGGTGGTGACCACGCCGTCCTTCCAGCTGCTGGGGTCGAGATCGCCCGCGCGGTTCAGCGGGGCCACCACTTCCTCGTTGAACCGGGCCGCTTCCTCAAGCACGGCCTGCGCCGTGTCCGGGGTGGCTTCCTCATAGCCCGGCATCTGGCTGACGGCGTTCAGGTCCGCCAGTTCGTTCATGACGAACAGCATGTCCTTGAGCGGTGCGCGATAGGTCATCGAAGTCTCCTGGATCTTGTAAAAAAGCCGCTCGCGGGACGCTCCCGGAACGGCTTCATTCTTCTTGTTGTGGCGCCGGCGCCCGTACCAGACAGTACGCGGGCCGGCGCGGGGCCAGACCTCAGCCCAGTGCTGCCACCAGCTCAGGCACCACGGTGTTCAGGTCGCCCACCAGGCCGTAGTCCGCCACCGAGAAGATCGGGGCTTCGGCGTCCTTGTTGATCGCGACGATCACCTTGGAGTCCTTCATGCCGGCCAAATGCTGGATCGCGCCCGAAATACCGACCGCGATGTACAGCTGCGGCGCGACGATCTTGCCGGTCTGGCCGACCTGATAGTCGTTCGGCACGAAGCCGGCGTCCACGGCCGCGCGCGAGGCGCCCAGCGCGGCGCCCAGCTTGTCCGCCAGCGGCGTCAGCACCTTGGTGTAGTTCTCGCCCGAACCCACGCCACGGCCACCGGAAACGATGATCTTGGCAGCGGTCAGCTCCGGACGGTCGCTCTTGGCCACTTCGCGCGAGACGAATTGCGAGATGCCCAGGTCAGCCACGGCCGGCAGGGTCTCGACAGCGGCCGAGCCACCTTCGGCGGCAGCCGCGTCGAACGCCGTGCCGCGCACCGTGATGACCTTGATCTTGTCGGCCGACTTCACGGTGGCAATGGCGTTACCAGCGTAGATCGGGCGCTCGAAGGTGTCGGGTGCGTCGACCTTGGAGATTTCCGAGATCTGGGCCACGTCCAGGCGGGCGGCCACGCGCGGCAGGATGTTCTTGCCGTACGGCGTTGCCGGCGCCAGGATGTGGCTGTAGTCGTTGGCGATGGCCAGGGCCTGCTCGGCCACGTTCTCGGCCAGGCCGTCGCCGAAATAGGCGGCATCGGCCAGCAGGACCTTGGTCACACCGGCGATCTTGGCAGCGGCATCGGCGGCAGCCTTGGCATTGGCGCCGGCTACCAGCACGTGGACGTCGCCACCGCACTGGGCGGCAGCCGTCACGGTGTTCAGCGTGGCGGCCTTGATCGATTGATTGTCGTGTTCAGCAATGACGAGTGCAGTCATGTTTTCTCTCCCCGCGCTCAGATAACCTTGGCTTCAGACTTCAGCTTTTGCACCAGCGTGGCCACATCGGGCACCATCACGCCTGCGCTGCGCTTGGCCGGCTCCACGACCTTCACGGTCGACAGACGCGGGGCCACATCCACACCGAGGTCTTCGGGCTTCACGGTTTCCAGCGGCTTCTTCTTGGCCTTCATGATGTTCGGCAGCGTCACGTAGCGCGGCTCGTTCAGGCGCAGGTCCGTGGTCACCACGGCCGGCAGCTTGACCGACAGCGTTTCCAGACCGCCATCCACTTCACGGGTCACCGATGCCTTGCCATCCGCCACCACCACCTTCGAGGCGAACGTGGCTTGCGGCAGGCCGGCCAGCGCGGCCACCATCTGGCCGGTCTGGTTCGAGTCATCGTCGATGGCCTGCTTGCCCAGGATCACCAGTTGCGGCTGTTCCTTGTCGATCAGTGCCTTGATCAGCTTGGCCACGGCCAGCGGCTGCAGGTCTTCGTTCGATTCCACCAGGATGCCGCGATCGGCGCCGATGGCCATCGCAGTGCGCAGGGTCTCCTGGCATTGCGTGACGCCGCACGACACGGCGATCACTTCGGTGACGACGCCAGCTTCTTTCAGGCGCACGGCCTCTTCCACGGCGATTTCGTCGAACGGGTTCATGCTCATTTTGACGTTGGCCAGGTCGACGCCCGAGCCATCCGACTTCACGCGGACCTTGACGTTGTAGTCCACCACCCGCTTGACTGCGACGAGTACTTTCATGCGCTCACTCCACTGATAGCTGATAGTCCAAAGATTTGAATCGCTCGCCATTATAACCACCGGGGTGGCGCAGCTTTAGTTTTTCGAACGATCGTACTATTTTATAGACAAAGAATTGCCGGGGCTAGCCCGGCAACTGAAGAAATCTGCGCCCATTGTGCCGCAGGATGCCCCGCGTGCACAGGGTTTGGACGATTTCCTCGAAAATCGTCCCGGACCGGCGCCCGATTGATGATTACCAGGCGGTGATCACCGACTCCTTGTAGGTGTTGGCGATGTACTGCTTCACCTCGGCCGAGTGGTAGGCCTTCACCAGCTTGGCCACCCACGGCTTGTCCTTGTCCGCCGCGCGGATGGCGATCAGGTTCGCGTACGGACCCTTCGGGCCTTCTGTGGCGATTGCATCACGCGTGGGGGACAGGCCGGCGGACTCGGCATAGTTGCCGTTGATCGCGGCGGCGTCCAGGTCGTCGAGCGAGCGCGGCAGCTGGGCGGCGTCGAGTTCGACGATCTTGATCTTCTTCGGATTTTCCACGATGTCCAGCGGCGTGGCCTTCAGACCGGCGTCCGGACGCAGCTTGATCAGGCCCTTGGCCTGCAGCAGCAACAGGCCGCGACCGCCGTTGGTCGGATCGTTCGGCACGCCCACGCGGGCGCCCTGCTTGATCTGGTCCAGCGACTTCACCTTCTTCGAGTACACACCCATCGGGAACGTGACCGTGAAGCCCACGTGCGTGAACTTGTAGCCGCGATCCTTGATCTGGGCTTCCAGGTACGGCAGATGCTGGTAGCTGTTGGCGTCGAGGTCGCCAGCGGCCAGCGCGGCGTTCGGCTGGATGTAGTCGCTGAACTCCACCACCTGGATGTTCAGGCCGTCCTTGGCCGCCACCTTCTTCACCTGCTCCATGATCTGCGCGTGCGGGCCGCCCGTCACGCCAACCTTGATCGGCTTTTCCTGCGCCAGCGCGCCCGTGGAAACGGCCAGGCCCAGCGCCACCGCTGCGGCAGTCTTCAGCAAATTACGACGTTGCATTTTTGATTTACCCCTAGTTTCCCTGCGAATTGAAACCCATCAGCGATGGCTGATGCGGCGCACGAGCCAGTCGCCAAAGCTCTGCACGGCCTGTACGAAGACGATCAGGATCACCACCACGGCGACCATGACCTCGGTGATATAGCGCTGGTAGCCGTAGCGGATGCCCAGGTCGCCCAGCCCGCCGCCGCCGATGGCGCCGGCCATGGCCGAATAGCCGACCAGGCTCACGAAGGTGATGGTCAGGCCGGCCACGATGCCGGGCATCGCCTCGGGCAGCAGCACCTTCCAGACGATCTGGCGCGTGGTGGCACCCATCGATTGCGCGGCTTCCACCAGGCCCTTGTCCACCTCGCGCAGCGCCGCCTCGACCAGCCGGGCGATGAACGGCACCGCCGCGATCGTCAGCGGCACCACAGCCGCCGTCGTGCCGATCGACGAACCGACGATAAAGCGCGTGAACGGGATCACCACCACCAGCAGGATGATGAACGGGATCGACCGCACCGCGTTCACGACCACGCCGATGGAGCGGTTGAACAGCGGATGCGACAGCACGCCGCCCCGGTTGGTCAGGTGCAGCAGCACGCCCAGCGGCACGCCGAACAGCGCGCCCACCACGCCCGAGATCGACACCATCAACAGCGTCTCGCCGAACGACGCCAGGAACAGGTCAAACATTTCAGACCACATGTTCGATCTCCTCCACCACGACGCCCTGCGTCTGCAAATATTCCATCGCCGCGCGCACCGCGGCCGGCTCGCCCGTGGCCATGATCGCCAGCGAGCCGAACGCCTGCCCCTGGATCTCGTCGATATGGCCGTGCAGGATGTTGAAGTCCAGTCCGTGCTGGCGGATCGCCTGGGCCAGCACCGGCTGGTCGACGTTCTCGCCCGTGAAGGCCAGCCGGTAGACGTGGTCGCGGCCGTTGCCGAGCCGGCTTTCCACGCGCTTGAGCACGCTGGCCGGCAGTTCCTGGGCAATCACGTCGCCGATCATCGCGCGCGTGACTTCGTGCTGCGGGCGCAGGAAGACGTCGATCACACGGCCGCTTTCCACCACCTGCCCGGCTTCGAGCACGGCCAAGCGGTCGCAGACCTGCTTGATGACCTCCATCTGGTGCGTGATCATGACGATGGTCAGGCCCAGCTCGCGATTGATCTGCTTGAGCAGGTCGAGGATCGAGCGCGTGGTCTCGGGATCCAGCGCGGAGGTGGCTTCGTCGGACAGCAGCACCTTCGGCTTGCTGGCCAGCGCGCGCGCAATGCCCACGCGCTGCTTCTGCCCGCCGCTGATCTGCGCGGGATGGCGGTCGCGCAGCGCCGACAGGCCCACGAGGTCCAGCAGCGGCAGCACCGTCGCGGCGATCTCGGCCTTGGTCTTGCCGGCCAGCTCCAGCGGCAGCGCCACGTTGTCATAGACCGTGCGCGACGACAGCAGGTTGAAATGCTGGAAGATCATGCCGATTTCGCGGCGCGCCGCGCGCAGGCGGCTGGCATCCATCGCAGTCAAATCGTGGCCGTCGACGATCACCCGGCCGGCGCTGGGCCGGTTCAGCAGATTGATGGCACGCACCAGCGTGCTCTTGCCGGCCCCGCTTCGGCCGATGATGCCGAAGACTTCACCGGGCGCGATGGAGAGGCTGACATCGCGCAGCGCATGCACTTCCCCCGACCCGCCGGGGAATCGCTGCGAGAGTCCTTGCAGTTCGATCATGGAAAGAGAAAAGAAAACGGCAACAGCGTGGGGTCTCCAGCGTTGTTGCCGCGCATTATTTTTCTGAAGCTCGCATTTTATGCGATCCGCTTCATACCTCAAACGAGATTTTTTCGATCGCCTTATGCGCTGGGAGCATATAGAAGCACCGTCAATCGCATTTTTGCGAATTACGCGGCACTTTTAGCCTTCCATCATCACCTTCAGGTGCGCGAGCACGCTCCGCCCCAGCGCGCTGAGGTTGTAGCCCCCCTCCAGGCAGCTCACGATGCGGCCCTTGGCATGCACGCGCGCCACTTCCATCAGCCGTTCCGTCATCCAGGCGTAGTCCTGCTCGACCAGGCCCATCTGGCCGAGGTCGTCCTCACGGTGGGCATCGAAACCGGCCGAGATGAACAGCATCTGGGGCCGGAACTCGTTCAGGCGTGGCAGCCAGATCGTCTCCACCACCTCGCGCACGGCCATGCCGTTGGTATAGGCGGGCAGCGGGATATTCGACATGTTCGGCGCAATGTGCTCCGTGCCGCTATACGGATAGAACGGGTGCTGGAAGAAGCTGCACATCAGCACCTGGGGGTCGTTGCGGAATGCCGCCTCGGTGCCGTTGCCGTGGTGGACATCGAAATCGATCACGGCCACGCGCTCCAGACCATGCGCGACCAGCGCGTGACGGGCGGCAATCGCCACGTTGTTATAGAAGCAGAAGCCCATGGCGCGGTCCGGCTCGGCGTGGTGGCCCGGTGGGCGCACGCAGCAAAACGCGTTTTCCAGTTCGCCGGCCATCACGGCGTCGGTGGCGGCCACGGCGGCGCCGGCCGCGTGCGTGGCGGCGGTCAGCGTGTGGCGGTTCATCGTGGTATCGGGATCGATCGCGTGGTAGCCGCTCGCGGGGCTCACGGACGCCAACTGGGAGACGTAGTCGGGCCGGTGCACGCGCTCGATCTGCTCCTCGGTGGCGGCCGGCGCGTCGCGGCGGTCCAGCAGCCCGTCCAGCCCGTGCGAGATCAGGTGATCCTCGATCGCCTGCAGCCGTTCCGGGCATTCCGGATGGAAATGTCCCATCTCGTGCAGCTGGAATGCGGGATGTGTGTAATAGCCCGTTGGCATTGTCGTTTCCGGGTCAAGTTTGTCTCCAATCGATACGTTAGCACATGACGTGCCACATCATCCGTGGGCCGGCGGGGTCGCTGGCGCCGGGAGGCATCCGCTATACTCGGTGCGACTTGCAAAGGACAACATGACCGACAAACAGCGCTCCATGCGCCGCCCGCTGCTGGGCGCCGCACTCACCGCTGCCGCATTGGGCCTGTGCGGCGTTTCTCCTCGACTGATGGCTGCCGGCAAGCGTCGCGTGGCCGTCCGGGAAGAAGAAATCGAACCGGGCCGCTATCGAAATCATCCGCAAACCCGTGCGTTCATCGACGACATGGTGGCCCGCCACGGCTTCCCGCGCGCGGAGCTGGACACGTATTTCAGTCAGGCCGTGTATTCGGCCACGGTGTCGCGGCTGATCATGCCGCCGAGCACGCCGGGCCGGAAGAGCTGGCGGACGTACCGCTCGCGCTTTATCGAGCCGATCCGCATCAACGCCGGCGTGCGCTTCTGGCAGGAAAACCGCGACACGCTGCGCCGCGCCGAGGCCGAATTCGGCGTGCCGGCGTCGGTCATCGTCGGCATCATCGGCGTGGAAACCATCTACGGGCGCGATATGGGCACGTTCCGCGTGCTGGATTCGCTCTCCACGCTGGCCTTCGACTATCCGGACACCCCGAACCGCGACGCACGCACCCGGCTGTTCCGCGAGCAGTTGGCGGACTACCTGCTCTGGTGCCGCGAGACCCGCACCGATGTCTATTCGGTACTCGGCTCGTACGCGGGCGCGGTGGGCATTCCGCAGTTCATGCCGACCAGCCTTCGCGAGTACGCGATCGACTATGACAAGGACGGGCACGTCGACCTGCGCAACAGCGCCGTCGATGCCATTGGTAGCGTGGGCCGCTTCCTGCAGCTGCACGGCTGGGAACAGGGCCGGCCCGTGATCTGGCGCATTGCCGGCGACGAAGGCAGCCGGGGCATTGCCGTGGCTGCGGCAGACGGCGAGCCGTGGCCCACGCGCACGCTGAACCAGCTCACCCGCGCCGGGTTGCGCGTGGACGAGCCGATCGACCTCCAGCGCGAAGGCGAGACCGGCGTGCTGGTGGTGGACTTGCCCACGCCGGACCAGCCCACCGAGTACCTGATCGGCCTGCGCAATTTCTACGTGCTCACGCGCTACAACCGCAGCTTTTTCTACGCGCTGGCGGTGTACCAACTCGGCGAGGCAGTCAAAGCGGCGATGGGCTGATCGCCACCCCCCATTCGCCGACCCCAAATCCCCGTCCAGGCTCTGTCTTGCCGGGGATTTTCTTTTGGCCTATAGTTACCCATATGGCTAACTATCAAGCGACAGTCAGCGAGGTATTTCACGCGCTCGCCGACCCCACCCGCTGTGCGATTGTCAGCGCACTGGGCGGCGGCGCGCAGTCGGTGTCCACGCTGGCGGCGCCGTTCGACATGGCGCTGCCGTCGTTCATGAAGCACCTGACCGTGCTCGAGCGTAGCGGCCTGATCCGCACGCACAAGCTCGGGCGCACCCGCACGTGTGAGTTGTTGCCGGAGCGGCTCTCGCAGGCTGAGCAGTGGATCGCCGAGCAGCGCGCCGTCTGGGAGGCCAGGTCCGATCGCATGGCCCAATTCGTCGAACRTCTACATCAGGAGGAGCAAGCCCATGTCAAACAGCCCAGCCGACAACGCTGAATCCCGCGACCTCGTCATCTCCCGCGTGCTGCGCGCGCCGCGCTCGGCACTGTGGCGCGCCTGGTCGGATCCGGCATTGCTCAAGGAATGGTGGTGCCCCAAGCCCTGGACGACCGAGGTGCTGGCCTTCGACCTCCAGCCCGGCGGCGCCTTCCATACCATCATGCGCGGCCCCGACGGTGGCGTGAGCGACAACCCTGGCAGCTTTCTCGAAGTGGTGCCGCAATCGCGCCTTGTCATGACGTCGATGCTGACGGGCGGCTGGCGTCCGGCCAAGCCGTGGCTCGGCTTCACGGCCATCATCACCATGGCCGACGAAGGCACGGGCAGCCGCTACACCGCCACGGTGATGCACCCCGATGACGAAACGCGGGACCAGCACGAGAAGCTGGGCTTCTTCGACGGCTGGAACACCTGCATCACCCAGCTCGACGACTTCGCGCTGAACTTGCGCTAGATAGAAAAAGGCCCCGGCAAACGCGCGGGGCCTTTACTCGTACGAGAAACGCGGGACCGATCAGGCCGGGAATACGCCGGTCGACAGGTAGCGGTCACCACGGTCGCAGACCACGAACACGATCGTCGCGTTTTCCACTTCCTCGGCCACGCGCAGCGCCACGCACAGCGCGCCGGCGGCGGAAATGCCGCAGAAGATGCCTTCCTCGCGCGCCATGCGGCGGGCCATGTGCTCGGCGTCGGCCTGCGACACCGGCTCCTGGCGGTCCACGTACTTCGGATCGTAGATCTTCGGCAGGTAGGCTTCCGGCCACTTGCGGATGCCGGGGATGCGCGAGCCTTCGGCCGGCTGCGCGCCGACGATCTGAATCGCCGGGTTCTTTTCCTTGAGGAAGCGCGAGACGCCGGTAATCGTGCCCGTGGTGCCCATGGCGGACACAAAGTGCGTGATACGGCCCTCGGTTTCCGCCCAGAGTTCCGGGCCCGTGGTCTCGTAGTGCGCCAGCGGATTGTCCGGATTGGCGAACTGGTCGAGGATCACGCCCTTGCCTTCGCGCTCCATGGCTTCGGCGAGGTCACGCGCGTACTCCATGCCGCCCTTGACCGGCGTGAGGATAATCTCCGCGCCATAGGCCGACATGCTCTGCCGGCGCTCGAGGCTCAGGTCCTCCGGCATGATCAACACCATGCGGTAGCCGCGGATGGCCGCAGCCATGGCCAGCGCGATGCCGGTATTGCCCGAGGTCGCCTCGATCAGCGTGTCGCCCGGCTTGATGCGGCCGCGCGCCTCGGCACCACGGATCATCGACAGCGCGGGACGGTCCTTGACGGAACCGGCCGGGTTATTGCCTTCGAGCTTGCCGAGAATCACATTGCCGCGCGCCTCGATGGCGGCGCCGGGGATGCGCTGGAGTCTGACCAGCGGCGTATTGCCGATGGTGTCTTCGATCGTCTTGTAGGCCATGGTGCAGGGGAATGTCGCGGGAGGGGGTGTCGCCAATGTCTTTGTTGTCGCGGGTCATTGTAATGCACCCACCTTACCCGCACCGGCAGGGCGGGCATTCCCCCACCCCAGCCGGCCCCGCCATGCCGCCGAATCAGTGCGGCAGCGCGGTTTCTTCGTCGCGGCCCTTGCCCAGCAGGTGATACAGCAGGATGGCGCCGAACGTGGCCGTGCCGATGCCACCGAGCGTCATGCCACCGAGCTTCAGCGTCAGGTCACCAGCGGCCACGGTCAGCGTGGCCCCCACCGTGATCAGGTTGCGCGAGCTGGAGAAATCCACGCCGTTCTGCACCCAGATCCGCCCGGCCGTGGCCGAGATCAGGCCAAACACGACGATGGTCAGGCCGCCGATGACCGGGCCCGGAATCGTCAGGATCAGCGCGCCGAACTTCGGCGAGAAGCCGAGCAGAATGGCCACCGCCGCCGCTACCACGAAGATCAGCGTCGAGTAGATGCGCGTCACCGCCATCACACCCATGTTCTCCGCGTACGTGGTCACGCCCGTGCCGCCGCCCGAGGCGGACAGCATCGTGGCCACGCCATCGCCGATGAACGCGCGACCGATATACGGGTCCAGGTTGCGGCCCGTCATCACGCCGATGGCCTTGATGTGGCCGAGGTTCTCCGCCACAAGCACGATCGCCACCGGGGCGATCAGCAGCATCGCGCTCGGCTCGAACACCGGCGCCGTGAACGCGGGCAGGCCGAACCAGCCGGCCGCAATCACGCCTGAGAAGTCGATGGCCTTGCCCATGCCCATCACATTGGTGGCGATGTAATACGCGAGGTAGCCAGCCAGCCCACCCAGCAGCACCGGCAGGCGCCCCACCATGCCCGGCGCGCGCACGGCGATCAGGCCCACGGCCAGCACGGTCAGCAGCCCGATCCAGGTATCGAGCGGCGCGGCGCTGACGGCCTTGACGGCCACCGGCGCCAGGTTCAGGCCAATCGCTGCAACGATGGCGCCGGTCACCACCGGCGGCATCAGCTTCTCCACCCAGGCGTAGCCGACCGCCTGCACGATCAGGCCGATCAATGTGTAGACCGCCCCCGCCGCGATGATGCCGCCGAGCGCCACCGGGATATTCAGGTTCGGCCCGCTGCCGGCATAGCCGGTGGCCGCGATGACCACGGCGATGAACGCGAAGCTCGATCCCAGATAGCTCGGCACGCGCCCGCGTACGAACAG
Organism: Cupriavidus sp. 01L43; assembly: GCF_056399925.1. Taxonomy (NCBI): domain Bacteria; kingdom Pseudomonadati; phylum Pseudomonadota; class Betaproteobacteria; order Burkholderiales; family Burkholderiaceae; genus Cupriavidus; species Cupriavidus sp. 01L43. The sequence goes on from NZ_JBFTSH010000002.1 coordinate 791,620, forward strand.
GAAGAAAATCAGCGTGCCGATGCCCGAGAACAGGATGGCGATATTCGGATTGAAGCCCATCAGGATCGGCGCGATGGCCGTGGAGCCGAACATCGCCACCACGTGCTGGATGCCCGCCAGAATCGTCTGCCCCGCGGGCAGCCGCTCGTCCGGGCCGATCACGCCCGATGTCTTCAGCCGCCATTTCGGCAGGAAGCCCGTGTCCTCGCCATTCGCCATGTTGTTTTCTCCCTGTTATCGACGTCGCGCATGATACTCCGCGCCGCCCTGGCCGCGAAGCGACCGGGCCGGCGCCGGCCGACAAGGAAGCACAACGCATACCAGCCCCGGGCTGTTGACGCCCCGGGCCTGGTCTGCCGCATGGCGTCAGCGGGCCGCCTTCTGCGTCGATGGTGCCGCGCTGGCCTTTGCCTTGGGATCCTTGCGAGGGGGCGGCGCAGCCTTGCCGAACGTCAGCCCGGCGGCCTCGAGGTTGGCCACCGACTTCGGCCCCACGCCGGGCACCCGGTCCGCGAGGTCGCCGGCATCCTTGAAGGCGCCATGCTTCTCGCGCTCATCGAGGATCCGCTTGGCGGTAGCCGGCCCGATGCCCTTCACGCCGGTCAGCGCGGCTTCGTCCGCCACGTTGACGTCCACGTTGGCATAGGCCGCGCCGCCGAACGCGAGCGACACCAGCAGCGCCACGAACATCCGGCGCATGCACTGGATCAGGGAAACATCGAAGGGATTGCGCATCAGAAAACTCCTTTCCTTATTGGACTCAAGGCTCCGTGCCGGGATGGCGACGGAGCCTTGTCAGGATAGGAGCGGGTGACGGCCAGACGCGTAGTCGGCCACAATCGTTCACAACATCCGCGCGGATGTGTGGCCAACTGCAACGAGGATGTTGCAATCGGCGGTCGGAAACATCCGAAACGGTCAGCCGTTACGCTCGAGCAGCCACTTGCAGTAGCGCGAGACGCCTTCCTGCACCGTGAGGAACGGGGCGGTATAGCCTGCCGACCGCAGGCGCGACACGTCGGACTGCGTGAAGCACTGGTACTTGCCGCGCAGCGCGTCGGGGAATTTCACGTATTCGACCAGCCCTTCCTGCACCATCTCCTCCAGCGAGAGCGGCGGCTTGTCCTCGATCTCGCGCAGCGTGTTGACCACGCTGGCGGCGATGTCGTTGAACGGCTGCGAGCGGCCGGTGCCAAGGTTGAAGATGCCGGACTTTTCCGGATGATCAAGGAAGTACAGGTTGACCTTGACCACGTCCTCCACGGACACGAAGTCGCGGCTCTGCGTACCCGGCGCGTAGCCGTTGTACTCGCCGAACAGCTTCACCGAGCCCTCGGCGCGGAACTGGTTGAAGTGGTGGAACGCCACCGAGGCCATGCGGCCCTTGTGGTACTCGCGCGGGCCGTACACGTTGAAGTAGCGGAAGCCGACGATCTGCGAGTGGGCCGCCGGCAGCCGGCGCCGCACCACCTGGTCGAACAGGAACTTCGAATAGCCGTACACGTTCAGCGGGCGCTCGTACTCGCGGTCCTCGCGGAACATCGTCGACGCCCCGTAGGTGGCCGCCGAAGAGGCGTAGAGGAACTGCGTGCCCTGCTCCAGGCAGGCTTCCATCAGCGCCAGCGTGTAGCGGTAGTTGTTCTCCATCATGTAGCGGCCGTCGGTCTCCATGGTGTCGGAGCACGCGCCCTCGTGGAACACCGCGCGGACCTTGCCGAAGTCCCCCCGCGCAAAGCGCTGGACGAATTCCGACTTGTCGAGGTAGTCGGCGATCTCGCAGTCCACGAGGTTGCCGAACTTCTCGGCGCGGGTCAGGTTGTCGACCGCGACAATATTGGTCTCGCCGCGCTCGTTCAAGCCCTTGACGAGGTTGCTGCCGATAAAGCCGGCGGCGCCGGTCACGATGATGGTCATGGTAGTTTCAGACTCGAATTTCGGACTTTTACGACACGCGCCTCAGGCGCCGAACAGTTCGGGATACGTGACAACGGCGGTACCCAGCTTGCCGACCACGATGGCGCCGGCCCGGTTGGCGTGCTGCACGGCTTCCTTGAGCGGCACGCCGGCACCGATCATCGTGGCCAGCGTGGCGATCACGGTATCGCCGGCCCCCGATACATCATAGACTTCGCGCGCCTGGGCCGAGACATGAAGCACCTCGGCCTCGGTGTAGAGCGTCATGCCCTCCTCCGAGCGCGTCAGCAGCAGCGCTTCAAGCTGGAGCGAGCGGCGCAGGTTCTGGGCGCGGATGGTCAGGTCCGCCTCGGTCTTCCAGGCGCCCACCACGGCACGCATCTCGGCACGGTTCGGCGTGATCAGCGTGGCACCCCGGTAGCGCGAGTAGTCGTCGCCCTTGGGGTCCACCAGCACGGTGCGGCCGGCCGCGCGGCCCGCCTCCACCATGCGGCCGACGTGCGCCAGACCGCCCTTGCCGTAGTCGGACAAGACCAGCACCTGATAGTCGGCCACCAGGGTATTGAAGCGGTCCTGTACCGAAGCCAGCACTTCGTTGGCCGGCGCGCTCTCGAAATCGACGCGCAGCAACTGCTGCTGATGGGCCAGCACGCGCAGCTTGATCGTCGTATTGAGGGTGGGATCGCGTTGCAGGTAGGGCTGCACGTGGCTCTCGGCCAGCAGCGCCTCGAGCGTGCGGCCCGGCTCGTCATCGCCGATCACGCCGAGCATGCCTACCCGGGCGCCCAGCGCCGCGGCATTGCGGGCCACGTTGGCGGCGCCGCCCAGGCGCTCGTCACTGCGCTTCACCTGCACCACGGGCACCGGCGCCTCCGGGGAAATGCGCTCCACGTCGCCAAACCAGTAACGGTCCAGCATCATGTCGCCCACCACCAGCACCTGCGATTGTCGAATCTGGTCCTGCGAAATCTGATTCTTGCTCATAGGGTCTCAGCGCATCGAGGCAGAGCGCCCGATCGCGTGGTATTCGATGCCGGCTGTCGCCATGGCATCGGGTTCGTAGAGATTGCGGCCGTCGATAATGACCGGGGTCTTCAGCTTGGCGCGGATGGCACTGAAATCCGGGCTCCGGAAGACCTTCCACTCGGTCACGATCACGAGCGCGTCGGCGTCCTCGAGGACATCCATCTGCGCCTCGCAGAAGTGTACTCGCCCCGCGCCGCCTTCGATGTCCGCAAGATCCGTCTCGATCACACGGCGCGCCTCGGCCATCGCCACCGGGTCGTGCACGCGCAGCGCGGCGCCGCGCGACACCAGCTCGCGCGCCAGCACCCGCGAGGGCGCTTCCCGCATGTCATCGGTATTCGGCTTGAAGGCGAGGCCCCAGATTGCGAAGGTCTTGCCGGTCAGGTCTTCGCCGAAGCGCTTGATGACCTTGTTGGCCAAGACCTGCTTCTGGGCATCGTTGACGGCCTCCACGGCCTCCAGCACCCGCATCGGCTTGCCGTACGAGGTGGCCGTGCGCATCAGCGCCTGCACGTCCTTCGGGAAGCACGAGCCGCCGTAGCCGGCGCCGGCGTACAGGAAGCTGTAGCCGATGCGCGGGTCGGAGCCGATGCCGAGTCGGACC